>NZ_CP049885.1:150000-847500 GCF_011303755.1 Acidovorax sp. HDW3 | reverse complement strand
GGGTGAACACCGACACGCCCTTGGTCCAGACTACGGCACTGCGCAGCTCGGTGATCGGAGCATAGTTGGTCTTGAGCATCTTGATGACAGCATTGAGCGTATGCCCCGAATCCGCCAAGTCGTCCACCAACAGCACCCGCCCAGCGATTTCAGCCTTGGGGGTGGTAATGAAGCGCGCAATGTCCAAATGTCCCTGCACCGTGCCGGCTTCGGCACGGTACGAGCTGGTGGACATGATGGCCAGGGGCTTGTTAAAGATACGGCTCAGGATGTCACCGGGACGCAGGCCACCGCGTGCCAGACACAAGATGGTGTCGAACTCCCACCCCGACTGATGCACCTTGAGGGCCAGTTTTTCAATCAGGTTGTGGTATTCGTCATAGCTGACGTAGAGATGCTTACCGTCTTCGGTCAACATAAAAAGGAAACTCCAAAAGGGAAAACTCAACCCGCCCGGTAAGGGTGGGTCATCATGATGGTGTGATCCCGATCCGGGCTGGTCGAGATCATGGCGATTGGCACGCCTGTGACCTGGGTGATGCGCTCCAGGTAATTGCGCGCTGCCTGCGGCAGCTGTTCATACACCGTGACGCCGACAGTGGACTCCGTCCAGCCAGGCATGACTTCGTAGATGGGCTGGCAGCGGGCGATTTCATCGGCCCCCATCGGCAACAGGTCGATGCGCGCACCATCGAGCTCATAACCCACGCACAGCTGCAGTTCGGTCAAACCATCGAGCACATCAAGCTTGGTTATGCAGAGTCCCGAAAGGCCATTGACCTGGGCACTGCGCTTGAGCAAGGCAGCATCGAACCAGCCACAGCGGCGGCTGCGCCCCGTCGTGACGCCCTTCTCCGCACCAACCGTGCTCATGTGATAGCCCGGCGTACCTTCCTTTTCCCAATCAAGCTCGGTCGGGAACGGGCCACCGCCCACGCGGGTGCAATAGGCTTTGGTGATGCCAAGGATGTAGTGCAACATGCCCGGGCCGACACCCGAACCTGCGGCCGCATTACCAGCGACGCAGTTGCTCGAGGTGACATAGGGGTAAGTACCGTGATCGACGTCAAGCAAAGTGCCTTGAGCGCCTTCAAACAACAAGTTGGCGCCGGCCTGATGGGCCTCGTTGAGTTCACGCGAAACGTCGGCCATCATTGGCGCAAGCAGTTCAGCGTGGCGCATGGCTTCCTGGTACACCGGCTCAAATTGCACTGCACCATCTTGCAGGTACGGCTTGAGGGCCTCGCCAAAACTGAAGTCGCCCGAGCGCAGGAAAGTCTGCAGCACATGGTTGTGCAGCGCCAGCAGTTCACGCAATTTGGTGGCAAAACGCTCGGGGTGCTTCAAATCCTGCACGCGCAGCGCACGGCGGGCGATCTTGTCTTCGTAAGCGGGGCCAATGCCACGGCCCGTGGTACCAATTTTTTCCACCCCACCCTGCTCGCGCGCCGCCTCGCGGGCCACATCAAGGGCAACGTGGAACGGCAAGATCAACGGGCAGGCTTCAGACACACGCAGGCGCGAGCGCACTTCAACGCCGGCTTTTTCTAGGCCCTCGATTTCCTCGAACAACTTGGCCGCCGACAGCACCACGCCGTTGCCGATATAGCACTTGACGCCTGGACGCATGATGCCGCTCGGGATCAGGTGCAGCGCCGTTTTCACGCCGTTGATGACCAGCGTATGACCAGCGTTGTGTCCGCCCTGAAAGCGCACCACGCCCTGGGCGCTCTCGGTCAGCCAATCGACCAGCTTGCCCTTGCCCTCGTCACCCCACTGGGTGCCGACCACGACGACGTTGCGACCTTTGTGTGTATTCATATCCAAATCCGGTTAATTGTGTGAATCCATCGGGCATCAAAGGGCGCGCACGGCCCACTGCCCAGAAAGCTGCACCAGTTCACGGTCGCAGTCAAACTCATCGACTCCGCTTTCGTGACCTGGGAGCACGCAAACCACGGTTTCGCCCTGGTGACGCAGGGCAGCGATGGCCGCAGTCAAATCCGGCGCCTCGCTCCAGGGTGCACGAATGGCGGCACGCAGCGCACGCGGCGGCACGACGGCGACCAGCTGTTTGATATCCAGGCTGAAACCGGCTGCCGGCCGGTTGCGACCAAACACAGCACCCACCTCGTCATATCGACCGCCACGCACCAGGGCATCGCTTGCACCCGAGGTGTAAATGCCAAAGCGCATACCGCTGTAGTAGGCATAACCGCGCAGATCAGCCAGGTCGAACGTGACTGCCACGCCCTCTAGCCGCTGGGCCACAATACGCAAATTTGATAGCACCTCACGCACGCCAGCTATGCCCTGCAAGGCTTTTTCAGCTTCATCAAGCACCTGGATATCGCCATACAAGGACAGCAGCGCCTGCAAGCCGGTACGCGCGTGAACGGGGAAATTGCGTGTGAGTTGCGCCAGTTCGCTCGCGTCCTTGGCGGCCAGGGCCATATGCACTGCGCGCAGCACCTGGGCATCGACCATCACGCCAGCGAGCAGACTGCGCACGATGCGCACGTCGGCCAAATCGACGCTGACCGCGCCGAGTTGCGCGACGCGCAAGCAGTCAAGGGCCAAACGCAGGGCCTCCAGGTCGGCCTCCATACCGGAGTGGCCGTAAATTTCAGCGCCAAACTGCAGCGGTTCGCGGGTGGCATAAGGTCGATCGGGCCGGGTATGCAGCACCGGGCCGCAATAGCACAGGCGCGTGACGGCCTGGCGATTGAGCAGGTGGGCGTCGATGCGCGCCACCTGCTGCGTGGTATCGGCACGCAGGCCCAGGGTACGGCCCGAGAGTTGATCGACCAACTGGAAGGTTTGCAGATCCAGCGCCTCGCCCGAGCCGGTGAGCAGGGATTCAAGATGCTCCAGCAGCGGCGGCATGACCAATTCATAGCCATAGCCACGTGCGGTATCGAGCAGCCCGCGACGCAATTCTTCGATGTGCCGGGCCTCGGAAGGCAAAACATCGGCAATGTGATCCGGCAGGACCCAGGCAGACATGGCAGGAGGTAAGGCTGTTAAAAACGCGATTCTACCGGCATGGCCCTGGAGTCCCCTCCAAGACCACCCACAACGGGACGGCAAGCCCTGGCTTCAGAGCCACAGCAGCAACAAAAGGCCCGCGCCGATGCTGCACAAGGCAAAGAAGCGAATTTGCCCATCGCGCAGCTGCGCCACCTGCGTCCACATGCGCCGCCACAGCCCAGGGGCTGCAAAGGGCAAAAGGCCCTCAAAAATCAGCAACAAGGCGCAAGCGGCCCACCAACTGTCACTCACCGAGCCACCACTTACTTGGCAGCGCCGCTGCTGCGCATGGCCTTGAAGAACTCAGAAGATGCGGGGTCGAGCACCATCACGTCGCTCTTCTTGCCAAAGCTGGCCTTGTAAGCATCGAGGCTGCGGTAGAACTGGGCGAACTGCGGATCGCGGCCAAAGGCCTCAGCGTAGATATGCGCTGCTTCTGCATCGCCCTCGCCCTTGATTTTTTGCGCATCGCGGTAGGCATTGGCAACCGTGATCTCACGCTGGCGATCGGCATCGGCACGGATTTTTTCGCCCTCGGCGGCGCCGGTCGAACGCAGCTCGTTGGCCACGCGCTTGCGCTCGGCTTCCATGCGACGGTAGACGGATTCCGTAATGGCCTCGACGTAATCGACGCGGGTGATGCGCACGTCCACCACGTCCACGCCCCAGGGCTTGGCACCGCGCACGGCTTCGAGCACTTCTTTCTTCACATCGGCCATCAGCGCCTCACGCTTGGTAGAGAGCAGCTCACGCACCGTGCGGCGGTTGATCTCCTCCTGGAAGGCGTTGCGCACCACGCGGTTGAGCTGCAGCGCGCCGGCGTTTTCGTCCATGCCAACGTTGCGGATGTACTCGCTGGGCTCGGAAATACGCCAACGCACATACCAGTCAATGACCACGCGCTGCTTTTCTGCCGTCAGCATGGGTTCGGTATCAGAGCTGTCGAGCGTCAGCAAGCGCTTGTCGATGTAGGTGACGTTTTGCAGCGGCGGCGGCAGCTTGAAGTTGAGCCCGGGCTCGGTAATCACTTCCTTGATCTGCCCCAGGGCGTAGACCACGCCAAACTGGCGCTGATCGACCACGAACAGCATGGAGCTGGCCAATGCCAGCAGCAGCACGATGCTGGAAACAAAAAAACCAATACGGTTCACGGGCATCTCCTAGCGCGGCTCGCGCTCACGCGAGCGGCTGTTGTCACGGGCGCGGGCATCATTGCCCAACGCTGGGAGGGTGGGGGCCGCAGCGGGCGCAGCGGCGCCTTGGTTTTCCACCAAGGCGGGCTGCTGGGCCACGTTTTGCATGATCTTGTCCAGCGGCAGGTACAGCAGGTTCGAGCCTTGGCGCGCATCGACCAGCACCTTGGTGACGCTGCTGTACATCTGCTGCATGGCATCGAGGTACATGCGGTCGCGCGTCACCTGCGGCGCCTTCTGATACTCCGCCAACACAGAGGAAAAGCGCTGCGCATCACCCTGGGCCTGGGCCACGATACGGGCCTTGTACGCGGCAGCCTCTTCCGTCAGGCGTGAGGCCGTACCCGTAGCGCGCGGCACCACGTCGTTGGCGTAGGCCTGGGCTTCGTTCTTGGCGCGCTCGCGCTCCTGGCCTGCCTTGAGCACATCGTCGAATGCGGACTGCACCTGCTCAGGCGGGCGCACGCCGCCTTGTTGCAGATTAATACCAACGACTTCGACACCAATTTTGTAGCGATCGAGAATGGTCTGCATCAGCTGGCGTACGCGCGGCGCAATCTGGTCGCGCTCCTCCGCCAGGGCCGTGTCCATCTTCATTTTGCCGACAACCTCGCGCACCGCCGTTTCGGCCGCCTGTACCACGGCGTCGGCCGGGTTCTTGCTCTCGAACAGCCAAGCGCGTGCGTCGTTCAGACGGTATTGCACGGCGAACTTGATTTCGACGATGTTCTCATCCTCGGTCAACATCGCCGAATCGCGCAGGCCGGTGCTCTTGATGACGCTGTCGCGCCCGACGTCAGCCGAGCGGATCTGCGTCACGAACACCAATTCATGGCGCTGGATCGGGTACGGCAGACGCCAGTTGATGCCGGCACCCACCGTGCTCTTGTATTTGCCGAATTGGGTAATGACCGCCTGCTGGCCTTCCTGCACGATGAAAATGCCGGTACCCATCCAAATGAAAAACGCCACGCCGGCAATCAACCCCAGGCCAAGGCCGGCGTTCTTCATGTCGGGTTGAAAACCGTTGCCGGCCGGCCCCCGGGGGCCGCCATTGCCGCCACCACCGAACAGGCCCGAAAGCTTGCGGTTAAGGTCACGCCAAAGCTCATCCAAATCGGGCGGCTGCGCCCCCGGCCCCGGGTTGTTGCGCTGCCCCTGCGGCGGGCGCTCCTCCTGGCGCCCATCGTCGTTGGGCTTGTCATCCCCCCGGCCCCAGCGTGGGTCGTTGAGGTTGAACATCCCCCGAATACGCTGCGGCAGCATTGCCCAACGCGGGGCGCGAATTGGAAAAATCATGCAATGTCTCAGTGAGGTTGGATGCGAGCGAAGCGGGCATTGTGCCCAATCAAGCGGTTTCTCCTGGCAAATCAAGAATATCCCCAGAGGACATTTCTTGACCGCGTGCAGCCAGCACGGCCGCTGCCAATTGCTGGCGCAAAGCCGCCAAGCCTTCACCCGAGCGTGCGCTCAGGGATATGCGGGGCAGCAGGCGAGCGTCGAGCTCATACGTACCCTGCAACTGCGGCGGGCGCTGCTCGGGCGCCAGGGCGTCGAGCTTGTTGAACACCAGCCACTGCGGGATGTCGGCGGCGTCGATTTCCGCCAGCACGCGCTGCACCTGGGCAATTTGCTCCGGAAAATGCGGATTCGCACCATCGACCACGTGCAGCAGCAAATCGGCATCCACCGCCTCCTGCAAGGTGGCCTGAAAGGCATCGACCAAGCCGTGTGGCAGGTCGCGGATGAAGCCAACAGTGTCGGAGAGCGAAACCGAACAGCCCGCATCGGCCAGGTACAGCTGGCGCGTCGTGGTATCCAAAGTGGCAAACAACTGGTCGGCAGCGTAAGCACGCGCCTTCACCAGGGCATTGAACAGCGTCGATTTGCCAGCGTTGGTATAGCCCACCAGCGAGATGTTGAATGTGTCACGGCGCTCACGCTGGCGGCGCTGGGTGTTGCGCTGGCGCTTGACCTTCTGCAGCCGCTCCTTGGTGCGCTTGATGGCTTCACCGATCATGCGCTTGTCGAGCTCGATCTGCGTCTCGCCCGGGCCGCCGCGCTGGCCGATACCGCCCTGCTGACGCTCCAAGTGCGTCCAGCGGCGCACCAGACGCGTGCTCAGGTACTGCAGGCGCGCGAGTTCCACCTGCAGCTTGCCTTCGTGGCTGCGCGCGCGCTGGGCAAAAATCTCCAGAATGAGCAGCGTACGGTCGTACACCGGCACTTCCAGGTGGCGCTCCAGATTGCGCTGCTGCGCCGGGCTCAGCGCTTGGTCGAACAATACCTCGGCAGCGCCGTGCATCTGCACCAGCAGACGGATTTCATCGGCCTTGCCGCTGCCGACGAAGAGCGCTGCATCGGGCGCCTTGCGCTTGCACACCAGGCGCGCCACCGGCTGCAAGCCTGCGGTTTGCGCCAGCAGGCCGAGCTCTTCGAGTTCGGCATCGAAATGGGGCAGACCAAAGTCCACGCCCACCAGCACCACGGCGGCGCTTTGGCGTTGCGTTGCGTGATCAGAGCCCACACAAGCCCTTTCCGGGGCTGAACACCCCACCACAGCGGGGAGTCATGGCGTGCACCAAACTCAGGCGCCGCTGGTTTCGGTGTCCGCCGTATCGGCCGTGGAGAAATTCACGGCGCGGCCCGGGACGATGGTGGAGATGGCGTGCTTGTAGACCATTTGCGTCACGGTGTTGCGCAGCAGCACGACGTATTGGTCGAAAGACTCGATCTGGCCCTGCAGCTTGATGCCGTTGACCAGATAAATGGACACCGGCACATGCTCGCGGCGCAGCGCGTTGAGGAACGGGTCTTGGAGAAGTTGGCCTTTATTGCTCACGATATGCTCCGTGTTCAAACGTGTTGTTGTAATCTTCCACCTTACCACAGCCCACACCTTGTGCGCTGCAGCAAGGGCATTGAATGCGCATCACTCTTTGTCGGCAAACGGGTTGTGCGAGGTTTTCAGTTCGATGCGCAGCGGCGTACCGACGAGGTTGAATTCCTTGCGGAAACGCCCCTCCAGGAAGCGCTTGTACGCATCGGTGACCAACTCCAGCGAATTGCCGTGGATCACGATCAGCGGCGGGTTCATGCCGCCTTGGTGGGCGTAGCGCATCTTCGGGCGGTAGCCGCCCACACGCTTGGGCGTCTGGAATTGGATGGATTCGAGCAGCAGGCGCGTGAGCACCGGCGTCGGCATCTTGCAGGTCGCCGCCTTGTGCGCGGCAATGATGGACGTCCACAGCGGCCCCAGACCCTGGCGTTTTTGCGCCGAAATGAAGTGGATGTTGGCAAACTTGAGAAAGGACAGCCGCGTCTCGATGGAGCGCTCAAGCATCTGGCGCTGGTACTCATCGACCGCGTCCCACTTGTTCACCGCCAGCACCACGGCGCGGCCACTCTCCAAGATGTAGCCCGCAATGTGCGCATCCTGATCCGTCACGCCCTGCGTGGCATCGAGCAGCAGCAGCACGACGTTGGCCGATTCGATGGCCTGCAGCGTCTTGACGACGGAGAACTTCTCAATCGCCTCGAACACCTTGCCTTTGCGGCGCAGTCCTGCCGTATCGACGAGCTCGAATTTCTGCCCCTGGCGCTCGAACGGCACGCTGATGGCATCGCGCGTCGTGCCCGGCATATCAAACGCCACCAGGCGCTCCTCGCCCAGCCAGGTGTTGATGAGCGTGGATTTGCCGACGTTCGGCCGCCCGGCGACGGCGAGCTTGATCGGCCCCTGGCCCTGCTGCTCTGCTTCGTCGTCCTCGGGTTCGGGCAGATTCAGGGGTTCCAGCGCTTTTTCGACCAGGCCGCGCACGCCCTGGCCGTGGGCGGCCGAGACGGGATAGACCTCGCCCAGGCCCAGCTCGTAGAACTCCGACAGCTGCACGCCCGACTGCATCCCCTCGGCCTTGTTCGCCACCAGCAGACAGGGCTTGCCCAGGCGGCGCAGGTAGTTGGCAATGTCGTGATCCTGCGCCGACAGGCCGGCGCGCACATCGACGACGAAGACCACGACATCGGACTCAGCCACCGCCTGGCGCGTCTGCTTGGCCATCTCGCGGAAGATGCCGCTACCGGCGTCGGGCTCGAAGCCGCCGGTGTCGATAACGATGTATTCGAGCTTGCCTTGGCGGCCATTGCCGTAATGGCGGTCGCGCGTCAGGCCGGCGAAATCGGCCACGATGGCGTCGCGCGACTTGGTCAGGCGGTTGAACAGCGTCGATTTACCGACATTGGGGCGCCCCACAAGGGCAATCACGGGTTTCATCTGAAAAATACTACCTCATCAATCCGGTCGGAAGCCATACACCGCGCCCTTGCGCGTGACGACCACCAGCGTCTCTCCCGCCTGCACCGGCGTGGCGGCAATGCCCGAGCCATCGGTGGCAAAGCGGTTCAGCGGCTGGCCATCCTGCGCCGAGAGCAGGTGCACCCAGCCGGCATCATCACCCACCACCACCGAACGCCCCAGCAGCAGCGGCGCCGTCAGCTTGCGGTACTGCAGCTGGTTGTAGCTCCAGGTGCGGCTGCCGTCGTTGCGGCGCCAAGCCTGCACCAGGCCGTTGCTTTCGGTGCCAAACAGCTGCTGCTCGTCACCGGCAACACCGGTGGCGCCGCTGGCCTTGTCGCTCCAGACGGTGTTGCCCTGGCCCAGGTGGACACAGCCCACTCCGGCCTGGAAAGCGCGCGCGCACAGGCTGTTGCCCACACGGCTGACGGGCTCGACCAGCTCCACCAGGCGCTCGACGTCGTTCGTGCCGCGCGAGGTGGCGATCAGGCTCTCCCAGCGCACCGTGCCGTTGTCGGGGTTGATGCCCACCAGGCGCCCGGAAACGCCGGTGACCAGGGTGTCGCCCACCGCCGTCAGCAGCCCGGATTCGCGCAGCACCAGGGGCTCGCCCTGGCGTTGCTGGCGCCACAGGCGCTGGCCACTGGCGGCGTCATAGGCTGCCAGAGTGCGGTCGGCCGTGAGCACGAACACGCGCGCACCGGCCACCAGCGGCGCGGTGTAGGACTGCGCCGTCAGCGGCTGGCGCCAGGCTTCGCGTCCCTGATCGAGCACGATCAATTCGTTGTTGGCCGAGACCACCGCCGCATGGCGGCCATCGCTGCCAATGCCAGCCGTCAGCGGCGTGCCCAGCTGAGTGCGCCACACATCGGCACCCGTGCGGGCATCGAGCGCCGCCACCGTGCCGCTGGCCGAGGCCAGGGTCAGCTGCGTGCCCTGCACATGCACCTGCAGCGGCAAGCCGCCCACGGCACCTATCGGGTTGCTCCAGGCCTGGCGCACGGCGAGCACCGGCTCCATGGGGCCGAGCTGCAAGGGCTGGGGCTTGCTCGAACCACCCCACAAGGAGCAGCCCGACAAGGTCAGCGAGCCCACCAGGGCCAGCGCCAGAAGCGGACGCAGGGGGCGCAGATGGCGGCGGGCGCTCATTGCGCACCCCCTGCAGCGGCAGGGCTGGCCTGTGCCGGCTGCACGCCCAGGGCGTTGAGCTTGGCTTCGACCAGGCGGCGGTACTGCAGGCCGTCCTCAAAGCCCTTGAAGGCTTTTTCGTAGGCGGCGATGGCTTCGGCTTTTTTGTCCTGCAGGGCATAGATGTCGCCCTTGCGGTCGGCAACGGCGGCGTCGAACTCGGGCGGGAAGTTGCCACCGAGCTGCTTGAGCGCTTCGTCGTAATTTTTTTGTTCCACCAGCAGGCTCGCCAGGCGCAGGCGTGCCAGGGCCTGGTGGCCGGCATCGGCGGCTTTCTCGGCCACCCAGGTGAGTGCAGCCTTGGCCTCATCGGTCTTGCCTTCGGCCAGCAGTTCCTTGCCGGCCATCAAACCCGCCAGGCCGGCCTGCGCCGTACCGGCGTAGCCGGTTTGCAAATCGTTCAGCGCCTGCTGCAGCCGCGCACCATCGTGCGCCGTAGCCGCTGCATCGACGGCGTCGAGCAGTGCCGTGGCCTGCACGGCCTGGCGCTTTTGCCAGTATTGATAGCCATTCCAAGCCGCCAGGCTGCCAAAGACCAGCAGCAGCACGGCGCTGATCAGGTTGCCCCAGGCGTTCCAAAAATGCTTGAGCTGGTCGAGTTGCTCTTGTTCTTCAAGATCGAGATGTTGTGCCATGGAGGTTCAGGAAAGTTAGGCGTTCGATTGTAGGGTGGGCGCCCATTGCGCCACCTCGGCCAGGCGGCGTTCGCATTGCGCGCCACTGCCGTCGCGCAGGGCTTTGACGGTGACCTCGCCACGCGCCAGCTCGTCGCCGCCAAAGATGAGCGCATGGCGCGCACCGCTGGCGTCGGCTTTCTTGAACTGTGATTTCATGCTGCCCATGCCCTGCTCGGTGGCGGCGTGCATCTGCACGCGCAGGCCGGCTTCGCGCAGCACGGTCAGGGTTTGGAGCACCTGCGGCATGGCGGCGGCGTCGGGCACGATGGCGTAGGCATCGAGCGGCGCCTGCGCAATCTCGGTGCCCAGCTCTTTGACGAGTTCAAGCACGCGCTCCACGCCCAGCGCCCAGCCCACGGCCGGGGCGCTCTTGCCGCCGATCTGCTCGATCAACCCGTCGTAGCGGCCGCCGGCGCAGATCGTGCCCTGCGCGCCCAGCAGGTCGGTGACGAACTCGAACACCGTGAGGTTGTAGTAGTCCAGGCCGCGCACCAGGCGCGGGTTCACCGTCCAGGGCACGCCGTTGGCGTCCAGGATGGCTTTCAGCCCGTCGAAGTGCGCCAGCGACGCCGCGCCCAGGTAGTCGAGCAGCCGGGGCGCGCCGTTGACCATCTCCTGCATGGCCGGGTTTTTGGTGTCGAGCACGCGCAGCGGGTTGCTGTAGAGGCGGCGCTTGGCCTCCTCGTCCATCACGTCCTGGTGCTGCTCCAGGTAGGCAATCAGCGCGGCACGGTGCGCGGCGCGCTCCTCGCTCTGGCCCAGGCTGTTGATCTCCAGGCGCCACTGCGTGAGGCCCAGGCGCTTCCACAGCGCCACGGCCAGCAAGATGAGCTCGGCGTCCACGTCCGGCCCGGCAAAGCCCAGCGCCTCGGCACCAATCTGGTGGAACTGGCGGTAGCGGCCGCGCTGCGGGCGCTCGTGGCGGAACATGGGGCCCATGTACCACATGCGCTTGCCGCCGTCGTACAGCAGGTTGTGCTCGACGGTGGCGCGCACCAGGCTGGCCGTGCCCTCGGGGCGCAGGGTCAGGCGCTCGCCGTTGAGCTTGTCCTCGAACGAGTACATCTCTTTCTCGACGATGTCGGTCACCTCGCCGATGCCGCGCACGAACAGCTGCGTGTGCTCGACGATGGGCGTGCGCACGTTGCGGTAGGCAAAGCCGTCCATCAGCGCGCGCACCTGCGCCTCCAGCCACTGCCAGCGCTCGGATTCGCCCGGCAGGATGTCGTTCATGCCTTTGACGGCGCTCAGTTTGTCGTTCTTTGCCATATAAAAAAGTGAGCTGCTCGCGCTTGCCAGATAAGGGTTTGAGGGTTATTTATTGCTCAAACCCGCGCCAGACAAGCGCGAGCAGCTATGGTTTTTGATAATTGGAATCTGACCCCAATAAGCCCCAATAAGCATTCAGGGTTGGCGCGGGCCATAGCGGCGCTGCACATAGCCCTCCACCAGGGCCTGGAATTCCTGCGCAATGCCTTCGCCGCGCAGGGTCAGGGCTTTTTCGCCGTCGATGAACACGGGCGCGGCGGGCGCTTCGCCCGTGCCGGGCAGGCTGATGCCGATGTCGGCGTGGCGGCTCTCGCCGGGGCCGTTGACGATGCAGCCCATCACCGCCACCTTCATGCCCTCCACGCCGGGGTATTGCTGGCGCCAGATGGGCATTTGCGCGCGCAGGAAGTCGTCGATCTGCTTGGCCAGCTCCTGGAAGGTGGTGCTGGTGGTGCGGCCACACCCAGGGCAAGCGGTGACGCTGGGCACAAATGCACGCAGACCCAGGGCTTGCAAAATCTCAGCAGCGACCACCACCTCTTGCGTGCGGGCCTCGCCCGGCTGGGGCGTGAGGGAGACGCGAATCGTCTCGCCAATGCCCTCTTGCAACAGCACCGACAGCGCCGCGCTCGACGCCACCGTGCCCTTGGTGCCCATGCCGGCCTCGGTCAGGCCCAGGTGCAGGGCGTAGTCGCAGCGGCGCGCCAGCTCGCGGTACACCGCGATCAAATCCTGTACGCCGCTGACCTTGCACGACAGGAGGATGTTGTCGCCATTGAGCCCCAGCGCCTGCGCCTGGCGGGCCGAGTCCAGGGCGGAGGTAATCAAAGCCTCGTACATCACCTGGCGGGCGTCCCAGGGCTGGGCGCGGCGGCTGTTGGCGTCCATCAGCTCGGCCAGCAGCGCCTGGTCCAGGCTGCCCCAGTTGACGCCGATGCGCACCGCCTTGTCCCAGCGCATTGCCGCCTCGATCATCTGCGCGAACTGCTTGTCTTTTTTGTCGCCCTTGCCCACGTTGCCAGGGTTGATGCGGTACTTGGACAGGGCCTGGGCGCAGTCGGGAAAATCGGTCAGCAGACGGTGGCCGTTGTAGTGAAAGTCACCCACCAGCGGCGTGGCAACGCCCATGCGGTCGAGCTGCTCGCGGATATAGGGCACGGCAGCCGCCGCCTCGGGCGTGTTGACCGTGATGCGCACAAACTCCGAGCCCGCCAGCGCCAGCTCCTTGACCTGGATGGCCGTGCCAATCGCATCCACGGTGTCGGTGTTGGTCATGGACTGGATGCGCACGGGTGCGCCGCCGCCGACGGTGACGACGTTGTCGCCCCAGGCAATGCGCGCCTGGCGCGTGCGCCGCTGTGCCGGCAGGGCCAGGGCGATGGGCCGGGCCGACTCGAAACTCTTGTCTTGCACTTACTTCACCTCAAAACGCGCCACGTTCTCGCGCGCCACTGCAGTCAAATCAAAGGGCGCGCCGCGCACCAGCACCTCGGTGGCACTGGCCTTGCCAATCACCACGGCCAGCGGCGGTTTGCCGCCAGCCTGCGCCGTCTGGCCGGCCTTGAGCACGCGCTCAAAAACCACGCTACCGCCCGCATCGCGCACCTGTACCCAGGATTCGGCACTGGCCTTGAATTCGAGCAGGCTGCCCGTAGCGGCACCAGCGCCGCCATCGGCCCCAGGCGCAGGTACGGCGGCAGCTGCAGCCACGGGGAGCGTTGCTGCAGCTGGTGCAGATGCAGGTGCCTGGACTGGGATGGGTTCGACCGCCTCGACCGCTTGCTCTTGCACGTCCGGGGCCTGCGCCGCCAACGGTGCACTCTCGCTGGCCTGGCTGGGTACGCCGGTTTTCGACAGCTCGACCTCCAACATACCCGTGGGCAAAAAGTACACCAGCGCCGCCGCGATCAGCAGGGCCAGCACCGCCAGACTGGCGCCGCGTGGCACGACCGGCAGGCTCCAGGGCAGCAGGCGCTTGTCCTGTGGGTCTTTGAAGGTGGCGTTGATGCCGTCCGCATCGCTCACCAGGCGCGGCGCCTGTCCCTGCGGCAGCCCCTGAAGCACCGGCGCGGCGTCGATCTTGAGCACCCGGCACACACTCGAAGCGAGCGCACGTGCAAACACGGCGTCGGGCAAGGCGGTGAAATCATCGGCTTCGAGCGCTTGCAGCTTGCCCACCGGGACTTTCAAGGCGCTGGCCAGCACCGACACATCCATGCCGGCAGCCTCGCGTGCCTGGCGCAAAAGTGTGCCCGCCGTTACCACCAGGGCATCAGTCATTGAAAGCTTCCCGGGTGTAGGCGCCAAATTCCTTGGATTCAGGGAAGCGCTTGTGCAGCTGCTCGCCCAACTGGCGCATGGCGACCTCGTTGTGCAGCGCCCGCTCGATCTTGATGCCCAGCCACAGCGATTGGGCATTGGCCAGTTCGCTGTTGTTCAGGCGCCGGATGTAGAACTGCGCACGTTCGAGATCCCCCTGGCGCTGAAGAAGAATGGCCAGGTTGTACGCGACCACCGGATTGGCAGGATCGAGTTCATAGGATTTGAGCAGGTTTTGCAGCGCCGTCTCACTGCGCCCGGAGGCGTCCTGGCACAGCCCCAGCGCCATGTAAGTGCGGCTGCGCGCAGCGTAGTTGCGCACCGCCAGGGCACGCTCGAACTGTTCTTGCGCCGGGGTAAATTTCTTTTGCTGACACAGCAGCCAGCCATAGTTGTGCGCCACATCGGGGTCGTTCGGGCGCAAGGCCATGGCGCGGCGGAAGCTATCTTCAGCCAGCCCCGGATCGTCCATGCGCATGAAGATCAGGCCACGCAGGTTGTAGGCGTCGGCGTAATTGGGCTCGATCGCCAGGGCCTGCTTGAGCTCGTTGAGCGCCACTTCCAGCTGGCCACGCTCCAGGTAGTTAGCTGCCAGCTCCAGGCGGATGCGAGCGCGGCGGTGCACCTCGGTTTCTTCCGTATCGCTGACGCTGCTGATGCTGCCCATGTCCTGCCCCTGGGCCCCTGGCTGCGTGGCACAGCCCGTCAAACCCGACAGTGCCACCCACACCAGGCCGGCCGCACCCAGCGCCCGGGATTGGCGCCACCACGCGCCCATAACCGTCTCCATCATGCACAGCCTCCTTGAGTGATCGTTTTAGGTCGATTGAATTCAGATCGGATTGATGTTGATCGTGCGCCGCTTGGCCATGCGTTCGGCAGCGCGGGTGCGGTCTTGCACATCACCGGCGAGCTGACCGCAAGCAGCATCGATGTCGTCACCGCGCGTCTTGCGCACCGTGGTGACGATGCCGGCGTCGCTCAGCAGCTGGGCAAAACGCTGCACCTGGGCTTGCGGCGAACGCAGCAGCCCCGAGGCCGGAAAGGGGTTGAACGGAATCAGGTTGAGCTTGCACCAAGCCTTGCCATTGCCGTGGCTGCGCACCAGGTCGATGAGCTGCTGCGCATGTTCGGCCTGGTCGTTGACGCCATCCAACATGCAGTATTCGAAAGTGACGAAATCACGCGGCGCGTGCTCCAGGTAGCGCACGCAGGTTTGCAGCAGCTCGGCCAGAGGATATTTGCGGTTCAGAGGCACCAGGTGCTCGCGCAGCACGTCGTTGGGCGCGTGCAGCGACACCGCCAGCGCCACCGGACAGTCTTGTGCCAGGCGCTCCATCATCGGTACCACACCCGAGGTGGAGACAGTCACGCGCCGGCGCGACAGGCCGTAGCCATGGTCGTCGAGCATGGTCTTGAGCGCGGGCACCAGGGCGTTGTAATTCTGCAGCGGCTCGCCCATGCCCATCATGACGACGTTGGAGATCACGCGCTCGCTCGTGCCCAGGCGCTGGCGCAGGTGGTGCTCGGCAAACCACAGCTGGGCGATGATCTCGCCCGTCGTCAGGTTGCGGCTGAAACCCTGGTGGCCGGTGGAGCAGAAGCGGCAGCCAACGGCGCAACCCGCTTGCGAGGAAACGCACAGCGTGCCTCTATCGTCCTCGGGAATGAACACGGCCTCGACGGCATTGCCGCCGCCGACGTCGAACAGCCACTTGATGGTGCCGTCGCGCGAAGCCTGCTCGGTCGCCACCGTCAGGCCGCTGATATGGGCGTGTTTTTTGAGTTTTTCGCGCAGCGATTTGGCCAGATCCGTCATCTGGTCAAAATCCTGGGCGCCACGCTGGTGAATCCAGCGAAACAGCTGCGTGGCACGAAAGCGCTTCTCCCCGAGCTGCTCGCAATACGCAGCCAAGCCATCGAGGTCAAAGTCCAGAAGATTCGTTGTCGTCATGCCCACAGCCTGCCTTGACGCCAGGCCCTGGCGGGCCCGGCGGGTCCTGAAATTAACGCGAGTAGATGTTCAGACCAGGGAAGAAGAACGCCACTTCGACGGCGGCGGTTTCAGCGGCGTCCGAGCCGTGCACGGCGTTGGCGTCGATGCTGTCGGCAAAGTCGGCGCGGATGGTGCCGGCTTCGGCCTTCTTCGGGTCGGTAGCGCCCATCAGTTCACGGTTCTTCAGGATGGCGTTCTCGCCTTCGAGCGCCTGGATCATGACGGGGCCGGAGATCATGAAGTCCACCAGGTCCTTGAAGAAGGGGCGCTCTTTGTGCACGGCGTAGAACTGCTCGGCTTCCAGGCGCGACAGGTGTGCCATGCGGGCAGCAACCACCTTCAGGCCGGCGGCTTCAAAGCGGGCGTAGATTTGGCCGATGACGTTCTTGGCGACGGCGTCGGGCTTGATGATGGAGAGGGTGCGTTCGATAGCCATTTGGTTTTTCCTTGGGAAAGTTGCAGTATTTTTTGTCGTCAGACAAAACCTTTAATTCTAGCGGTTGGGTATTTCAGCCCTGTGAGGCGGGCATAAAAAACACGTATTACCGCCCACTGCGGCCCGCACGCTTGGCGGCCTGGCGCTGGTTCAGGCGCTGGCGCTGCAGGCTGTCGGCGCCGATGTAGCCGACCGAGGTTTTCATGGGATCGGGCTGGCCGCCGCCTTGCGCATTGCCCGCAGGGCGGCGCGGCGGCGCAGGCTTGCGCGGTGCCGGTGCACGCCGGCCGCCACGCCCGGGGGCAGGCGCCTGCGGCGCACGCACGGGCGGCTCCATGCCGGCGGCGTCCATCAGCGAGCGGATGTCCTGCTCGTCAAGCTCCATCCAGGCGCCACGCTTCAAGCCGCGCGGCAGCAGCATGGCGCCGTAGCGGATACGGATCAAGCGGCTGACGGCGTGACCCACGGCCTCGAACAGGCGGCGCACTTCGCGGTTGCGGCCCTCGGAAATGGTGACCCGGTACCAGCGGTTGGCGCCCTCGCCGCCGCCATCGTCGATCGAACCAAACGATGCCGGCCCGTCTTCGAGCTGCACGCCGTCGAGCAAGCGCTGGCGCTCTTCATCGCTCAAGGCGCCCAGCACGCGCACGGCGTATTCGCGCTGCAGGCCAAAGCGCGGGTGCATGAGCTTGTTGGCCAAATCACCGGAGCTGGTGAACAGCAGCAGACCTTCGGTATTCAAGTCCAGGCGCCCGACCGACTGCCACTTGCCCTGCACCAGGCGCGGCAGCTTGCGAAACACCGTCGGGCGGTTTTGCGGATCGTCGTGCGTCACCACTTCGCCCGTGGGCTTGTGGTACGCAATGACGCGCAGCGGCGGCGGCTCGATACGAAAGCGGATCGGCTTGCCGTTGACCTTGACCTGGTCACCAAACTGCACGCGCTGGCCAACGTGCGCCGGTTCGTTGTTCACCGAAATGCGCCCCTCCAGAATCATCTGCTCCATTTCCAGGCGCGAGCCCAGGCCGGCCTGCGCCAGCACCTTGTGCAGCTTGGGGGTTTCTGGCTGCGGCAAAAGCACGCGCTTGGGCGCGGGCAGATCGGTGCGCTCTTCATCGGCGTCGAGCACGCCGCTGACGACGTCGGCAAAAGCGTAGCCCTCGGCCGCAGGCGCTGCTGCACGCGGCTTGCGCGTGGGACGTGCCAGGGGAGCGGGGACGGCCTCAGGGGCGGCGGAATCGGGGGGCAGGGTATCGTTCATGGTGTAGTGGCTGCCCCCGTAACGGGGGCTTGCCCCTCGGTCAGGGGTTCAACAAGGGCGGTAAAAAGATCGGCAGGCGGAGCGCCCTCCTCGGGCTGGCCCAGCACCTGCAGCACGTGGGCCTGGCTGCGCGGGTCTTCCAGCATGGGCAGCTGGTTGAGCGATTGCAGGCCCAGGTCGTCCAGAAACTGGCGCGTGGTGGCAAACAAGGCCGGACGGCCCACGGTTTCACGGTGGCCTATGACCTCGACCCAGCCCCGGTCTTCGAGCTGTTTCAGGATCAGGCTGTTGACCGTGACGCCGCGAATGTCCTCGATATCGCCGCGCGTCACCGGCTGGCGGTAGGCAATGATGGCCAGCGTCTCCAGCGCCGCCCGGGTGTAGCGCGGTGGCTTTTCCGGGTGCAGGCGATCGAGGTACTCGCGCATCTGCGGACGGCTTTGAAAACGCCAGCCCGAAGCCACGCACACCAGCTCCACACCTTTGAGCGCCCAGTCCTGCTGCAATTCCTGCAGCAGGCTTTTGACGCTGTCGGCGCCCAGCTCATCGGCAAACAGCAAGCGCAAATCACGCAAGCCCACCGGCTGCTGGGCACAAATCAAAGCGGTCTCAAGGACCCGTTTGGCATCCACCGAGTTCATGGTTCAGCGGTTTTAGTAGGAGAAGCGAACGCCAGCGCACAAGAGAAACCCACACAGGGGACAAAAACTGCGCTGCGCTACGAGCCGGCGGGCAAAGGCAGGGGCCCGGGCATCAAGGACAAACCGGCCAATGGGCCGTCAGCCGAAATTGTAGCGCAGCCCCCATTGCCCCATGGCTTGCAGCATATCTGCCGGCAGCGGCACCTCGAATGCCAGCGCCCGGCCATCGACCGGATGGGCAAACGCCAGGCGGTAGGCGTGCAGGGCCTGGCGCTGCATTCCAGCTGCCGGCGTGCCGCCGTACAGCACGTCGGCCAGCAAGGGATGACCAATGGCGGCCATGTGCACCCGAATCTGGTGCGTGCGCCCCGTGTGCAGTTTGCAATGCACCAGGCAACCCTGCTCGTTGCCGGCCCACAGCTGCATGTCGGTGCGCGCGCTCTTGCCGGCGTGGTGCGCCAAATCGACCACCGCCATGCGCAGGCGGTTGCGTGGATCGCGCCCGACCGGGGCCTGCACGCTGCGCTCGGGCACGCCCTGCCAGGCGCGGTGCGCCAGCGCCAGGTACTGGCGGCTGACCTCGCGTGCGGCGATCAGACGCACCAGAGCGTCCATGGTGCTGCGCTCGCGCGCCACCACCATCAGGCCGCTGGTATCTTTGTCGAGTCGGTGCACGATGCCAGCGCGCGGCAGCAGCTGCGCCGACGGATCACGCGCCAGCAGGCCATTGAGCAAGGTGCCGCTCCAATTGCCTGGCGCCGGGTGCACCACCAGGCCGGCGGGCTTGTACAGCACCAGCAGGTGCGCATCCTCGTACACCACATCCAGCGCCATGGCCTCGGGCTTGAAGGCCTGGCTTTGCTGCGTTGGGCGGATTTCGATCTGCAGCAAATCGCCGGCCTTGACCTTGTGCGCCGGCTTGAGGCCAACCACCCCCGCCACCTGCACCAGCCCCTGGGCCTGCAGCTGCTGCAGATAACTGCGCGAAAGCTCGGGCACCAGTTCGGCCAGGGCCTTGTCCAGACGCAGGCCATGCTGGGCCGGCGTGACCGCCACCTGGCGCAGCTCGGACGGCGCCCCATCCCAGGCGGCGTCCTCCCCCTCTTCCAGGTGCAGCTCGCTGTGCGAACCGGTCATCAACGCGCCGGCAGGTAGCGCGAGGGATCGACCGGCTTGCCCTGGCGGCGGATCTCAAAGTGCAGCTTGACGCGATCGGCGTCGGTACTGCCCATTTCGGCAATTTTCTGCCCCTTGCGCACGCTCTGGTCTTCCTTGACCAGCAGCGTCTGGTTGTGCGCGTAAGCGGTCAGGTAGGTATTGTTGTGCTTGAGGATGACGAGATTGCCGTAACCGCGCAGCCCGGCACCGGCGTAAACCACGCGCCCATCGGCCGCAGCAAGCACGGGGTCGCCCACCTTGCCGCCAATGTCGTAGCCCTTGTTGCGCGCCTCATCAAACCCCGCCAGCAAACTGCCCGACGCCGGCCAGACAAAGGCCACGCCATCTTCCGTGCTGGCCGCTGCAGGTGCTGGCACAGGTGCAGGCACAGGAGCAGCAGCGCCAGCCGCCGGCGCCACGGCCGGAGAGCCCACCGGGCGCGTGACCACGCCCGTATCGCCACCCACCACCGCTGGTGGCACGGGTGCCGCCGCCACGGCAGCGCCCGGCGATACCACGCGCAGCACCTGGCCGACTTCGATCAGGTTCGGGTTTTCAAGATTGTTCCAGCGCGCAATGTCTTTCCACGACTGGCCGTTCTCCAAACCAATGCGAATCAGCGTATCGCCAGGCTTGACGCTGTAGTAGCCGGGCTTGCCGGCGTTTTCCGCCCCGGGCAGCAGCTTAGGCGCATCCACCACCTGGCCTGGGCTGGCGCTAACGCCCCCCACGGCCGTACCACGATCTTCCACCGGAGCCCGGTTGAGCGAGGTGCCGCAACCGACCAACAGCAACGCTGCCGCCAATGCGATCGAACTCCCCAGCCACCCAGCACGCGAAACCAACATAAACAATCCCTTCAGGCAACCCCCGATTTTAGGGGGACAAAATGAACCGCTTCGAGCAGGCGCTCCTGAAACCCATGCTCGGTTTTATCCACCACCAACAAGGCCTGCTGTCCCCGGCTGTCGGCCATGGGGGCCACCAAACGCCCGCCCACCGCCAGCTGCTGGTACCACGCTGGTGGCACGGCCTCGCCACCGGCGGCAGCAATGATGCCGGCGTAGGGTGCGCCCTGGGCATAGCCCCCCATGCCATCACCAAAAATCAGGTGCACGTTGGCCAGGCGCAGTGGCCGCAGGTTGGCGCGGGCGCGCTCGTGCAAGCCGCGCAGCCGCTCCATGGAATACACCTCGCGCGCCACGCGCGCGAGCACGGCAGCCTGGTAACCACAACCGGTGCCGATCTCCAGCACCCGCCCCAACCCAGCTACAGCGACGGGCGCGCCCAATAACAACTGCACCATGCGCGCCACCACGCTGGGCTTGGAGATGGTCTGGCCCAGGCCGATGGGCAGGCTGGTGTCCTCGTATGCCTGGTTGACCAGGGCCGTATCGACAAACCGATGGCGCTCCACGTCCTGCATGGCTTGCAGCACCGGCAGCGCCTGAATGCCCGCCGCCGCCAGGCGCTGCACCATGCGCGCGCGCACGGCGGCAGAATCGAGCCCCACGCCCTGGGGTCGGGGCGCTGGCGCCAGCGGCACAGCCGCCGGTGCACGCGCCGTACCGGGTTGCAGCGGCGGCAGACGGGCTGGAAAACCCGGGCGACGCGGCTGCTGCATCAACCCTCCAGCGCCGCGCCGCTGGCCAAGCGCGCCGCTGTTTGGGCCCAGTAGGCCAGGTGGTCGTGATCGGTCAGATCGACCTGCAGCGGCGTCACCGCCACATGGCCCTGCGCCGTGGCATAAAAATCCGTACCCTCGGCAGCGTCCTTGGCAGCGCCGGCGCCACCGATCCAGTACATGGTCTCGCCGCGCGGGCTTTGCTGCGTAATCACCTGCTGCGCCGCATGACGCCGCCCCAGGCGGCAGAGCTTGAGCGGGCGCAACGCTGCGTAGGGCATGTTGGGAATGTTCACATTGAGCAACCAGGGGGCTGCTCCCACCAGCTGCTGCGCCAGCATCTGCTGCACCAGATCGCGCGCCTTGAGCGCAGCCGATTCCAGTTCGCCCCAGCCCTTGTCCACTTGCGAAAAGGCAATCGCCGGGACGCCAAACAAATACCCTTCCATAGCCGCACCCACCGTGCCTGAATACAAGGTGTCGTCGCCCATGTTGGCGCCGTTATTGATGCCCGAAACCACCAGATCAGGCCGGTAGCCCAGCAGCCCCGTGAGGGCGATGTGCACGCAATCGGCCGGCGTGCCATTGATGTAGCGAAAGCCATTGGCCGCGCGCTGCACATACAGCGGAGCATTGAGCGTCAAGGCATTGGACTTGGCACTGTTGTTGTGCTCGGGGGCGACGACTTCAACGTCGGCCACCGTGCGCAGCGCCTCGTACAGCGCCACGATGCCCGGAGCCTGGTAACCGTCGTCGTTGGAAATGAGAATTTTCATAGGGTCACATCGCAGTGCGCCCGATTGTAGGGTGGGCGTTCACAGCACACCGAAAGCGTGCCACCGACGCAACAACCCAAGAGCCACGGCCACAGCGGGCCGCTTCTTCTGTCACACTCGCAGCCGTCCAACGCTACCGCTTGGCATGGCCCATGGCAGAACGCACCACCTCCGATATCGCGCGCGAAACCCTCAAACAGCTGGCCCTGCGCCGACTCGCGCCCACGCCCGAGCATTACCAGGCGGTATATGCCGAAATCGCCGGCGTGCCCGCTGCCAGCCTGGGTTTTCCCGAAGGCCAGCTGCGCGCCATCATGCGCGTGCTGCCAGCACAAACTCCCCCGCAGATCCGCCTGCTCGAACAATTCGGCGCCGCCGTGCACCGCCAGGACTGGACGGCGCTGCAAAGCGTGCTCGTCGGCTACGCCAACCTCGGCCTGCAAGCCGCCGGCACGGCCCTGCCACCGCCCGAGCCAGCCCCCCTGCAAGTCCTGCCCAACGACCTGGCCGAACAAATCGCCCGCCTGCTCGACAGTCTGCGCACCATCCTGAGCGAAGACGACGCCCGCGTGCACGACATGGCGCTGGAGATCACGCAGCTGCTGCGCACCAACCACCCACCCAGCTCCACCCTGACGCTGCTGCTGGCCAACTTCAGCTACCGCCTGTCGTTCTCGGCCGAAGAGCTACAGGCCATCCGCCTCGGGCTGCTGACCTTGCTGCACCTGGTGTTCGAGAACATCTCCGCCCTGAGCCCGAACGACGACTGGCTGCGCGGCCAGGCCGAGGCGCTGATGGCCGCAGCCACCCCGCCGCTGAGCCTGCGCCGCCTCGACGACGTGCAGCGGCGCCTCAAAGACGTCATCTTCAAACAAACCGAAGCCCGCGCCCGCTCGAACGAAGCGCAGGAACAAATGAAGGAGCTGCTCGCCACCTTCATCGAACGCCTGACCAGCATTTGTTCCACCAGCGACCAGTTCCACCTCACACTCGAACGCTGCGCCGACCAAATCGGCCAGGCCAGCCGGCTCGAAGACATCACCCCGGTGCTGCAAGAGGTGATGAACGCCACCCGCGCCATGGCGCTCGACAGCCGCATCGCACACGAAGAGCTGCAAACCCTGCGTGAGCGCGCGGAAGAAAAACGCGCCGAAATCTCACGCCTGCAAGAAGAACTCGACCAGGCCAGCGCCCTGGCGCGCCACGACCCCCTGACCGGCGCCCTCAACCGCAAGGGCCTGGACGAAGCCATGGAGCGCGAAATCGCCCGCGCGCGCCGCCTGGGCTCACCGCTGTGCGTGGCGCTGCTCGACATTGACAACTTCAAGGCCCTCAACGACCGCCTGGGCCACGCCAGCGGCGACGCCGCGCTGCAACACCTGACCGAGGTCACGCGCTCCGTCATGCGCCCGCAGGACATGCTGGCGCGCTACGGCGGCGAAGAATTCGTGCTCGTGCTGCCCGACACCACCCAGGCCCAGGGCGTGCAGGCCATGCAGCGCCTGCAGCGCGAGCTGACGACGCGGTTTTTCCTGCAAAACAACGAAAAGCTGCTCATCACCTTCAGCGCCGGCGTGGCCGAGCTGGGCCCAACCGAAAGCAGCACCGACGCCATCCGCCGCGCCGACCAAGGCATGTACCTGGCCAAGCGCGCCGGCAAAAACCGCGTCGTGCCGGCATGAACGCCGCGCGGCGCGCGTGGCTGCAGCGCGCCGCCCTGGCCGCTTGCGCCATGCAACTGCCGCGCTGGGCCTGGGCCAACCCCCAGCCCTGGCAGCAAGACCCCTTTGCCCTGGGCGTGGCCAGCGGCGAGCCCGGCGCCCACAGCCTGGTGCTGTGGACGCGCCTGGCCAGCGCCCCGCCACAGCTGCCAGCGCAGACCGTGCACTGGGAGCTGGCGCACGACGCGCAGTTTCGCCGCCCGGTGCAACGCGGCCAGGCGCTGGCCGCACCCGAATGGGGCCACAGCGTACACGTGCAGCTGCAGGGCCTGCAGCCGGGGCGCTGGTACTTCTACCGCTTTCACTGCGGCGGCGCCACCAGCGCCACCGGGCGCACGCGCACCGCGCCGGCTGCGGGCGAGCTGCCAGCGCAGCTGCGCCTGGTGTTCGCCTCCTGCCAGCGCTGGGAGCACGGGCAATACGCCGCCTGGTGGCACGCGGCGCAAGACGCCCCCGACCTGGTGCTGTTCCTGGGCGACTACATCTACGAATACGCCAGCCCGCGCGAGCGCAGCACCCTGGCGCGCAGCCACGACCTGCCGCTGGCACGCACCCTGCAGGACTACCGTGACCGCTACGCCCTGTACAAAAGCGACCCGCTGCTGCAGGCCGCGCACGCCGCCTGCCCCTGGGCCGTGACCTGGGACGACCACGAGGTCGAGAACGACTGGGCCGGCAGCGCCGGCCCCGACGGCGCCCAGGCTTTTGCGCCCCAGCGCGCTGCCGCCTTCCAGGCGTACTACGAGCACATGCCCCTGTCCGCCACGGCCTGGCTGCAAGGCGGCCTGCAGCTGTACCGCAGCCTCGATTGGGGCCAGCTGGCGCGCATCCACCTGCTCGACGACCGCCAGTACCGCGACTGGCAAGCCTGCCGCCAGCCCGGCCGCAGCGGCGCCGCCAGCGTACGCGCCAGCGATTGCCCGAGCCTGCACGACCGGGCGCGCACCCTGCTCGGCCCGGCGCAAGAGCAGTGGCTGGCGGCGCAGCTGGCACAGGCGCCGGCGCGCTGGAGCGTGCTGGCGCAGCAAACCCTGTTCTCGCCACGCCACTACCCCTCGGGCCTGCAAAGCACCGACAACTGGGACGGCTACCCGGCAGCGCGCACGCGCCTGCTCGCCAGCTTGCAACAGCACCCGCAGCGCAACACCGTGTTCCTGGGCGGCGACATCCACCAGAACTACGTCTGCCAGGTGCACGCCAAGGCCGAACAGCCCGACTCCGCCCTGCTGGCGAGCGAGTTCTGCAGCACCTCGATCAGCTCGCGCAGCGGCACGGCGCAGGAGAAGGTGGACGCCATCGCCCGCCACAACCCGCATGTGCTGCTCGCGCGCTGCGAGGAGCGCGGCTACGGTCTGGCCGAAATCACGCCGCAGACCTGGCGCACCACGCTGCGCGCCGTGGCCAACCCGCTCGACGCCCGCAGCCCGGCCTACACCCTGGCGCAGTTCGTCGTCACCGACGGCCACCCCGGGCCGGTGCGCGCCTAAGACAACACTGAACCGCACCTGCAGGGCCTTTTCCTTGAGGCAAAATACGCCCCCCGCGCAATACCAATGCGCGCTAGCAGCTATCAATTTATGAGCAAACCAAGCTCCCCCGGCGCCACCAGCGCTACCAGCGCCCCCGCCAACACCACCGCGCGCGCTGGGTTTACCTCTGGCTTTGGCGTCCTCGCCGCCACCCTGGGCTCGGCCGTGGGCCTGGGCAATATCTGGAAGTTTCCCTCCCTCACCGGCGCCAACGGCGGCGCGGGCTTTTTGCTGGTGTACCTGCTGGCCACGCTGCTCATCGGCCTGCCGCTGATGATTGCCGAGATCAGCATAGGCCGCCAGGCCAAGGCCAACCCCATTACCGCGCTGCGCCAGCTCAGCCCCGGCGGCGCGCCCTGGTGGCTCATTGGCGCCGGGGGCATGGTGGCGGCGTTTTTGATCCTGTCGTTCTACTCCGAGGTCGTGGCCTGGGTGTTTGCCTACGTCGCCAAGGCGCTCTCGGGCCGCCTGCTTTCGAGCGACCCGGCGAGCACGCAAGCCGCCTTCAGCGCCCTGGTGGCCGACCCGGTGCAGTCGCTGCTGTGGCAGTGGCTGGTGCTGGCCTTCATTGCCGCCATCCTGCTCATGGGGGTGACCAAGGGTATCGAGGCGATGACGAAAAAGCTCATGCCGCTGCTGTTTTTGCTCCTGCTGCTGCTGTGCGGCTACAGCCTGACGCTGCCGGGCACGGGGGCGGCGCTGCGCTTTCTGTTCGAGCCCGAGTGGCACAAGATCACGCCCGCCGTGGTGCTCACCGCCATGGGGCTGGCGTTCTTCAAGCTCTCCATCGGCATGGGCACGATGATGACCTACGGCAGCTACTTCACGCCAGAGCAAAACATCCCGGCCACGGCCACGCGGGTGATGCTGGCCGACCTGTCGGTGTCGCTGCTCGCGGGCATGGCGATTTTTCCGGCGGTGTTCAGCTTTGGCTTTGCGCCCTCGGCCGGGCCGTCGCTGGTGTTCATCACCATCCCCGCCGTGTTTGCGCAAATGCCCGGCGGGCAGGTGCTGCTGGCAGCGTTCTTCATCCTCACGGCGATTGCCGCCACCGGCGCCATGCTCTCCATCATGGAGGTGCCGGTGGTCATCCTGCACGAGCGCTGGGGCCTGCGCCGCAGCCACGCCACCATCGCCACGCTGGTGATTTTGGTGCTGCTGGGCGCGGGCAGCGCCCTGAGCGGCAGCACGCTGGCACAGTTCACGCCCGGCGGGCGCACGGTGTTCGACTGGGCAGACTACGTCTCGTCGAACCTGCTCATGCCCGTGGGCGGCATCGGCCTGGCGCTGTGCGTGGGCTGGGCCTGGGGGCACGAGGGCTTTGCCCGGGCGCTGTCCAACCAGGGCCAGCTGCGCAACGGCGCCCTGGCCGGGGTGCTGTTCGTGCTGCTGCGCTGGGTGACGCCGGCGCTCATCCTGGTGGTGATGCTCAAGGGACTTTAAAAAAAATTGGGGTCAGATTCCAATTTCCCTCAGGAAATTGGAATCTGACCCCAATTTTTACTCCAATTTGCCTCTAGCGCTTATCTAGCAAGCGCTAGCAGCTATTGTTTTAATAGCAAAACTAAACGTTGATGGCCACCGCCGAGCCCGCCTGGCGGCGCAGCTCAAACTTCTGAATCTTGCCGGTACTGGTCTTGGGCAGGTCGCCAAACACCACCGCGCGCGGCACCTTGAAGCCGGCCAGGTGCTGCTTGCAGTGCGCCACGATGTCCTCCACCGTGGTGTGCGCGCCGGCCTTGAGCTCGACGAAGGCGCAGGGCGTCTCGCCCCACTTGGCGTCGGGCTTGGCGACGACGGCGACGGCAAGCACGTCGGGGTGGCGGTAGAGCACATCTTCGACCTCGATGGAGGAGATGTTCTCGCCGCCCGAGATGATGATGTCCTTGCTGCGATCCTTGATCTTGATGTAGCCGTCGGGGTACTGCACGGCCAGGTCGCCGGTGTGGAACCACCCGCCCCGGAAGGCATCTTGCGTCGCCTGCGGGTTCTTCAGGTAGCCCTTCATGGCGATGTTGCCCCGGAACATGATTTCGCCCATGGTCTCGCCGTCGTGCGGTACGGGCTCCAGAGTGTCAGGGTCGAGCACGGCGGCGGCGCGCTGCAGGTGGTAGCGCACGCCCTGGCGGGCGTTCAGGCGCGCGCGCTCGCCAATGTCGAGCTGCGCCCAGGCCTCGTGCGGCGCGCACACGGTGGCCGGGCCGTACACCTCCGTCAAGCCATAGACGTGGGTCAGGTCAAAACCGATTTTTTCCATGCCCTCGATCATCGAGGCCGGGGGCGCAGCGCCGGCCACCATGGTTTTCACGCCGGCGGGCACGCCTTCCTTGAGCGCTGCCGGGGCGTTGACCAGCAGGCCCTGCACGATGGGCGCGCCGCAGTAGTGGGTCACGCCATGCTGGCGAATGGCATCAAAGATGGCCTTGGCGTCCACCCGGCGCAGGCAGACGTTGACGCCCGCACGCGCCGCCACCGTCCACGGAAAGCACCAGCCGTTGCAGTGGAACATGGGCAGCGTCCACAGGTACACGCTGTGCTTGGGCATGTCCCATTCGAGCACATTGCTGATGGCATTGATGGCCGCGCCCCGGTGGTGGTACACCACGCCCTTGGGGTTGCCGGTGGTGCCACTGGTGTAGTTGAGCGCGATCGCATCCCACTCGTCACCCGGCAGCTGCCAGGCAAACTGCGCATCGCCCTGGGCCAGAAAGCTTTCGTAGTCCACGCCGCCCAGGCTGTGCGCGGCAGGGCCGTATTCGGCGTCCTGCACCTCGATCACCGTGAGGGGCGCAGCGCTCTGGCGCAGCGCCAGGGCCTTGGCCATGACGGCGGCAAATTCCGGGTCCACGATGACGGCCTTGGCCTCGCCGTGGTCGAGCATGAAGGCGATGGTTTCCGGGTCCAGCCGGGTGTTGAGCGTGTTGAGCACCGCCCCGGCCATGGGCACGCCAAAGTGCGCCTCCACCATGGGCGGGGTGTTGGGCAGCATCACGGCCACGGTGTCGTTCTTGCCAATGCCGGCACGCTGCAGGCTGCTGGCGAGCTGGCGGCAGCGCGTGTAGGTCTGGCCCCAGGTCTGGCGCAGGCTGCCGTGCACGATGGCCAGGCGCTCGGGGTACACCTGGGCGGTGCGCTCGATGAAGGACAGGGGCGACAGCGGTGCGTGGTTGGCTTCGGTACGGGGCAGATTCTGGTCGTAGATGCTGGTCACAGCGGATTCCTTGATGATTCAGGCACGAAGATGCTGCATTGCAGCAATTGAATCTGACAGCTGGCTGATAGCGCCGCCCATTCCCCGGGAACAGCTGTCAAGTACGCGACACAGCGGTTTTGGCCTGGTACATGGCGGCATCAGCGCTGCCCAGCAGGCCCTCTGCCTCCTCTGCATCTTGCGGGAACAGGCTCAGCCCCATGCTGGCACGCACCGGCAGGGTGCGCTCGCCCACGGCCAGCGGCGCCGCAAACGCCTGCGCCAGCTTGTGCAGCAGGGCCTGGGCGGCCTCGGGGGTATCGACGTTCTCGCACAGCACGGTGAATTCATCGCCGGCCAGGCGGGCGACGATGTCGCTCTGGCGCACGGCACCCCGGATGGCCTGGGCCGTGGCCTGCAGCACGGCATCGCCCACGGCGTGGCCCAGGCTGTCGTTGATGGCCTTGAAGCCATCGAGATCGACGAACACCAGCGCCAGCGGTCGCCCGCTGCGGCGCGCACGCTCGATGGCTTGCTGCAGGCATTGCGTGAACATGCGGCGGTTGGGCAGGCCGGTGAGGGCGTCGTGGTGCGCCAGGTGCTCCATGGCGTCACGGCTGCGGTTGAGCTCCTGCAGCTGCGCGCCAATGATGCCCTCCATGTCCTGAAAGCTGCGCGCCAAATCACCCAGTTCGTCCTGGCGCTGCACCGGCAACGAGCCATGCGCACGCCCGAGCGAAAACGCCTGCGCCGCCTGCACCACGGCGCGCAAGGGCCCAATGAAAATGCGCGAGGCCCAGGCGGCCAGCAATGCACCGAGCAAAGCCAGCAACGCCACCATACGCAACGTGGCAATGCCCAGAGCCTGGGTATCGGCCTGCACCCCAGCCATGGCCTGTGCCAGGCCCAGGAGCAAAAATCGGCCATCGTCCACGCCGCCATACGGCATCCGCACAAAAGCCACGCTCTGGACGTTGCCCTGGGCATCACTATGGGCAAACAAGGCGCTGCGCTCACCCGTCTGCAGCAGCGCCTGGGTGGCCGGGAACTGCTCTTGCACCAGGGCCCGCCGCCCACGCTCAAAGCCCAATGCCAAGGCGCTGTCCGGGTGCAACAAAAAGTCCCCCCAGCGGTTGGTCAAAAACAGTTGGTAGTCCGATGGCAACCCGCTGCGCATACGCGCCAAAAAAGCCAGCGCATCAATGCGCAGCACCACCACCCCAGTGGCTGCACCCGCTGCTGGCACCACGGGCACGGCAACGTAGAACATCGGCGGGTCGCGCCAATCTTGGGCGTCTTCATGGTTCAGACCGACATCACTCACGTACACCGCACCACGCGGCAGTTGCAGGGTTTCGTACACAAAAGGCAAATGCCCCTTCTCTTGCAACGCGGGACCACCGACCCGTTCGATCCGGGCATCGACCCATTGGCGCACATGCACCAGCTCCAGCCCATGCCCCTGACGGCCAATCCAGCGCGCCTGTAAATAGTCAGGGTGGCTGTGCAGCAGGGAGGCAAAGGCGTCGGCCAGGCTTTGCTGTTGGCCTGTGCTGGGGGCGCTGGCGGGCAGGCGAGCAGCCAGCTCGGCCAGGGCCTGCACATCCTGCCCCACCTGATCGATTCCGCTCTGCCAATGCGCCGCCAGAATGCGCGTGGTGTCGAGCAAGGCTTGGCTGGCGCGCTGCTCCAGCAGCGTGCGCCCAGCGTTAAACCCCAGGTAGCCCAGCAGCACCGAGGCCAGCAGACTAAAACTCGCCAGCAGCAGCCCCAAACGCTGTCCCATATTCCAGCGCATCAGGCCACCCCCTGCAACCGGTCACCGGCAACGATGCGGCGCCACCAGCGCTGGCGTTGCTCTTCATCTTCCACCGGTTCAAGCCAAACAATAGAGCCGCGCAGGCTGGCGGCATCAAGGCCAGCGGGCTCCTGCAAGGTATTGGCCAGGCCCTGGCGGCGGGAAAACTCAGCGCAAATGGCAGGATCGAGCATGTGGTTGATCCACTGCTGCGCCAGCTGCGGCTGCTGGGTGCTTTGCAGCACCGCCCAGGCATCGAGCCAGGCCAGGGCGCCCTCGCGCGGCACGACATAACCCACGTCAAGGCCTGCGTCGCGCAACATCTTGAGCTGCTGCTGGCCGTAATTGGCGTGCATCAACGCCACCGAATGGCGCACCCACAGCTCGACCGGCTCCTCGGGCAGGCGGTACAACACCAGCAGGTTGCGCCGCAGCTGCACCAGGTCACGCGCCAGGACGGGAAACTGCGCCGGCTGCAGTGCAAAAGGCGCCCAGCCACGCGCCTGCGCCGCAAGTGAAAACGCGTGCGCGCTGCCATCAAAAAACAACACCCGCCCCTGCCAGCGCCGATCCCACAAAGTGCCCAGCGACGGCGGCTGCTCAAACTGACGCCGGTCGTAAATCAAGCCCATCTCGGAATAGGTAAACGGTACGGCGTACAGCCGCCCCTGCGCCGCCGTGCCGGCAATGGGCTGCTGAAAACGCGGCAGCTGCCCAGCGCGCAGCGGCAGCAGCCCCGGATCGAGCGCCAGCAGACGCCCCTGCGCCAGCAGCGCAGCGAGCTCGACGGTGTTCGCCGCCACCACGTCAAAGCCGCCATGGGCCGGGCGGCTGAGGTTGGCGCGCAGCATGTCATCGCTGCCAATGATGGTGAACTCCACGCGTACGCCATGGCGCTGCTCAAACGCCTGTATCCAGTCCAGATCGGCGTAGCCCGGCCAAGCCAGCACCCGCAGCACCGACTGGCGCGCACGCGCCTGGCAGCCCACCAGTGCGGCTGACGCCGCTGTTGCTGCCAGCAGCCAATTACGGCGGCGCCACTGCCTGGGCAGCGCGGCCATTGTGTTTGCACGGACAATCATGGCTGTGAGCATTCCCCAGTCATTCATCCAGGAACTCCTCGCCCGCGTCGATGTGGTCGAGGTCGTGGGCCGCTATGTGCAGCTGAAAAAAGGCGGCGCCAATTTCATGGGCCTGTGCCCCTTCCATGGCGAGAAATCCCCCTCGTTCAGCGTCAGCCCCTCCAAACAGTTCTACCACTGTTTCGGCTGCGGCAAAAATGGAAATGCCATAGGGTTTCTCATGGAACACGCCGGTATGGGTTTTGTGGAAGCCGTGCAAGATTTGGCCCAGGGCGTGGGCCTGGCCGTGCCGCAGGACGACACCCCGGCACACCAGCGCCAGCAGGCAGCCGCTGCGCGCGAGAAGCAGCACACCCTGAGCGAGGTGCTCGAACGCGCCGGCACCGCCTACTGCCAGCAGCTCAAGACAGCGCCCCACGCCATCGCCTATCTCAAGCAGCGCGGCGTCAGTGGCATCGTCGCCAAGCGCTACGGCCTGGGCTACGCGCCCGAGGGCTGGCGCAGCCTGGCCAGTGTCTTTCCGGCCTACGACGATCCGCTGCTACAAGAGTCGGGCCTGGTCATCGTCGGCGAGGAGGACGGCAAGCGCTACGACCGTTTTCGCGACCGCATCATGTTCCCAATCCGCAACGTCAAGGGCGAGTGCATCGGCTTTGGCGGGCGCGTGCTGGGCGATGCCAAGCCCAAATACCTCAACTCGCCCGAAACCCCCGTCTTTCACAAGGGCCAGGAACTATACGGCCTGTACGAGGCCCGCCAGGCCATCCGCGACCAGGGCTACGCCCTCGTCACCGAAGGCTATATGGACGTGGTGGCGCTGGCGCAGCTGGGTTTTGCCAATGCCGTCGCCACCCTGGGCACGGCCTGCACTGCCGAGCATGTGCACAAGCTGTTTCGCTTTACGGAGCAGGTGGTGTTCAGCTTTGACGGCGACAACGCTGGCCGGCGCGCGGCGCACAAGGCGCTGCTCGCCGCCCTACCCTACGCCAGCGACACGCGCAGCATCAAATTTTTGTTTCTACCCGCCGAGCACGACCCCGACAGCTTCATCCGCGCCCACGGCCCGGAAGCCTTTGCGCGCCACGTCGGCGCCGCCCTGCCGCTGAGCCGCTTCGTGCTCGAAGCCGCCGCCGAGGGCTGCGACCTGGGCCAGACCGAAGGCCGTGCCCACATGCTGAGCAATGCCCAGCCACTGTGGGGCGCCCTGCCCGACGGCGCCCTCAAACGCCAGCTGCTGGCCGAGCTGGCGCAGCGCGGCCAGCTCGACAGCAGCGAACTGTGGGACCTGTGGCACCACAGCAAACCCACCAGCAACGCCCGCCCGCCCGCACCGGGCGGCAGCAGCGCCCCCCCCTGGGAGGGCGACTTTGCCCCGCCCCACGCCCAGGCCGGCGACGCTGGCCAGGGCAACCGGGGCAGCTGGCCCGCGCCAGCGCACACAGGCGCCGGCGCCTACCGCAGCAAAGGCACGTGGAAAAAACGCGGCCCCTGGCAAGATGCCGCGCCGCCCTACCAGGGCCCGCGCCCGACACCCGTCAGCCGCGCCGACCAGGCCGCGCGCCTGCTGCTGTCGCACATGGATTTTCTTGAGCACATGGACCACGACGACTGGGCCGCGCTGGCGCAGCAACCCGCGCCACACGGCCCTCTGTTTGCCTGGCTGGAGGCGCAGTGGCACGAACACGGCCCCCAGCCCTGGGCCGTGCTGCGCGAGGGCCTGCGCAGCCAAGGCAGCGAAGACCTGGCGCTGCGCCTAATGAACAGCCCCCACGCCCAACCCGAGGGTGAGTTGGCGGAAATCCAGCGCGAGCTGCGCGGCGTGCTCAACCGCCTGCGCATCGACCACATCAAACAGCAGGAAAACGAAGCCATCCACGCCCTGGGCAGCGACCCGCAGGCCGCGCTGCGCCTGCGCACGCTGCAGGCGCAGCGCAAGGTACTCGAAACGCCGGCCGCCCCGCCCCCTTGACTTTTTGAATTTTCTCCCGACATTTAGGCAACGGTATAATCCACGGCTTTTCGGCAAGAGCGACAGCAGCACCTCCGACCCGGGCCAGCGTGAATCCACGCCACTTGCAGCCAGTGCAAGGCCCACTCTCTCGCAAGGACTGCACTCCAAATGTTCGCCCAGACATCTTGCCCCCGAGGCTTGCCCTCGGCCGCCCAGGCGCTGCGCCCGGGCCGTTATTTGCGCGCACCATGGCGGTGGCGCTTGCGTTTTCTTTGTGTGCCCGTTTTTGACCCTGAGGTAGTTGATGCCCACTCAAAAGTCCGCGAAGTCTGCCAAGCCTGCTGCAGGCGCCGCTGTCCCTTCTTCCCCGGCCGCCCTGGCCGCAACGAAAGCTGCTCAAGTGTCCACCCCACCCAAAAGCAAAGCCCAGCTGCTCAAAGAAGCGGCCGATGAATTCCTGAAAAACGCCGAAGCCCAGGACAAGAAAAAGCCGGCGAGCAAAGCCGCTGCCAAGACTGCGGTCACGGGCGCGACCAAGGCCACCCCCAAAGCGGCTGTCACTGTCGCCACAGACACCAGCGCCGAAACGCCCAAGAAGAAGGCCACGCGCAGCAGCGCCGCCAAGGACACCAGCGCCGACGAAGCGCTCGCCAAGCCCAAGCCCGCTGCCAAAGCCGCCGCCAAGGCCCCGGCCAAGCGCGGCCGCAAGCCCAAGGCCAAGGAAGAAGAAGCGGGCGACGACACCGACCTGTCGGACATCGAAGCCGACCTCGAAGGTGAGGTGGAAGAAGCCCCAGCCGCCGAAGCCAGCGCCGATACCACCGTGGAAAAGGCCAAGCCGCTGCGCATGAAGCTCTCCAAGGCCAAGGAACGCGCCTTGATGAAGGAGTTTGGCCTCGACGAGACCGTGCTGTCGGAAGAAGACCTGGCCAAGCGCCGCTCGCAGCTGAAAAAGCTCATCACCCTGGGCAAGACACGCGGCTACCTGACGCAGGTCGAAATCTCCGACCACCTGCCCGACAAACTGGTGGACGCCGAGACCATGGAAGTCGTGGTCACCATGCTCAACGACATGGGCGTGGCGGTGTACGAGCAAACGCCCGACGCCGAGACCCTGTTCCAGAACAACGTCACACCCACCGCCACCACGGTCGAAGAAGCGGAAGAAGAGGCCGAGGCCGCGCTCTCCACCGTCGATAGCGAATTTGGCCGCACCACCGACCCGGTGCGCATGTACATGCGCGAGATGGGCACCGTGGAGCTGCTCACGCGCGAGGGCGAAATCGAGATCGCCAAGCGCATCGAAGGCGGCCTGCAGGACATGATGGAGGCCATCAGCGCCTCGCCCGCCACGATTGCCGAAATTCTCAGCATGGCCGAGGAAATTCGGGGCGGCAAGGTCGTCATCTCGACCATCGTCGATGGCTTCGTCAACGCCGACGAAAACGACGACTACGTGGCCGAAGAAGACTTCGACGAATACGACGAAGCCGACGACGACGACGGCAAGGGCGGCTCCAAGGCGCTGACGAAGAAGCTCGAAGAGCTGAAAAACGAAGCCCTGCGCCGCTTCGACAGCCTGCACGCGCTGTTCGAGAAAATGCACAAGGTGTACGACAAGGACGGCTACGGCGGCGCCGCGTACATGAAGATCCAGCACGCCATCTCGGCCGAGCTGATGACGATCCGCTTCACCGCCAAGACCATCGAGAAGCTGTGCGACATGGTGCGCGCCCAGGTGGACGACGTGCGCAAGAAAGAGCGCGAGCTGCGCCGCATCATCGTCGATAAGTGCGGTATGCCGCAGGAGACCTTCATCAAGGACTTCCCGCCCAACCTGCTGAACCTGCAGTGGGTGGAAAAGCAAGCCAGCGCCGGCAAGCCCTACAGCGCCGTCATGGCGCGCAACATCCCGCCCATCCAGGACCTGCAGCAAAAGCTGATCGACCTGCAGACCCGCGTCGTCGTGCCGCTGACCGAGTTGAAAGACATCAACAAGCGCATGAACGCCGGCGAGATGGCCAGCCGCGACGCCAAGAAAGAGATGATCGAGGCCAACCTGCGCCTGGTGATCTCGATTGCCAAGAAGTACACCAACCGGGGCCTGCAGTTCCTGGACCTGATCCAGGAAGGCAACATCGGCCTGATGAAGGCGGTCGATAAATTCGAATACCGCCGGGGCTACAAGTTCTCGACCTACGCCACGTGGTGGATCCGCCAGGCCATCACGCGCTCGATCGCCGACCAGGCGCGCACCATCCGCATCCCGGTGCACATGATCGAGACCATCAACAAGATGAACCGCATCTCGCGCCAGCACCTGCAGGAATTCGGCTTCGAGCCCGATGCCTCCATCCTGGCCGAGAAGATGGAGATTCCCGAGGACAAAATCCGCAAGATCATGAAGATCGCCAAGGAGCCGATCTCGATGGAAACGCCCATCGGCGACGACGACGACAGCCACCTGGGCGACTTCATCGAGGACAGCGCCAACACCGCGCCCATCGACGCCGCCATGCAGGCCGGCCTGCGCGACGTGGTGAAAGACATCCTCGACGGCCTGACCCCGCGCGAAGCCAAGGTGCTGCGGATGCGCTTCGGCATTGAAATGTCCACCGACCACACCCTGGAAGAAGTGGGCAAGCAGTTCGACGTCACGCGCGAACGCATCCGCCAGATCGAAGCCAAGGCGCTGCGCAAGTTGAAGCACCCCAGCCGCAGCGACAAGCTGCGCAGCTTCATCGACTCGCTGTAAGCCTGCATCCACCCGGCACACCCGCCCCGACGCACAGCGTGGGGGCGGGTTTTTTCATTTCCACATCGCGCCAGCACCCAATTCTGCTGGACTGCGCCGCCGCCCGATACAGCCGGTTCGTCCATCGCTGACCACCGCTTGCCTGTTCGCCTCCAGCCCTACTGCGCGAGGCCCGGCGCCCATCGCAGCGCACCGATCCGCCATGGGCCCGAACAATCCCTTGACATTCAACTTAACTTAAACCTTAGATTCACGCCATCGCTCCTCCACTCCAAGGCCATCCGTGAATTCCCATTCACGCGGGGCAAAACCAAGGCATCGTCATCATGGTAATCACAAAAAACACCCAGCCCCTGCGCTGGATGATCTATGGCGCCAACGGCTACACCGGGGAACTCATCGCCCGCGAAGCAGTGCGGCGCGGGCTCACGCCGGTGCTGGCGGGCCGCCGGCGCGAAAGCATCGAACCGCTGGCACGCACCCTCGGGCTGGAGGCGCAAGCCTTCGGCCTCGACGACGCCACGGTGCTGGCGGCACAGCTGCGTGACCACGCGCTGGTGCTGAACTGCGCCGGCCCGTTTTCCGCCACCGCCGCGCCGATGATGGCGGCCTGCCTGCGCGCCGGTGCGCACTACCTGGACATCACCGGCGAGATCGCCGTCTTCGAGTTGGCGCAGTCGCTCGATGCACGCGCGCGCGACGCGGGCGTGGTGCTGTGCCCCGGCGTGGGCTTCGATGTCATCCCCACCGACTGCGTGGCTGCGGCACTCAAGGAAGCGCTGCCCGATGCCACGCATCTCGCGCTGGGCTTCGATTCGCGTTCGGGCTTCTCGCCCGGCACGGCCAAGACCTCGGTCGAGGGCCTGGCCCAGGGCGGCAAGGTGCGCCAAGACGGCAAGATCATCACCGTGCCGCTGGCCCACGAGGTGCGCCGCATCGACTTCGGCGATGGCGAGAAGGAGGCCATGAGCATCCCCTGGGGCGATGTCTCCACCGCCTTCTACAGCACCGGCATTCCGAACGTACGGGTGTTCATTCCTGGCGCGCCCAGCATGATCGCCAACGCCCGGCGTGCCAACTACATCCGGCCGCTGCTGGGGTGGCCGTGGGTGCAAAAGCTCATCAAGGCACGCATCGCCCAAACGGTGAAGGGCCCCAGCGAGGAACAGCGCGCACAGATGCCCACCTTCGTCTGGGGCGAGGCCCGCAATGCGCGCGGGGAGAAGAAGACTGCACGCATCCGCACCGCCAATGGCTATAGCCTGACCATCACCGGCGCACTGGCCGTGGTGGAGCACCTGATGGCGGCCCGGCCCGCAGGTGGCGCCTACACGCCGTCCCGGCTGGTGGGGGCCGACCTGGTGGCGCGCCTGCCAGGATCGGGGCCGCTACAGATAGCGTAGGCGGCGGCGAGGCTATCTATGTGCCCGCTGCGCCCCGCCAGATCAGCTCCAGGCCCTGCCGGTACGTGGTTACCCCGAATTCTGGAAACCGGCGCTTGAACTTCGTGGAGTCGAACAGGTTGTCCTGCCGGTAGCGGGGCAGCAGCTCGCGGATCTCGCGCGCCTCTTTCCGGAACAGCCCGGCGGCGGTCAGTGCCCACTGGCCAATGACCTTGTAGGCGAACTCCCGCTCCCCTATCTCGCTGGCCATGGCGACGAATTCCCGGTACGTCAGGCGCTCGTCGCAGCACGGCAGGTGCCAGGTCTGCCCGAACGCATCGGGCGCATTGCCCAGTGCCGCCAGCGCGCGGCTCGCGTCCGGCGTCCAGATCAGCGTGCGCCGCGTGTCGTCGCGCACCGGCACCAGCGGCTTCTTACCGGCCTGGAGCTTTTCGATCACCAGCGCGTTGGTAAAGCTCTGCGTCTTGCCCGGGCCGTAGAACTCGGGGGCACGGCCGATGAGCACGGGAATCTCGCCCCGCGCCATTTCATCGAGCACCATGGACGCCATCGCGGCACGCACCTTGCCCTTGCGGCCGACCGGAGCGAAGGGCGCCTCCTCCGTCTGCAGCCGCGCATCCTGCGGGTACATGTACGTGTTGTCGAAATACGCAAAGCGCGCACCTGTGGCGCGGGCCGCATCGAGGGCGTTCTTGAGCATCGTCGGGAACTGCATCTCCCACAGTTCCGTGTCCGGCGGCAGGCCAGCGGTGAAGTAGACGATGCGGCTGCCCTTGACTGCCTCCAAGGTCTGCTGCACATCGAGCAGGTTGGCAGACACCAGGCTGTCGGCAGCGTTGACCTTGCGCGGCGTGCGGCTCACCAGCCGCACCTCGTCGGTGTATCTACGCTTGAGCTCCCTCGCCAGCTCTGTGGCGATCTGGCCGTTGGCCCCCAATATCGTCTGCATTGCGCGCATCTCGGTGAACTGAATCTTGTGGTAATGGCCGTAAGGTTAACCTTGAAGCAAAGTTCAATGTCAAACTACGCGCCCATTCGGAGCACCGTGAAATGAAAATTGGAGAACTGGCGGAGCGCACTGGCCTGGCGCCCTCGCGCATTCGCTTCTATGAGCGGATCGGCCTGCTCAAGGCGGTTGAACGCCAGGCCAATGGCTACCGCAGCTATCCCGACGATGCGGTTCTGGTGCTCAAGCTGATCGCAGCTGGGCAGAACGCGGGCTTCAGCCTGGAGGAACTGCGCACGCTGCTGCCCAGCGACCTCGCCAGCTGGGAGCACGGCACCCTGCTCCAGACGCTGCGCCGCAAAGTGCAGGACATCGAGGCGCTGCAAGCACAGCTCGCACAAAGCAAGGCCCACCTGGTCGAACTGATGGCGCAGATCGAAGCCAAGCCCGAGGACATGGATTGCGCCGCCAACGCCCGGCGTTGGTTGTCAGAGATGCAACTGGCAGGGGCCGAAGGCACCCCGACGCCCTGGACTCGCCGGCGCAGTTAGTACCCTTTGCTGCGCACGGTGTGCGCCCAGGTGTTCGGCGCGCCGACGACGGACAAGCGCCCTCACTGCCCGGCCGCCGGCTTTTTGCTCAACGCCCCGCAGTCGCTGCCGAGCCGGCGTGCCTCGGTCTTCATCGCCATGCGGCCATGCTCCTTGCTCGTCACCACCGCCTCGGTGACGAAGTGCTCGGGGCCGTAGAGGGTGGTGGTGAAATCGCCCTCGCTCGCCGGCTCCTGGCAGCGCACATGGCCCTTCCAGGTATTGCCGCTGTGGCGCACCTGGCTGTAGGTGCACTGGCCTTCGCGCTGGCCCTCGCGGATGGGGGCCTGCTGCGCCTGCTCGGGGCTGATGCACACGCGCAGGCCACCGTTGCCGTCGAGCGCTACGCCCTGGGCCGCCATTTGCTGCTCCATCATCTTGCGCGATTCGGGTGGCATGTTTTTGAGCTGCTCGCGCATCTGCGCCATGCGCTCGGCCATGGCGTTGCCGCCGGACTGCTGCGCACTTGGGTTTTGGTGCTGAAACTCCCACAGCCCCGGCTGCAAGGTTTGCGCCTGAACGCTGCTGCCCAGCGCCAGGAGCACAACCAGGGGCAAAGCCAGGAGCGGGGCCGGGGCGGAAAACGAGGACAGGAAGAGCGGGGTACGCATGGTCAATCTCCAATCGGCGGCAACGGCGCCGGCGCCTGGATTTTCCGCCCCGCCCCCGGGCTGCACAAGGGCCGGCGGACTGGGACAATCACCGCCCATGCATCGCTCCCACCCCCCTTTCTTTGCCGTCTTCGGCGCCGGCGCCGTCGGCTGCTACTTTGGCGCCCTGTTGGCGCGCGCCGGCTACCCGCTGCAGCTCATTGGCCGCGCCGCCCACGTGCAGGCGATTGCCACGCACGGCCTGCGCCTGCAAACGGCGACCGAGGATGTGCACATCCCCCTGGCCGCCAGCACCGAGGCGCGCGCCGCCGCCCAGGCCGATGTGGTGCTGCTGTGCGTCAAGGCCACCGACACCGAATCAGCTGCGCAGCAGCTGGCGCCGCACCTGCGCCCCGGCGCCGTGGTGCTGTGCCTGCAAAACGGCGTCGATAACGCCGAGCGCGTGCGCGCCGTGCTGGGGCCGGCACACCCGGTCTGGCCGGCGGTGGTGTACGTCGCCACGGCCATGGCCGGGCCCGGCCATGTACAGCATTTGGGCCGCTGCGAACTGGTGCTGCCCGACGCCAGCGCCTGCGCCGCCATCGCCCCCTGGCTGCAGCAGGCGGGGATTGCCGTGGCGTTGTCCGACCAGGTGGCGGGCACGCTTTGGGCCAAGCTGGTGGTCAACTGCGCCTACAACGCGCTCTCGGCCATCGTGCAGCAGCCCTATGGCTGGCTCCTGCAGCAAGACGGCGCACCGGCGCTGCTGGCGCAGCTGGTGGCCGAATGCCAGGCCGTGGCCCAGGCCGAGGGCGTGCCGCTGCCCGCCGACCTGCCTGCGCGCGTGCAGGCGATTGCGCAGACCATGCCGGCGCAAAAATCGTCCACCGCGCAAGACCTGGCGCGCGGGCGCGAGAGCGAGATCGAGCACCTCAATGGCTACGTTGTGCGCCGCGCCGCCGCCCATGGCCTGACGGCGCCGGCAAACCAGGCCCTATTGGTACTGGTGCGGATGCTGCAAGCACGCCAGAAACTATTAAATTGATAGCTACTAGCGCTTGATTAGCAAGGACTAGAGGCCAAAAACACTCCAATTTCAAGCCACGGCGGCAGCCGTGCGCAGGGCCTCGATTTGCGCGGCGTCGTAACCCAGGCCCTGCAGCAGCGCGTCGGTGTGCGCACCCTTGGCCGGTGGGTCCATGCGCACGGGCAGGTGCGCGCCGGCCAGGCGCAGCGGGAACAAGGGTGTGCGCACCGTCTGGCCGGCGCGCTCGCCGTCGGGCAGGGTGATGTCGGCCAGGGCGCCGCTGGCGTTGAGGTGCGGGTCGTCGTAGAGCTGCTCGGGGCGGCCAATGGGGGCGTAGGGCAGGCCATGGGCCTCGCACAGCTGCGCCAGCTCGGTTGCGCTGCGCTCGGCCAGGCGCTGGCGCAGCTGTGGCAGCAGCGTCGGGCGGGCGCGCACGCGGTCGTTGTTGCTGGCGAGCTGCGGGTCGGCAGCAAGATCGGCCCAATCCAGAATACGGCACAGGGTTTGCCACTGCACATCGCTCACGGCAGAGAGAAAAATCTGCTCGCCACCCTGCACCGTGAACACGTCGTACACACCCCAGGGCGAGATGCGCGCGGGCATGGGCGCCGCCGCCTCGCCGGTGATGGCGTACTGCAGCATGTGCTGGCCGACCAGAAAGACATTGTTCTCGAACAGCGCCGAATCCACCTCCTGCCCGCGCCCGCTGATGCCGCGCTGCAGCAGCGCCGCCATGGCGCCAATGGCGCCGAACATGCCGCCCATGATGTCGTTCACGCTGGTACCCGCGCGCAGCGGGTCGCCGGGGCGGCCCGTCATGTAGGCCAGGCCGCCCATCATCTGCACCACCTCGTCGAGCGCCGTGCGGTGCTCGTAGGGGCCGGGCAAAAACCCCGTGTGGTTCACGTAGATCAGGCGCGGGTTCTCGGCGCTCAGGGCGGCGTAATCGAGCCCGTACTTGGCCAGGGTACCGGGCTTGAAGTTTTGCAGCACCACGTCCGCCGACAGCGCGAGCTTGCGCGCCACGGCCTGGCCTTCGCTCTGGCGCAGGTCGATGGCGATGCTTTTCTTGTTGCGGTTGAACATGGGGAAAAAGCCCGCGCCCGCGCCCAGCAGGTGGCGCGTGCGGTCGCCCTCGATGGGCTCGACCTTGATGACCTCGGCCCCCAGGTCGGCCAGCACCATGCCGCAGGTCGGGCCCATGACCATGTGCGTGAATTCGACCACGCGCAGGCCGGCCAGGGGAAGGGAGGAAGTGCGAGAGGACATGGCGGGAAGCAAAAAACAGGGGGCTACAGCATAAGCCCGCCCCTGGAGGGGCACTCGGTATTTACCCCGTTTTTGCAGGGTAGCGCATACCCACCGGCACTTTGGAGCTATTAAACTTGTAGCAAAATCGAATCCCGGCTATAGTCCGGCCCACCTTGGCAGGCCCGCCCTGCCCCATCGCCCACCCATTGCCCCAGGAGAAGCGTTCATGAGCGCCAAAGAAAACGCCGCCATCCACCAGCTGTTTGAAAAGCTCGAATGCCGTTATGCGCTGCGCGTGCTCTGGGCGCTGCGCGACGGCCACCCGCAAACCTTCCGCCTGCTGCAAGACAGCGTCGGCGGCATCACGCCCAACACGCTCAACACCCGCATCAAAGAGCTGCGCGAAGCGGGCCTGCTCGACCACGGCAGCGAGGGCTACACCGTCACCGCCAGCGGCCAGGACTTGCTCAAGCGCCTGTCGGATCTGCAGGCTTTTGCCACCCGCTGGGCCGCCGGCCGCGCCAAGAAGTAAAGCGGCCCCGGCCCCTTGTTCTCGCCAGACACCCGCGCCCTGCGCGGGTTTTTGGCTTTTTGGGCTGCAACGCTTATCCAGCAAGCGCGAGCAGCTATTATTTTGATAGCAAAAGGATTTTCACCATGGCTTTCACCACCACCGCCTCGGGCCTGCAGTACGAAGACACCGTGCAAGGCAGCGGCGCCAGCGCCCAGGCCGGCGCCCAGGTGCGCGTGCACTACACCGGCTGGCTCTACAACGACGGCCAGCAAGGCGCCAAGTTCGACTCCAGCCGCGACCGGGGCGATCCGTTTGCCTTCCTGCTGGGCGCCGGCATGGTCATCAAGGGCTGGGACGAAGGCGTGCAGGGAATGCAAGTCGGTGGCCAGCGCACCCTCATCATCCCCGCCAGCCTGGGCTACGGTGCACGCGGCGCGGGCGGCGTCATTCCGCCGCACGCCACGCTCAAGTTCGACGTCGAACTGCTGGCGGTTTAACCGCCATCGGGCAGCCCGCGCACCGGCCCAGAGCGTTCACATCTCCAGCCGGATGCGCGGCAGCGGCGGCGGCGGGCGCGTGATGCGGCTGACCAGCAGCGTCACCGCCAGCCCCGCCGGCACGCCAAAGACGCCGGCGGAGATCGGTTGAATCTCCCACCACAGGCCCTGCACCCAGAGCCAGGCGAGCCAGCTGGGCGTGAGCATCTGCACCACCGGCAGATGCGACACGATGTAGTACAGCGCCACCCCCAGCCCCGCCAACATGCCCCAGACGGCGCCCGCGCGCGTGGTGCCGCGCCAAAAAATACCCAGCACCATGGCCGGCACGAAGGCCGAGGCCGCCAGCGAGAACGAGGCCGAGACCATGGGCAAGATGTCCGACGGCTTGAGCGAGGCCACAAAAGCCGCCGCCAGCGCCACCGCCATGAGGGCAAACTTGGTCAAAATCACCCGCTGCTCAGCCGAGCTATGGCGCCGCCCGCTGCGACCCTGGTAGTACAGGTCGCGCACCAGGGCGTTGCTGATGGTCAGCAGCAAGCCATCGGCGGTGGACAGCGCCGCTGCCAGGCCCCCAGCGGCCACCAGCCCCGAGATCACGTACGGCAGGCCGCCGAGCTCGGGCGTGGCCAGCATGATGAGGTCGGCGCCGAGGTGAATCTCGCCAAACTGCACGATGCCGTCGCCGTTGACGTCCTCCACCGACAGCAGCGCCGGATCGACCCGCGCCCACTGCGCAATCCAGTTGGGCAGCTCGCCAAAGCTGCTGCCCACCAGGTTGTGCATGACCTCAAACTTGACCAGCACCGCCAGCGCCGGGGCGCTCAGGTACAAAAGGGCAATGAAGAACACCGACCAGGCCACCGAGGCGCGCGCCCCCGCGACTGAACTGGCGGTGTAGTAGCGCGTGAGCAGGTGCGGCAGGCCCGCCGTGCCGACCATGAGGCAGAACATCAGCGCCAGAAAGTTGCGCCGCGTGTCCTGGTAATCGGCGCGCTCCTGCGGCGTGCCGTCGGGGTTGCCGGCAAAAGCCTGGCTGTGGCGCGGCAGGCCGCCCAGGGGACGGGCACGCTCGTAATAGGTGTACATCTCACGCGTCCACTGCGCCCGCGCCTGCGCCTCATCGCGCGGCAGCGCCGCCAGCTCGCGACTGGCAGCAACGATCTGACCTACATCGGCATTGCGCGCACGCAATTCGCGCACATGGGCACGCGCCGCCTCGCGCTCGCGCTCCAGGGCCACGCCCACGTTGTGCAGGCGCTGTTCGTAGTTGCGCGCACGCTGCAAATAAGCCTGCACCACGGCGCGCTCGGCCGGGTCATCGAGCAGCTGCTGCTCCAGCTCGGCCACCCGCGCCACCTGCTGGCCGTACACCAAGGTCGCCAGCGGCGTGCCCAGCTGCTGGTAGGCCAGCCACGACACCGGGATCAAAAACGCCAGCAGCACGACCACGTACTGCGCCACCTGCGTCCAGGTGATGGCGCGCATCCCCCCGAGGAACGAGCACAGCAGCACCCCGCCCAGGCCGAGCATGATGCCGATCTCGAACTGCACCCCCGTCAGGCGCGAGGCAATCAGGCCGACGCCATAAATCTGCGCCACCACATAGGTGAACGAGCACAGCACCGCCGCCAGCGCGGCAATGATGCGCGGCCAGCGCCCGCCAAAGCGCTGCTGAAAAAAATCCGGGATGGTGTAGAGATTCATGGCGCGCAGGTGCGGCGCAATGAGAAGCGCCACCAGCACAAAGCCCCCCGTCCAGCCCAGCAAATACGCCAGGCCCCCGGGCTGGCCGGGCTGGCCGGCAAAGCCCTGCAGGTACAGGGCGCCCGCCAGGCTGATGAAGGAGGCGGCGCTCATCCAGTCGGCCGCCGCCGCCATGCCGTTGTACATGGGCGGGATGCGCCGCCCGGCAACGTAGTACTCCTCAGGGTCGGTGGTGCGCCCCCAGACGCCGATGGCGGCGTACACCATCACCGTGAAGAAAAGAAAAATGGGCCCGATCCAGTGGCGCGACAGCCCCCGCTGCTCGGCCCAGGCCATGAGGCCGAGAAAACCCAACACCCCGGCCACGTACAGCGCCAGGGTGCGGTGCAGGCGCCGCAGGTAGGCGCGCTCGCCCTGCACCCCTTCAGCCATGGCGCGGGGGCGGCGCCGCTGCATCGGCATCTGCGCGTTCAAAGCGATCCATGGCCCCGCAGTACACGATGGTGAGGACGATGAACACCAGCACCGCGCCCTGCGCTGCCATCCAGTAGCCAAACGTCCAGCCACCAAACGGCAGACTCAGGTCGCGGGCAAAAAAGCTGGTGACAAAAGTCACCAGCAGCCACAGCAGCAGCAAAACGGCTTTGAGCCACAGGTGACGCGCATCGTGCAAATCGGGCGCAAACGGCACGCCCGTGGTCATGCCACTGTGCTCGGCTGTGGGCTCAATCGCCGGTGGCATGGTGTCTGCGGCCTCAGCCCGCGAGCTGCTGCCAGGTGTCGATCACGCTGTCGGGGTTGAGCGAGATCGAGGAGATGCCCTCATCTGCCAGCCACTGCGCAAAGTCGGGGTGGTCGCTGGGGCCCTGGCCGCAGATGCCCACGTACTTGCCTTGTGCCTTGCAGGCAGCGATGGCACGCGACAGCAGCGCGCGCACGGCCGGGTCGCGCTCGTCAAAATCCTGCGCCAGCAGCTCCAGGCCGCTGTCGCGGTCCAGGCCCAGGGTGAGCTGGGTCAGGTCGTTGGAGCCAATGGAGAAGCCATCGAAGTACTGCAGGAACTCGTCGGCCAGCACGGCGTTGCTGGGCACCTCGCACATCATGATGACCTTGAGGTCGTTCTGCCCGCGCTGCAGGCCGTGCTCGGCGAGCAGGCGGGTGACGCGGTCGGCCTGGCCCAGGGTGCGCACAAACGGCACCATCACCTGCACGTTGGTCAGGCCCATGTCGCCGCGCACGCGGCGGATGGCCTCGCATTCCATGGCAAAAGCCTCGCCAAAATCGGCGCTGATGTAGCGCGCCGCGCCCCGGAAGCCCAGCATCGGGTTTTCTTCCTCGGGCTCGTAGCGGCTGCCGCCGATGAGCTTGCGGTACTCGTTGCTCTTGAAGTCCGACAGGCGCACGATGACGGGCTTGGGCCAAAACGCCGCCGCAATCGTCGCCACGCCCTCGGCCACCTTGTCCACGTAGAAGGCGCGCGGGCTGGCATGGCCACGGGCCACGCTCTCCACGGCCTTCTTCAGGTCGGCATCGACGGCGGGGTAGTCCAGGATGGCCTTGGGGTGCACGCCGATGTTGTTGTTGATGATGAATTCCAGCCGCGCCAGGCCCACGCCTTCGTTGGGCAACTGGGCAAAGTCAAAGGCCAGCTGCGGGTTGCCGACGTTCATCATGATCTTGGTCTTGATGGCGGACATCTCGCCACGCTGCACCTCGGTCACTTCGGTCTCCAGCAGGCCGTCGTAGATGTGGCCGGTATCGCCCTCGGCGCAGCTCACCGTCACCAGCGTGCCGTCGCTCAGCTTGTCGGTGGCGTTGCCGCAGCCCACCACGGCGGGAATGCCCAGCTCGCGCGCGATGATGGCGGCGTGGCAGGTGCGCCCGCCCCGGTTGGTGACGATGGCGCTGGCGCGCTTCATCACCGGCTCCCAGTTCGGGTCGGTCATGTCGGTGACGAGCACGTCGCCGGCCTGCACCTTGTCCATCTCGCGGATGTCGTGCACCAGGCGCACCGGGCCGGTGCCGATCTTCTGGCCAATGGCACGGCCCTCGGCCAGCACCTGGCCGTGGCCCTTCAACTTGTAGCGCAGTTCGGCCTGGCCCTTGGCCTGGCTTTTCACCGTCTCGGGGCGCGCCTGCAGGATGTAGAGCTGGCCGTCCTGGCCGTCCTTGCCCCACTCGATGTCCATGGGGCGGCCATAGTGCTGCTCGATCACCAGCGCGTACTGCGCCAATTGCTGCACCTCATCGTCGCTCAGGCTGTAGCGGTTGCGCAGCTCGGTGGCCACATCGGTGGTCTTGACGAGCTTGCCCGTGGCGGCCTTTTCTTCCGCGCTGGCAAACACCATCTGGATCAGCTTGGAGCCCAGGTTGCGGCGGATCACGGCCTTGTTGCCGGCGCGCAGCATGGGCTTGTGGACGTAGAATTCGTCGGGGTTGACGGCGCCTTGCACCACCGTCTCGCCCAGGCCGTAGCTGCTGGTGATGAAGACGACTTCTTCAAAGCCGCTTTCGGTGTCGATGGTGAACATCACGCCCGCCGCGCCCAGGTCCGAGCGCACCATGCGCTGCACGCCCGCCGACAGCGCCACCACGTCGTGCGCAAAGCCCTTGTGCACGCGGTAGGAGATGGCGCGGTCGTTGTAGAGGCTGGCAAACACCTCTTTCATCTTGTGCAGCACATCTTCGATGCCGACGACGTTCAAAAAGGTTTCTTGCTGGCCGGCAAAGGATGCGTCGGGCAGGTCTTCTGCCGTGGCCGAGCTGCGCACGGCAAAACTGGCCTGGGCATTGCTTGCACTCAGGGTGGCGAAGGCGGCGCGCACGGCTTGTTCCAGGTCGGCAGGGAAGGGCTGGTTCTCCACCCAGCCACGGATTTCAGCCCCGGCTGCGGCCAGGGCGCGCACGTCTTCGACATCGAGCGCCGCCAGGCGCGCGCTGATGCGCTCGTGCAGGCCCTCGTACTTCAAAAACTCGCGGAAGGCGTGCGCCGTGGTGGCAAAGCCGGTGGGCACGCGCACGCCCTGGGGCAGCTGCGAGATCATTTCGCCCAGGCTGGCGTTCTTGCCGCCAACGACCTCGACGTCGCTCATTCTCAGTTGTTCAAACGGTACGACCAGGGCGGTCGCCTCAAAACGTGCAGACATGGGAAGACTCCAGAAGTTAAAAACCGGTGGCCCGCGCCAGCAGGGCGCAGGCGGCCATGGGCAAGGGCGCGCGTTGTATTTGGGGTTGTGGGCTGCGGCTGCGCATGGCGTGAATTTGGGACAATGGGCGCGATTCTATGCCGCAGCCCCCAAGCCCTGCAGCCTATGGCTTCCCCTCTCAGCCCTTTCTCCCATGCGCACTGTTTTTTTCATCTCTGACGGCACCGGCATCACCGCCGAAACCTTTGGCAATGCCATCTTGGCGCAGTTTGAAGTCAAATCGCGCCACGTTCGCCTGCCCTTCATCGACACCGTGGACAAGGCCCACCAGGCCGTACGCCAGATCAACCACCAGGCGGAGCTCGAGGGCAAGAAGCCCATCGTCTTCACCACGCTGGTGAACATGGAGGTGCTCAAGGTCATCCAGGAAGGCTGCAAAGGCATGTTGATGGACATGTTCGGCACCTTTGTGCGGCCGCTGGAGCAGGAGCTGGGCATCAAGTCGCTGCACCGCGTCGGGCGCTTTTCGGACGTGACGCGCTCCAAGGAGTACATCGACCGCATCGAGGCCATCAACTTCAGCCTCGACCACGACGACGGCCAAAGCCACCGCGACCTGGAGGGCGCCGACGTCATCCTGATCGGCGTCTCCAGAAGCGGCAAGACGCCCACCAGCCTGTACCTGGCGATGCAGTGCGGCCTGAAGGTGGCCAACTACCCGCTGATTCCCGAAGACTTCGAGCGCCGCCAGCTGCCGCCCGCGCTGCTGCCGCACCGCAAGAAAATCTTCGGCCTGACCATCCAGCCCGAGCGCCTTTCCGAGATCCGCAACGAGCGCCGCCCGAACTCACGCTACGCCGACATCGTCAACTGCCGCTACGAAGTCAGCGAGTCCGAGGCCATGATGCGCCGCGCCGGCATCCGATGGCTCTCGACCACGACCAAAAGCATCGAGGAAATCGCCACCACCATCTTGCAAGAGGTGCGGCCCGAGCGGCTGGTGTATTGAGCTGGGGTCTTGAACCAAACGCTCACGCACTGCGCGCCACCCACCAGGCGAGCACCAGCATGGTGCTGCCGGTGAACGCATCGAGCACACGCCAGGCCCGGGGCTGGGCAAACCAGTGCTGCAAGCGCCGCCCCGTCACCGCCAGGGCGACGAACCAGCTCAGGCTGGCGCAGGTCGCACCCAGCACGAACACCGCCTTCAGCGCCCCCGGCTGGCGCGCGCCGATGGAGCCGATCAAAAGCACGGTATCAAGGTACACGTGCGGGTTGAGCAAGGTAATCACGGCCAACCCTGCGAGCACGCCCAGCACGCCGCGCGCCACGCGATCGCCCCCGGTTGCGGCCTGGTTCGCATCCGGCGCAAACAGCGCCCGCTGCCAGGCAAACAGGCCGTAGGCCAGTAAAAACAGCGCCCCGCCCCACTGCAGCCATTGCGCCAGCACGGGCGAAGACCCCAGCAGCTGCGCCATGCCCGCCACCCCCAGGGCCACCAGCAACGCATCGCAAGCCACACACAGCGCCACGCAGGCACGCACATGCTCGCCCCGCACGGCCTGGCGCAGCACGTACAGGTTTTGCGCGCCAATGGAAGCAATCAGCGACAGGCACACGCCAAAGCCCGCGAGCCAGGCGGCAGACCAGGGAGAAGCAGCAGCAAGAGAGAACATGGCGCCGATGCTAAGCACACCATGCATTTAAGTACACTTCAAATTTCTAATGCATATTTAGCAAAACTTCATGCTGGACTACGCCGCCCTCCAGGCCCTGGCCGCCGTGCTGCGCGAAGGCAGTTTTGAACGCGCAGCGCAGCGCCTGCACGTCACGCCCTCTGCCGTCTCGCAGCGCATCAAACAATTGGAAGAACGCGCCGGCCAGGTGCTGGTGCAGCGCGGCAGCCCCTGCACCGGCACCGAGGCCGGGCGCCACCTGTGCCTGCACCTGGAGCAGGTGGCGCTGCTCGAACACCAGCTGCGCAGCCGCCACCCGGCGCTGCTGCCGGCCATGGCGGAGCACACGCCCACGCTCAAACTGGCGGTCAATGCCGACTCGCTCGCCACCTGGTTCATGCAGGCGGTGGCGGCCTTTACTGCGGGCGGCACGGAGCTGCTCGATCTGCGCATTGACGACCAGGAGCACACCGGCCTGCGCCTGCGCGAAGGCGAGGTGCTGGCCGCCGTGACCACCAGCGCCGCACCGATGGCCGGCTGCGACAGCTGGCCCCTGGGCACCATGCGCTACATCGCCGCCACCAGCCCGGCCTTCATGCACCGCCACTTTGCCCAGGGCGTGACGGCGCAGGCCCTGGCGCGTGCACCCATGATGGTGTACGACCGCAACGACCGCCTGCAAGAACAATGGCTGCAAACCCAGGGCCTGACCCCGAGCGAAGCGCCGCCCCGGCATTTCCTGCCCTCAGCCGGTGGCTATGTGCGCGCTTGTGAAATTGGCATGGGCTGGGGAATGCACCCCATGGCCATGGTGCAAGAGGAACTGGCCCAGGGCCGCCTGGTGGAGCTACGGCCCGAGGCCCGCATCGACGTACCGCTGTTCTGGGCCCACCCGCGCAGCGCCCGGGCCGCGCTGCAGCGCCTGACAGACTGCGTGCTGGCGGCTGCGCACGAGAGCTTGCACTAACCTACTTACCCTACCGCACCAGGCGCAGCATATGCACCGGCTGCGCGGGCGCGGCGCCGGGTGCCGGTAAAGAGATAGGCTCCGGCGGCTGCGGCACCAGGTCGGCCAGCGTCAGGCGGTCGAGCACGGCCAGATACGCCTGGGTGGCGCTGCCGAGTACGCCCTTGAGCACGCAGTGGCTGCTCAGGCGGCAGGTGTTGTTCTCCAGGTTGAAGCATTCGACCATTTCAAAGTCCGACTCCATCACCCGCACCACGGCACCGACGCTGATCTCCTTGGCCGGGCGCATCAGGCGCATACCGCCGCCGCGCCCGCGCGTGGTCTCCAGCAGGCCCTGGGCCGCCAGCTCCTGCACGATCTTGGTCAGGTGACTGCGCGAGATGTCGTGCGATTGCGCCACCTCGCTGATCGTCACCGGCTGCTCGCGCTCCTGCTGGCCGGCGCAGTACATCAGCACGCGCAGGGCGTAGTCGGTCCATTGGGTCAGGCGCATGGAGGAATTGCCTTAGGTCAAGAAAAGAGTCATACAGGATGAATTTTATTTCGATAAAATGCACATGTCGAATGAATCTTTACAAGGACAGTCCACCATGAACGCCCGTCTGCCCCAGACCCCGATAGACGTCGAACAAGCGATTGGCCAGATCGCCGTCGAATTACCCGGCGCGACAGCGGTTTTTCGCCGTCTGAAACTCGATTTTTGCTGTGGCGGCCAGGTCAGCCTGCGCCAGTCCTGCGCCGGTCGTGGCCTGGAGCTGCAGGCCGTGGTCGATGAGCTCGCCAGCCTGCAACGCCCGACCGAGCTGCCCGACACCGGCACGCCCAACGAGCTGATCGACCACATCCTGGCGCGTTACCACGAAGTGCACCGCGCCCAGCTGCCCGAGCTGGTGCGCATGGCGCGCCGCGTCGAGGCCGTGCACCGCGACAACCCCCACACCCCGCACGGCCTGGCCGACACCCTCGAAGCCATGGAGCGCGAGCTGACCACGCACATGCACAAGGAAGAGGCCGTGCTGTTCCCCATGCTGCGCGCCGGTGGCAACAGCTTTGTGCCCCAGCCCATCGCCATGATGCGCCACGAGCACAACGACCACGGCGAGGCCCTGGAGCACATCGCCCGCCTGACCAACGACATCACCCCGCCCCCGGGTGCGTGCAACACCTGGCGTGCGCTCTACTCCGGCATGGCGCAGCTGCGCGACGATCTCATCAACCACATCCACCTGGAAAACAACGTGCTGTTCCCGCAATTTGAAAAGGCAGCGGCACAAGGCGGCTGCGGCGGTGGCACCTGCGGCTGCAGCTAAACGCTAAACGCTAAACGCTGAACGCTGAACCCGGCAGCAACACGAGAAGGCTTGACGGCGCCCTGCACGGGCGCCGTTTTTATTTACCCACCATGTCGTTGAACTTGCCGGCCTCGAAATGCTCCTCGCGCGCCGCCTCGCCGGGCACGCATTCGCGCTGCCCCTGGGCGAGCTGCTCCAGGGCACGCCAGAGCAGCGCAATCTGGTGCTCCTGCGCCGAGGCGTTGTTGATGATGCCGTGCAGCGCCTGCGACAGCGGATCGTCCTCCTGCGTCACACCGTAGGCGGTAAAACGCGGGCGCGGCGCCTCGGTCACGTCGGCGCTGTGGCCTTCCTTGGAGGGGATGATGCGCGCCGGAATGCCCACCGCCGTAGCGCCCGCCGGCACGGGCTTGATGACCACGGCATTGCTGCCGATTTTGGCCCCGTCACCCACCTCAAAACCGCCGAGCACCTTGGCGCCAGCAGCCACCACCACGTCGCGCCCGAGCGTCGGGTGGCGCTTGGCGCCCTTGTAGAGCGAGGTGCCGCCCAGCGTGACGCCGTGGTAGATGGTGCAGCCATCGCCCACCACCGCCGTCTCGCCAATCACCACGCCCATGCCGTGGTCGATGAAAACGCGCTCACCGATGACGGCACCGGGGTGGATCTCAATCCCCGTACACCAGCGCGCAAAGTGCGAGATGAAGCGCCCGAGCCACTTGAGGCCATGGTTCCAGCACCAGTGCGCCGGGCGCTGCAGCCAGATGGCGTGCAGGCCGGGGTAGCAGGTCACGACCTCAAAGCGCGAGCGCGCCGCCGGGTCGCGGTCAAGAATGCACTGGATGTCGGAACGCAGGCGGGCAAACATATTGTTGTTGTGCAAAAGCAAGGGCCGCTCAGTCTAGCGGCTTACCCGCAGCCGTCTGCAGCATGGCTTTGGCAATGCCGCGCAGAATGTGGATTTCTTCCGGCGTCAGCTGCGCACGGTTGAAAAGATGGTTCAGGCGCGGCATGAGCTTTTTCGGCGCCGCCGGGTCCAAAAAACCCACCGCCGTCAGCGCCTGCTCCCAATGCGCCAACATGCCCGCCACCTGCTGCGCATCGGCCTGCAGCGCCGGCGCCCGCGCATCGGGCAGGGCAAAACTGCCCAGCGCCTGGCGCCATTCATAGGCAATGAGCTGCACCGCCGCCCCGAGGTTGAGCGAGCCAAACTGGGGATTGGTCGGTATCGACAGCGCCGCATGGCAGCGGTACACATCTTCGTTGGCCATGCCAAAGCGCTCGCAGCCAAACAAGAAGGCAATGCCTGCATTGGGAGCAAAATCAGCCTCTAACGCTTTACCAGAGCGCGCGAGCAGCTCCTGTTTTAATAGCATTTCAAAATGCTGCCGGGGCGCGCGCGTGGGCGGGCCGAAGTCGCGCGGCGTCATCGCCGTGGCGCACAGGTGGCTCACGCCGTCGAGCGCCTCGTCCAGGCTGGCGACGATGCGCGCCTTCTCCAGCACGTCCAGGGCGCCGCTGGCACGCTGGATGGTTTCTTCTTTGCGCAGCACATTCGGCCAGCGCGGGCGCACCAGCACCAGGTCGTCAAAACCCATGGTTTTCAAGGCGCGGGCGGCAGCGCCCACATTGCCGGCGTGGCTGGTTTCAATCAGGATAAAACGCGTGTGCATAGGGGGGATTGTCGCAGCCGGCTGGGCAAATGCGGGGCAGCACAGCTAGAATGCCTCCTTTGCGCGCTCGCATCGCCGGGCCCGCTTTCGGCCACCAGCCGCCCCTCGCACCTTCGTCACAAGCTATGTCGTCCAACCTGCACCCCATGCTCAACGTGGCCATCAAGGCCGCACGCGCCGCCGGCGCCATCATCAACCGCGCTGCGCTCGACGTGGAAGCGGTGCGTATTTCGCAAAAGCAGGTCAACGACTTTGTGACCGAGGTCGATCACGCCGCCGAACAGGTCATCATCGACACCCTGCTCACCGCCTACCCCGGCCACGCCATCTTGGCCGAAGAAAGCGGCAGCGAACGCGGTGCCAAGCATTCGGACTACTGCTGGATCATCGACCCGCTCGACGGCACGACCAACTTCATCCACGGCTTTCCGGTGTACTGCGTGAGCATTGCCCTGGCGTACCAGGACAAGATCGAGCACGCCGTCATCTACGACCCCACGCGCAACGACCTGTTCACCGCCACGCGCGGGCGCGGCGCCTTCATGAACGAGCGGCGCATCCGCGTCTCCAAGCGCACCCAGCTCAAGGACTGCCTGATCTCCACCGGCTTTCCCTTCCGCCCTGGCGACCATTTCAAGAACTACATGGCCATCATGGCCGACATCATGCCGCGCACGGCGGGCCTGCGCCGCCCGGGCTCGGCCGCGCTCGACCTGGCCTACGTGGCGGCAGGTTTCAGCGACGGTTTTTTTGAAACCGGCCTGTCGATCTGGGACGTGGCGGCCGGCTCGCTGCTGGTAACCGAGGCCGGCGGCTTGATCGGCAACTACACCGGCGAAGCCGATTTTCTGGAACAAAAAGAATGCCTGGCCGCCGCGCCACGCATTTACGGCCAGCTGGTGCCCCTGCTCTCCAAGTACAGCAAATTCGCCAGCGCCGGGGAAAAGGCCACGCTGCGCCAAGACGCGCCCAGCGCTGGCGAATAAGCCCACGCGCGCAGCCCCCTCCCGGCTCTCAATCCGGGTCGGGATAGCGCTGTGAGATGCGCAAAAAATCCCCGGCCAGCTCGACAAACGCATCGGCAATGTCGGGGTCAAAATGGCTGCCCCGGCCCTTGACGATGATGACGCACGCCTGCTCGTGCGAGAACGCCGGCTTGTACACGCGGCGGCTGATAAGCGCGTCGTACACGTCGGCCAGCGCCATCAGGCGCGCGGAAATCGGAATCGCATCGCCCTTGAGCCCTTCGGGGTAGCCGCTGCCGTCCCACTTTTCCTGGTGGCTGTAGGCTATTTCCTTGGCCACGCTCAAGAAGGCCACGCGCATCCCCAGGCGCCGCTCAGCCTCCTCGATGGCCCGGCGCCCAAGGGTGGTGTGGGTTTTCATGACCTCAAACTCCTGCACCGTGAGCTTGCCCGGCTTGAGCAAGATGGCGTCGGGAATACCAATCTTGCCGATGTCGTGCAGCGGCGCCGACTTGTACAGCAGGTCGATCATGCGATCGGTCAGCACATGGGCAAAGCGCGGGTGCTCGCGCAAGCGCTCGGCCAGGGCCTTGACGTAGAGCTGCGTGCGCCGGATGTGGTTGCCGGTTTCGTTGTCGCGCGTCTCGGCCAGGCTGGTCATGGCCATGATGGTCACATCCTGAATGGCCTGCACCTCCAGCGTGCGCAGCGCCACCTCGCGCTCCAGGTAGGCACTTTTGTCGCGCAGAAAATCGTTCGATGCCTTGAGCGCCAGGTGCGTGGCCACGCGCGCGAGCAAAATCGGCGGGCTGATGGGCTTGGTGATGTAGTCCACCGCCCCCAGCGCCAGCCCCAGGCGCTCGTCCTCGATCTCGGCGCGGGCGGTGAGAAAAATCACCGGAATGTCGCGTGTCTGCGTCCGCGCCTTGAGCTGGCGACAGACCTCGTAGCCGTCGATGCCCGGCATCATGATGTCGAGCAAGATCAGGTCGGGCGGCGCCTCCGCCTGGGCGATCTTGAGCGCCTTCTCCCCCTGATTCGCCACCTTGACGTGGTAATGGTCGCGCAGCAGCGCGCCCATGAGCGACAGGTTTTCGGGCGTATCGTCCACCACCAGCACCGTGGCAATGGGCTTGTCAACCAACACCGATGATGGGCTCAAGAAGGGGGCGTAGTCCATGGTCTTCCTGCTGTGGTGGTGGCGCTGCGCCTGGGGTTACGGCGGGGTACCTGCCGCGTCCATGCTTTGCAGCGCCTGTTCAAATTCGAATGCCTGGGTTTTGCCCCGCACCCGCTGGAAATGCTCGCCCCACAGCGCCTGGAACAGGGCACTGTGGCGCTCCAAGTATGCAACGGCGGCCGGATCATCGGCGCACAGCAGGCGGCGCAGCTCGGTCACCAGCGGCGCGGCCTGCGCCACCTCAGCGGCGGCTGCGGGCGCGGGTGCCAGGGCTGGCTGCCATTGGCGCAGCGCCTGCTGCAGCTCGGCGAGCAAGGTTTGCAGCTCGGCCTGCACCTCCACCACCTGGGGCGCCGGGGCCGCAGCACGCAGCAGGCTTTCGAGCTGCTGCGCGTACTGCGCCAGCGGCTGCGCGCCAATATTGCCGGCCACCGAGCGCAGGGTGTGCGCCAGGCGCTCGGCCAGGCGCGCATCGCCCGCCTGCATGGCCGCTGCAAAATCGTGCGCCCACAGGGCCTGGCCCTGTGCAAAGCGGCGCAGCATGTCGGCATACAGCGCCGGGCGCCCCAGCGCACGCTGCAGGCCCTGGCGCATGTCCACGCCCGGCAGGTGCGCGGGCAGCAAGGCATCGACGGCGCCGGCGGCCATCGGTGCGGGGGCTGGCGGTGGAGCGGGCGTTGGGATGGGCGCCACCGGGGCCGCCGGACGCAGCCAACGCCGCAGCGCAGCCCACAATTGCTCGGGCGCTATCGGCTTGGCGACGTGGTCGTTCATGCCGGCGGCCAGGCAGCGCTGGCGGTCGCTGTCCATGGCGTTGGCGGTCATGGCGATCACGGGCAAATCGGCCCAGCGCGGGTTCTGGCGCAAGCGGCGGGTGGCGGTTTCGCCGTCCATCACGGGCATTTGCATGTCCATCAGCACCACGTCGTAGTCTTGCTGCGCCAGGGCGTCGAGGGCCTGCTGGCCGTCGGCCGCCAGATCGACCTGCAAGCCCGCATCGCGCAGCAGCTCCTGCGCCACCAGCTGGTTCAGGTCGTTGTCTTCGACCAGCAGCACACGCGCGCCGCGCAGCGGCTCGAGCAGCGCCTGCTGCGCCGGGTCTTGCAGGCTGGCCCGGTGGCCGGCCTGGGGCTCAATGGCGGCCAGGGGCTGCACCAGGGTTTCAAACAGCACCGAGGCGCTGACGGGCTTGATGAGCACCGTGTCTATGCCCTGCTGGCGCGCGGCCTGCAAAACCTCCTCGCGGCCATAGGCGGTGACCATCAGCATCTGCGGCACCGGGCCGATGTTGAGCGCGCGAATGCGCCGCGCCAGCTCGATGCCGTCCATGCCCGGCATCTGCCAATCGAGCAGCAGCAAGCTGTGCGGTGCCCCCGCATCCATCGCCTGGCGCACGGCGATCAGGGCCTCGGCACCGGAATGCACCGTCTGCGTCTGCAACCCCAGGGACTGCAGCATGTCGCACAGCACATGGGCGGCGGCCTCGTTGTCATCCACCACCAGCACACGCCCAGATTGCAAGCAGCCCGCCGGCAGCTCGCGGCGCGGGGCTGGAACGCCCAGCGCCAGCGGCAAATCAGCCCAAAAGCGCGAGCCCTGGCCGGGCGTGCTGTCGGCGCCCACGCTGCCGCCCATGAGCTCAGCGAGCTTGCGACAAATGGCCAGCCCCAGGCCCGTGCCGCCGTAGCGCCGGGTGGTGGAGCTGTCGGCCTGCTCAAAACTCTGGAACAAGCGCCCCATCTGCTCGGCAGCGATGCCAATGCCGCTGTCTTGCACCTCAAAGCGCAGCAGCACCTGGCCCGGCGCGCTGCTGTCCTGCCGGCGCACGAGCAGGGTGATTTCACCGCGCTCGGTGAACTTGACGGCGTTGTTGGCAAAGTTGATCAGCACCTGGCCGATGCGCAGCGCATCACCCACCAGGTTTTGCGGCACATCGGGCGCCACGTCGAGCACCAGCTCCAGCCCCTTGGCGCCGGCCTTGTAGCCGACCACATCGACCACGCCGGCGAGCAGGCGGTCGAGCGCAAACGGCTGGGCGTCGAGCTGCAGCTTGCCGGCCTCGATCTTGGAAAAATCCAAAATGTCGTTGATGACCCCCAGCAGATGCTGACCGGCCTGCTGGATTTTGCTGACGTAGCCATGCTGGCGCGCGTCCAGCCCCGATTTGAGCGCCAGGTGCGACATGCCAATGATGGCGTTCATGGGCGTGCGAATCTCGTGGCTCATGTTGGCCAAAAAATCACTCTTGGCGCGGTTGGCGGCGTCTGCCGCTTCTTTCGCCTGGTGCAAAGCTTCTTCGGCGCGCAGCGCCTCGGTAACGTTTTCAATCACCCAGATCGAGCCGCGCGAACAGCCCGTGAGCTTGACCATGCGCCCCGACAGCCGCGCCTGGAACTGCGTGCCATCGAGGCGCTGCAGCGGCCACACCTGCTGCACCGCCTGGCGCTGTGCCAAGCCCTGCACGACCATGGTATTGAAAGCCTGGTAGCTGTCCTCGCTGCCAAACAGGCGGGCAATGGGGGTGCCCACCATGTCCTGTGCCTGGCCACCCATGAGCTCGGCAAAGGCCGGGTTGACCTGGCGGTAGGCGCCATCGCACACCAGCAAGATGGGCGGGGCGTTGTCAAAAATGGCCGTGTGCTGGTCCAGCAGTTCGCTCAGCTCCTGCTGCTGGCATTCGAGTGCCTGCTGCGCCTCGATGCGCGCGGTCACGTCCTGGTGCAGGCCGACGATGGCGATGCACTGACCTCGCTTGTCAACAACGGGCGAGAGCGTGGCCTCGTCGTGGTACAGGCTGCCATCGCGGCGGCGGTTGACGAAGCGCCCGCTCCAGGGCTGGCCCGCCAGCAGCGCCTTCCACATGGCGCGGTAGTGGTGCGTCGGCGTTTGCCCGCTGGCGACCACGCTGGGCTTTTGCCCCTGCACCTCGCGCAGGCGGTAGCCGGTGTTGTGCTCGTAATGCGGGTTGACCCATTCAATGCGGCCCTGGGGGTCGGTGATGACCACGCCCACCGGACTGCTCTCGAGCGCTGCGCCCAGCACCCGGAAGCGTTCGAGCACCGCCGCCATGCGCGCGCGGCTGCGCAGCATGACGAACACCAGGCTGCCAAACACGCACAGCAGCAAAAAAGCCGCCACCCCCACCTGCCAGCGCAGCGCCGCCGGCACCAGGGCGCTGACGTCGTCGAGCGCTACCAGACGCCAGGGGCCGCCAGGGTCGTTCCAGACGATGTCCTGGCGGGCAATGGCGTAGGGCTTGCCGCCAATCAAGGCCTGCGTTGCCTCCTGGGTGAACGGCAGGGCCTGCGCCTGGTTGTTGTCAAAGTGGTTGCCAAACTGGCCCAGGGCGCGCACGGCGTCGATGCGCTCTTGCGACAGCGGCGCGCGCATGGCGTACTGCCATTCGGGCCGCGTGGCGGCAAAGGCCACGCCCTCGGGCGAGAGCAGCAGCATGGTCATGCCGCTGCGCAGCAGCAGCGTATCGATGGGGACAAAGCTGGTCTTGAGCACCACGGCGCCAATCACTGCGCCACTGCTGTCTTCGCCCTCATACAGCGGCGCCGTGAAATACAGCCCGCGCACATGGGTGCTGCGCCCCTGCGCCGCGTACACGTTGGCGCGCCCATGCAGCGCCTGCTGCAGATAGGGGCGCGAGAACAGGTTAAAACCCGTGGCGTGCTCACCCTCGGTGTCGTGCGCCACCACCGTGCCAGCCTGGTCGAGAACGTACACATCGACCGCGCCTGAGCGCACGCGCGCCAGCGCCAGGCGCGAGAGGGCATCGGGGGCATCGGGCGGCAAGTGGCCCAGCGCCAAGCCCTTGAGCAAGGGCTCGTCCAGGCCCAGCTGCACCGCCGCCGCCAGCAGCGGCCCGGCGCTGGTTTTACCCAGCAACTCCTGCGCCGTCTGGTTGACGAGGCGGGTACGCTCCTGCCCGCGCTGCGCCTGCAGCAGCGCCTCCACCGTCTGCACCGCCAGCCAGGCACCCAGCAGCGCCAGCAGCAGCACCAGCGCCATGCCGGGCAGCCAGCGCTGGCGGCGGGCAAAGAGTTTGTCGAGCAGCTGGTTCATACCTTGAACAGCAGTTCATCCCAGGCCGCCAGCGGTGCCGGGCGGCCAAACAAATAGCCCTGAAAACCTGGGCAGCCGTGCAGGCGCAAAAAGCCCAGCTGGCCGGCGGTTTCCACACCCTCGGCCACCACATGCAAGTCCAGGCTCTGCGCCAGCGCCAAGATGGTGCGCACGATGGCGGCGTCGTTCGGGTCTTCGAGCAGGTCGCGCACAAAGCCCTGGTCGATCTTGATCTGCTGCAGCGGCAGGCGCTTCAAGAAGCTCAGGCTGGAGTAGCCGGTGCCGAAATCGTCGAGCGCAAAGCCTATGCCCTGCTTTTGCAGTTGCTGCATCCGTGCGATCGCCTCCTCCACCTTGCCGAGCAACATGCTCTCGGTCAGCTCCAGCGTCAGGCGCTGGGCATTGGCGCCGCTCGCTTGCAGCACGTCCAGCACCTCATCGACAAAATCGGCATGACGGAACTGGCGCGCACTCACGTTCACCGACAGCCCCAGCCGCGCCGTGCGCTCATCCTGCGCCCAGCGCACCAGCTGCGCGCACGCCTGCTGCAGTACAAAGCGTCCCAGCGGCAGGATGAGCCCGGTTTGCTCGGCCAGCGGAATGAATTCCGCCGGGCTGACCATGCCACGCGTGGGGTGCTGCCAGCGCAGCAGCACCTCGGCGCCCACCAGGCGCGCACGCTCATCGACGATGGGCTGGTAGTGCACGCTGAATTCGCCGCGCTCCAGGCCCTGGCGCATGTCGGCCTCCAGGTGCAGGCGGGCGTTGACGCTCGCTTGCATCTCGGGATCAAAAAACCGCAGCGTGTTGCGCCCCGCGCCTTTGGCCTCGTACATGGCCAGGTCGGCGCGCTTGAGCAGCTCGTGCACCGGCACCCGTTCGGGGCCAAACAGGGCGATGCCGATGCTCGGCGAGCTGTAGTGCTGGCGCCCGGCAAGGACGATGGGCTCGTTCACGTGCAACAGCAGTTTTTCCGCCACCGCCTCGGCCTGCAAGGCGGCTTCATCGGCATTGGCAGCCAGGCTGTCGAGCATGACGACGAACTCGTCGCCGCCCAAACGCGCCACGGTATCGCTCTCGCGCACGGTCTCGCTCAGGCGGTTGGCGACTTCGATCAGGAGCTGGTCGCCCATGTCGTGCCCGAGGGTGTCGTTGAGTACCTTGAAATTGTCCAGGTCGATGAACAACAGCGCCCCCTGCTGCTGCGTGCGCTGGCTCAGCATGGTGGCGCGCTGCAGGCGGTCGAGCAGCAGGCGCCGGTTGGGCAGGCCGGTGAGTACGTCATAGAAGGCCAGGCGCTCGATCTGCTGCTCGGCGCGCTTGCGGTCGGTGATGTCCATGGTGAAGCCATGCGCCACCACCGCGCCATCGCCCTCGCGGTAAGGCACGGCGCTGGTCATGTGCCAGCGCACGCTGCCGTCGGGCATCCGCACGCGGTATTCGCTCTGCCAGGGCGAGAGCCGACGCACCGACAGCAACATGGCGCGGCGCAGCTGCGGCACATCCTCGGGCAGCACGCGCTGCAGCAGCATGTCGTGGTCGCGCAGCACGGCGGCGGGCTCGACACCCAAAAACTCACGCACGGCATCGCTCACGTACTGCACATGCGCGCCATCGCCACCGCGCCCGAGTCGGTACTGGTAGATAAAGCCCGGCACCCGGCTGGCAATGCGCTGGATGAACAGCAGCTGCTCACGCAGCTGCTCGGCCGCCTGGTGCTCTTGCGTCACGTCCTGCACCACGCCCATTTGCACCGCCACGCCGTCACGCATTCGCACCCGCTGCACACGCGAGCGCATCCAGCGCACCTGGCCATCGGGGCGGCGCCAGCGGTATTCGACGTCGGCGCCGTCGTAGGCACGGCTGGCGGTTTCGTAGCGTGCACGGTCATCGGGCAGGATGCCGCTGACAGCGTGCTCGGGATCGACCCACTCCTGGCGCTCAAAGCCGGCGATGTCGCACAGCCCGGGCGACCACAGCAGCACCGTCTCCGCCGGGTCTTTGATGCGCCGCCAGTGGCCCGCGCGCGCCAGCGTCTCCATGGTGTCAAAAACCTCGGTCTGCTCGCGCAGGTCGCGCCGCGCCTCGGCCAGCGCCGCCTCGCTCGCGCGCAGCTGGTAGCGCAGCTCCTCGGCCTCGCTCGCATCCGCAATGGCCACCAGCACGCAGCCCTCGGCCAGGCTGCGCGCGGCCACGTCCCAGGCCAGCTGCAGGCGTGGGCCTTCGCGGCGCACATGACGCACATCCAGCGGCACGCCCAGCTGCGCCACGCCGCGCAGCTGCTCAACGAGCGCGGTATCGGCCAGCTGGTCAAACACCACGGCCGCATCGGCCCCGCTCTCGCGCACCGCCCCCAGGCCGGGCATACGCCGCGCAGCCGCATTGGCCGCGAGCAAAATCAAATCCGAGCCGCTCAGGCAAAACTCCATCAAGGCGATGGGCACGGCATCGAGCAAAGCCTGCAACCCGACATAGGCCGCGTGCGGCAGTTGCGAATCGCCGGCGGGAGCCAGCAGGGCAGACAGCAGTTCAGTTGGTTTCACAAGGGATCCACACACCCCAGCACTGGGGATGGTCAGTCAGCCAAAGAAAAACAGCACAAAGCACCAGCGCCGCAGTATCGCAAACCCGCAGCTGCGTTTGAAACATTTGTTACATGCTACCCCCTGGGACATACCCGACAGTGCAACTGTTACAGTCTGCGCCTTTGCCGGTTTGCCGCCCATGCCCGCCATGCCCACGCCCTCCGAACAGCACACCCCCATGATGGCCCAGTACCTGGCCCTCAAGGCCGGCTACCCCGAGACCCTGCTGCTGTACCGCATGGGCGACTTCTACGAGCTGTTCTACGACGATGCGCACAAGGCGGCGCGGTTGCTCGACATCACCCTCACGCACCGGGGCCAGTCCGCCGGCCAGCCCATCCCCATGGCGGGCGTGCCGTTTCATGCGCTCGAGAGCTACCTGGCGCGCCTCATCAAGCTGGGCGAATCGGTGGCCATTGCCGAGCAGGTGGGCGACGTGGCCACGGCCAAGGGCCCGGTCGAGCGCAAGGTGGTGCGCGTGGTCACCCCCGGCACCCTCACCGACAGCGCGCTGCTGGCCGACAAGAGCGAGGCGCTGCTGCTGGCCGTGCACCAGGGCAAGCGCGCGCGCTGCGGCCTGGCGTGGCTCTCGGTCACGCAGGGGCGGGTGTTTCTGGCCGAATGCAGCCAGGGCGAGCTTGGCGCCTGGCTCGCGCGCCTGGCGCCCAGCGAGCTGATCTACAGCGCAGGCGTCACGCAGCGCTTTGAACAGCAGCTGCAGCAGCTGCGCCACAGCGGCGCCTGCAGCTGCCCGATGGCGCCGCGCCCCGACTGGCAATTCGACAGCGCCCTGGGCCAGCGCAAGCTGCTCGAACAGCTCGGCGCCGCCACCCTCGCCGCCTGGCAAGCGCAGGAGCTGGCCGAGGCCCACGCCGCCTGCGCCGCCCTGCTGCAGTACGCCGAGCACACCCAGGGGCGCGCGCTCACGCACATCCACGCCCTGCAGGTGCAGCGCGGCGACGAGCTCATCGCCCTGCCGGCGAGCACCTGCCGCAACCTGGAGCTGACGCAAACCCTGCGCGGCGAAGACGCGCCCACACTGCTGTCACAGCTCGACACCTGCATCACCGGCATGGGCAGCCGCCTGCTGCGCCACTGGCTGCTCACGCCCGCGCGCCAGCGCCAGGCCGCGCAGCAGCGCCTGGACGCCAGCCGCGCCCTGTGCGGCAGCGGCAGCGGCGGGCCCTGGCAGCTGCTGCGCGAAGCGCTCAAGGGCATGGCCGACGTCGAGCGCATCAGCGCCCGCCTGGCGCTGCGCCAGGTGCGCCCGCGCGAGCTGCTGGCACTGGCCCTGACGCTACAAAAAACGCAGCTGCTCGCGCAGCATGGACAAGCCCCAGAGCCGTATTTGGCCCAAATTTTCAGCCACCTGCAGCCGCCCCCGGGCTGCCAGGCGCTGCTGCTGCGCGCCATCGCCCCCGAGCCCGCCGCGCTGGTGCGCGACGGCGGCGTCATCGCCAGCGGCTTTGACGCCGAGCTCGACGAGCTGCGCGCCATCCAGAACAACTGCGACAGTTTTCTGCTCGACCTGGAAGCGCGCGAGAAAGAGCGCACCGCCATCCCCAATTTGCGCGTGCAGTTCAACCGCGTGCACGGCTTTTACATCGAGGTCACCGTCAGCCACCTCGACAAGGTGCCGCCGGACTACCGCCGCCGCCAGACGCTGAAGAACGCCGAGCGCTTCATCACGCCCGAGCTCAAAGCCTTCGAGGACAAGGCCCTGTCGGCGCAGGAACGCGCGCTGCAGCGCGAGAAATGGCTGTACGAGCAGCTGCTCGAAGACCTGCAGGCGCACGTGCCGCTGCTCACACGGCTGGCGCAGGCGCTGGCGCAGCTCGACGTGCTGTGCTGCTTTGCCGAACGCGCCCTGACCCTGGGCTGGTGCGCGCCGCAGTTCGTGCCCGAGCCCTGCATCGAGATCGAGGCCGGGCGCCACCCGGTGGTCGAAGCGCGCCTGGCCGAAACCTCGGCCGGCGCCTTCATCGCCAACCACACGCGCCTGTCGGCGCAGGCGCGGATGCAGATCATCACCGGCCCCAACATGGGCGGCAAATCGACCTATATGCGCCAGGTGGCGCTGATCGTGCTGCTCGCCAGCATCGGCAGCCACGTGCCCGCCGCGAGCTGCCGCCTGGGCCCGATCGACGCCATCCACACCCGCATCGGCGCCGCCGACGACCTGGCGAACGCGCAATCCACCTTCATGCTGGAAATGGTGGAAGCGGCGCAAATTTTGCACGCCGCCACCCCCCACAGCCTGGTGCTGATGGACGAAATTGGCCGGGGCACCAGCACCTTCGACGGCCTGGCCCTGGCCGGCAGCATCGCGCGCCACCTGCACGACAAAAACCGCGCCTTCACCCTCTTTGCCACGCATTACTTTGAACTGACCGAGCTGCCCACCCAGGCGCGCCACGCCGTCAACATGCATGTGAGCGCCGCCGAGAGCGGGCACGACATCGTCTTCCTGCACGAAATCCAGGCCGGCCCCGCCAGCCGCAGCTACGGCGTGCAGGTGGCCCAGCTCGCCGGAATGCCCGCCGCCGTGCTCAGCCACGCCCGCCACGCCCTGGCCGCACTCGAAGAGCGCGCCGCCGCCGGGCAGGCGCAGGTCGATCTGTTCGCCCCGCCGCCCGCGCCGCCCGCCGCGCCCGGCAGCGCCGTCGAAACCCTGCTGGCGCAAATCAACCCCGACCAGCTCACCCCGCGCGAAGCGCTCGATGCGCTCTACCAGCTCAAGGCCCAGCTTGCCAAGCCCTGATTCATGCCGCATGATGGCATGACACCCCGCCCCCAGGACACCCGCCATGCTCAAGGAAGTCGGCGCCAGCGGCCAAATCTCGCTGGGCAAAAAATACGCCGGTCAGCTCTTTGACCTGCAAACCCGGGCCGACGGCACCATCGTGCTGCAGCCCATGCAAGTCGTGCCCGCGCCGCTGGCCGTGCAGGAAGAACGCGCCAGCTACGCCAACCCCAGCGCCGCTGGCGGTAGTGACGCTGGTGATGGCTGGCGCACGCCCGAGCGCCTGGCCCGGCGCGCCGCAGCAGCCGCACGCAGCCCGGCTGAAGCGAACGCCGCACACGCCCAGTGGGAAGAAGAAAACAAGGAAGCCATCGAGGCCATGAACCAGCGCATGTCCAGGATCGGCTCCATGGCACGACGCATCCATGATTGGCGCAAGACCAAGGCGCAGCCAGCGGCGGCAGCTGATGGCGCAGTTTGACGTCTACCCCCACCCGCTGGAGGAGTTGCGCGCCACCCACCCCTACGTGGTGCAAGTGCAAAGCCATTTCCTCCAGCGCCCTGTGGCCGTCATGGTCGTTCCACTCGCCCCCCTGAACAACCCGCAACACGCCTCCGTGCTCAACCCCCTGCTAAAGGTGGCAGGGCAGGCCTTCGTGCTGGAAACACTGGCCATCGGCTCCTTTGAACCTGGCGAACTCCGTAGCCCGCTGACCAATCTTGGCCAGGATGCCCAGGCCATCTGGGACGCACTCGACTACGCCCTGCACGGCTACTGACCCACCCCCGCCCATGACCCCGCAAGACTTCATCGCCCAATGGGGCGCCCCCGGCGGCGTACCCGGCCCCGGCTACCACCTGAACGAGGAGCAAGGCGCGCAAAGCCACTTCCTGGACCTGTGCGCGCTGCTCGATGTGCCCAAACCCGGCAGCCGCGCCGGCTACCGCTTTGAAGAAAAAAGCGCCATCGTCGGCGGCAAGACCGGCTACGCCGACGTCTTCATGCAAGGCGTTTTCGCCTGGGAAAACAAAGCCCCCGGCAAAAACCTCGACAGCGCACTCAAGCAGCTGCTCAGCTACAGCCTGGCACTGTCCAACCCGCCCATCCTGGTGGTGTGCGACCGGCTCACCCTCCGCATCCACACCCAGTTCACCGGCCACCCCAGCACCACGCACGCGCTGCGCATCGACGAGCTCGAGCAGCCCGACAAACGCGCCCTGCTGCGCCGCATCTGGACCGAACCCGAGAGCTTCAAGCCGCGCCAGACCAACCGCGACATCACCGAAGCCGCCGCACGCAGCTTTGCCACCCTGGCCGAGAGCCTGCGCGCACGCTGCCCCACGGGCACGCCCCCGGCCGTGCACGCCCAGCAGGCGGCGCACTTCCTCACCCAATGCCTGTTCTGCTTCTTTGCCGAAGACGTGGGCCTGCTGCCCGCGCGCATGTTCGAGCGCCTGGTGGGCCACGCCCACAGCACGCCCGAGCGCCTGACGCAGGGCCTGGCGCAGCTCTTTGGCGCCATGCAGCAAGGCGGCCTGTTCGGCGTGGACGACATCCCCTGGTTCAACGGCGGCCTGTTCCAGAGCATTGCCGTGCCGCCCCTGGCCGCCCCCGACCTGGCCGAGCTGCGCCGCGCCGCCGAGCTGGACTGGAGCGCCATCGACCCCAGCATCTTCGGCACCCTGTTCGAGCGCGGCCTGGACCCCGCCAAGCGCAGCCAGCTGGGCGCGCACTACACCGACCCGGACACCATCGAGCGCCTGCTCGCACCCGTCATCCGCCGCCCGTTGCTACAAAAATGGGAGCTGGTCGCGCAGCAAATACAAGCGCTGGCGGCCAAAATTACCAAAAAAGGCGACAAACACTACCGCGCCGCGCACCAGCTGTTCATCGGCTGGCTGCAAACGCTCAAGGACTATCGCGCGCTCGACCCCGCCTGCGGCAGCGGCAACTTTTTGTACCTGGCGCTGCGCTGCCTCAAAGACGTGGAGCTGCACAGCCACCTGCAGGCCGCCGAACTGGGCCTGGAGCGCGAGCAAGACCTGGTCACCGGCCCACACAACGTGCTCGGCATCGAGCTCAACGAATACGCCGCCGAACTCGCCCGCGTCACCGTCTGGATCGGCGAGCTGCAATGGCGCCTGGCGCACGGCTACCCCTTCAAGACCAACCCCGTGCTCGACACCCTGCAGCACATCGAATGCCGCGACGCGCTGCTGGCGCCCGAAGGCCAGGGCCAAGCCGCCTGGCCGCGCGCCGACGTGGTGGTGGGCAACCCGCCGTTTTTGGGCGACAAGAAAATGCGCGCCGAACTGGGCGACGCCTACACCACCGCACTGCGCCAGACCTACGCCGGCCGCGTGCCCGGCGGCGCCGACCTGGTGTGCTACTGGTTCGAGCGTGCCCGCACGCACATCAACGCCGGTCAACTGCAGCGCGCCGGGCTGGTCACCACCAACTCCATACGCGGCGGCGCCAACCGCAAAGTGCTCGACGCCATCACCGACGCCACGCGCATCTTTGAGGCCTGGAGCGACGAGCCGTGGGTGAACAACGGTGCTGCAGTGCGGGTGTCTCTGGTGGCGTTTGGCAAAAGTGACCAAGCAGCAGCGCTCGACGGCATCGCTATGGGCGCGATTTATTCAGATCTGACCGGGGGAAACGACCACGACACATTGCTCGATCTTTCGCGAGCAGTCGCTCTAAACGCCCCCGGAACCACTTTCATTGGTACCCAAAAAGGTGGCGCATTCGATATCTCAGGTGAAATCGCCCGTGCGTGGCTTCGTCAGCCCAACCCGCATGGCCAATCAAATGCAACGGTTCTCGCTCCATGGATCAATGGGCTGGACATCACCCGTAGGCCCAACGGGTTATGGATTGTGGATTTCAACGATTTGTCCGCAGACCACGCTGTGATGTTTGAAGCGCCTTGGCTCCATTGCGAAAACCATGTCAAGACATCACGACTCAATAACCGCGAAGGTCGCACAGGGGAGCAATGGTGGAAGTTACAACGGACGCGACCCGAAATGAAAGCCGCTTTGCAGCCTCTTGAACGTTTCATTGCGACGGCCAGAGTTGCCAAATATCGATTGTTTGTGTGGCAACCCTCCGCTGTCATTCCCGATTCCCAAGTCGTCGTCATCGCCCGCGCCGACGACACCACCTTCGGCATCCTGCACAGCCGCTTCCACGAACTCTGGGCCTTGCGCCTGGGCACCTCGCTGGAAGACCGCCCCCGCTACACCCCCACCACCTGCTTTGAAACCTTCCCCTTCCCCACCGGCCTGACGCCGGCCGACACCGCCCACCAGCGCACCGAAACCCTGGCCTGCGGCGCCGTCATCCCGGCCGATCTTTCAGAGCAAAAAACGGCTGCAGCGCCCGACCAGCAAGCGCTACCAGCTACCAAAATAATAGCAACCGACATCGCCCAGGCCGCCCAGCGCCTGCACCAGCTGCGCCAGCGCTGGCTCAACCCGCCCGAGTGGACCGACACCGTGCCCGAGGTGGTGCCGCTGGGCCTGGCCGCCTCGCCCTACCCCGACCGCACGGTGGCCAAGCCCGGTTTTGAAAAAGAGCTGGCCCAGCGCACCCTGACCAAGCTCTACAACCAGCGCCCGGCCTGGCTGGCGGCGGCGCACCAGCAGCTCGACGCCGCCGTTGCCGCCGCCTACGGCTGGGCGGACTACCAGCCCGACATGAAGGACGACGAGCTCCTGCGCCGCCTGCTGGCGCTGAACCTGGCGCTGAACCTGGCACACAGCGCCTGAACGCCTTTGCCACCACCCCACCCCATGACCCCCATCGTTTTCGCCCACGCCAACAGTTTTCCCGCCAGCACCTACCGCGTGCTGTTCGCGCAGCTGCGCGCGCGCGGCTTTGCCGTCAACGCCATCGAGCGCCTGGGGCACGACGCGCGCTACCCCGTCACCAACAACTGGCCGCACCTGGTGGCGCAGCTGGCCGACTTTGCCCGCCGCGAGCAAGAGCGCAACGGCCAGCCGGCGTTTCTCGTCGGCCATTCGCTCGGCGGTTTTTTGAGCGCCATGGTGGCGGCGCAGCACCCGGAGCTCGCGCGCGGCGTGCTGCTGCTCGACTCACCGCTGATTGGCGGCTGGCGCGCGCACGCCCTGGCGCTGGCCAAGCACACCGGCCTGGCGCCCTCGGTCACGCCCGGGCGCATCAGCCGCCGCCGGCGCCACCAGTGGCCCAGCACCGAGGCGGCGCTGGCGCATTTCCAGCAGAAAAAAAGCTTTGCCCGCTGGGATGCGCAGGTGCTGCAGGACTACGTCACGCACGGCCTGCACGACGCCGACGGCCAGCGCGTGCTGGCCTTTGACCGCATGGTGGAGACGCAGATCTACAACACCCTGCCGCACAACCTGGCGCAGCTGCTGCGCCAGCACCCGCTGCGCTGCCCGGTGGCCTTCATCGGCGGGCGCCACTCCAACGAGCTGCGCCAGGTGGGCCTGGGGCTGACGCGGCGTGTCACCCAGGGGCGTATGAGCTTGCTTGACGGCAGCCACCTTTTCCCCATGGAAGACCCCCAGGGCACGGCGGCGGCCATCGCCGCCGCCCTGGCCGCCCTCCCCCCCCACGAGCAGCCCACGAGCACCCCATGACACACCCGCAGATGGACGAATTTTTCATGGCCCAGGCACTGGCGCAGGCCGAGCAGGCATTGCTCCTGTCCAGCCCCAACCCGCGCGTGGGCTGCGTCATCACCAGCGCCGACGGCCAGGTGCTCGGCCAGGGCTTTACGCAGCAGGCCGGCGGCGCGCACGCCGAGGTCATGGCGCTGCGCGACGCCGCCGCGCGCGGGCACAGCGTGCGCGGCGCCACGGCCTACGTCACGCTCGAACCCTGCGCCCACCAGGGCCGCACCGGGCCCTGCTGCGACGCGCTGGTGGCCGCCGGCATCGCCCGCGTGGTGGCCAGCCTGGGCGACCCGAACCCGCTGGTCGGCGGCCAGGGCTTTGCGCGCCTGCGCGCCGCCGGCGTGGCGGTGGACGTGGGCCCGGGCGCCGAGGCGGCGCACGCGCTCAACATCGGTTTTTTCCGCCGCATGGAGCACGGCCTGCCCTGGGTGCGGATGAAAGCGGCGGGCTCGCTCGACGGCTTCACCGCCCTGCCCAGCGGCGAGAGCCAGTGGATCACCGCCGCCGCCGCCCGGGCCGACGGCCAGATTTGGCGCGCCCGTGCCTGCGCCGTGCTCACCGGCGTCGGCACGGTGCTGGCCGACAACCCGCGCCTGGACGTGCGCGCCCTGGCCACGCCGCGCCAGCCGCAGCTGGTGCTGCTCGACAGCGCCCTGCGCACGCCCCCGGATGCTGCAATTTTTATAGCACCTCGCGCTTGCCTGATCTACTTTGCAGCCCCTTTAAGCCCTGAAATAGAGGCCCGCCGCGCGGCCCTGCAGGCACGCGGCGCGCGCGTCATCCACCTGCCCGGCGCCGATGGCCGGGTCGATCTGCGGGCGCTGCTGCGCAACCTGGGCGCGCACGGCATCAACGAGCTGCACGTGGAAGCCGGCGCACGCCTGAACGGCGCCCTGGTGCAAGCCAACCTGGTCGATGAGTACCTGCTGTACCTCGCCCCCCGGCTGCTCGGCGCCGGGCGCGGCCTGGCCGACTGGAGCGGTCCGAGCCACCTGGCAGCCGCGGCGCCGCTGGCCTGGCACAGCATGGAGCGGGTGGGCGAGGATGTGCGGCTGGTGCTGCGCAAGCCATAACAACGCTCCCGCTGCGCGCGGGCTTTTTGATGGCGCGTGACGGCTGTAACTCCCCTCCCCCGCGAGGGCTTGTGTATGCACACATCTTTTTTGATAGCGCACAACGCTTGTTTGGCGCTGGTTTGCACTCCCTCTCCCCTTGCGGGAGAGGGTTGGGGAGAGGGGTGAATAGGCAAGGTGCTGCCAGCGCCCCCTCTCCCCCGGCCCCTCCCCCGCGAGGGGGGAGGGGAGCAAAAACCGCCCTTTGACCAGGCGGATGGGAGCCGTCAAAAGATGTGTGCATACACAAGCCCGCAAGGGGAGAGGGAGCAAAACCCGCGCCCCATCAGCGCAACGCGCTATCAAAAAGTGAGGGCCGTTCCCGTTTTTTAATTGAGCTTTTGCACGTCGGCGCCCGCCGGCACCTGGAAGTGGAAGGTGGCTGCCGGCAGGCTGGGGTTGGTTTGCAGGCCCGTAAACCGAATGTGCGAGCGTTGGCCGAAGCTGTCTTCAATCTCCAGCACCGCCAGCTGCGCGCCGGCAAAGCCCACGCGCACGCTTTGCAGCTGGCCGCCCAGGGCTTTGGGGCGCGCCAGCACCCACTGCAGGCCGTCCTGGTCGGGGGCGTTTTCAAGCACGAATTCGGCGCGCAGCGCCGCCAGGTCGGTGGCGGAGGTCAGCAGCGCCGCCGGCGTGCTGCCCAGGGCCTGGTCTTGCACGCGCTGGGTGACCTGGTTCAGGTCGGGGTCGTAGAGCCACAGCGTCTTGCCGTCGGCGACGATGGTTTGGGCAAAGGGCTTGGTGTAGTCAAAGCGAAAGCGCCCCGGGCGCGCAAAGGCGAAGTCGCCGCTGGACTGCTTGCTGCGCGCGGTCTGCCCGTCTTTGGGCGGGGGGGTGACGGTTTGCGTGAAGCTGGCACGGCCGCTGCGTACGTCGCGCATGAAGGTTTCGAGGCTTTTGAGGCCGTCAGCCCAGGCGCAGTGCGCGCTAGCAGCTAGTAAAACGATAGCAATCTTGAGTTTCATGGTCATTCCCGTGCCGGCACCAGCACCTCGCGCTGGCCGCTGGCGGTGAGAGCGCTGACCAGGCCGGCGCGTTCCATTTGTTCGAGCAAATTGGCCGAGCGGTTGTAGCCAATGCGCAGCTTGCGCTGCACGTAGGAGATGCTGGCCTTGCGGTCTTTGAGCACCACCTCCACCGCCTGGTCGTACATCGGGTCTTGCTCGCCGCTGGCGCTGGCGCCTTCGCCGGCCTCGCCGCCGCCGTCTTCGCTGCCTTCGCTGGCGTCGAGCACGCCGTCGATGTAGTCGGGCTCGCCCTGGCTTTTGAGGTAGCTGACGACGCGGTGCACTTCCTCATCGCTGACGAAGGCGCCGTGCACGCGCACCGGCAGGCCGGTGCCGCTGGCCATGTAGAGCATGTCGCCCATGCCCAGCAGGGCCTCGGCGCCCATCTGGTCGAGGATGGTGCGGCTGTCGATCTTGCTGCCCACCGAGAACGCGATGCGCGCCGGAATGTTGGCCTTGATGAGGCCGGTGATCACGTCCACGCTCGGGCGCTGCGTGGCCAGAATCAGGTGGATGCCGGCAGCGCGCGCCTTTTGCGCCAGGCGCGCGATCAGCTCCTCGATCTTCTTGCCCACGACCATCATCAGGTCGGCCAGCTCGTCGATGATGACGACGATGTGCGGCAGGCGCGCCAGCGGCTCGGGCGCTTCGGGCGTGAGGCTGAAGGGGTTGGCGATGATCTCGCCGCGCTCCTTGGCCTCGTCGATTTTGGCGTTGTAGCCGGCGAGGTTGCGCACCCCGACCTTGCTCATGAGTTTGTAGCGCCGCTCCATCTCGGCGACGCACCAGTTCAGGCCGTTGGCAGCCTGCTTCATATCGGTGACGACCGGGCACAGCAGGTGCGGGATGCCCTCGTAGACGCTCATCTCCAGCATCTTGGGGTCGATCATCAAGAGGCGCACGTCGCGCGCCTCGGCCTTGTACAGCAGGCTCAAAATCATGGCGTTGATGCCCACCGACTTGCCCGAGCCGGTGGTGCCCGCCACCAGGCAGTGCGGCATCTTGGCCAGATCGGCCACCACCGGGTTGCCGACGATGTCCTTGCCCAGGCCGACGGTGAGCAGGCTCTTGGCGTCGTGGTACACCTGCGAGCCCAGCACTTCGGACAGGCGGATGGTCTGGCGCCGGGCGTTGGGCAGCTCCAGCGCCATGGTGGTCTTGCCCGGGATGGTCTCGACGACGCGGATCGACACCAGCGACAGCGAGCGCGCCAGGTCTTTGGCCAGGTTGACGATCTGCGCGCCCTTGACGCCGGTGGCGGGCTCGATCTCGTAGCGCGTGATGACGGGGCCGGGCTCGGCCTGCACCACGGTGACATCGACGCCAAAGTCCTTGAGCTTTTTCTCGATCAGGCGGCTGGTCATCTCCAGCGTCTCGGCGGCCACGCTTTCCTGGCGCGCCTGGGCGCGGTCGAGCAGATCGACCTGCGGCAGGTGGCTGTCGGGCATCTCGGTGAACAGCGGCTGCTGGCGCTCCTTCACGACCCGGCTGCTCTGCGGCGCCTCGTCGAGCACGGGTTCAACGATTTTTACCGGCTGCGGGTGGTGCGCGGCGCTTTCGGCGCGCTCCTCCTGCACGACCTCGGCACGCGCCTTGGCCGCGCGCCGGCCCACGGCCTGGTCGCGGGCTTTTTCGCGCTGGGTGAGCAGCCGCTGCACCAGGGCGTCGATGCGCGCGCCCAGCCCCTCGGCCAGCTGCCCCCAGGAGAAGCGAAACACCAGCGCCAGCGCCAGCACCGCCAGCACGATGCCCAAGAGCCCCGAGCCCGTAAAGCCCAGCCAGCGCATGGCCTGCGGCCCGAGCAGGTAGCCGAGCACGCCGCCGGCGTGGCTGGGCAGGTGGTCTTCAAAGCGGTACAGGCGCGTCCATTCGAGCATGGTGCTGGTGCACAGCATCAGCACCATGCCACCCCAGAACATGAGCCGGCGCAGCAGCGGCCCGGGGGCGCCCTCGGGCTCCTGGCCGCCGCGCATCCAGCGCGCCAGCGCCGTCGCCCAGCCCCAGGCGAGCACCAGCACGCCCCACCAGCAGGAAAACCCGAGCAAAAAGTAACTGCTGTCGGCCAGCCAGGCGCCCAGGCGCCCCACCCAGTTGCTGGCCATGGCGCCGGTGCCCGAGGTGGACCAGGCCGCATCCTGCGGCGAGTAACTGAGCAATGCCAGCAGCCAGACGACGAGGGCCACCAGGCCCAGCACCAGGCTCAATTCTTGGCCGACGCGGGCGATACCGGTGCGCGCCGCAGCCTTGCCGGCGGAGGATGCGTTCAGGGTGTTGAGCGAGTAGGTCATGGCAGGCGGGCAAGCTTACAGCAAGCAGGGCTGCCAAGCCGTGCGCGCTGCAGGCGCTGGGCGGGCCTCCCTACAATCGGTGTTTGCCCTTCGGGGCGTACCACAGGAAAAACACCATGAGCACTTCGCAACACGCCCAGGTTCTGATCCTCGGCTCCGGTCCCGCTGGCTACACCGCCGCCATCTACGCCGCGCGCGCCAACCTCAACCCCGTGCTCATCACCGGCATGGCCCAGGGCGGGCAGCTGACCACGACCACCGAGGTCGATAACTGGCCCGCCGACGTCGCCGGCGTGCAAGGCCCGGAGCTGATGCAGCGCTTTTTGGAGCACGCCGAGCGCTTCAAGACCAACATCATCTTCGACCACATCAACCAGGTTGATTTTTCCAAGCGCCCCTTCACGCTGACGGGCGACAGCGGCCAGTACACCTGCGACGCGCTCATCATCGCCACCGGCGCCTCGGCCAAGTACCTGGGCCTGCCCAGCGAAGCAGCGTTCATGGGCCGGGGCGTGTCGGCCTGCGCCACCTGCGACGGCTTTTTCTACCGCGAGCAGGACGTGTGCGTGATCGGCGGCGGCAACACCGCCGTGGAGGAAGCCCTGTACCTGGCCAACATCGCGCGCAAGGTGACGCTGGTACACCGGCGCGACAAGTTCCGCGCCGAACCCATCCTGATCGACAAGCTGATGGCCAAGGTGGCCGAGGGCAAGATAGCTCTTAAAACCTTCTTCAACTTGCAAGAGGTGCTGGGCGACGACAGCGGCGTGACTGGCATCCGCATCCAGAGCACCGAGGACGGACACAGCGAAGATATTGCCCTGCAAGGCTGCTTCATCGCCATCGGCCACGCGCCCAATACCGAGATTTTCCAGGGCCAGCTGACACTGGAAAACGGCTACATCGTCACCCAGGGCGGACTCAAGGGCTTTGCCACGCAAACCAGCGTGCCCGGCGTGTTTGCCGCCGGCGACGTGCAGGACCACGTGTACCGCCAAGCGATTACGAGCGCCGGCACGGGCTGCATGGCGGCGCTCGATGCCCAGCGCTTTTTGGAGCAACAAGGGTAAATCCGCGCACCGCGCTATAATCGCGGGCTTTGCTGCTTTGGCCCCAACCCAGAGCAGCGGGGTTACCGCCACCCCTATTCTGGCGAGGTGAGGTTGCAGGCCGTGTTTCAGGGCTTGCAGCCGTGCAACTATCGGAGTGTCCTCATGGCACGCGTATGTGAAGTAACGGGCAAGAAGCCCATGGTGGGACACAACGTCTCCCACTCGAACATCAAAACCAAGCGCCGTTTCCTGCCCAACCTGCAGTACCGCCGTTTCTGGGTGGAGAGCGAAAACCGTTGGGTGCGCCTGCGCGTCTCCAGCGCCGCCCTGCGCCTGATCGACAAGAACGGTATCGACTCCGTGCTCGCAGACATGCGTGCCCGTGGCCAAGCTTAATTTCCTGAAGGAGAAACACCATGGCTACTAAAGGCGGACGCGAAAAGATCAAGCTGGTCTCCACGGCGAGCACCGGTCACTTCTACACCACCACCAAGAACAAGAAGACGATGCCTGAAAAGATGTCGATCATGAAGTTCGACCCCAAGGCGCGCAAGCACGTCGAGTACAAGGAAGCGAAGCTGAAGTAATTCGGCCCCGCCCTCCCAAAAAACCGCCACGGCGCAAGCCTTGGCGGTTTTTTGTTTTTGGGCCCCTTCCCCCTCTGGGCTTGTGTATGCACACATCTTTTGACGGCTCCCATCCGCCTGGTCAAAGGGCGGTTTTTGCTCCCCTCCCCCCTCGCGGGGGAGGGGCCGGGGGAGAGGGGGCGCTGGCAGCACCTTGCCTATTCACCCCTCTCCCCAACCCTCTCCCGCAAGGGGAGAGGGAGTGCAAACCAGCGCCAAACAAGCGTTGTGCGCTATCAAAAAAAGATGTGTGCATACATAAGCCCTCTGGGGGAAGGCTGGGATGGGGGCTTAGTTCCTCTGCCACACAGCGGCAAAAAAGCCATCCGTCTGGTGCAGGTGCGGCCACAGGCGCAGGTAGCGCTGGCCATCGTCGCCGCCGCTGCACAGGCTGGCGGTGCCCTCCACCTTCAATTGCGCCAGCAGCTCGCCGGCCGCCAGCGGCGCAAAGTCGGGGTGCGCAGCGCCAAAGGCTTCGGCAATGGCCTCGTTCTCCTCGGGCAGCACGCTGCAGGTGGCGTACACCAGGCGCCCGCCGCTTTTCACCAGGCGCGCAGCGCTGGCCAGAATCGCCGCCTGCTTGACCGTCAATTCGGCCACGGCCTGCGGGCTTTGGCGCCATTTCAAATCGGGGTTGCGCCGCAGCGTGCCCAGGCCCGAGCACGGTGCATCGACCAGCACGCGGTCGATCTTGCCGGCCAGGCGCTTGACGCGCTCATCGCGCTCGTGCGCAATCGCCGCCGGGTGCACGTTCGACAGGCCCGAGCGCGCCAGGCGCGGCTTGAGCGCATCGAGCCGGTGGCCCGAGACGTCGAACGCATACAGCCGCCCGGTGTTGCGCATCTGCGCACCAATCGCCAGGGTCTTGCCGCCAGCACCGGCACAAAAATCCACCACCATCTCGCCACGCTTGGCATCGAGCAGCAGTGCCAGCAGCTGTGAGCCTTCGTCCTGCACCTCGAGCGCGCCGCGCGTGAAGGCGTCGAGCTTGTTCAGCGCCGGCTTGCCCTGCACCCGCAGGCCCCAGGGGGAGTACGGCGTTGCTTCTGATTTGATAGCTGCTTGCGCAAGCTCCTTCTGCACTTGCTCGCGTTTTTCTTGTAAAGCGTTGACGCGCAGATCGAGCGGCGCCTGCTGCTGCAGGCTCTCGGCCAGCGGCCAAAAGCCCGCGCCCAGCTGGGCTTTGAGCGGCTCGGCCAGCCACTGCGGCAGGTTGTGGCGCTGGGGTTCGAGCAGTTCATCGGGGCGCACGCTGTCGCAGGCGTCGATCCAGGCTTTTTCCTGCTCGTTCAGGGCGCTTTTGAGAAAGTCGCGCGGGCCATAAAAGCCCAGAATGGCCAGGCGCCGCTCCTTCGGCCCCGATCCTGAGCGCGCGAGCTGCTCGAACAGGATTTTCTGGCGCAGCACGGCGTACGTGGTCTCGGCCAGGGTGGCGCGCTCGCGCTGCCCCAGGTTGCGATGGTCACGGAAAAAACGCGACACCACGGCGTCGGCCGGGTGTTCAAAAGAAAGGGTCAGCCTGACGAGTTCAGCGCAGGCGTCTAAAAGGGCTTTGGGATGCATGGGGGCGATTGTCCCATTTACCCGCCACCCTCCCACGGCGCCCGGATACCCGGTACCGGCCCCTGCTGGATGCGCCCCTCAGCCCCGCAACAAAGCCGCCACCGCGCGCGGGTAGATCACGTGCTCTTGCGTCAGCACCCGCGCGGCCAGGGTGTCGGCCGTGTCGCCGGGCAGCACCGGCACCACGGCCTGCTCCAGGATGGGGCCCACATCCAGCTCAGCCGTCACCTGGTGCACGGTGGCACCGGCAAATTTGCAGCCGGCATCAATCGCGCGCTGGTGCGTGTGCAGGCCGGTGAAGGCCGGCAGCAGCGAAGGGTGGATGTTGATGATGCGTCCAGCGTAGTGCGCCACAAAACCCGGTGTGAGGATGCGCATGAAGCCCGCCAGCACCACCAGCGCCGGCTGGTAGCGGTCGATCACCTGCGCCAGCGCCGCGTCAAAATCTTCGCGGCTGGCAAAGTCTTTGTGGTTGAGCACCTCGGTGGCAATGCCCTGGGCGCGGGCAAAGTCCAAGCCCTTGGCCTCGGCCTTGTTGCTGACCACGGCGGCCACCTGCGCCCCCAGGCTGCGCGCCCAGTCCTGCTGCTGCGCCGCACGCACGATGGCAGCCATGTTCGAGCCGCCGCCCGAGATCAAGATGACGATGTTTTTCATAAGGTGGGGGATTATCCCTGGCGGCGCCTGATCACACGGGCCGGAGGTTACGTTACCGATCCCACGTACCGCCAACACCATCACATCTTCGATAATGGCAGGTTCACGAAAAATTCTCGCCTCCTTTTTTATATTTCACATCAAGCCATGAGCATCGCCGATCCCATCCGCCAATATCTTGACACGGCCCGTGCACAAATCGCCCAAGGTGATCTCCAGCAGGCAGCACAAACACTCAATCGAGCCCAAAAGAAATCGCCCAACGATGCACGCACCTTCATGGTTGCCAGCTGGATGGCAGAAAAATCGGGCAACATCCAAGGAGCCTTTGATGCGCTGCGCAAATGCGTCGCTATGGCGCCAAACTGGGGGCCTGGTCTGCTGGAGCTCGCACTGCTGCTGGCGCGGCAAAACCAGTTCAAAGAAGCGACCGAAACGGCTGAAAAAGTAGCCACGATCGAGCCACGCAACCTGCAGGTGCTGGCCGGTGTGGTTGACATTGCCCACCGCGCCAGCCACAACGAGATGGCGATTCGCCATTTGCGCCGGGGCTTGGAGCTGGTGCCAGGCGACGTACAGCTGCGCCATTTGCTCGCACGCGACCTGAGCACCGAAGGTGCACACGCCGAAGCACTTGACATCTGGGGCGCATTGATCGAACAAAACCCTGCCGATGCCCAAGCGCGCCTGGGCCGCGTGCAAACCCTGCTCGCAGCGCAAACACCCGCCAGGGCCATTGCAGACACTACGGAACTACTGGCCCAAGCCCCTGGCGATTCGGTCTACGCGTACTACAACGCCCTGGCCCACGGTCAAGTCCCCACGCAGCAGCCCGTGGCTCTGAACCAATCCCTGTTCGACAACATGGCTGAAATTTACGACCTCCACATGGTGCGCGGCTTGGGCTACCAACTGCCCAAACAAGTGGCAACGCAAATCAAGAATCTGCACGCCGGCAAGCCCTTCAACGTGCTGGATCTGGGCTGCGGCACCGGCCTGCTTGGCGTCTGCCTGGGGCGTATCGAAGGTTTCCTCATCGGCGTTGATACTTCGCGCAAAATGGTCGAGCAAGCGACCCGCCACAACGTTTACGACCGCTTTCACACCGTCAATCTGCACGACGCGCTGCACGAAACTCCCGACGCGCTGTACCACGTCATCACAGCACTTGACGTTTTTCCCTATGCTGGAGCACTCGACGAAATCATCCCGAATGCGCACCGCATCCTGCTACCGGGTGGACACATGATTTTTTCGTGTGAAAGTGCACCGGAAAATGGTGCCACGCTCACGCTGCCCAGCACCGGCCGCTACGCACACCAACGCAGCCACATCGAAGCACTGTGCCGAGCGGCAGGCTTTGTGCGCGTAGATGTGGAAGACACCGTGTTGCGTTACGAGAACCGGGAGCCCGTCCAAGGCTTCGTCATCACGGCCTACAAGGCCGCCTGATCACGTCAGCTGAAAGTCCACCGGCGCCAGCGGCGCCGGCAGCTCGGTCTCGCCGAGCGAGGCCAGCAGGCTGATCTCGATGCCCCGGCACAGGGTGTCGAGCGGCAGATCGTTGCTCTCCAGGCCGAAGGGCTCCTCCAGTTCGTCGCCCACTGCATCCAGACCGAAGAAGGTGTAGGCGACGATGGCCACGACGAAGGGCGTCATAAAGCCCACGGTATCGACCAACCCGAAGGGCAGCAAGAAGCAGTACAGATAGGCCGTGCGGTGCAGCAGCAGGGTGTACGAGAACGGCACCGGCGTATTTTTGATGCGCTCGCACGCGGCCGCTGCCGCTGTAAGCGCCGACAGCGTGGCATCCACCGCTGCGGCCAGGCAGGGCTCGATGCGGCCCGCGCGCAACTCGGCCCCCAAGTCGCGGCCCATGACCAGCAGCAAGGCGTCGGGCAGTGCGGCGCGCTGGCGCTGCAGCTGTGCCCACTCCTTTGTCCCCAGCCAGTGTTGCAGCAGCGGCGCATCGCTCTGCCCGCGCAGCTGCAAGCGCAGGGCGTGCGCAAAAGCAATACCCCGGTGCACCATGCGCACGCGCACATCGTCGGAGCGGGGGCTCTGCAGCGCGGGCAGCGCCAGCAGCGATTGGCATTGGCGCGACAAGGTTCGCAGGCGCAGGGTGATCTCACCCCAGAGCTTGCGCGCCTCCCAATAGCGGTCGTAAGCGGCGGTGTTGCGAAACCCGAGAAAAATCGCCAGCGGCAGGCCAATCAGCGTGAACGGCACCGGCGTCAGCGTGACCTTGAGCGTGAACAAATGACCATGCACCAAGGTCACAGCCAGCGCCAGCAAAGTGTTGACCAGCAGCATCAGGCGAATGCGCTGCAAGATCGAACCGCGCAGCAACAAAAACAAACGCAGCCCCGACGGGCGCTCGCGGACGATCATGGACAAACCCCAGGGAAAACCCTCAATTCAACCACAAACCCAGGCCGGTTTCCCGCCGCCGCCGAGCGATGCCTGCCGCCGCGAGGCTGCCGGGCGCAATATACTCCGTCTCCTATTGAAACAGGGCTCCCGCGCTTGCCAGGCTTGCGCCAGCCGCTATCAAAATAAAAGCATGAAAATCTTCCGTGGCTTTCATCGGCCGGGTTTGGCCAGCGCCTGCGCGCTGACCATTGGCAACTTTGACGGCGTGCACCGGGGCCACCGCGCCATGCTGGCGCTGCTCGCGCACGAGGCGCACCTGCGCGGCGTGCCCAGCTGCGTGCTGACCTTCGAGCCGCACCCGCGCGACTACTTTGCCGCCGCCTTGCGCAAGCCCGCGCTGGCGCCGGCGCGCATTGGCACGCTGCGCGACAAACTCTCGCAGCTGCAGGACTGCGGCGTGGAACAGGTCGTGGTGCAGCCCTTCAACGCCGCGTTCGCCGCGCTGTCGGCGCAGGACTTCATCGACCAGGTGGTGCAGCGCAGCCTGGGCGCGCGCTACGTACTCGTCGGTGACGACTTCCGCTTTGGCGCCCAGCGCGCGGGCGACTACGCCCTGCTCGACGCCTGCGGCCAGGCACGCGGCGTTGATGTTGCGCGCATGAACAGTTACGAGGTGCACGGCACGCGCGTCTCCAGCACCGAGGTGCGCAGCGCCCTGGCCAGCGGCGACATGCAGGCTGCCGCGCGCCTCTTGGGCCGGCCCTACAGCATCAGCGGCCACGTGCTGCACGGGCGCAAGCTCGGGCGCCAGCTGGCCGAGTCGCGTGCCGGCGCCGGCGACGGCTTTCGCACCCTGAACCTGCGCTTTGCCCACTGGAAGCCTGCCGCCAGCGGCATTTTTGCCGTGCGGGTGCATGGCCTGAGCGATACGCCGCTGCAGGGCGTGGCCAACCTCGGGGTGCGACCCTCGCTCGACCCGAACGACGTCAATGGCGGGCGCGTGCTGCTGGAGACGCACTGCCTGGACTGGCCCGCGCACCTCGGCGCCGAGGGGGGCTACGGTAAAATCATCCGCGTGGAACTGCTGCACAAACTGCACGACGAGCTGAAATACGACAGCCTCGCGGCCCTCACCCAAGGCATCGCCCGCGACTGCGAAGACGCCCGGGCGTACTTTGCCGGCCACGCCGAAACCCACCGCCAGACCACGCGCGACCGAATTTGACGGGGCCGCCCGCGCCCCGCCCCTGTCCCTGTGCGTCCGCCCGTCTTGCCCGCTCCTGGCGCCCCTGCCGGGAGCGCCCTTGTTTTGAAGGTTTCCCCCCATGTCCGAAAACCAACCCGCCAAGCCCAGCAAACCTGCCGAAGCGTCCGCCTACCGCGCCACGCTGAACATGCCCGACACGCCGTTTCCCATGCGCGGCGACCTGCCCAAGCGCGAACCGGGCTGGGTCAAGGAGTGGAACGAGCAAGGCGTGTACCAAAAGCTGCGCGACGCGCGCCGGGGTGCACCCAAATTCATCCTGCACGACGGCCCGCCGTACGCCAACGGCCAGATCCACATCGGCCACGCGGTGAACAAAATTTTGAAGGACATGATCGTCAAGAGCCGCCAGCTCGAAGGCTTTGACGCCCTCTACACCCCCGGCTGGGACTGCCACGGCCTGCCGATCGAAAACGCCATCGAGAAGCTGCACGGGCGCAACCTGCCGCGCGACGAGATGCAGGCCAAGGGCCGCTCCTTTGCCACCGAGCAGATCGCGCAGCAGCTGCTCGATTTCCAGCGCCTGGGCGTGCTCGGCGAGTGGGACAACCCCTACAAGACCATGAACTTCGCCAGCGAGGCCGGGCAGCTGCGGGCGCTGAAAAAAGTCATGGAGCGCGGCTTCGTCTACCGGGGCCTCAAGCCTGTGTACTGGTGCTTTGACTGCGCCAGCTCGCTGGCCGAATTCGAGATCGAATACCAGGACAAAAAGAGCCAGACGCTGGACGTGATGTTCCCCGCTGCCGAGCCGGCGCGCCTGGCCGCCGCCTTTGGCCTGCCGCAGTTGGCCAAGCCCGCCTTCATCGTCATCTGGACGACCACCGCCTGGACGATTCCGGCCAACCAGGCGCTCAACGTCAACCCGCAGCTCGAATACAGCCTGGTCGATACCGAGCGCGGCCTGCTCATCGTCGCCAGCGCGCTGGTCGAAAAATGCCTGGAGCGCTGGCAGCTGCAAGGCCAGGTGCTGGCCACGGCCCTGGGCGAGAAGCTCGACCACCTGGGCTTCCGCCACCCGCTGGCGCATGTGGACAAGGCGTTTGACCGCCTCTCGCCCGTGTACCTGGCCGACTACGCCACGGCCGACGACGGCACCGGCATCGTGCACAGCGCGCCCGCCTACGGCGTGGACGACTTCAACAGCTGCCGCGCCAACGGCATGGCGCTGCAAGACATCCTCAACCCCGTGCAGGGCAACGGTGCCTACGCGCCCGAGCTGGGCCTGTTTGGCGGCCAGCACATCTGGAAGGCCGTGCCGGTCATCATCGACGCGCTCAAAGTGGCTGGCCGCCTGCTCGACTCGGTCACCATCACGCACAGCTACCCGCATTGCTGGCGCCACAAGTCGCCCGTCATCTACCGCGCCGCCGCACAGTGGTTCGTGCGCATGGACGAGGGCGAGGGCGTGTTCACCGACCCGGCGCAAAAACCGGCGCAAACCCTGCGCCAGATTGCGCTCGCAGCCATCGAAAAAACCAATTTTTACCCCGAGAACGGCAAGGCCCGCCTGCGCGACATGATTGCGGGCCGGCCCGACTGGTGCATCTCGCGCCAGCGCAGCTGGGGCGTGCCCCTGCCCTTCTTCCTGCACCAGGACACGGGCGCACTGCACCCGCGCACCCTGGAGATCATCGACCAGGCGGCGGCCATCGTCGAGCAAGGCGGCATCGAAGCCTGGAGCCGCGCCACGGCGGAAGAAATTTTGGGGGCGCAAGACGCCGCGCACTACACCAAGAGCACCGACATCCTCGAAGTGTGGTTCGACTCCGGCTCCACCTTCTGGCACGTGCTGCGCGGCACGCACGCCGGTATGCACCACGACGAGGGCCCCGAGGCCGACCTGTACCTGGAGGGCCACGACCAGCACCGGGGCTGGTTTCATTCATCACTCTTGCTCGCCAGCGCCATCTTTGGCCGCGCGCCCTACCGGGGCCTGCTCACGCACGGCTTCACGGTCGATGGCCAGGGCAAGAAGATGAGCAAGTCGCTGGGCAACACTGTCTCGCCGCAAGAGGTCAGCTCCAAGATGGGCGCCGAGATCATCCGCCTGTGGTGCGCGTCCACCGACTACTCGGGCGACCTGGCGATTGACGACAAGATCCTCGCCCGCGTGGTCGATGCCTACCGCCGCATCCGCAACACGCTGCGCTTTTTGCTCGCCAACGTCAGCGACTTCGACCCCGCGCAGGACGCCGTGGCCGAGGGCGACCTGCTGGAGATCGACCGCTGGGCGCTGGCGCGCGCCGCCGAGTTCCAGGCCGAGCTGCTGGGGCACTACAAAGCGTACGAATTCCACCCCGTGGTCACCAAGCTGCAGCTGTTTTGCTCGGAAGACCTGGGCGGCTTCTACCTCGACGCGCTCAAGGACCGCCTCTACACCACCGGCGCCAAGAGCCTGGCACGGCGCAGCGCGCAAACTGCGCTGCACCAGATCACGCACGCCATGCTGCGCTGGATGGCACCCTTCCTGTCCTTCACCGCCGAAGAAGCCTGGAAGCTGTTTGGCCACAGCCCCTCCATCTTCCTGGAAACCTACCAAACCCTGCCCGCCGGCGACGAGGCGCTGCTGGCCAAGTGGGCGCGCATTCGCGCCATCCGCGATCTGGCAAACAAGGAGATCGAGCAGCTGCGCACGCAAGGCGGCGTCGGCAGTTCGCTGCAGGCGCGCTTGCAGCTCACCGCCGCCCCCGAGGACTACGCGCTGCTCGCCAGCCTGGGCGATGATTTGAAGTTCCCATTCATCGTTTCTGCTATTGATTTGATAGCTGGTGACGCTCTCCAGATAAGCGTTAGCGCCATTTCTGATGCCAAATGCGAACGCTGCTGGCATTACCGCGCCGACGTTGGCAGCAACGCGCAGCACCCCACGCTGTGCGGCCGCTGCGACAGCAACCTGCACGGTGCGGGCGAGTCCCGCACCCACGCCTGATGCGCTGCGCCAACCCGCACAAAGCCGCCAGCCTCTGGCCCTGGCTGACCTGGGCGCTGCTGCTGTTCGTGGCCGACCAACTGAGCAAGGCGCTGATCCTGGGCGCCTACCAGCTCGGCGAGGCGACGCCGGTGACGGGTTTTTTCAACCTCGTGCGCGCGCACAACAGCGGCGCGGCGTTTTCCTTTTTGGCCGACGCCGGCGGCTGGCAGCGCTGGGGCTTCATCGCCTTTGGCCTGGCAGCGGCGCTGTTCATCGTCTGGCAGCTGTGCCAGCACCCGGGGGAGAAGCTGTTTGCCTTTGCGCTCTCGAGCATCCTCGGCGGCGCCATTGGCAACGTCGTCGATCGGCTGCAGCACGGCTATGTGGTGGATTTTCTGGACTTCCACTGGGCCTTTCTGGCGGGCCTGTTCCACGGCGGGCATTTTCCAGCCTTCAACCTAGCCGACTGCGCCATCACCATCGGCGCCATCGGCCTGATCCTCGACGAGCTGCTGCGCGCGCGCCGCCCGCAGGCTTGACCCCCCGCCGGGCTGCGCCATTGCGCACCCGGGCACCAGCAACGGCGCACGGCAGTAGACTGCAAGGTTCGATACCACGCACCGCCCGGCTGTTGGCGCGTGCCCAGGAGACAACGCCGCCGCCATGAAGCACCTACTGAACCTGCTCGCCGCCATTGCCCTGCTGGTCTGGGGCACCCACTTGGTGCGCACCGGCGTGCTGCGGGTGTTTGGCGCCAACCTGCGCAGCCTGCTCGCGCGCAGCATGGGCAACCGCTTCACGGCAGCGCTCTCGGGCATCGGCGTCACGGCGCTGGTGCAGTCGAGCACCGCAACCTCGCTCATGACGGCCTCCTTCGTCGGCCAGGGCCTCATCAGCCTGCCGGCGGCGCTGGCGGTGATGCGCGGCGCCGACATCGGCACGGCGCTGATGGCCGTGCTGTTCTCCACCGACCTGTCCTGGCTCTCGCCACTGTTCATCTTCGTCGGCGTGGTGCTGTTCCTGGCACGACAAGAGACGACCGCCGGGCGCGTGGGCCGGGTCTGCATCGGCCTGGGGCTGATGCTGCTGGCGCTCGAACGCATCACCCAGGCCACCGACCCCATGATGGCCTCGCCCGTGACGCAGGCGCTGCTGCAGTCCATGGGCAGCGACCTGCTGGCCGAAATCTTGATCGGCGCTGTGCTCGCCATCATCTCGTACTCCAGCCTGGCGGTGGTGCTCTTGATTGCCGCCATGGCCGACTCGCACATCGTGCCCGTGCCCATGGCGCTGGCCATGGTGCTGGGCGCCAACCTGGGCAACGGCCTGGCGGCCATTTTGACCATGGCCAAGTCCTCGGTGGAAGTGCAGCAGGTCACCGTTGGCAACATGGTGTTCAAGATCATGGGCGTGCTGCTCATGGCGCCGGCGATTGGCCTGTGGCTGCAGCACGTGCAGCCGCACATGCCCGCCGACGCGCACGGCGTGGTGCTGTTTCACCTGGCGTACAACGTCATCATCAGCGTCGGCTTCATCGGCCTGACGCAGGCGGTGGCGCAACTGGTGGCGCGCCTGATGCCGCCGCCCGACCCGGCGAGCAAGAACCCGCTGCGCCCGCACCACCTCGACCCCTCGGCGCTGGCCACGCCGTCGCTGGCCATCTCCTGCGCCGCGCGCGAGGCGCTGCACCAGGCCGATCTGGTCGAAACCATGTTGATCGGCATGTTCGAGGTCATCCGCAGCGACGATTTGAAGCGCTCGGCCGAGCTGCGCCAGCTCGACGACACGGTCGATGAGCTGTACTCGGCCATCAAGTACTACCTGACGAAAATCTCGCGCGCCGAGCTCGACGAGCGCGAGGGCCGGCGCTGGACCGACATCATCAGCTTCACCATCAACATGGAGCAGATCGGTGACATCATCGAGCGCGTGCTGATCGACATCGAGGACAAGAAAATCAAGCGCGGCTTCCAATTCTCCGAAGCCGGTCTGCAGGAGATCACCGAGCTGCACGCGCGCCTGCTGGACAACCTGCGCCTGGCGATGAGCGTGTTCCTCAACGGCGACCTGCGCGACGCGCACCGCCTGCTCGAAGAGAAGGTGCGCTTTCGCGACCTCGAACGCAGCTACGCCGCCGCGCACCTGGCGCGCCTGTCCGAGCGCACCATGCAGAGCATAGAAACCAGCTCGCTGCACATCGACCTGCTCAGCGAGCTCAAGCGCATCAACTCGCTGCTGTGCTCCATGGCCTACCCCATTTTGGAAAACACCGGCGCCCTGGCCCCCAGCCGCCTGCGCAGCGACAACCCGCCCGAGCCGCCCGGCCACGAAAAGCTATGATTTTGATAGCTACTAGCGCTTGACCAGCAAGAGCTAGTGGCCAATTACAGCATCAATACCGAGCACCCCGTAGTGCGCCGCGCCTCCAGGTCGCGGTGTGCCTGCTGCACCTCACCCAGCGGGTAGCGCTGGTCGATGCGAATCTGCACCGCCCCGCTTTGCACCACGGCAAACAGCGCATCGGCCATGGCCTGGGTGGCTTCGCGCGTGGCGATGTGGGTGAACAGCGTCTGGCGCGTGACGTAGAGCGAGCCGCGTGCCCCCAGGAGCGCGGGCGCAAACGGCGGCACCGGGCCCGAGGCGTTGCCAAAGCTGGCCATGAGGCCAAAGGGGCGCAGGCAGTCGAGCGATTTTTCCCAGGTGTCCTTGCCCACCGAGTCGTACACCACCTTGACCCCCTGACCGGCGGTGATCTCGCGCACGCGGGCGACAAAATCCTCGCGCCGGTAGTTGATGGCGTGGGCGGCGCCGTGCGCCAGGGCGAGCTGGCATTTTTCGTCGCTGCCGGCCGTGGCAATCAGCTGCAGGCCCAGCGCGCGCGCCCACTGGCAGGCGATCAGGCCCACGCCCCCGGCAGCGGCATGGAACAGCACCGCGTCGCCCGCCTGCAGCCCCTCCACCGGGCGCGTCTTGAGCAGCAGGTACTGCGCCGTCAGGCCCTTGAGCATCATGGCCGCGCCCGTTTCAAAGCTGATGTCATCGGGCAGGCGGCAGACGCAGCGCGCCGGCATGATGCGCTCCTCGCAGTAGCTGCCCGGCGGCGTGCTGGCGTAGGCCACACGCTCGCCCACCTGCAGGTGCTCCACGCCCGCGCCCAGCGCCAGCACCACACCCGCGCCCTCCATGCCGATGCCGGCGGGCAGCTGCAGGGGGTACAGGCCGCTGCGGTGGTAGCAGTCGATGAAGTTCAGGCCAATGGCGTGGTGGCGGATGTGCACCTCGCCCGGGCCGGGGCTGCCCACGGCGGCGTTGACCAGCTCCAGCACTTCGGGGCCGCCATGCTGGCGGATATGAACGGCAAGGCCCATGGCCATCCTCCTGTGAAAAATTTGCGCAGCGCACATCGTGCCACGGCAACGGGTACAGTCGCAAACCCTATGCGTTCACAGCTTTCCCCCTCCACCCTCCTCATGCTCGCCGCCGCGCCCCTGCTCTGGGCCGGCAACGCCGTGGTGGGCCGTGCCCTGGCGCCGCTGGTGGCGCCCATCACCCTGAATTTTTTGCGCTGGCTGATTGCCGCCGTGCTGCTGCTGCCACTGGCCTGGCAGGTGCTGCGCCCGGGCAGCGGCCTGTGGCCACACTGGCGCCGCTACGCCTGGCTGGGGCTGCTGGGCATTGGCAACTACAACGCGCTGCAGTACCTGGCGCTGCAAACGTCCACGCCGCTGAACGTGACCCTGGTGGGCTCCGGAATGCCGGTGTGGATGCTGCTGGTGGGCGCGCTCTTTTTTGGCGTGCCAGCCTCGCGCCAGCAGGTGGCCGGTGCGCTGCTGTCCATCGTCGGCGTGCTGACCGTGCTCAGCCGGGGCAGCTGGGAGCAGCTGCTGGCGCTGCACCTGGTGCCGGGCGATTTGTACATGGTGCTGGCCACCATCTCCTGGTCGTTCTATAGCTGGCTGCTGGTGCGCACGCAAGAGCCGCAGCACATCCGCAGCGACTGGTCGGCGTTTTTGCTGGCGCAAATCGTTTTCGGCCTGGGCTGGTCGGGCGCGTTTGCCGGTGTCGAGGCGGGGCTGGGCCAGGTGTACCTCACGCCCAGCGCGCCGCTGCTGGCGGGACTGCTGTTCATCGCCATCGGGCCGGCGGTGCTGGCCTACCGCTTCTGGGGCGTGGGCGTGCAGCGCGCAGGGCCGGTGCTGGGCGGCTTCTTCATCAACCTCACACCGCTGTTTGCCGCCCTGCTCTCAGCCGCCTTCCTGGGCGAGCGGCCCCAGGCCTACCATGGGCTGGCGTTCTTGCTCATCGTTGGCGGCATCGTCATCAGCTCGCGCCGCGCCTGAAGCCGATGCGGCCAGCGCCAGCAGCTGCACCAACGGCAGCGGCCGGGAAAACAAATAGCCCTGGTACAGGCTGCAGCCGTAGCCGGCCAGGGCATCGCGCTGGGCGGGGGTTTCCACGCCCTCGGCAATCACCTCCAGCGCCAGCGTGCACGCCATGGCGATGATGGTTTGCACGATCACGTCGTCGCTGTGCTGCAGCCCGAGCTGGCGCACAAAGGACTGGTCGATCTTGAGCTGATCGAGCGGCAGCCGCGTCAGGTAGGCGAGCGAGGAATGGCCGGTGCCAAAGTCGTCCATGGAAAAACGCACGCCCTTGGTGCGCAGGGCGTGCATTTTGGCGATCGAATCCTGCACGTCTTCGAGCACCAGCGACTCCGTCAATTCGAGCTTGAGCAGATGCCCCGGCGCCGCGCTCGCGCGCAGCGCCTGCAGCACCTGTTCGACAAAATCTGCCTGGCGAAACTGCCGGGCGCTGACGTTGACCGACAACGGCAAGCCGCGCAGCGCACCACCCTGCCAGGCCGCCAGCTGCACGCAGGCCTGCTGCAGCACCCAGGTGCCCAGGGGCACGATCAGGCCCGAGTCTTCAGCCACGGTGATGAATTCCCCCGGCGCGACGCTGCCGCGCTCGGGGTGCTGCCAGCGCAGCAGCGCCTCGGCCCCCACCATCTGCCCGCCCCAGCGGTACTGCGGCTGGTAGTGCAGGCTCAGCTGCCCGGGGCTGTGCAGCGCGGCCTGCAGATCGGCCTCCAGGCTGGCGCGGCGGTTGAGCGCCTCTTGCATCTGCGGATCGAAAAAAGCCAGCGTGTGGCTGCGCTGCGCCTTGCTCTGGTACATGGCGATGTCAGCGCGCTTGAGCAGCTCGGCCGCCGTCAACGGCTCGCTGCCAAACACCGTCGCCCCCATGCTGCAGCTGCTGCGGTGCGGCTGGCCCGAGAGCATGTAGGGCTGGGCCAGCTGCTGCAGCAGTTTTTCGCCCACCTGGCGCGCCTGGGCGGCGGACTGCACGGCATCGTCGGCCAGCTCACCGAGCATGACGACGAACTCATCGCCCCCCAGCCGCGCCACGGTGTCGCAGCTGCGCACGGTCTCTTTCAGGCGCTGCGCCACCTGCTGCAGCAGCTGGTCGCCCACTTCGTGCCCGCGCGTGTCGTTGAGCATCTTGAAATGGTCCAGATCCAAGAACAGCAGCGCCCCGCGCTGGCCCGAGCGCTGCGCCTGCAAGATGGCTTGCCCCAGACGGTCAAGCAGCAGGCGCCGGTTGGGCAGGCTGGTGAGTGGGTCGTAGAAGGCCAGGGATTCGATCTCGGCGTTGGCGCGGCGCAGTGCCGTGACGTCGTGGTAGGTGATGACGCAGCCGCCCTCGGGCGTGGGCCTTTCGGTCACCTCGATACACTGCCCCGAGGCCAAAAGCTGCTCGAACGCCAGCCCCTGCGCCCGCACCATGCGCTGCAAGCGCCACTGCACCCATTGCTGGCGCTCGGCCGCACTGGCGCCCGCCAGGTGCTGGTGCACCACGGCTTCGAGCAGCTCGGCGCAAGGCTGGCCGACGCGGATGACGCCGCGCAGCCAGGGAAACATTTCTTCAAAGCGCCGGTTCCACTGCCGCACCAGCAGCTTGCCGTCGATGAGCAAAAAACCGCTGACCATGGCCCCCAGGGCCTGGTCGAGCATCTCCTTGGCGCGCGTCATGGCGCTGCGCGCGCTGTACAGGCGCAGCACGTAGCGCTGCACCCCCAGGCCGGCGAGCAGCACCAGCACACCCAGCAGCAGCGCCACGCCCAGCAGCACCTGGCGCTCGCCCCGGGAGCTGTCCAGAGCATCGACCTCGGGCAGGCTCGCCGAGATCCACAGCTGCGGATACAGGCTGGGCTGGGCCACCACCAGGGCCGGCTTCTGCGACAGGCGTGCCCGCTGCTGCCAGTGCACACCCATCGCCAGGGGCTGGCCCGCAGGTGCGGCGTGCTGCACTGGCGAGACGGCCAGCAGCACGCCGCCCTGCGGCTCTTCGAGCGTGACCTCCAGGCCCTCGATGTCCACGCTCTGCATCAGCACTGGTTCGAGCATGGCCAGTGGAATCTGCGCCACCACCAGCCAGCGGCTGCCATTGGCGCGCAGCACCGGGCGGGCAACGTAGAGCATCCGCTCAGAGGTATCGGGGTTGATGTGTGCGCGGCTGAGCCACATGCCGGGCACGGGCTGCGCCAGCGCCTGCTGCGCAAAATCGGGCGGCAACGCCAGCGCCAGCTGCTGGCCCGCCGGTGCCGAAGAGGCCAGCACCCGCCCCGCCCCATCGAGCACCGCCACATGGCGCAGCAGCAGGTTGTAGCGCACGCTGCTGCGCAGCAATGCGCTGGCACTGGCGCCATCCTGCCAGCGGCCCCGGGGCTGGGCCAGGTCGAGCAGCTCGTCGCAGCTCGCGAGCAGCACGTCCACGCCCAGCAGCACGCGGTTGACCGCCGTCAGCGCACCGGCGACGAAGCGCGTGACCTGGGCCTCGCTCTCGGCGTAGTCGTTCTGGCGGATGCGCTGCACCAACAGGCCCGAGCCCACCAGCAGCACAAGCCAGAACCCCAGCACCACCACGGCCACAGCCAGCCGGATCCGGGTTGTGGTGCGGGCAGGCAAGGGCATGGCCGGGTCTAGCGCAGCGGCGGCAGCTGGATTTGCTGCACCGGCCCCACGGTCTGGTTCCAGATGGCGGCGCAATCGACCGTGCAGCGCTGTTGCCAGCGCGGCAACACGACGCTGCTGAAAATCTCGCGGCTCTTGATCTGGTCCTGGGCCGAGGGGTTGACCACCACCATGCGGCCTTTGCGGCTCAAGGCGCAGCTGGCAGCGCCGCTGTTGCAGGCGATGCCTTCGGCGGTATCGCGCTCGGCCGCATCCCAGATACGCGCTTCGAGCTGCGGCAGCTCGCGCAGCAGCAGGGCACGCAGGTCTGCCGGCAGCGCCGCCCAGGCCGTTTGGTTGGCGGCAAACACCCCCAGGCCCCAGGTGATGGGCAGGGTGTAGAGGTATTGCGTCACGCGGTACAGCCCCAGGCTGTGGCCCGAGAGGGTGCCGGTGATGGCGCATTCGGTATCGCCCGACTCCAGGCTGTGCGCCAACTGGGCAAAAGCGGTATTGACCGGCAAGGCGCCCAGGGCGCTGACGTAGTCGGCCTGGCCACCCGAGGACACGCGCACGCGCCGCCCCGCCAGATCGGCCAGGCGGGCGATGGGTTTTTTGCAAAACAGCACCTGCGCCGGGTAGGCGTAGATGGCGAGCAGCTCCACACCGTGGCGCTGGCGCAGGTCTTTTTCCAGAAAGGGGCGCAGCGCCGCGACGCTGGCGCGCAGTTGCGCAATGTCGGCAGCCATGCCCGGCAGGTCGGCAGCGGTGTACTGCGGGTACTGGCCGGAGAGCGCGCTCATCAGCACCGTGCCAAAGGGCAGCACGCCAAGCTGCATCATGCGCAGCATCTCCGAGCCAGGCACGCCGGCGCGGTCAAAGGGCACGATGTCGGCGCTGTAGCGACCAGCACTGAGCTGCTGCAGCTGCTGCGTCCAGAAAGGCTCCTCGTGCTGCAGATACTGCGTCACACCCGCCAGGCCGCCGACGATGCGCAGTTTGTACGGCGCAGGTACGGCAGCAGCAGGCGCGTGTGCGGGTGCAGATGCGGGCGGCGTCAAGGCCAGGGCCGCAGAGGCGCTGGCGAGCCCCAGAGCGCACAACGCCGTCAACCAACGGCGCCGCAGAGATGACAGCAAGGCGTGCATGGCCCCTTTCCTTGTATTCCTTGTGGTTTTACGTAAGGCTTTGTACGTAACGCCGGCCATTGTGCCCGTACCCGGGCGGTGCTTGCGGGCCGGGCGTTGCTTTGAAGCATCTATTTACTATATTTTTGATAGCTTCTAGCGCTTACCCACATTGCCCTGCAGCCCGATTCAATGCCTATTCCGGAACATGCGCTGGTGCAGCCGGCGCAGCGACCACCAGACGCTGCCCGCCACCAGCGGAATGGCGACGGCAGCCGTGCTTTCGGGCGAGAGCGGCCAGCCGATTTTTTGCGCCCCCTTGGCCAGGTAGCTCACCAGGCCGACGATGTAGTAGGTGATGGCCGCCACCGACAGCCCCTCGACCGTGGACTGCAGCTTGAGCTGCAGGTCCTGGCGCTGGTTCATGGCGGCGAGCAGCGCCTGGCTGCTTTGCTGCTGCTCGATCTCGACGCGCGTGCGCAGCAGGTTGCTCATGCGCGAGACGCGCTGCGACAGGCCATCTTGGCGCCGCACCACCCAGGCGCAGGTGCTGCGCGCGGGCGAGAGGCGCCGGTCCATGAATTCGCCAATGGTCTGCATCCCCGCCAGGCGCGACTCGGCAATGTCGCGGATGCGCGTATCGACCAGCTCAAAGTAGGCGCTGCTGGCCGAAAAGCGCGAATGCGTGGCTGCGTACTGGCTCTCGACCTGGCCGGCCAGGCGCGTGAGGCGGTCGAGCAGCACGGGCTCGCTGTCGCGGTCGGCGCTGCGGATGGCGTTGGCCAGCGCCGCCAGCTCGCGCTCGGCGCTGGCGAGCACGGTCGCCGCCTCGCGCGCCGCCGGCAGGCCCAGGAGCGCCGCCATGCGGTAGGTTTCGATCTCCAGCAGGCGCTGCACCAGGCGGCCCAAGCGGCGCGGCGTCATGGCGCCGGCGAGCAGCACCATGCGCGAGCAGCCGTCGGCGTGCAGGGCAAAGTCGGTGAACACTTCGCCATGGCCGTCGGCCACGGTGCAGGCCACCAGGCTGTCCTCGCGCAGCACCTGCGGTACCAGGGCCACGTCACCAAATTTTTGCATCGGCAGCAGCCACAGGTGCAGGCTGCACAGGCATTGCCCTGGCAGGCCGGCGAGCCACTCGCGCGGCACGGCTTCGATCGCCCCTTGGGGCTCGCGCTGGCCAAAACCGTCGGCCGCCAGCGGCGCCATGAAGGTCCAACTGACGAACTCGGTGTGCAGCTCCCAGCGCAGGCGAAACGGCCCCAGATCGACGCGCAGGTGCGTGCTGTCGGCCCCCGGCAGCGGCAGGTGCTGGTCGCGCAGCAGCTGCGTCAGGTGCGCGCGGCTGGCCTCGCGCTCGGCCGCGTCGGCCCACATGACGATGTGCGTGATCGCCACCGGCGCCGTGAGGGCCTCGGGCGGGCGGGCGTGAACCTCGTTATGCAGCTGGGCGCGCTGCGGATGCTGTGCCGGAAAAGAAGTCAAAGCCATGAAAGAAAAAAGAAAAATCCATCAATCGTCCACAAAGGTCTGCCCCCGCTGGCGCTGCAACCCCGGCAGCAGCACCAACAACAAAAGCAGCCCCGTCAATACCAGCAGGCCCGCCGCCAGCGGGCGCGTCCAAAAAACCGACCAAGTGCCCTGCCCCTGCACCAGCGCCAGGCGCAGCTGGGCTTCGAGCTGCGGCGCCACGATGAACCCCAGCAGCAGCGGCCCGGGCTCCATGCCCAGCTGGCGAAACACATAACCGAGCAGCGCGCACAGGCACAGCAGGGCAACGCTAAAACTGCTCGCCTGCAAGCTGTACATGCCCAGCGCACACAGCAGCACCAGGGCCGGAAAAAGCAGCCGGTACGGCAGCGCCAGCACCCGCAGCCACAGCCCCAGCAGCGGCAGGCCGCACAGCAGCAACACCAGGTTGCCCAGGCCCATGGAAAGAATCAAACCCCAGAACAGCTGCGGCGCCTGGCTGGGCACCAGCGGCCCCGGCTGCACCTGGTGCAGGCTCAAGGCCCCCAGCAGCAGCGCCATGACGGCATTGGTCGGCAGGCCCAGCGCCAGCAGTGGCATGAAGGCCGCCTGGGCGCCGGCACTGTTGGCCGCCTCGGGCGCGGCCACGCCCCGGATATTGCCCTGGCCCAGCGGCAGCTCGCCCGGGCGCAGGCGGCGCAGACCCTCGACGGCGTAGGCCGCAAACGAGGCCAGCAGCGCGCCGCCACCGGGCAGCCAGCCCAGCAGCGAGCCCAGCACCGTGCCGCGCAGCAGCGCCGGGCGCAGCTGGCGCCGCTGCAGCGCATCTGGCCAACGCTGCGCCAGCGCCGGCGCCTGCACGGCCAGCGCCGGCTCTGCCGGCTTGCGCCCCAGGTGGGCAATGATTTCGCCCAAACCAAACAGCCCCATGGCCAGGGCCATGAAGCTGATGCCGCCGGCGAGCTCGGGCAGGCCCAGGTCGTAGCGCAGCTGGCCCGAATACGGGTCCATGCCCACCAGGCCCAGCAGCAGCCCCACCAGCACCATGCCCAGCGCCTTGAGCAGCGCGCCCGAAGCCAGCACCACCGCCCCCACCAAAAGCAGCACCAGCAGCGCCACCTGCTCGGGCGCCTGCAGCACCTGCTGCGCCTGCGCGCTCAATAGCGGCGCCAACGCGGCCAGCAGCAGCGTGCCCACGGTGCCGGCGACAAACGAGGCCAGCGCCGCCGCCCCCAGCGCCGCGCCGGCCTGGCCGGCGCGGGCCATGGCGTAGCCGTCACGCACCGTGACTGCCGACGAAGCCTCGCCCGGCAGCTGGCGCAAGATGGCCGGCACGGCGCCGCCGTACTGCGCGCCGTAGTAAATACCGGCGAGAAAAATCAAGGCCGTGGGTGGCGCCAGCGCGTAGGTCACGGGCAGCAGCATGGCAATGCTGGCCATGGGCCCGAGCCCCGGCAGCACGCCCACGGCCAGGCCCAGCAGGCAGCCGGCAACGGCGGCGAGCACGTTGCCGCTGCTGAACAACACCTCCAGGCCCAGGGCCCCATGTGCCAGCCATTCCATGCTTCACCCCCGAATGAAAGCGGGCCACAGCGCCAGCGGCAGCTGCAGCAAAAACACGCTCAGCAGCGCGCTGCCCAGCGCCAGCAGGGCCGCCAGCGCCAGCGCCTGGCCCCAGCGGCGCTCAGGCGCGGGCAGCGCCAGACTGGCGATGAGCACCAGCGCCAGCACCGCCAGCACCAGCCCCATGGGCGGCAAGCCCCAGTGCGGCAGGCCCGTCAGCAGCAGCACAAAAGCGCCCGGCGCGGCCAGCACACACAGCAGCGCACGCCAGGCCCAGGGGCCGGTGCGGCCACCGCCTTGCACCTCGATGGTGCCGGCCTTGAACATCACCAGCGCGCCCAGCGCCGCCAGCAGCAGGCCCAGGCGCAGCGGCAGGTAGCCCGGCCCCATTTGCGCCGCCGTGCCCAGGCCGTAGCCCCAGGCGCCCCAGGCAAAGCCCAGGCCCAGGGCCACGAACAGCAGGCCGGCAAAAAAATCTTTCTGGTTTTTGATTTTCATGGTGTGCCAGCGCCTTGCAAAAAAACTGCAAAAACAGCAAAAAAACCGTCAAGCCTCGATTGGCGGCGTGGCGGCAATGACTTCTTCGAGCGTCGTCAGGCCCTCGGCCACGCGCAGCGCGCCGGCCAGGCGCAGCGGGCGCATACCGTCTTGCACCGCCTGGCGGCGCAGGGCGTCCATGCTCGGGCTTTGCGTGATTTTGTCCTTCAGCGGCTCGCTCACGGTGAGCAGCTCGTACAGCCCCATGCGGCCACGAAAGCCGGTCATGCGGCAATCGACGCAGCCCACAGGCTTGTACGGCTGCCAGCCGCCCGAGAGCTTCCAGGGGCGCACGGCGGCGGCCAGCTCATCGATGTGCGCGGCATCGTCTTTTTGCTTGCACTGCGGGCACAGGGTGCGCACCAGGCGCTGCGCCAGGATGCCCAGCAGCGTGGCGTTGATGAGATAGTTGGGCACGCCCAGCTCCATCAGGCGGCTGACGGCGCTGGGCGCGTCGTTGGTGTGCAAGGTAGAAAACACCAGGTGGCCGGTGAGCGCGGCCTGCACCGCCATCTCGGCCGTGGGCAGGTCGCGGATTTCGCCCACCATGATGATGTCCGGGTCCTGGCGCATGAGCGCGCGCAGGCCCTCGGTGAAGTTGAAGTCGAGCTGCGGCTGCACCTGCGTCTGGTTGAAGCTCGGCTCGATCATCTCGATCGGGTCTTCCACCGTGCTGACGTTGACTTCCTCGGTGGCGATGCGCTTCAAGGTCGAGTACAGCGTCGTCGTCTTGCCCGAGCCGGTGGGGCCGGTGACGAGGATGATGCCGTGCGGGCGCCGCACCAGCTGCTCCCAGCGCTCGGCGTCGTGGCGCGCAAAACCGAGTGCATCGAGATCCTTGACGGCGTTGTCGGGGTCAAAGATACGCATCACCATTTTTTCGCCAAAGGCGGTGGGCAGGGTCGAGAGGCGCATTTCCACCTCCTGGCCGTGCGGGTTGCGCGTCTTGATGCGGCCGTCGAGCGGGCGGCGCTTTTCCACCACGTCCATGCGCCCGAGCAGCTTGATGCGCGCCACCATGGCGTTCATCACGCCCATGGGCATCTGATAGACGGGGTGCAGCACGCCGTCGATGCGAAAGCGGATCACGCCCTGCTCGCGCCGGGGTTCGAGGTGGATGTCGCTGGCGCGCTGGTCGAAGGCGTACTGCCACAGCCAATCGACGACGCGGATCACGCCCTGGTCGTTGGCGTCGAGCTGCTTGTTGCTCTTGCCCAGCTCGACGAGCTGCTCGAAAGTGCTGCCGCCGTTGCCGCCGCCGCTTTTTTGCGCCGCCCGCACCGACTTGGCCAGGGCGAAGAACTCGGCCGTGTAGCGCGCAATGTCCTGCGGGTTGGCCATGACGCGGCGCACGCTGCGCTTGGCCTGGCGCTCGACCTCGGCCACCCAGTCGTCCAAAAAGGGTTCGGCCGTGGCCACCACCACCTCGCTGGGCGTGACCTGCACCGGCAGCACCTTGTGGCGCTCGGCGTACTGCGCGCTCATGGCGTCGGCAACGCGGCCCACGTCCACCTTCAGCGGGTCGATGCGCAAGAAGGCCAGGCCGCTGCGCCCGGCGACGTATTCGGTCAACGCATCGAGCGTGAGTGCGCCGGCGCCATCGGCACGCGCCATGGCGACGTTGCCCAGGCGCACCAGCGGGTGCTGGTGGCTCTCGGCCTGCGAGCAGCGCGCGGTGGTGCGCTGCGCTTCTTCAGCGCTGATGACGCCGTCGCTTTGCAGCCAGCGCACGATGCGCTGCCAATCGAGCGGGCCGGGGCGCCGGGGCGCGGTTTTGGCGTGATGGTCGTGCATAAGGCTCACTCCTTGGCCACGGGTTTGAAAACGCGCAGCCACTTGGTCGCTGGCAGCGCCCAGCGCGCCTCTATGGCTTCGGCGCGCGCCTGCAGCTCGGCGCGCTTGGGGCGGCTGGGCTGGCGCTGCGCCAGCACCACGGTGTTGCCCTCGCGCGTGGGCTTGAAGGCCCACAGGGCTTCGGCGCCAAAGGCTTCGCTCAGGCTGGCAATACTGCGCTCGTAGCTGCTGGCGCGGCCAAAGAGGTTGACCGTCAGGCAGCCGTCTTCGGTCAGCAGGGCGCGGCAGTCAGCGTAAAACGCAGCGCTGTCGAGCACCGGCGCCGCCGCCTGGTGGTCGTACAAATCAACCTGCAGCGCGTCGATGCGGCCCTGCCACTGGGGGTTTTGAATCTCCTGCGCTGCATCGGCCAGCACCACGCGCAGGCGCGCGCCGTCGGGCGGGAGCTTGAACCAGGCGCGGCACACGGCCAGCACCTGGGGGTTGAGCTCGATCGCGGCGCAGCCCATGCGCAGCTTCTTGTGGCAGAACTTGGTGAGCGCGCCCGCACCCAGGCCCAGCTGCAGCGCCTGGCGCTTGGCCACGCTGGTGGGTTCGACGAACAGCAGCCAGGCCATCATGCGCTGCACGTATTCGAGCTCGATCACAAAGGGATCGTCCACGCGCATGGAGCCCTGGATCCAGGGCGTGCCCAGGTGCAGGTGGCGTACCTCGCCGTCGTCGGAGACGCTGACTTCGGGCAGTTCGAGGGAAGGGGATTTTGATCGGGCCAAGGCAGCTGTCCATTGCGGGCCCAGGGCCCAAAGGGCCTGATTGTGACCCAGCCCCGGCGTCGGTAGTTAGAGCAGCGCAGCCAGGCGCGGCAGGGCGGCGCAGGCGTTGGCGCGCGTGGCCGCAGCCCAGTCGGCCAGGCTGTGCCCGCGCAGCTGCGCCAGCACAGCGGCAATGCGCGGCAGCTCCTGCGGGCTGTTGCGCCCTTGCACCAGGCCAGCGGCGCGCTCTGCGGCGCTGCGGTAGAGCCAGTGCGGGGGCATGTCGGGGGCGTCGGTTTCGAGCACGATGGCCTCATCGGGCAGCTGCTGCAGCAGGCGGCGCAGCTGCAAGGCGCGCTCATAGGTGGCCGCGCCGCCAAAGCCGAGCTTGCAGCCCAGGGCCAGGAAGGCCTGCGCCTGCTGCCAGCTGCCGTTGAAGGCGTGGGCGATGCCGCCGGGCACGGCAATGCCCCGCAGGCCCTTCAAGACGCGGTCGCTGCTGCGGCGCACGTGCAGCAGCACCGGCAGGTCAAAGCGGCGCGCGAGCTGCAGCTGGGCGCGGTAAAACCACTCCTGGCGCGCCGCATCGAGCCCGGGGACGAAAAAATCCAGCCCGATCTCGCCCACGGCCAGCAGCAGCGGGTCGCTGCGCCACTGCGCCAGCAGCGCCGCCAGGCGCTCGATGTCGGCCTCCTGCGCCTGCGCCACGTACAGCGGGTGGATGCCCAGGGCGTAGCCCTCGCCCAGCTGCTGCGCCAGCGCACGCACCTGCTGCCAGTGCGCCGGCGCCACCGCCGGAATGACCAGCCGCGCCACGCCCGCCGCCCGCGCCTGGGCGTGCACGGCGCTGCGGTCGGCATCGAATTCGGCCGCATCCAGGTGGCAATGGGTGTCTACCCAGGTAATTTCAGGCATAAAAAAAGCTGCTAGCGCTTACTGGATAAGCGTTAGCAGCTATTATTTTTATAGCAAAGCCTTAATACAGCTGCAGGCTCACCCAGTAGGCGATGGCGGCAACGAAGGCGCTGGCGGGGATGGTCAAAATCCAGGCCCAGACGATGTTGCCGGCCACGCCCCAGCGCACGGCGCTGGCGCGCTGCGTCGAGCCCACGCCGACGATGGCGCCGGTGATGGTGTGCGTGGTGGAAACCGGCACGCCCAGCATGGTCGCCAAAAACAAGGTCATGGCACCGCCCGTCTCGGCGCAGAAACCGCCCACGGGTTTGAGCTTGGTGATTTTCTGCCCCATGGTCTTGACGATGCGCCAGCCGCCGAACATGGTGCCCATGCCGATGGCGGCGTAGCAAGCGACGATAGTCCAGGTGGGCGGCGCGCTGTCGCTGGCCGATGCATAGCCGGTGGCGATCAGCAGCAGCCAGATGATGCCGATGGTTTTTTGCGCATCGTTGCCGCCATGGCCCAGGCTGTAGGCACCGGCCGATACCAGCTGCAGACGGCGGAACCACTTATCGACCTTGTTCGGGCGCATCCGGCGAAACGTCCAGGCCACGGCCACCATCATCAACGAGCCCAGGGTAAAACCCAGCAGCGGCGAGATGAAGATAAAGGCCACGGTCTTCAAGATGCCGCTGGCCACCAGCGCGCCGGCGCCGCTCTTGGCGATGACGGAGCCGACGATGCCGCCAATGAGCGCGTGCGAGCTGCTGCTGGGAATGCCGTAGTACCAGGTAATGACGTTCCAGGTAATGGCGCCAACGAGCGCACCGAAGATCACGTGGGTATCGACCACCCCCGGGTCGGCAATGCCCTTGCCGATGGTGGCAGCCACGCTCAGGTGAAAGACGAAGATGGCGATGAAGTTGAAAAAGGCCGCAAACACCACGGCCTGCGTCGGCCGCAGCACGCCCGTGGAGACCACGGTGGCAATCGAGTTGGCGGCGTCGTGAAAGCCGTTCATGAAGTCGAAAATGATGGCCAACGCCACCAACACGACTACGACCCAGAGGGCGGTTTGTACCGGTTCCATGGTGAACTACACAGGCCGGAGGCTCAGGAGTTTTCGAGGATCACGCCCTCGATCAGGTTGGCCACGTCCTCGCACTTGTCGGTGATCGTCTCCAGCAGCTCGTAGATGGCCTTGAGCTTGATGAGCTCGCGCACGTCGTTTTCCTCGCGAAAGAGCTTGCTCATGGCGCTGCGCAGCACGCGGTCGGCATCGCCTTCCAAGCGGTCGATCTCCTCGCAGGTCTTGAGCGCGGCCTCGGCCACGGCCGGGTCGGCGATTTTCTCCAGCAACTTGACCGCTGCCTGCAGGCGCTCGCAACACTTGACGCACAGATCCGTCAGGCGTTGGATCTCGTCGGTCATGGAGCGGATGTCGTACAGCGCCATGGCCTCGGCGCTGTCCTGGAACAGGTCGGCCACGTCGTCCATGGTGTTGATGAGCGAGTGGATCTGTTCGCGGTCGATGGGGGTGATGAAGGTCTGGTGCAGCACCCGGTTGACCTCATGCGTGACGCGGTCGGCAGCGCGCTCGGCGTTGTCCACGTCCTGGTTGTACTTCTCGCGCAGATGCACATCCCCGTAGTTGGCCACGAGCTGCGAGAAGGCGTGCGCCGCCTCCACAATGCGCTCGGCGTGCTGGTTGAACATCTCGAAAAAATTGCCTTCGCGCGGCAACAATTTGCCAAACAGCATGAGGGCTCCTGATGGGGTAGAGGGTGGGGAGTGAAAAAGAACAACCCGCAGCCAGCGCATCGTGTGGGCCCTGCGGGGATGGCGCGAGTTTAACCGGGCGCCCCCGGCTGGCGGTTGCGCCTCAGGCGCTGCGGAAAATGAAATACACCGCCCCCACCATGCACAGCCCAGCCCAAAGGTAGTCCCACTTGAGCGGCTGACCGAGGTAGAGCACCGAAAACGGCACGAACACTGCCAGGGTAATCACCTCTTGCAAGATCTTCAGCTGGCCTACGTTCCAGAGGGAAAACCCAATGCGATTGGCCGGAACCTGCAGCAGGTATTCAAACAGGGCAATGCCCCAACTCACCAGCGCCGCGACGTACCAGGGGGCCGCGCTCAGGCTACGTAGATGTCCGTACCAGGCAAAGGTCATGAAAATGTTGCTAGCGAGCAACAGCATGACGGTTTGCAGGGGAATGGGCAGGCTGGACAAAAAACTCATGGGCGCTCATTCTATGAGTCAAATCACCGCCCAGCCCAATACTGCAAAGCGCGAGCAGCTATTGTTTTAATAGCTACCCGCCTCTGCATCATTCTCCCAGATAGGCTGCGCGTACCTTGGGGTCGTTGAGCAGCTCCTGCCCTGGCCCGGTCATGGTGATCAGGCCCGATTCCATGACGTAGCCCCGGTCGGCAATCGCCAGCGCGCGGCTGGCGTTTTGCTCCACCAGCACGATGGTCACGCCCAGGGCGTAAACGTCGCGCACCACCTCAAAAATCTTGTCCACCATGATGGGCGACAGGCCCATGGAGGGCTCGTCGAGCAGCAGCACCTTGGGCTGGCTCATGAGGGCGCGGCCCATGGCCAGCATTTGCTGCTCACCGCCGCTCATGGTGCCGGCAAGCTGGTCCTTGCGCTCACGCAGGCGCGGGAAGATGGTGAACATCTTCTCGATGTCGGCCAGGATGCCGGCCTTGTCGTTGCGCGTGTAGGCGCCCATCTGCAGGTTCTCGGTGATGGTCATGCGCGCGAACACGCCGCGCCCCTCGGGCACCATCACCAGGCCCTCTTTGACCAAATCCCAGGCGCCCCGGCCCTTGATGCTGCGCCCCAGGTATTCGATGTCGCCATCGCTGTAGCCCAGGGTGCCGGTGACGGCCTTCATGGTCGTGGTCTTGCCCGCGCCGTTGGAGCCGATGAGCGATACCAGCTCGCCCGCGCACACCTCCATGTCCACGCCCTTGACGGCCTGGATGCCGCCGTAGCCGACCTTCAGGCCGCGTACCTTGAGCAGCACTTGCTGCTTGTTGTTTGCTGTCTCGGCCATCTCAGTGCCCCCCTGTGCCCAGATAGGCTTCAATCACTTTTTCGTTTTTCTGAATTTCCGCCGGCGTGCCTTCGGCAATCTGCTTGCCGTAGTCCAGCACCGTGACGCGGTCGCACAGACCCATCATCAATTTCACGTCGTGTTCGATGATGAGCACGGTGCGGTTGTCGCGGCGGATGCGGTCGATCAGCTCGCGCAGCTGCACCTTCTCGGTGGCGTTCATACCGGCGGCGGGCTCGTCGAGCGCAATGAGCTGCGGATCGGTTGCCAGGGCGCGGGCAATCTCCAGGCGGCGCTGGTCGCCGTAGGACAGGGTGCGGGCCTTGAACTCGGCGTACTTGCCCACGCCGACGTAGTCCAGCAGCTCCTGCGCGCGCTGGCGAATGGCGGCCTCCTCGGCCTTGAAGCCGGGGGTGCGAAACACCGCCCCCAGCAGCCCCGAATGGGTGCGGATGTGGCGCCCGACCATCACGTTCTCCAGCGCCGTCATGTCGGCAAACAGGCGAATGTTCTGGAAGGTGCGCGCAATGCCGGCCTTGGCCACCAGGTGCACTGCCGTGGGCTCGTAGGGCTTGCCTGCGAGTTCAAAAGTGCCGGTGTCGGGCGTGTACAGGCCGGTGATGACGTTGAAGAACGTCGTCTTGCCCGCGCCGTTGGGGCCAATGAGGCCATAGACCTGGCCCCGGCGAATCGTCAGGCCCACGTCTGAGAGGGCCTGCAGGCCGCCAAAACGCTTGGAGATGCCCGCGACCTTGAGCACCACTTCTTTGGTTGTATCTGCCATGTTGTTTCTCGGTGCGGGGATCAGGACTTGTGCTCCAGGCTCTTGCCATGCTCGGGCGCGGGCCACAGGCCACGCGGGCGCAGCAGCATGACGACGATCATGGCCAGGGCGATGAGCAGCTGGCGCAAGATGGCGGCGTCCAGGCGCCCGTCCGTCAGCTCCTGCAGCGGGCCGGCGACGTAGCGCAGCACCTCGGGCAGGGCCGAGAGCAGCACCGCACCCAAAATCACGCCCGGAATATGGCCAATGCCGCCGAGCACCACCATGGCGACGATCATGATCGACTCCATCAGGCTGAACGATTCGGGCGAGACAAAACCCTGGAAGGCACCGAACATGGCGCCCGAGACGCCGCCAAACGAGGCGCCCATGCCAAAGGCCAGCAGCTTCATGTTGCGCGTGTTGATGCCCATGGCCTTGGCGGCGATTTCATCTTCGCGGATCGCCATCCAGGCGCGGCCAATGCGCGAATCCTGCAGGCGGTAGCAAATGATGACGGTGAAAATCACCAACGCCAGAAACAGGTAGTAGTACAGCGTCACAGACGGGATGTCGTAGCCAAAAAACTCCTGGCGCCGCGCCAGATCGAGGCCAAACACCTTCACCGAATCGATCTGCCCAATGCCCTTGGGGCCGTTGGTGATGTTCAGCGGCTGATCCAGGTTGTTCATGAAGATGCGGATGATCTCGCCAAAGCCCAGCGTGACGATGGCCAGGTAGTCGCCGCGCAGCTTGAGCACCGGAATGCCCAGCAGCACGCCCGTGCACGCCGCCAGCACCAGCGCCACCGGAATCACCATCCACAGCGACATGTGCAGGCCGTCGGGGAAGTTGGCGGCAAACCAGGCAAAGTTCTCCGTCAGGTGCGGCGAGGCCAGCAGGCCAAACATATAAGCACCCACGGCGTAGAAGGCCACGTAGCCGAGGTCGAGCAGGCCGGCGTAGCCGACGACGATGTTCAGGCCCAGCGCCAGCATGACGTAGAGCAGCGCCAGGTCGGCAATGCGCACCCAGGCGTTGCCAAACGATTGCAGGATCAGGGGCAGGATGAGCAGCGCCAGGCCGCCCAAAATCCACTGGATTTTGTTGTTTTTCATGGCGGGAACTCCTTTAGGCGCGGTCAGCCACGCGCTCGCCCAGCAGGCCCGAGGGGCGCAGCGTGAGGATGATGATGAGCACAATGAAAGCAAAGATATCGGTGTAGTGGCTGCCCAGCACACCGCCCGTGAGGTCGCCGATATAGCCCGCGCCAATCGACTCGATCAAGCCCAGCATGAGCCCGCCCACCACCGCACCGGCGAGGTTGCCAATGCCGCCAAACACCGCTGCCGTGAACGCCTTGAGGCCGGGCAAAAAGCCCATGGTGTGCTGCACCGTGCCGTAGTTGGAGGCCCACATGATGCCGGCAATCGCCGCCAGCACCGCGCCGATGATGAAGGTGGCCGAAATCACCATATCGGGCTTGACGCCCATGAGCGCCGCCACACGCGGGTTCTCAGCCGTGGCACGCATGGCACGGCCAAGCTTGGTGTAATTCACCAGGTAGACCATGGCGCCCAGGGCCAGCGCCGTGACGGCCAAGATCAAGATTTGGGTGCTGGTGATGACGGCGCCGCCGATTTCAAACGGCGTCGTCGGCAAAAGCGTGGGATAGGGCTTGTAGTTGGGCTTCCAGATAACCATCGCCACCGTCTGCAGCAAGAGCGACATGCCGATGGCGGTAATCAGGGGTGCCAGGCGCGGACTGCTGCGCAGGCGCTTGTAGGCGATTTTTTCAATCGAAAAATTGAGCGTCGCCGCCACCACACAGGCAATGAGTGTGGCCAGCAACAAAATCACCCAGCCCGGCGCGCCGGGCATGGCCTCTTGCATCAGGCCGATGCAGCTCCAGCTGGTCAGCGCCCCGATCATGAGCACCTCCCCGTGGGCAAAGTTGATGAGCTGGATGATGCCGTACACCATGGTGTAGCCCAAGGCTATCAAGGCGTACATGCTGCCCAGAACCAGACCATTGATGATCTGTTGCAGCAAGATGTCCATAGGGATGTCCTTCGTTTGTGACGTGCGCAGCATGTTCGCGCCCGGCAGAAAGCCATCTTGTAACACCCTACCAGCGCTGAACAAAAAAACCCGGCAGCTTTTTTCTGCACGGGTTGGGCGCGGATTCTAGCCAGCGTCAGCGCTTTGGCACACAGCGCAAAGGCGGGGTTTTCCCGAGGTACAACCCCCAGGAATACCCGGGTTGCACCTTCCTGAAAATGCTGTTTTTTTACAGCCCCCCCGCCCGCGCCGCTGCGTTGCGCGCCTGCAGCTGGGCGAGTTTTTCACCAATCTTGATCTCCAGGCCACGCGGCACGGGCTGGTAGAAAACCGGCGGCGGCGTCAGCTCTTGCGGAAAATAGTTTTCGCCTGCTGCAAACCCATCTTCCTCGTCGTGCGCGTAGCGGTAGTCGCGGCCATAGTCGAGCGACTTCATCAGCGCCGTCGGCGCATTGCGCAGGTGCAGCGGCACCGCCCGGGTGCCGTCTTGCTGCACCAGGGCGCGGGCTTTTTTGTACGCCATATAACCAGCGTTGCTCTTGGGCGCCACGGCCAGATAAATCACCGCCTGCGCCAGCGCCAGCTCGCCCTCGGGGCTGCCCAGGCGCTCGTAGGTGGCGGCGGCGTCGTTCACGATCTGCAGGGCGCGCGGATCGGCCAGGCCCACATCCTCCCAGGCCATGCGCACGATGCGCCGCGCCAGGTAGCGCGCATCTGCGCCGCCGTCGAGCATCCGGCACAGCCAGTACAGCGCCGCGTCGGGGTCCGAGCCGCGCACCGACTTGTGCAGCGCGCTGATGGTGTCGTAGAACTGCTCGCCGCCCTTGTCGTAACGGCGCAGCTGCTGGCCCAGCACCGAGAGCAACCAGTCTTCCTCGATGCGCTCAATGCCCGCCTGCTGGGCGCTGATGGCCAGGGTTTCGAGCGTGCCCAGCAAGCGCCGGGCGTCGCCATCGGCATACGCCACCAGGCGCTCGATTGCTACATTTTCTATAGCTGGTAGCGCTTGCCTGGATTGGGCTAGAGCCACAATTTGCTTTAAATCGTCGGCCGTCAGCGGCTGCAACACGTACACCGCCGCACGCGAGAGCAGGGCCGAATTGACCTCGAACGACGGGTTCTCGGTGGTGGCGCCGACAAAGGTGAACAGCCCACTCTCCACATGCGGCAAAAACGCGTCTTGCTGGCTTTTGTTGAAACGGTGCACCTCATCGACAAAGACGATGGTGCGCTGCGCCACCAGGCCATCGCGCGCGTTCTCGGCCTGCTGCACGGCGTCGCGGATGTCTTTGACACCCCCGAGCACGGCGCTGATGCTGATGAACTGGGCATCGAACGCATCGGCCATGAGGCGCGCAATCGTCGTCTTGCCCACCCCCGGCGGGCCCCAGAAGATGCAGCTGTGCGGGCGCCCGGATTCAAACGCCAGGCGCAGCGGCATACCCGGGCCCAGCACATGCTGCTGGCCGATCACCTCGGCCAGGCTGCGCGGGCGCAGACGCTCGGCCAGGGGCTGATAAAGAGGGGGAACACTCATGGCGCCGATCGTAGCGGCTGCCCATGGCGCAGGCAGGCATTTGCCGCCATTTCTATGATGGCGCCATGCCCGAAGAATCTTTGGCCCACCTGCTCACCCGCGTGCGCGCCTGCCGCCTGTGCGCGGCGCAGCTGCCGCTGGGGCCGCGTCCGGTGCTGCAGGCAGCGGGCAGCGCGCGCATCCTGCTCGCCGGCCAGGCGCCGGGGCGCAAGGTGCACGCCAGCGGCATCCCGTTTGACGACGCCAGCGGCGCACGCCTGCGCGCCTGGCTGGGCCTGAGCGCAGCGCAGTTCTACGACCCGGCCCTGGTTGCCATCCTGCCCATGGGTTTTTGCTACCCGGGCACAGGCCGGTCGGGCGACCTGCCACCGCGCCCGGAATGCGCCCCCGCCTGGCGCGCGCCCCTGCTGGCGCAGCTGGCGCACATCGAGCTGACCGTGGTGCTGGGGCAATACGCCCTGGCCTGGCACCTGCCGCAGGCGCGCGGCGGCGTCACCGCTGCCGTGCGCGACTGGCGCCAATACTGGCCCCACACCATCGCCCTGCCCCACCCCAGCCCACGCAACAACGGCTGGCTGCAGCGCAACCCCTGGTTCGAGGCCGAGCTGCTGCCGCAGGTGCAGGCACGGGTGCAGCAGATCGTGCAACCGGGCGCTCAGTGCCCGCCGCAGGAGCCGCAGCAACCGCCGTTGCCGTGACCCTTCTTGGCCTCTTGCTTGCCGATCTCCACACGCCACAGGTCAGGGCCGGCTTGCAGATAAGTCCAGGACACCGCCCCAGGGCTGCGGCCTTCGAGCTGCATATGCAGCGGCACGGGATTGTGGTCGTTGACGATGACGATGGCCTCGCCCGGCGCCAGGGCGTCGAAACGGCCAAAAATCTGCGCATGGCGCTCGTAGGGGGCGATGGTACGCACGTCGATTTCAGCAACGATGGTGCTCATGGAAACAACCTTTCAAAGCAAAAGTTCACACAAAAAACACAAGGAAAAACAACTCAACCGTCCTTGCCGTCCAGACGGGTCTGGGTCAGCCAGGGGGTGTAGATGAACAGGTAAATGGCAAAGGCCAGCGCCCACAGGCAGGCCGCGCCCTCCACCGCGTACGCATACCAGGCCGGCTGCAGCGCCGGCACCAGCACGCGCAGCACCGCCGCCAGCAGCACGAAGGCGTAGGCCAGCGTCTCGCCGCGCCCAGCCTGCAGCGGGCGCCCGGTATGCCCGCGCGCAGTGCGCGTGACCATGCCGATGATGAGCCCGCCAATCACCCCCACGCCAAAGGCGTGCACCGCCAAGGACAGCGGCAGCAGCCCCAGCTGCGCCAGCGCCAGCAGCACAAAGCCCAGCGGCAGCCATGCATAAGAAGCGTGCAGCACCCACAGAATCGGGCGCCCCAGCGTGACCTGCGGGTGCCACAGCCACAGCCGCACCGCGTGCAGCCCGCCAGCGAGCAACGCCGCCACCGCCACCAAAAGCGCCGGCGCACCCAGCACCCACAGCAGCAGCGCCAGGGCCGTGGCGGCCAGCAGCGCGGGCTCAAAACGCGGCGGAATGCGAATGACCAAACCCGGGGTCACGTTCTTGGTGAACATGGGCAGCACGCGCCCCGTCATCACGCACACCACCATCACGATCAGGCCCAGCTGCGCGTACAGCGCCGTCACCGCAGACAGCGTCAACACCCCCAACACCGCCAGGTGAAACGCGCCATTGGCCAGCGCCATGAGTAGCAGCAACGAAATCAACGGAATATTGCGCTTGTTGCCCGACTGGATCAGCACACGCAGCAGCGCCAGCGCCACCGCCGGCAGCAGCAGCATGTCGATCACGGCGAACACCGCGTACGGCGCGAAAAACACCGCCAGCCGCGCCGCCAGCCACAGCAGCACCAGCACCGCCAACAGCGGCCCGCGCGGCGTCTGCCGCCCCGTCCAGGCCTTGACGGCGGTGAGCAAAAAGCCCGCCACCACGCCAGCAGCAAAGCCAAACAGCATCTCGTGCCCATGCCAGAGCAGCGGCGCCAGCGGCTGTGCCAACGGCAGCTGGATATGGCCTAAAAAAGCCGCAATCCACACCGGCACCGACAGGCAAGCGAGCAAGGCCGTCACCAGATAAAACGGCCGAAAACCCAGGCGCAGCACAGGCCAGCCCTGAACGGCAAAAGGCGATGGGGGGGTGGTAGGTGTCTGCATGAAAGGCCTGCAAAAAAAAGACGGCGGGAGCAGTCCCGCGCAAAGATTCATTTTATGTGAATCTTATCAAAACAACACCCCACCCCAGGGAATGCACGCAAAACTGCGCGGGCCTGCGCATGGCAGCATGGCGCACCCTTTTGCAAAGAGCCCGCCCATGCCCACCCTTCGCCGCACCGCCCTCTTTCACTGCGCCCTGGCCCTGGTGCTATGCACCAGCCTGAGCGCCGCCCCGCCCGCGCTGGCCAAAAAACGCGGCGCCCATCCGGGCCACAGTGCCGCCCCCAGCCAACACGCGCGCAAAAGCAGCCGCGCCAAGCCAACACGCAGCAGCTCTGAAGAAAGCCGCGCCGAACGCGAACGCCGCCTGCTGCGCGAATGCCGGGGCCTGCCCAACGCCGGCGCCTGCCTGGGGTACGCCAGCTAAAGCGGCCCCGGCGCCACTGATCCACCCACGGCTGCCGCCCGTCCCCTACAGTGGGCACATTCCCATACCCCCACCTAGGATGGCTCCATGTCTTTTCTCGCCCCCCCACCCCCCACCCGCGCGCGCGCCCGGGGCTTTACCCTGATCGAGCTGATGGTGACCATCGCCATCGTCGCCATCCTGGCCGCCATTGCCGCACCCAGCTTCACCGGCATGATCGAGCGCTGGCGCGTACGCCAGGCCGCCGAAGAACTGCAATCAACCCAGTACTACGCCCGCTCAGAAGCCATCAAGCGCAGCGGCGGCATCACCATTGAAGCAGCGAACGGCTGGGGCAGCGGCTGGAGCGTCAAGCACACCCTCGGCGGCACCACCACCGAGCTGCAAACCACGCCCGCACCCAAAAAAATCGGCGTCACCCAAACCAACAACACCTTCTACGTCGATCGCTGGGGCATGGTGGCCACCACTGCCAACGGTGCTGCCACCAAGGTGGAATTCATCGTTTACCCCGAGGGCAAGGGCGACAGCTCCCCCAACGCCTCGCGCCTGTGCGCCGGCCAGGGCGGACGCATCCAAATCCTGCCCCTGTCCCAAAACTGCACCTGAACACAGGCGGGCACCATGCACACCAGCACCCTCCACCACCGCACCCACCCCGGCACAGCCCTGGGCGGGTTCACGCTGGTGGAAATGCTGGTGACCGTCAGCATCGTGGCCCTGCTCTCAGCCATTGCCGTACCCAGCTTCGCCCACATGATCGAAGGCTGGCGCGTGCGCCAAGCCGCTGAAAGCCTGCAGTCCAGCCTGCACTTTGCCCGCTCAGAAGCCATCAAACGCTCCGGGCGCGTCGTGCTGCAAAAGCTACCCAACAACACCAACGGTTGCACCAGCGCCAGCACCGCCCGCGACTGGGATTGCGGCTGGATCGTGTGCGAAGACACCAACGCCAACGGCAGCTGCAGCGCCACCGAACCCATGCTGCAGCGCATCGACACCCCGGCGCGGGTGCAAGTGGCGCGCACCGGCGGCGCTGCCAGCATCGAATTCAACCGCTGGGGCCTGGTCAGCGGCCCCTGGCTGGGTTTTACCCTGATCCCTTTAGACAAAACCGTCTCCCACCCCGGCACACGCGGCGTGTGCATGAGCTCTGGGGGGCGCATCCGCATCATTTCGCAAGAGGCTATTCCATGCACCGGCTAACTTCATCCTCCCCTTCTGCCCAACGCCAGCGCGGTATTTCGCTGCTGGAATCTCTTATTGCCATGATTGTTGCTGCCTTGGGTATTTTGGGTGTGGTAGGAATGCAAATGCGCACCCTGACCGACTCCCAAACCACCGTACGTCGCGCCCAAGCTATTCGGTTGATTGAAGATTTAAGCGAGCGGCTCAAGGTCAACCCCAACGCGATGACAGACATATCCGCCTACGTGTCTGGTTTTTCCGATACACCCAGCCCAGGCAATTGCGGTACCGCCTGCAACCACACCGCTCTGGCCAAATACGACCTAGGTATTTGGAAGCAAAACGTTGCTGCCAGTCTGCCGCTAGGGCAGGCCAGCATTTTTCTGGCGCCATCCGAGCCCACGAACAACCGCCGCCAGCTCGGCGTGATGATCTCCTGGCGCGAAAACGAACGCGACACCAGCACCAACTTCAAAGACGCTCTCGACGCCGTCACCGGCGGCGGCGGTAGTGGCTCCGTCAGCTGCCAGGCAGGCCGTACCTGCCACCTGCAATACATCCCCGTTTCAGCTCGCTGCGCGCCATACGACAAAGGCGGCAGTATCACCACCACCTATTACTGCTCCTGAGACAGCCGCCATGCCTATACAAATTACCATCGCGCCCCCCGCAGCCCGCAAGCGCCCTTATGGCAGCGCCCACCAGCACGGTTTGAGTCTGATCGAAGTCTTGATTGGCCTGGTGGTTGGCCTGCTCGTCATCGCTGCAGCCACCAGTGCACTCATGGTCTCACGCGGCATTTCAGGCACCGTGAGCGATGTCAGCAGCCTGCAGCAGCAGGCTGCCTACGCCTTTCGCGTCATGGGCCAGCAATTGCGCCAGGCCGGCTCTCTTTATCTCAACCCCAATCCCACCAACAAAAGTGACCCCACCGATCCACAAATCGAAGTCGCTTTTGAAACCAAAGCCGATGCCACAGGTGGCAACAGCTTTGATCCTAGTCAAGACACTTTAAGTAATAGCGGTGGCGGCATCACCATCGGCTACCGCCGTTACAAAGACCCAGTATTTACATCCACGGCATTGCAATCCATCGCACGTAACTGTGTTGGCGGCCCAGCCGACAGCAATAACGACCAACGCATGGAAAGTACATTCCGCCTCAATGGCTCTGAATTGCAATGCAGCGGCAATGGCACTACCTCTCAGCCTATTGTGCAAAACGTAGCGCAATTTCAGGTGCGCTACATGCTGCAAGACACCACTACGCCGGGCGATACCAAAATTCAATATGTCACAGCCATTCCATCTGGCCAATGGGGCCGTGTGCAAGGCGTTGAGGTCTGCATGGTGCTCTACGGCAGCGAAGTCATCAACATGCCCGCTGGCAGCAGCTACACCGACTGTACTGGCAACAATACCGATATGACCGCCCTCACCGGTGACCGCGCCAAGCGCCTGCATATGGCGTTTCGCAGCGTTTACCAGCTGCGCAGCCAAGGGCTGCTCTAAACCACCGAAAGCCTTTCGCCATGCCCCGCCTTCACCCCTCCTTACATACCCGACGTCAAAACGGCGTCGCCCTGTTCGTCGTCATCGTCTTCGTCATGCTCACCATGCTGCTGGCGCTGTGGGCCTCACGCACCGCACTGTTCAGCGAAATGGTAGTCGGCAACGACGCCGACTACCAACGCTCCTTTGAAGCCGCACAGGCCCTGCTGCAAGACGCCGAACTCGACATTCGCGGTGAAACCCCCACCGGCAAAGACTGCAGCGGTTCGGGCGATATCTGCCGCACCAGCACCGTGGACAAAATTCCGCTGGAAGCCAAAGACATCACCACCTTGCTCGCCAACCTGGACGATCAAACCAGCACCGGAAAATGCCGCAATGGTCTATGCACCAAACGTGCCGGCCGACAAGATTTTTGGAACTACGCCAACGGCCTCACCCCCAACCCGTCTGCAAAAAGTAATGCAGGGGAAGCCCCACTCAGTACCATGGCAAAACCTGGCGTGGGCGCCCGTTATGGTCAATACACCGGCGCTGTGGCTAGCAATAACCCCATTTTGAATGACCGCAGCAAAAATGATGCCGGTGGTTGGTACTGGATCGAGGTATTGCCTTACGCCAATCAAAGCAGCAAAAATTCGGGTCTACTCATCGATCCCAGCAATGCAAAAAAGAACCAGCTTCCGCTCAACCTCGACGTGTACGTGGTTTACCGCATCACCGCCCTGGCCTATGGGCGCAAGCCCAGCACCATGGTAGTGCTGCAACAAACCTATGCCCGCCAACGGCGCAAGGATTGACGGGCTCTTGATCAGCCATCACTCACTATCAATTCAATAGCTTTACACGCAAGCCCTGTAAGCGCAAGAACTGTTTTCAACCCTATCTTAGCCTGAGGAGCAAACCATGCCCCGCACCCTTCCCCCCCGCTTCCGCAAAAACCTGCTGGCCCTCGCAGCCGGCGCTGCGCTGGCCCCGCACGCTGCCTGGGCACTGGATCTGGCGACCTCTCCACCTGGCACCACCCAACCTTATGTGGCGCCAAACGTCATTATTTCGGTTGACGATTCGGGAAGTATGGGTTGGGCCATCGACCCCCAATTAGCGGAAAACGACAAAATAACACAACCAAAGGCCGATGGCACCTGGGATTCTGCCGCCCCGCGCATCAATATCCTTAAATATTCCCTACAATCAATTTTCGACCCTACCCATTCGAAATACGATGCCTCTTTATTGCCGGATAAAAAAATACGACTATCTTGGCAATCGATGTGGAACAATGGTAGATCGCCCAATGCCTCAAGCGTATATAACGCCGATAATTACGGAAATATTACCAGTCAAAATACTAACTCCATGCGCCCCTTAGAAGGGAATCACCGCAATAACTTCGTCTCTTTTGTCAAAAATCTATACACCAACAACGGTACTCCTTCGCACTTAATGTTCACACAGGCCGACGCCTATATGCGCGCCAAGGTAAGCAAATACGGCCCTTGGTCCACAAACCCCGGAGGAACAAATGCCGCCAGCACAGAATATCTTGGCTGCCGACGAAATTACCACATCTTCATGTCTGATGGCCGTTGGAACGGCACAATTTATAGCCCCACCGATACCAGCCGGAGAGATAACGCCACCAATATCAGCCTAGCCGATGGTAATGTGTATGGCGGCAGCACGGCTGCAGAGCAGGTCAAGACCGCCTTGTACCGAGACAGCTGGAACACAACCACGCTCGCAGACTGGGCTTTTTACAGCTGGGGAACACCCTTGCAAACTACAGGCGTCAGCGGCGCACCCGAGCCCACAGCAGAATACCGCAACGCCCCGAACAGCGAAGATTTTGGCACGGACAGTACTGGTAAAAAAAATGCCGTTCTAGAGAAATACTGGAACCCAAAATATGACCCTGCCACCTGGCCACACATGGTGACGTACACCATTGGCTTTAGTGGCGACGCCACCACCTGGCCAGATGCCCCCACTATTTTTGCGCCGACAGACAAAACACCATTTGGCTACAATGGCAGTTTCCCCGATTTCGTCACCGGCAACAAATCATGGCCAAATATGCGAAAAAACGGGAAATCAACCGATGAAAGAGTGCGCGCCCTTGATTTGTGGCATGCAGCCATCAATGGTCGTGGCCGGTTTTACGCCGTCAACAAAGGCGAAGATTTAGAAAAAGCCTTCCGCGAAATTATTGGCGCCATCAACGTCCAAACCGACCCAGACCTCAGCTCCAACGCCACCAGCGGCTCCAACACTTCACGCAACGACGTGGGCAAATACACCGCCGCCTATGATCCAAAAAATGGCTGGAAAGGATTTGTGCAGGGCGAAATCGTGCAAAAAGGTGGGTTAACCACCATCCCCAACCCCGGTTGGAACGGCGAAACCACCGCCGACAAACTCGATGCCGCCGGCTTCAACATCAACACCCGCGTCGTGGTGGGCTGGAGCGACCAGTTGACTACCGCTGGCCCTGAAAAAGGTGGCGTGGCATTTCGCTGGGCGAATGATGAAACCTACCTGAGCAGCAAACAAAGAACCTGGCTACAAAAGAACACCGCCGGCACCGATGAGGGCGCTACCAAAGGCGGGCAGCGGCTGAACTACATCCGGGGCGATAAATCGCTTGAAGGCACGACCACCAGCCAGCCATACCGCCAGCGCCAGTCCATTCAGGGCGACATCATCAACTCCGTCGTCTGGTACACGGGCGCACCAGCCTCCAACCTGGCGTTGAAGGGCTACACCCAGTTCGTACGCGCCAACAGTACCCGCCCAGCCATGATCTACGTTGGCGGCAACGACGGCATGTTGCACGGCTTTGCTGCTGCTGATGGCAGCGAGACCTTGGCCTACGTCCCCCGGGGCGCCATGGCCCAGCTGCGCTACCTGACGGTACCGGAGTACAAAGACAGTCATAAATTTTTCGTCGATGGCTCACCCATGACCGGCGACGTGGACATGGGCACCGGCACCCAAGACCCGCAAGACCCCAACTACAACCCCAACTACCAGCCCGACTGGCGCACCTTGCTGGTCGGCACCATGGGGCTGGGCGGCAAGGGCTATTTTGTGCTCGACGTTACCAATCCGACGACGGCAGCAGGCTCTGCACCGGCCTTTGTCGAAGCCAGTGCAGGTGATCTGGTCAAGCTCGACCGCACACGCAACGTCGAAGACACTACCCCCGACTGCGTCACCAAGCTGAACACGGCGCAAAAGGCTGCTTGCAACAAAGCCGTTGCCGAAGATGCTGACATTGGCCATATCACCGCTCGCCCCGTCATCGACGAGGCAGACCCCATGCGTAGCTCGCAAATTACGCGCCTGAACAACAACCGCTGGGCCGTGGTGATGGGCAATGGCTACAACAGCAAAAACCAGCGCCCGGTGCTGCTGATCCAGTACCTGGACGGCGACAAGGAGTTGCTGCGCATTCCAGTCACCGGCACTGCAGACATCCCACCTACCCCTGGTTCTGGCTTGTCCAACGATAACGGCCTATCTGCTCCACGCCTGGTGGATTTGAACGGGGACGGTCGCCCCGACATTGCGTACGCTGGCGACAACCTGGGCAATATGTGGAAATTTGACCTCACCAATATCACCGCCGCCAACTGGAGCGTGGCCTTTAGCGGCAGCCCACTGTTCACAGCTCAAGGTCCAGGATCGTACGGCGGGGCCTCACGCACAGTCGTCCAGCCCATTTCTACCGTGCCCACAGTACGCGCCAACGATCGCATGAAAACCGTCGGTACAGGCCCCAGCGCCACCAGCGTCAAGGTGGGAGGCATGATGGTGGCCTTTGGTACTGGTCGCAACGTCACCAAGCTCGACCCAGCCAGCAACGTTGTGCAAACCCTGTATTCAGTGCTGGACAACACCCGCTACAAAATTATCGATACCACCCTGGGCAAGCGCCTGCAGGTGCACCCTGGCGGCGGCACCTGCCCCAATGGTGCCGACTGCGTGCCAACCCCTACCGCACTGGGCACTGGCGTAGCCACTGCCAAACTGGCCGAACAAACCATTAACGATGGCGATTCGGGCACACTCACCGCCAAAGTGGCTATGGATTGGAATACGCACAACGGCTGGTTCCTGGACATGCCAGCCACTGGCGAGCGCCTGCTCAAGCCCATGGAGTTTTATGACGGCACCAACATCTTGCGCATGTACTCGCAAGTGCCAGCCAAAGGATCCAATGCCAATCCAGACGTAGAAAGCTGCGACGAGGCGACACTGGACGTGGAGCGCCAATATCGTACCGACGTCAATATCATGGATGGTCAAAAAGCATCGTTTCAGATTACGTCTGTTGCCAATGACGGAGTTTTCAACGACCCCAACGGCGGCCCATCGCGCATTAAAGTCACGGCAGGCTCACACACCAACATCGTCCAAGGCAATCGCAACCTGGATGTGGATGTGAAGAACAAAACCCGGACGGACAACCGCTCCCCCGAACAATCCATGCGCCCCAGCTGGCGCCAAGTCAAATAAAAGGAAAATCTATGCAGCGATTGCCATACCCCCAGCGCCACTCTGGCCAGCGGGGTTTTACCCTGATCGAATTGATGATCGTGGTTGCCATCATCGGCATCCTGTCCTCGATTGCTTACCCCAGCTACACCGAATACGTGCGCCGGGGCCAGCGGGCCGAGGCCAGGGCTGCGCTGCTGCAAGCGGCGCAGTACATGGAGCGCGGGGCCACGGCAACGGGCGTGTATCCGGGTAGTCTCCCGAGCGCACTCCAAACCACCGAGTCGAAAAAATACAACCTGAGCGCCAACGTAGCCGCTGATGGCTCCACCTTCACCCTCACAGCCACCCCGGTGCAAACCGATGCCAAATGCGGCAACCTCGGGTTGACCAACACGGGCGCACGCACGGCCACCGGCGCCTCTGGCCTGGATTACTGCTGGAAATAAAACAGGGGGCTCTGCGCCCCCTTGCCACCCCTGCCACTGCAGTGCCGCCTTCGGGCGCACTGCAGTTTTTTTATTGATGCCCGGTGGAGCCGTACCCGCCCTCGCCGCGCTCGGTGGGGGCAAAGTCGGTCACGACGTTGAACTGCGCCTGCACCACCGGCACGATCACCAGCTGCGCCAGGCGTTCGAGCGGTTGCAGCGTGTAGGGCGTATCGCTGCGGTTCCAGGCGCTGACCATGAGCTGGCCCTGGTAGTCGCTGTCGATCAGGCCCACCAGGTTGCCCAGCACAATGCCATGCTTATGCCCCAGGCCGGAACGCGGCAGGATCATGGCGGCGTAGCCAGGGTCTTGCAGGTAAATGGCGATGCCGGTGGGCACGAGCTGCCAGGCGTTGGGCGCCAGGGTCAGCGGTGCATCGATGCAAGCACGCAAGTCCAGGCCGGCGCTGCCGGGCGTGGCGTAGGCCGGCAACTGCGCTGCCATGCGGGGGTCGAGGATTTTGAGGTCGAGTTTCATGGGGTCTGGGTGCGGGTAAGGCGCCGCGCAATCTCCACCACCAGCTGCTGCGCCAGCACGCGCTTGCTGGCGCGCGGCAGTTCGCGGTGGCCCTGGGCGTCGATGAGCAGCAGGGCGTTGTCGTCCTGGCCGAAGGTGGCGGGGCCGATGTTGCCTACCAGCAGCGGCACGCCTTTGCGCTGGCGTTTGGCGCTGGCGTGCTGCAGCAGGTTTTCGCTCTCGGCGGCAAAGCCGACGCAGTAGAGCTGGCCGGCGCGTGCGCGGGGCGACTGCGCTACGGCAGCCAGGATGTCGGGGTTTTCTACAAACGCCAGCGTGGGCGTGCTGCCGCTGCCGTCTTTCTTGATTTTTTGCGCTGCCGCCTGCGCCGGGCGCCAGTCGGCAACAGCGGCAGTTGCTATAAAAACAGTAGCTGCTCGCGCTTGCTCCTCAACGGCTGCAAGCATATTTTGTGCAGATTGCACGTTGATGCGGCGCACCCCTGGCGGCGTGGGCAGGTGCACGGGGCCGGCCACCAGGGTGACTTCGGCACCCGCCTCTTGCGCAGCGCGGGCGATGGCAAAACCCATCTTGCCGCTGGAGAGGTTGGTGATGCCGCGCACCGGGTCGATGGCTTCAAACGTCGGCCCGGCGGTGATCAAAACGCGCTGGCCCGCCAGGTGCTTGGGGGTGAAGAAGGCGATCAGCGCCTGCAGCAGCTCGGCTGCTTCGAGCATTCGGCCATCGCCGACCTCGCCGCAAGCCTGGGCGCCGCAGCCTACGCCCAGCACGGTGGCGCCGTCTTGCGCCACCTGCGCCAGGTTGCGCTGCGTGGCCGGGTGGGCCCACATCTCGCGGTTCATGGCCGGGGCCAACAGCAGCGGCACGCGCTCGGTGGGCCGCGCCAGGCACAGCAGGCTCAGCAGTTCGTCGCTGCGGCCCTGGGCCAGGCGGGCGATGAAGTCGGCGCTGCAGGGGGCGATGAGGATGGCATCGGCCTCGCGGCTCAGGTTGATGTGGGCCATGTTGTTGCCCTCGCGCGCGTCCCACTGGTCGGTATAAACGGCGCGGCCCGAGAGGGCTTGCATGGTGGTGGGGGTGATGAACTGCGTCGCCGCCTCGGTCATCACCACCTGCACGCTGGCACCCGCTTGCGTGAGCAGGCGCACCAGCTCGGCGCTTTTGTAACAGGCAATGCCGCCCGAGAGACCTAAAACGAGGTGTTTGCCAGCGAGTTCCATCATGGGGGCGCAATGCTAGCAGAGCCCCAAAGCCTGGGGGCATTGCCCGGGCGGGCGTGGGCGGTGGAGGGCGGGCGTTTACAATCCCCATTTCCCACCCCATTAAAAGACATGACCAAATTTGTCTTCGTCACCGGCGGTGTGGTGTCTTCCCTGGGCAAGGGAATCGCCTCCGCCTCCCTTGCTGCGATCCTTGAATCGCGCGGCCTCAAAGTCACCCTCATCAAGCTCGACCCGTACATCAACGTCGATCCGGGCACCATGAGCCCGTTCCAGCACGGCGAAGTGTTCGTGACCGACGACGGCGCCGAGACCGACCTGGACCTGGGCCACTACGAGCGTTTCATCGAAACGCGCATGAGGCAGGCCAACAACTTCACCACCGGCCGCATCTACCAATCCGTGCTCGAAAAAGAGCGCCGGGGCGACTACCTGGGCAAGACGGTGCAGGTGATTCCGCACGTCACCAACGAGATTCAAGAGTACATCCGGCGCGGTGCCGGCGTGGGCACGCCCGACGCGGTCGATGTCGCCATCTGCGAGGTCGGCGGCACGGTGGGCGACATTGAATCGCTGCCGTTCCTGGAAGCCGTGCGCCAGCTGGCCTTGAAGCTCGGCCCGAACAATGCCGCCTTCGTGCACCTGACCTACCTGCCCTGGATTGCCACGGCCGGCGAGCTCAAGACCAAACCCACCCAGCACACGGTGCAGGAGCTGCGCAAGATCGGCATCCAGCCCGACGCCCTGCTGTGCCGCGCCCAATACCAGGTACCGGAAGAAGAAAAGGCGAAGATTTCGCTCTTCACCAACGTGCCCGAGTGGGGCGTGATCAGCATGTGGGACGTGGACACCATCTACAAGGTGCCGCGCATGTTGCACGAGCAGGGGCTCGATGGCCTGATCTGCGACAAGCTGCGCCTGAACACGCCACCCACCAACTTGAAGCGCTGGGACGCGCTGGTGCACGAGACGGAAAACCCGCAAGGCGAGGTGCAAATCGCCATGGTGGGCAAGTACGTCGAGCTGTCGGACGCGTACAAATCCGTCAACGAGGCGCTCAAGCACGCCGGTATGCAAAGCCATGTGCGCGTGAAAATCACCCACGTCGATTCCGAGACCATCACCGACGACAACGCAGCGGCGCAACTGGGCAGCTACGACGCCATCTTGGTGCCCGGCGGCTTTGGCTCGCGCGGCGTGGAGGGCAAGATCGCCACCGCCCGCTACGCCCGCGAACACAAGGTGCCCTACCTGGGCATTTGCCTGGGGATGCAGGTGGCCACCATCGAATACGCGCGCCATGTGGCGGGCCTCGAAGGCGCCAACTCGACCGAGTTCGACCCGGCAACAAAGCACCCGGTGATCGCCCTCATCACCGAATGGAAGGACGCGGACGGCACGATCAAGACGCGCAGCGAAAGCTCCGATCTTGGCGGCACCATGCGCCTGGGCGCGCAAAGCTCGGACGTGCAAACGGGCACGCTCGCGCACAGCATCTATGGCGATGTGGTGACCGAGCGCCACCGCCACCGCTACGAGGCCAATGTGCAATACCTCGACCAGCTGCGCCAGGCGGGCCTGGTGATCTCGGCGCTGACGCAGCGCGAGCAGCTGACCGAGATCGTCGAGCTGCCGCAGGCCACCCACCCCTGGTACATCGGCGTGCAGTTCCACCCCGAGTTCAAATCCACGCCCTGGGACGGCCACCCGCTGTTCAACGCCTTTGTCAAGGCGGCCATCGCGCACCAGAAAAAGGCCTGAGCCATGCAACTGTGCGGTTTTGAAGTCGGCCTCGATCACCCCTTTTTCCTCATCGCCGGCACCTGCTCCATCGAGGGGCTGCAAATGTCGCTCGACGTGGCCGGCCAGCTCAAGCAAGACTGCGCCGCGCTGGGCGTGCCGCTGATCTACAAAGGCAGCTTTGACAAGGCCAACCGCTCGTCGGGCTGCAGCCAGCGCGGTGTGGGCATGGAGGCGGGCCTGAACATCCTCGATGAAGTGCGCCGCCAACTGCAGCTGCCCATCCTCACCGACGTGCACGACGCCGCGCAGGTGGCCGAGGTGGCGAGCGTGGTCGATGTGCTGCAAACCCCCGCATTTCTGTGCCGCCAGACCGACTTCATCCGCGCCGTGGCGCAGTCGGGCAAGCCGGTGAACATCAAGAAGGGCCAGTTCCTCGCCCCCTGGGACATGAAGAACGTCATCGACAAGGCGCGCGCCGCCGCTGCGGAAGTGGGCCTGTCGGAAGACCGCTTCCTCGCCTGCGAGCGCGGCGTGAGCTTTGGCTACAACAACCTGGTGGCCGACATGACCAGCCTGGCCGAGATGCGCAAGTCCGGCGCGCCCGTCGTCTTTGACGTGACGCACTCGGTGCAAAAGCCCGGCGGCCTGGGCCAGGTGAGCGGCGGCGCGCGCGAGATGGTGCCGGTGCTGGCACGCGCGGGCGTCGCCGTCGGCGTGGCCGGCCTGTTCATGGAAGTGCACCCCCGGCCGGCCGAAGCCTGGTCGGACGGGCCCAACGCCGTGCCGCTCAAGCACGTGCGCGCGCTGCTGCAGAACCTGGTCGCGCTCGATGCCGTGACGAAAAAATCCGGCTTCCTGGAAAACGACTTTGCGGCCTGAAATTACTATTATTTCGATAGCTGCTCGCGCTTGACAGAAGCGCCTTACAGGCCGTTTTGATTCATAAAACACCCCGATTTCAAGCAACCTAAGGAAACACCATGAGTGCAATCGTTGACATCGTAGGCCGCGAAGTGCTGGACAGCCGTGGCAACCCCACCGTCGAATGCGACGTGCTGCTCGAATCGGGCGTGATGGGCCGCGCCGCCGTGCCGTCCGGCGCGTCCACCGGCTCGCGCGAGGCCATCGAGCTGCGCGACGGCGACAAGGCGCGCTACCTGGGCAAGGGCGTGCTCAAGGCCGTCGAGCACATCAACACCGAAATCTCCGAGGCCGTGCTGGGCCTGGACGCCTCTGAGCAGGCTTTCCTCGACAAGACCCTGATCGACCTCGATGGCACCGAGAACAAATCGCGCCTGGGCGCCAACGCCATGCTGGCCGTCTCCATGGCCGTGGCCCGCGCCGCCGCCGAAGAGGCCGGCCTGCCGCTGTACCGCTACTTTGGCGGCATGAACGGCTGCCAGCTGCCCGTGCCGATGATGAACGTCATCAACGGCGGCGCGCACGCCAACAACACGCTGGACCTGCAGGAGTTCATGATCATCCCCGTGGGCGCGCCGACTTTCCGCGAAGCCCTGCGCTGGGGCGCCGAGGTGTTCCATGCGCTGAAGAAAATCATCCATGACTTGGGGCTGAGCACCGCCGTGGGCGACGAGGGCGGCTTCGCCCCGAGCGTGGAGAACCACGAGGCAGCCATCCAGCTGATTCTGGAAGCCATCGACAAGGCTGGCTACACCGCCGGCGAGCAGATCGTGCTCGGCCTCGACTGCGCCGCCAGCGAGTTCTATAAGGACGGCAAGTACGTGCTCGAAGGCGAAGGCGGCATTGCACTCACGGCCCAGCAGTGGACCGACATGCTGGCCACCTGGGTCGATAAATACCCCATCATCAGCATTGAAGACGGCATGGCCGAGGGCGACTGGGACGGTTGGAAGATCCTCACCGAGCGCCTGGGCGACAAAGTGCAGCTGGTGGGCGACGACCTGTTCGTGACCAACACCAAGATCCTCAAGGAAGGCATTGACAAGAAGATTGCCAACTCCATCCTCATCAAGATCAACCAGATTGGCACGCTGACCGAGACCTTCGCCGCCATCGAGATGGCCAAGCGCGCGGGCTACACCGCCGTCATCAGCCACCGCTCGGGCGAGACGGAGGACAGCACCATTGCCGACATCGCCGTGGGCCTGAACGCCGGCCAGATCAAGACCGGCTCGCTCTCGCGCTCGGACCGCATCGCCAAGTACAACCAGCTGCTGCGCATCGAGGAAGACCTGGGCGACGTGGCCGTGTACCCGGGCCGCAGCGCGTTCTACAACCTGCGCTAAAGCGCCTGCGCTGCTGCCATGGTTGCCCGCCTCGTCCCCCTGGTGCTGCTGGCCCTGCTCGGTGCCATCCACGCCCAGCTGTGGACAGGGCGCGGCAGCGTGCACCACGTGCGCGATATGCAGCAGCGCATTGCCGAACAACAGGCTGCCAACGACCAGGCACGCCAAAAAAATGAACGTCTTCAGTCCGAGGTCAACGACCTGAAAGAGGGCCTGGACATGGTGGAAGAAAAGGCGCGCTACGAGCTGGGCATGGTCAAGCCCGGCGAGGTGTACGTCCACGTAGCGCCGCCCAAGCCCTGAAATTCAGGCATAAAAATAGCTGCTAGCGCTTGCCAGACAAGCGCTAGCAGCTATTTTTTTGATAGCAATTACTTGAGATTGCCCGACAGGAAGCGCGCCAGGCGCTCGCTTTTCGGGTTGGCCATGACCTGGCGCGGGTCGCCCTGCTCCTCGATCTGGCCCTGGTGCAGAAAAATCACCTGGTTCGAGACTTCACGCGCAAAGCCCATCTCGTGCGTGACGACGAGCATGGTGCGCCCCTCCTGCGCCAGCACCTGCATCACGCGCAGCACCTCGCCCACCAGCTCGGGGTCAAGCGCGCTGGTCGGCTCGTCAAACAGCATCACCTCCGGCTCCACCGCCAGCGCGCGGGCAATGGCCACGCGCTGCTGCTGGCCGCCGCTCATGTGGTTGGGGTAGGCGTCCTCGCGCCCTTCGAGCCCCACCAGGCGCAGGTATTTGCGCGCCCGCGCCACGGCCTCATCGCGCGGCAGGCCCAGCACATGCACCGGCACTTCGATGATGTTGGCGAGCACCGTCATGTGTGCCCAGAGGTTGAAGTGCTGGAACACCATCGCCAGGCGCGTGCGCAGGCGCTGCAGCTGCTGGTGGTCGGCAGCGTCGAGCGCACCATCGCGCGCCATGCGCAAGGCCAGCTCCTCGCCGGCGACGCGGATGCGCCCCTGCTGCGGGCGTTCGAGCAGGTTGATGCAGCGCAAGAGCGTGCTCTTGCCCGAGCCGGAGCTGCCGATGATGCTGATGACGTCGCCCGCGTGCGCGGTCAGCGAGACGCCCTTGAGCACCTCGTTCGCGCCGTAGCGCTTGTGGATGTCCTCCACCTGGAGTTTGATCGGGCTGTTCATGTCTGGGGGGTCAATGTTTGCGCGGCGCCAGGTAGCCGAGGAAGCGCCGCTCCAGCAGCTTGGAGCAGCCGAGCAGGGCAAAGGTGATGCACAGGTAGATGGCGGCGGCGAACAGATAGGCCTCGAAGGGCAGGAAAAAATCGGCGTACACGCGGCTGGCCGCGCCCGTCAGATCCAGGAGCGCCGGCACCGTGCTCGCCAGGCTGGAGCTGTGCAGCATCATCACCACCTCGTTGCCGTAGGCCGGCAACATGCGACGGATGGCGCTGGGCAGCACGATGCGGCGCATGAGCTGCCACGGGCCCATTCCCATGGCGCGTGCGGCCTCGACCTCGCCCTTGCTGGTCTCTCGGATGGAGCCGGCCAGCGTCTCGGCGGTGTAGGCCGCCGTGTTCAGCGCGAACGACAGCAGGGTGCAGAAGAACGGCTCCTTGAAGTGCGTCCAGGGCCAGACGTCGTCCCAGTGCGCCTGCACCCATTCCAGCTGGGCGACGCCGTAGTAGATCAAATACACCTGAATGAGCAGCGGTGTGCCGCGCATGAAGTAGGTGAAGGTCTGCGCCGGCCAGCGCAACCAGGCGCGCGGGCTCACCAGCGCCAGGGCGCACAACAGCGCCAGCAGCGCGCCCACCGAGAGGCTGTAGAGCGTCAGCTGCAGCGTGACGATGAGGCCCTCGCCGTACAGCGCCAGGGTCTCGGGTTCAAAAATCACGCTCCAGTTCATTGCAGCTGCACCTTGTCGCTGCCCAGGCTGTAGCGCGCACTCACACGCTTGAGCGCCCACAGCGAAATCGAGGTGTAGATCAGGTAGATCGCCGCCGTGAAGAGGAAGAAGGCAAAGGGCTCGCGCTGCGAGGCGCTGGACTGCTTGGCCAGGTAGGTCATGTCGTGCAGGCCAATGAGGCTGACCAGCGCCGTCGCCTTGATGAGGACCAGCCAGTTGTTGGTAAAGCTCGGCAGCGCGTAGCGCACCATTTGCGGCAAGGTGATGCGCAAGAACGTCTGCAACCGCCCCATGCCAAAGGCCCAGGCGGCCTCCATCTGCCCCTTGGGGATGGCCAGGATGGCGCCGCGAAAGGTCTCGGTCATATAGGCGCCGTAGATGAAGCCAATGGTGAGCACGCCAGCGACAAAGGGGTCGAGATCGACACCGTCGGGGTTGCCCAGCAACTCCAGCAGATTGTTCAGGCCGATGGCGCCGCCGTAGAACACCAGCAGCATCATGAGCAGCTCAGGAATGCCGCGCACCACGGTGGTGTAGGTGCTGGCGGCCCACACCAGCGGGCGCCGCCCGGAGAGTTTGGCCGCCGCGCCCACCAGGCCCAGCAGCGTGGCCACGGCCAGCGAGGCCAGCGAGACGGACACCGTCAGCAGCGAGCCCTGCAGGATGGCAATGTAGTAATCACTCATGGGAAAAACAAAACGGCGCACCGTGCGCAGCGCAGCTGCGCGGGCGGTGCGCCAGGGGCATCACTTGCCGTAGGGATCGAAGTCGAAGTACTTCTTGGCAATCTTGTCGTAGGTACCGTTGCTACGGATGGTGGTGATGGCGTCGTTGAGCTGCTTCTTCAGGTCGCCCTGGCCTTTGCGCATGGCGATACCGATGCCTTCACCGTAGTACTTGGGCTCGTACTGGTCGTGGCCGACGTAGCCGTAGTCCTGGCCCTCGGGCTTGCGCAGGAAGCCGCCGTTGACCTCGACCTTGTCGGCCACCGTGCCATCCAGGCGGCCGGCCTTGATGTCCAGGTACACCTGGTCTTGCGACTGGTAGGGCACGACGGTGACGCCGGCGGGCTTCAATTCACCCAGGGCCCATTTTTCTTGCGTGCTGCCCTTGAGCACACCAATTTTCTTGCCCTTGAGCGAGGCCGGGCCGTCGTACTGGGTGCCTTTTTTCACCACGATGGCGCTCGGCGTCTTGTAGTAGCGCTGGGTAAAGTCCACCACACGCGCACGCTCGGGCGTGATCGACATGGAGCTGATCACCACGTCGTACTTCTTGGCCTGCAGGCCGGCAATGATGGAATCCCACTCGGATTCGACGAACACGCACTTGCGCTGCAGCTGCGCGCACAGGGCGTTGGCAATATCCACGTCAAAGCCGACGATCTCGCCCGTGGGCGTTTTGGATTCAAACGGCTCGTAGGCCGGGTTCAGGCCGACGCGCAGGTCAGCCGCCAGGGCAGAGCCGGCCAGGGTGGTAATGGCCAGTGCAAGCAGGGTTTTACGCATGAACAAAGTCTCCTTGTGGGATGGTTTCGGAAACGACGAAAGGGGGCTATTGTCGCTGCCCCTGTAGCACCCTGAAAAAATTTATTGCACCGCGCTGCTGCTGGGCGGCTGCGGGCCGGCAGCCAGCAGCTGGGCAGCATCGACGGCGTCAAAGTGGTACTGCTGGCCGCAAAACTCGCAACCCACCTCGATCTGGCCCTGCTCGGCGACGATGGACTGCACCTCCTCGGCGCCCAGGTTGCGCAGCATGGCGCCCACGCGCGAGCGCGAGCAGCGGCAGGCAAAGCGCGGGCCGCTCGCGCCCTCTTGCGGCACGAAACGCAGCAACCCCTCCTCCCAGAACAGGCGGTGCAAGATAGTGTCCACGTCCAGCGTCAGCAGCTCCTCGCGCGTCAGGCTCGCTGCCAGGTGGGCAATGCGGTTGTAGTCCTCGTTGGCGCCGATGGCGTCACGCTCGCCCTCCTGGCCCGCCCCCAGGTTGGCCGCGCCCTTGAGCGGCATCCGCTGCACCAGCAGACCGGCGGCCACGCGCTCGTTGGCCGCCAGCACCAAGGTGGTGTCGAGCTGCTCGGACTGCAGCATGTAGAACTGCAGCGCCTGCGCCAAATTCTGGAATTTTTCCCCCTCCACGCTGTGCAGCGGCACCACGCCCTGGTAGGGCTGCTGGCCCGGCAGGCGCTCGGCCGGGTCGAGGGTGATGGCGCAACGCCCGGCGCCACCGGCGTTGACCATGGCGGCAAAGCCCGCCCCATCGGGCACGGCGCCGCGCACCGTGGCCGTGGCGCGCAGCGCCAGGTCGGGCTGCAGCTCGGCCACGGCGAGCTTGACCGGGCCGTCGCCCTGCACCTGCAGGATGAGGGCGCCGTTGAATTTGATGCTCGACTGCATCAGCAGGCCGGCAGCGAGCATCTCGCCGAGCAGCGCCGATACGGGCGCGGGGTAGGCGCCGGTGTCGCTGTTGCCGGCGCGGCGCTGCTGCACCTCGGCCCAGGCATCCGTCAGGCGCACGATGGCGCCGCGCACCGGCAGGCCGTCAAACAAAAACTTGTGCAGTTCAGACACGAAACACTTCCATCAACCAATCTTGCGCAGGCCGCTCTTGAAGCGCCGCGCGTTGTCCACGTAATGCTGCGCGCTCAGGCGCAGCCCCTCGATTTGCTCCGGCGTGAGCGGGCGCACCACCTTGGCCGGGCTGCCCAGGATCATGCTGCCGTCGGGAAATTCCTTGCCCTCGGTCACCAGGGCGCCAGCGCCCACCAGGCAGTTCTTGCCGATCCTGGCGCCGTTGAGCACCACGGCGCCGATGCCGATCAGGCTCTCGTCGCCAATCGTGCAGCCGTGCAGCATGGCCTGGTGGCCCACCGTCACGTGGCTGCCTATGACCAGGGGCTGGCCAAAGTCGGCGTGCAGCACGCTCGCGTCCTGGATGTTGCTGCCCGTGCCAATATGGATGCGGTCGCAATCGCCGCGCACCACGGTGCCGAACCAGACGCTGGCATCGGCCTCCAGGGTCACGCTGCCCATCACCTCGGCACTTTCGGCCACCCAGGCGCTGGCATGTACCTCGGGCGCGACGCCGTCCAATTCATATATCGCCATGGCGAGCCTCCGTTGTGCGCAAACCTACAATTGTAGGGATGGAACTTCGCCAGCGCGCCCTAGAGGTTTTAGCCCTCACCGATCCTGAAGAAAAAGCGGCTGCAGCGCTTGACATGCAAGCGCGAGCAGCTCACTTTTCAATAGCAGAGCATTTTCAGCCGCAGGCCCTGCCCGCACCGCTGCCGGGCCACCCGCCGCGCCCCGAGCTGCGCGCACACACCGACGTTGCGCGGCGCTCGCCGGCCACGGCGGAAGGCCGCGCCATCTTGCTGCACGCGATTGCGCACATCGAGTTCAACGCCATCAACCTGGCGCTCGACGCCGTCTGGCGCTTTGACGCCATGCCGCCGGCCTACTACCTCGACTGGCTGCGCATTGCCGCCGAGGAGGCGCAGCACTTTGGCCTGCTGCGCGCGCAGCTGCGCCGCATGGGCTGGGACTATGGCGACTTTCCCGCGCACCAGGGCCTGTGGACGATGTGCGAGAAAACCGCGCACGACGCCACCGCGCGCATGGCGCTGGTGCCGCGTACGCTCGAAGCGCGCGGGCTCGACGCCACGCCGCTGATCCAGGCCAAGCTGCGCCAGGTGGGGACACCCGACGCGCTGGAGGCGGCCCACATCCTCGACACCATCTTGCGCGAGGAGGTCGGCCACGTCGCCATCGGCAACCACTGGTACCGCTGGCTGTGCGCGCGCCAGGGCCTGGACGCCGAGGCGCATTTTGCGCAGCTGATGCAGCACTACGGCGCGCCGCGCCCCAAGCCGCCGCTGAACACCGCCGCCCGCCGCCAGGCCGGCTTTACCGAGGCCGAACTCGACTGGCTGCAGCAGCAAGTGTAAATCAGGCGGATCACAGGTGCTTCCTTCCTACAATTAGCACTCTTAGCAATTGCAGATTTTTTTCAGTCGTCACCATGTCCACCAAGCCCCAAACCCCCAGCGCTGCCGGCGGCGCGCAATCGGCCATCGCCATGATTGCCCGCCAGGCCATCGTCAACGCGCAGCAGGCGGTCGTAGGCTACGAGCTGTTCAACCGTTCGCGCAGCAGCGCCGGGCACACGGCGGCGTCGGACGTGATCCTGGTGTTCACCGCGCTCTCGCACGCGGGCACCGAGGAGCTGGTGGGCAAGAAGCTGATTTTTGTCAACTGCACGCACGAGAGCCTGGCCGGTGGCCACCTGGAGCTGCTCGACCCCGAAAAAGTCGTGCTCGAAATCCCGCCCCTGGGCCACGCGGCCAAAGAAGAAGTCGCCGCGCGCCTGCCCATCTTGCAGGGCCTGCGCGAGCGCGGCTTTCACCTCGCCTTCAACCACACCGTGCTCGAATCGAGCTACAGCGCCTGGCTGCCGCTGGCCGACTACATCAAGCTCGACCTGTCGCTGCTCGCGCCCGACCAGGTGGCGGTGCTCATCAGCTACGCCGGGCGCCACTCGCACGCCGAGCTGATTGCTGAAAAAGTCGAAACCGCGCAGCAGTACGACATGGCATCGAGCCAGGGCGTGCAGCTGTTCCAGGGCTACTGGTTTGCGCGCCCGGCGCTGGTGCAGGCCAAGCTGCTGTCGCCGGGGCAGGCGAGCATCGTGCAGCTCATCAACCTGGTGCGCAAACAGGCGAGCACCGACGACATCGAAGAAGTGCTCAAGAAAGACGCCGGCCTGGCCTTCAACCTCATGCGCGTGATCAACTCCGCCGGCTTTGGCCTCACGCGCGAGATCACCTCCTTCCGCCAGGCCGTCATGCTCATGGGGCTGAAAAAGCTCTTTCGCTGGGCGGCGCTGCTGCTCACGGCCTCGCGCCACAGCGGCGTGCCCTCGTCGGTGGGGCAGACGGCGGTGGTGCGCGGGCGCCTGATGGAGCTGCTGGCGCAGGAGAGCATGAGCGCCGAACAGGCCGACGAGGCCTTCGTCACCGGCATCTTCTCGCTGCTGGACGTGATGCTGGGCATCTCCATGCAAGACGCCATCAACCTGCTGGCCGTGCCCGACGCCGTGGCCGCCGCCCTCTTGCAGCGCAGCGGCCCGCTGGGCGAGCTGCTGAGCCTGGCCGAAGCCTGCGAGAGCAGCAACGACGCCATGTTCGACCGCGCCGCCGCCACCTTGCAACTGACGAGCCCACAAATCAACATGGCGCACCTGCAGGCCCTGGCCTGGGCCGACCATGTCAGCGAAGAATAAGCTTCGCCCTAGAATCACCGCTTTACTCTGCACCGATACTTTCTTGCGCTATGACGAGCACCTCTGACCACCCGACGCCCAGCAGCGACGAAGGCACCGGCGACCACGCCATCATTGCGCGCCAGGCCATCGTCGATGAAAGCCGCGCCGTCTTTGGCTACGAGCTGTTCGACCGCTCGACCGCGCACCACGCGCACACCGCCGCCAGCGACGCGGCGCTGCTGTTCAACGCCCTCTCGTACGCCGGCTCCGAGGCCCTGGTCGGGCGCAAGACGGTGTTCATCAACTGCACCCACGACAGCCTGGTGGGCGGCCACCTCGAACTCATCCACCCCGACAAGGTGGTGCTCGAAATCCCCACCCTCGGCCCCCAGGCCACGGCCGAAGACATTGCCAACCGCCTGCCCACCTTCGACGCCCTGCGCCAGCGCGGCTTTCGCCTGGCATTCAACCAAAACACCCTGCTGCCGGCCTACGTCAGCTGGCTGCAGCACGCGGCCTTCATCAAGCTCGACCTGACCGCCTTCAAGCCCGAGCTCTCGGGCCCGCTGGTCAAGCACGTGCGCCTGCACGCACCCAAGGCGCAGATCGTGGCCGAGAAGGTCGAAACCGCCGAGCAGCACGAGCGCATGGCGCTGCTGGGCGTCAAGCTCTTTCAGGGCTACTGGTTTGCGCAGCCGGCCATCGTCAAGGCCAAGACCATCCGGCCCTCGCAGGCGACCATCATCCAGCTCATCAACCTGGTGCGCCAGCAGGCGAGCACGGCGGACATCGAAGACCTGCTGAAAAAAGACCCAACGCTGTCGTTCAACCTGCTGCGCTTCATCAACTCCTCGGGCTTTGGCCTGTCGTGCGAGGTCACCTCGTTCCGGCACGCGGTCATGATCCTGGGGCTGAAAAAGCTCTTTCGCTGGGCCGCGCTGCTGCTCACCACCTCGCGCAAGGACGGCGCCCCCGCCGCCGTCGGCCAGACCGCCGTGGTGCGCGGGCGCCTGATGGAGCTGCTCGCCGCCGAGCTGCTGCCGCCCGAGGAGTGCGACAACGCCTTCGTCGTCGGCGTGTTCTCGCTGCTCGACGCGATGCTCGGCGTGCCCATGGACCGCGCCCTCGAATCGGTCGCCCTGCCCGACAGCGTGCAGGATGCGCTGCTGCACAACCGGGGCGTGTTCGCCCCCTTCCTCGATCTGACCCGCGCCTGCGAGAGCGGTGACGACGAAGCCTTCGCCCGCTGCGCCGATGCCCTGCACCTGTCCAACCACCAGGTGAACATGGCGCACATGAACGCCCTCATCTGGGCCGAGAGCCTGGCGGCGGAATAACGTTTTTTAAATAACGTTTTTTAATAACGCTCTTTTTTTGATAGCTGCTCGCGCTTGCTGCAAGCGCCTTGCAGCCATTTTTTACCCAAAAATCACCCCCGAGGATGGTGGCGCGCATGTAGCTGCGCCAGGCGCTCGCGCGCCACGTGGGTGTAGATGGTGGTGGTGGAAATGTCGGCGTGCCCCAGCAGCAGCTGCACCACGCGCAAATCGGCGCCGTGGTTGAGCAGGTGCGTGGCAAAGGCGTGGCGCAGGGTGTGCGGCGACAGCGGCGCCGTGATACCGGCGCGCTGCGCGTACTTCTTCACCAGCATCCAGAACATGACGCGCGACATGGCGCTGCCGCGCTGGGTGACGAAAAAATCCTCGCTGCGCTGCCCGCCCAAAATGGCGCTGCGCGCCTGCTGCAGGTAGCGCTGCAGCCAGTCGTGCGCCTCCTCACCAAACGGCACCAGGCGCTCCTTGCCGCCCTTGCCCTGCACGCGCAGCACGCCATCGGTCAGGCTGACGGCGTACAGCTGCAGGCCCACCAATTCACTCACGCGCAGGCCGCTGGCGTACAGCAGCTCCAGCATGGCGCGGTCACGCAGGCCCAGCGGCTCCTCGGTCGGCGGCGCCTGCAACAGCGCCTCCACCTGGGCTTCGCTCAGGCTGTGCGGCACGCGCAGCGGCTGGCGCGCAGCCTGCAGGCGCAGCGTCGGGTCGCTGCGGATTTTTTGCTCGCGCAGCGCCCAGCGGTAAAAGCGCTTGAACACCGTCAGGCGGCGGTTGGCAGTGCTCGCGCGCGTGTCTGCGTGGCAGGCGGCAAAGTAGGCGGCAATGTCCTCCTCGTCGGCCTGCAGCAGCACCTTATCGCGCTGCTGCAGCCAGTCGCGCCAGGCGCGCAGGTCGCTGCGGTAGGCCTGCAAAGTGGCGCGCGCCAGGCCCTCCTCCAGCCACAGGGCATCGGTAAAGGTATCGATCAGCGCATCGGCGGCAAGGCGGCGGGGCATGGCGGCGGCAAAGTGGGCGAAAAGCGCCGATTGTGCCGCCCCCACCACTACCCTGCGCTACCCTCGCCAGGTGAACTACGCTCTCTTGCTCCTGCCTGATTTCGCCCTGATTCTTGGCGGCTACCTGGCTTGCCGCTACACCGCGCTCAACCGCAGCGTCTGGCAACCAGTGGAGGCGCTGGTGTACTACCTGCTGTTTCCGGTGCTACTGTTCCAGTCCATCATCAAAACTCCGATCGCACTGGGCGAAACCTCGGCCCTCATGGCCGCCGGCCTGCTGCTGAGCCTGGGCGGTATCGCCCTGGTGTACGCCCTGCCGTGGTGGCCGGGCCTGGGCCGGCACCTGGATGCCGGCGCCCACGCCAGCGCGGCGCAGGTGGCGTTTCGCTTCAACTCCTTCATGGCCCTGGCGCTGGCCGAACGCGTCGCCGGCAGCCAGGGGCTGCAGCTGATTGCAGTGCTGATCGGCGTGTGCGTACCACCGTTGAACGTGGCCGCCGTCTGGCCCATGGCGCGCCACGGCGAGCACCATTTCGCGCGCGAGCTGCTGCGCAACCCGCTGATTTTGGCCACCGTCTCGGGCTTGGTGGCCAATTTACTGGGCCTGCGCCTGCCCGAGTGGATTGCGCCCAGCGCCACGCGCGTGGGCAATGCGGCCCTGGTGCTGGGCTTGATGGCCACCGGCGCTGGAATGCAATGGGGGCAGCTGCGTCAGCAGCGTCTGTTGACGGCCAGCGTGCTGGCCATCCGCCACCTGCTGCTGCCGCTGCTGGCCTGGGGCCTGGCCTGGCTGCTGGCGCTCGATGCCACGCAAAGCGCGGTACTGCTGGCGTTCTCTGCCTTGCCGACGGCGTCAAGCTGTTACGTGCTGGCCGCACGTATGGGCCGGCATGGGGTCTATGTGGCCGGACTGGTCACGCTCTCGACCCTGCTCGCGCCCCTGAGTCTGTGGTGGGCGTTGACCATTTTGCTGCCGCTCAGCGTTCGGTGATCGCCGGCAAATCCGGGCGCCAGAGTGTGCTCTGGTTGCGCCCGTTGCGCTTGGAGTAGTACAACGCGGCGTCGGCGCGTTCCAAGATGGCATCAACCGTATCGTCCTCGGGCTGCAGCGGGGCCACGCCCAGGCTGATGGCGTAATGAATGGGCGCCTGCAGCCCCGGCACCTCCACTGCGCTTTCGGCCACCGCGTGGCGCAAGCTCTCGGCGCGGCGCATACCCACATCCATGTTGGCGCCGCTGAGCAGCACGGCAAACTCCTCGCCGCCAATGCGCCCGAGCATGTCACCCCGGCGCAGCTGGCGTGCCACCTGCGCCACCAGCGCCTTGAGCACCACGTCGCCCACGGCGTGGCCGTAGCTGTCGTTGACGTGTTTGAAATGATCAATGTCGAGCATGATGAGCACGGCATCACCCACCAGGCCGCTGCGCAGGTGCGCCAGCTCCATCTCCACCCGCTGAAAGAACGCGCGGCGGTTGGGCACGCCGGTGAGGGCGTCGGTCAGCGCCAGGGACTGCAACTGGGCCTCGCGGCGCTTGCGCTCAGTCACGTCGTTGACCACCCAGCAGTGCGCCAGGGTGCCATCGGCATCGCGCAGCACCCAGCCCTGCAGCTCCAGATAGCGCCCATCGACAAGCTGCTGGCTGTGCTTGCCGCGCAGCGCCTGGCCCTCGGGCAGCAGCAACGGCAGCAAGGCAGCGGGCAGATCGGCCAGGCTCTGGCCTTCGAGCGCGTCGGGCGCCTGCGCCAGCTCCAGAATTTGCACCAGGCGGCGGTTGGCACCGCGAATGCGCTGCGCCTGCGGGTCGGCCAGCAAGATGCCGCTGGGGAAACGGTCCATGAGGGCGTACAGCAGGCGCTCTTGCGCCACGCGCTGTTGCACATCCATGTGCACGCCCATCATGCGCAGCGGCTGGCCTTGGGCGTTGCGCAGCGTGACCTTGCCGCGCGACTGCACCCACAGCCAGCCCAGCGCCTGGGTGCGCAAACGCACATCGACACGAAACTCCGAACCCATATCGATATGCTGGTGCAGCTCGCTGGCCAGGCGCGAAGCATCCTCCGGATGCACCAGAGCCATGAAGGCGGCGTAGCTCATGGGAAAGCTCTCGGGCGCGTAGCCCAGCATTTCGTAGCAGCGCGCATCCCACTGCACCTGGCCGCTGATGCAGTCCCAGACCCACAGGCCATCGCCCACGGCTTCGATCGACAGACGCAGGCGCTCCTCGCTCTCACGCAGCGCCTGTTGCAGCTCTTGGGCTTCGGTCACGTCGTGCACATAGCCGTGCCACAGCGTGTCCTCGCCAGGTTCGGTGTGCGGGTGGGCATGGCCGTGCAGCCAACGCAGCTGCTGGGCTTCGTTGTACACGCGGTAGGTGTGCTCCCAATCGCTGCACTGCACCACGCTCGCCTCTATCGTGGCCAACAACACGGGCAAGTCATCCGGGTGCACCCGCTGCGCCAGCTGGCGGTGCAGCGGCGCATGAGTGTCCACCTGCACGCCATGCATCTCATCAAAAGCGGCACTGGCAAACACCAGCTGGCCGCGCCCTTTGGCATCACGGCAGTATTGAAACAAGCCGCCGGGCACTTCCTGCGTCAGGCGCTCGAAGCGTTTTTTACTCTGCCAGCGCTGCAATTCACTTTGGCGATGCAACCAGCTCAACCAGAGCAACAGCGCCGAACCCAGCAGCACCAGCACGCTGGCCGCCACATTGCGCGCCATGCTGCGGCCGATGGCGGTATCCACAGCGGCAAACACACCGCGCCGCTCCAGCCCCGCCGAGACGATCAGGGCCAAATCACCCACCCGGTGCCAGGCGTACATGCGCTCAACGCCATCGACCGGCGCCGCCGTCACGTAGCGCCCCTGCAGCTGGCCATCGGCAAACAGCCGCACACGCTCGGGCGGCACGCTCTGGCCCAGCACCTGCTCCTGCAGGTGCGAGCGCGCCAGGAACAGCCCATCGTCGCGCAGCAGCGCAATCACGTCCTGCGGATCGTCGAACATGGCGCGAAAGTTACCTGCCAGGTACTGCGGCGACACCGACAGCACGATGGCACCATCAAAACGCCCCTGGCGGTACAGCGCCCGCGACAGCTGCACCGACCACTGGCCCGAGACCTTGCCCTGCACCGGCGGGCCCACGAACAGCCCGGCCCCGGGATTTTTCTGGTGCACCTGAAAATGCTCGCGCTCGGCAATCGATACCGGCGCGGCTACCGCCCCCGAAGGTTGCAGGCTGGAATAAACGATGCGCCCGCCCGCATCAGCCACCGCCACCTGCAGCACGGCCCCCCGGGGGTAGGTTTGCAAGGTGCTGTGCACCATATGCGCAAAGTCTTGGGTATGGCGCTCCTGCCACTCGGTTTGCATGGTGCGCAGGCTGTAGTCCAGGCCCGACACCAGGGTTTGCACCTGCACCGCCACGGCCCGCGCCACCTGTTCGGCGCGCAGCCAGGCTTGCTGCTCGGTGGCCTCACGCTGCGCCCGGGCGCTGTCAAACTGCACTGCCCAGTACGCCCCCAGCGCCAACAGCACGAAAAAAATGCCGATGAGTACGGCCCGAAAAACGTGGCCCGCCCAGACGATGCCAAGCCATCGGGTCCAAGGATGGGGAGGTGCGGCTGCACTCATATGCACAAACAGAAAGCCTCTACAACGTCCATCGTACCGATAGCGGCGTTGTATTCATGCCCAAATCCCCCGCACCTACAGCGCCTGCACGGCCCCTTGTGCCAGCGCCCACTGCACATGCTCGCGCACCAGGGCGCTGGCATCGTCAGCGCGGCTGTGCAGCGCCGCGCGCAGCGCCGGGGCGCTGGCGGCGTCGGCGCTGCGCAGCGCGTTGCCCAGGGCGATGGCGATGTTGCGCAGCCAGCGTTCGTGGCCAATGCGGCGCATGGGCCCGCCTTCGGTGTGGCGCAAAAACGTGGCCTCGTCCCAGGCAAAGAGCTGCACCAGCGGCTGGCCGACCAGGGGGCTGCGGGCGTCAAAATCGGGCAGCACGCTGGCGCGGGCGTACTTGTTCCAGGGGCAGGCGAGCTGGCAATCGTCGCAGCCGTAGATGCGGTTGCCGATCAGCGGGCGCAGCTCCAGCGGGATGGGGCCGGAATGTTCGATGGTGAGGTAGGAGATGCAGCGGCGCGCATCGAGCCGGTGGGGCGCGATGATGGCCTGCGTCGGGCACACGTCCATGCAGGCGCGGCAGCTGCCGCAGTGCGCCGTCACGGGGTCGCTGGGCGCGAGCGGCATATCGACGTAAATTTCGCCCAAAAAAAACATCGAGCCGCCCTCGCGGTGCAGCACCAGCGTGTGCTTGCCGCGCCAGCCCTGGCCGCTGCGCCGCGCCAGCTCGGCTTCAAGCACCGGGGCAGAGTCGGTAAACACCCGGTGCCCGAGCGGCCCCAGCTCCTGCGCGATGCGGTCGCACAGCTTTTGCAGGCGCGCGCGCAGCACCTTGTGGTAGTCGCGCCCCCGGGCGTAGACCGAGACGATGCCCTCCTCGGGGCGCTGCAGGCGCGCAAGCTCCAGCGCCTGCCAGCCCGGTGGGGCATCAATGGGCGTATCGCGCGGCAGGTAATCCATGCGCGCGGTAATGACGCTCACCGTGCCCGGCACCAGCTCCGCCGGGCGCGCGCGCTTGAGGCCGTGGCTTTCCATATAGTGCATCTCGCCATGGAACCCTTGGGCCAGCCACTGCATCAACCCCGGCTCTGCCGAAGACAAATCCACACCGGCGACGCCGATTTGGGAAAATCCCAGCTCTTGCGCCCATTGCCGTATCCGAGGAATCCATTGACTGCCGTCCATCACCATCACCCGATTGTAGAAAGCCCCCCGGTGCTGGCCGAGCTGCACACCCACTGGCACAACGAGGACGATACCGCCGCCTGGGCCCGCCAGCTCGCCGCCCAGCCCGCGCTGGCGCAGGCTTACGTCACGCTGCACGGCGACCTGGGCGCGGGCAAGACCACGCTGGTGCGCCACCTGCTGCGCGCCCTGGGGGTGCAGGGGCGCATCAAGAGCCCGACCTACGCCGTGGTCGAACCGCACGAGGCGCCGGGCCTAGCCATCTGGCACTTTGACTTCTACCGCTTCACCGACCCGCGCGAGTGGGAGGATGCGGGCTTTCGCGACCTCTTCGCCGCCCCCGGGCTCAAGCTGGCAGAATGGCCAGAAAAGGCTGCAGCGCTTACTCCGCCTGCGGATCTAGCTATTTATTTGGAAGCAACCGACGCCATGCAACGACAGGTCACGCTGCGCGCGCACACCCCGCTCGGTCAGGCGCTGCTGCAGGGTTTGCAGGCAGCGCAGGAGCCATCCCCATGAAGCCATCCCCCACCAGTGCCGCACGGCGGCAATTGCTGCAAACGGGCTCGCTGGCGCTGCTGCTGGGCCTGCCGCACATCGCACGCGGCGCGGCCATCATGGCGGTGCGCGTCTGGCCGGCGCCGGAGTACTCGCGCGTCACCATCGAGTCCGACAGCAAACTCGTCACCCGCCACAGCTTCGTGCCACAGCCGCCGCGCTTGGCGGTCGATATCGAGGGCATCGACCTGAACCCGGCGCTGCGCGAGCTGGTGGCCAAGGTGCGCGCCGACGACCCGAACATCGCCGGCATCCGCGTCGGCCAGAACGCGCCCGGCGTGGTACGCCTGGTGATCGACCTCAAGCAGGCCGCCCGGCCCCAGGTTTTTACCCTGGCGCCCGTGGCCGCCTACCAGCACCGGCTGGTATTTGACCTCTACCCGGCCCAAGAAGCCGACCCGCTCGAAACCCTGATCGCCGAGCACCTGGGCGACAACCCTGCGCCCGCCGTCAGTGCAACCACCGCCGCCGCCCCCGACCCGCTGGGCGAGCTCATCGCCCAGCAAGGCCAACGCCCGGCAACCACGCCCACGCCCACGCCCGCAACAACCCCAGCCCCGTCTCCCGCCAGCGCACCCGTGGCCGCTGCCCCCCCTGCCCGCCCCCGCGCAGACAGCAGCCCCAGCCGGCAGACCGATCGCCTGATCATCATCGCCCTCGACCCCGGCCACGGCGGCGAAGACCCGGGCGCCATCGGCCCCGGCGGCACGCGGGAGAAAGACGTGGTGCTGAAGGTGGCGCACCTGCTGCGCGAGCGCATCAACGCCGCCAGCATCGGCGGCAACCCCATGCGCGCCTACCTGACGCGCGACGACGACTACTTCGTGCCCCTGGGCACGCGGGTCGAAAAAGCGCGGCGCGTGCAGGCCGACCTGTTCGTCTCCATCCACGCCGATGCCTTCACCACCCCCAGCGCCCACGGCGCCAGCGTCTTTGCCCTGAGCCAGAGCGGCGCCTCCAGCTCGGCGGCGCGCTGGCTGGCCAACAAAGAGAACCAGTCCGACCTGGTGGGCGGCCTGAACGTGCGCACGCAAGACCGCCACGTGCAAAGCGCGCTGCTCGACATGAGCACCACGGCGCAGATCAACGACAGCCTCAAGCTCGGCAGCGTGCTGCTCGGCGAGATCGGCGGCATGGCCAAACTGCACAAGCCGCGCGTGGAGCAGGCCGGTTTTGCCGTGCTCAAGGCGCCCGATATTCCGAGCGTGCTGGTCGAAACCGCCTTCATCAGCAACCCCGAGGAAGAAGCCAAGCTGCGCTCTGCCGCCTACCAGGTGCAGCTGGCCGACGCCCTCATGCGCGGCATCACGCGCTACTTCGCCAAAAACCCGCCGCTGGCACGCAACCGCACGGTGTAATTCAAGCCGTCGGCGCCCGGCCGGCGCGCCAGGCGCCAAAAATGGCGATCAGCCCCGGCACCAGGATCAAGCCCCAGATGATCTTCTCCAGGTGCTGGCGCACCCAGGGCAGGTTGCCAAAGAAGTACCCCGCCGTGGCAATGCCCAGCACCCACAAGAGCGCGCCGCCGACGTTGAAGGCTGTGAACTTCTTGCGGTTCATGTCCGCCACGCCAGCCACGAACGGCGCAAAGGTGCGAATGAACGGCATGAAGCGCGCCAACACGATGGTGATGCCGCCGTAGCGCTCATAAAAAGCGTGCGCCTGGTCAAAGGCTTTTTTATTGAACCAGCGCGACTGCTCCCACTGGAACACCTTGGGGCCGAAATAGCGCCCGATCTGGTAGTTGCACTGGTCACCCAAAATGGCTGCCACCAACAGCAGCGTGCAGGCCAGTGGAAAATTCAAAAGCCCCACGCCGCTGAGCGCGCCGACGATGAACAGCAGCGAATCACCGGGCAAAAACGGCATCACCACCAGCCCGGTCTCGATGAACACGATCAGGAACAAAAGCGCATACACCCAGGCGCCGTAGCTGGCAACGAAGGCCTCCAGGTGCTTGTCCACGTGCAGGATGAAGTCGATCAAAAAGGCAATGATTTCCATGGGGGCGGAGCCAGACGGCGGGCAAAGGGCAAACCGCGCATTATCCCCAGCTCCTAAAATCGCGCCGGTGAACGACACCGCCCCCGCCCCCACCCGCCGCCCCATCCGCGAGCTGCCCGACGAGCTCATCAGCCAGATCGCCGCCGGCGAAGTCATCGAGCGCCCCGCCGCCGTGGTGCGCGAGCTGGTGGACAACGCGCTCGACGCCGGCGCGCGCCAGATCACGGTGCGCCTGCTCGCCGGCGGCGTGCGCCTGGTCAGCGTCGAGGACGATGGCTGCGGCATCCCGCAGGGCGAGCTGGCCGTGGCCCTGCGCCGCCACGCCACGAGCAAGATCGCCAGCCTGCACGACCTGGAAAGCGTGGCCACCATGGGCTTTCGCGGCGAGGCGCTGGCGGCGATTGCCTCGGTCTCGGAAACCGCCCTGCTCTCGCGCCCGGCGGGCCAGGCCAGCGCCTTCTTGCTCGATGCGCGCAGCGGCGAGCTGCGCCCGGCAGCACGCGGCACGGGCACCACCATCGAAGTCAAGGAGCTGTTCTTCAGCACCCCGGCGCGGCGCAAATTCCTCAAAAGCGACGCCACCGAACTGGCGCACTGCACCGAGGCCGTGCGCCGCCACGCCCTGGCGCGGCCCGACGTCGGCTTTGCCATCTGGCACGAAGGCCGGCTGGTGCAGCAGTGGCGCGCCTGCCTCGCCCCCGGCCAGGCGCCCAGCACAGAGGCGCTGGCGCAGCGCCTGGCCGACGTGCTGGGCGAGGAGTTCGTGGCGCAATCGGTGGCCGTGCAATACCGCGCCGGGCCACTCACGGTCACTGGCCGCGCCGGCCTGCCCGATGCCGCGCGCGCGCGTGCCGACCAGCAGTACTGCTACGTCAATGGCCGCTACGTGCGCGACAAGGTGTTGCAGCACGCCGTGCGCAGCGCCTACGAGGACGTGCTGCACGGCCACAAGCAGCCGTGCTACGCGCTGTACCTGGAGATCGACCCGCTGCGCGTGGACGTGAACGTGCACCCGACCAAGATCGAGGTGCGCTTTCGCGACAGCCGCGAGGTGCACCAGGCGGTGTTCCACGCCCTCGATCAAGCCCTGGCGGCGCCGCGCACAGCGCAGGCAGTTGCTATACAAACAATAGCTTCTAGCGCTCAACCAGAGCCATTTTCAGAACAAAAATACTCGCAAACGCCCATCTGGCAAGCGCAAGCAGCTATCAAATTTGAGAACCCCGTCGGCCACAAGGTGAGCGACCTGGGGGCGCTGTGGACACCAGCGCCGCCCTCAACCGCTACCGAACCCGCTGCCGGCGCCACGCTGGCGGCGCCGCTACCGCCCACACCGGCGGTCGCGTCCCCGGACTGGCCCCTGGGGCGCGCGCTGGCACAGCTGCACGGCGTTTACGTGCTGGCACAGAACGCCCAGGGTCTGGTGCTGGTCGATATGCACGCGGCGCACGAGCGCATCGTCTACGAGCGGCTCAAGGCGCAGCTCGACCAGGGCGCGCGCATTGCCAGCCAGCCGCTGCTCATCCCCGCCACCTTTGCCGCCACGCCCGAGGAGCTGGCCTGCGCCCAGGAGCAGGGCCCGGCGCTGGAGCAGCTGGGGCTGGAGGTGACGCCGTTCTCGCCCAAAACCCTGGCCGTGCGCGCCGTGCCCAGCACCCTGGCGCAGGGCAACGCCGTGGAGCTGGCGCGCAGCGTGCTCGCCGAACTGGCCGCACACGAGGCCAGCACCGTGGTGCAGCGCGCGCAGAGCGAAATCCTCGCCACCATGGCCTGCCACGGCGCCGTGCGCGCCAACCGCCAGCTCACACTCGACGAGATGAACGCCCTGCTGCGCCAGATGGAAACCACCGAGCGTGCCGACCAGTGCAACCACGGCCGCCCCACCTGGCGCCAGCTGAGCATGAAGGAGCTGGACGCCTTGTTTTTGCGCGGGCGCTAAGTCTTTGCGCGCTCAAGCACCACGATGGCGCCATCCATCACCACCGCGCACCAACAAAGAGCACCCCTTGGGTTAATGCACCAAAGTGACGCGACAGTTATGCATTGATGCATACGTTTTGTGCATAATCCAATGTTGCAACGCCGCATTTTTCTTTCTGCTCTGAGGGTTTTTCTATGAAGTACGCATCCGTTGGCCAATTCCTGGACTACGTGGCCGCCCGCAATCCTGGCCAGCCCGAGTTCCTGCAGGCCGTGACCGAGGTCATGGAAAGCCTGTGGCCCTTCATTGAAAAACACCCCAAGTACGCCGAGCACGGCCTGCTCGAACGCCTGGTCGAGCCCGAGCGCATCATCCAGTTTCGCGTCAGCTGGCAAGACGACAAGGGCCAGGTGCAGGTCAACCGGGGCTTTCGCATCCAGCACAGCATGGCCATTGGCCCGTTCAAGGGCGGCATCCGCTTTCACCCCTCGGTGAACCAGTCGGTGCTCAAGTTCCTGGCTTTTGAGCAGACCTTCAAGAACGCCCTGACCACCCTGCCCATGGGCGGCGGCAAGGGCGGCTCCGACTTCGACCCCAAGGGCAAGAGCCCGGCCGAAGTCATGCGTTTTTGCCAGGCCTTCGTCACCGAGCTGTTTCGCCACATCGGCCCCGACACCGATGTGCCGGCGGGCGACATCGGCGTGGGCGGGCGTGAAGTGGGCTTCATGGCCGGCATGTACAAAAAGCTCGCCAACAGCGCCGCCAGCGTGTTCACGGGCAAGGGCCTGTCGTTTGGCGGCTCGCTGATCCGCCCCGAAGCCACGGGCTACGGCACGGTCTACTTTGCGCAGGAAATGCTCAAGACACGCGGCCAGAGCCTGGAGGGCAAGGTGGTGTCCGTCTCCGGTTCGGGCAATGTGGCGCAGTACGCGGTGGAAAAAGCCATGCAGCTGGGCGCCAAGGTGGTGACGGTGTCCGACTCCTCGGGCACGGTGTACGACCCGGCGGGCTTTACGCCCGAGAAGCTCGCCATCCTGATGGAGGTGAAGAACCACCACTATGGCCGCGTGAACGACTACGCCAAGAAGGTGAACGCCGAGTTCCTGCCCGGCAAGACGCCCTGGCACATCAAGGTGGACATCGCCCTGCCCTGCGCGACGCAAAACGAGCTGGACGAAAACGATGCCAAGGTGCTGATCGCCAACGGCGTGCTGTGCGTGGCCGAAGGCGCGAACATGCCATCGACCATCGAGGCCGCCAAAGCCTTTGAAAAGGCCGGCGTGCTCTACGCCCCGGGCAAGGCGAGCAACGCCGGCGGCGTCGCCACCTCGGGCCTGGAGATGAGCCAGAACGCCATGCGCCTGTCCTGGACGGCAGAAGAAGTGGACGCACGCCTGCTGATCATCATGCAGGGCATCCACGCCGCCTGCCTGAAGTACGGCCAGCGCGCCGACGGCTCGGTGAGCTACATCGACGGCGCCAACGTGGCTGGTTTCGTGAAGGTGGCCGACGCCATGGTGGCGCAAGGCGTGGTCTAACCCCCTCACAGCGCCAGTGCCCCAAGCCCCGTGCAGCGCGCCTGCCGGGGCTTTTTTTGTTACCCTCGCGGCCCTATGCCTGACACCCCCGCCGCCGCCCACACCGCCCCCCCTGCCCTGCCCTGCATCGCCCTGGCCGGCCCCACGGCCAGCGGCAAGACGGCGGCAGCGCTGGCGCTGGCGGCAGCGCTGCAGGCGCGCGGCCTGGGCTGCGAGATCGTCAGCGTCGATTCCGCCCTGGTGTACCGGGGCATGGACATTGGCACGGCCAAGCCCAGCGCCGCCGAGCGCGCTGCCGTGCCGCACCACCTGATCGACATTCTGGAGCCCACCACCGCCTACAGCGCGGCCGATTTTGTGCGCGACGCCACGCAGCTGGTGCAGGCCATTCGCGCCCGGGGGGCCGTGCCGCTGCTGGTGGGCGGCACCATGCTGTACTTCAAGGCGCTGATGGAGGGTCTGGACGACCTGCCCGCCGCCGACCCCGCCGTGCGCGCCAGCCTGGACGCCCAGGCCGCCGCCCAGGGCTGGCCGGCGCTGCACGCGCAGCTGGCGCAGGTCGATCCCGCCACCGCCGCGCGCCTGGCGCCGGGCGACAGCCAGCGCATTCAGCGGGCGCTGGAGGTGTGGCAGCTCTCGGGGCGGCCTTTATCGAGCTTTCACACTATCAAAAAAGGAGCTGCTCGCGCTTGCCTGATAAGCCCTGGAGCCTTTTTTTCCTTGGAACCAGAGAACCGCGCCTGGCTGCACCAGCGCATTGGCACGCGCTTTGATGCCATGCTCGATGCGGGCTTGCTCGACGAGGTGCGCCAACTGCGCGCGCACGGCAATCTGCACCTGGGCCTGCCCGCCATACGCTGCGTGGGCTACCGCCAGGCCTGGCAGGCGCTCGATGCGCAGGCGGCCAGCGGCGGCGCCCTCGACCTGGCGGGCCTGCGCGAACGCGGCGCCGCCGCCACGCGCCAGCTGGCCAAGCGCCAGATCACCTGGCTGCGCTCCATGCCCACGCGCCGCACCCTGGCCTGCGACCAGCCCGATGCCTGCGCGCAATTTCTGCGCGCCGCCCTGGCGCTGCTGCCCGCCCACTGAGCCGGCCAAGCACCATACAAGGCGCCACAATGGCGCCATGACTTTCGCCACCACCTCCTCCTGGCTGCACCAGGCCATCGCCCGCATCGAGGCCGACTACCAGCGCAGCGCCGACACCCACCTCATCGCCCTGCCCCTGCCGGCCTTTGCCGCAGCGGGCATAGACCTGTACCTCAAGGACGAATCGACCCACCCCACCGGCAGCCTCAAGCACCGGCTGGCGCGCTCGCTGTTTTTGTACGCGCTGTGCAACGGCTGGGTGCGCGAGGGCGCGACGGTGGTCGAAGCATCGAGCGGCTCCACCGCCGTGAGCGAGGCTTACTTTGCGCGCCTGCTGGGCCTGCCCTTTGTCGCCGTCATGCCGCGCAGCACTTCGGCCGAGAAGGTGGCGCTGATCGAGTTCTACGGCGGGCGCTGCCACTTTGTGGAACACGCGGGCGAGGTGTACGACGCGGCCCGCGCCATCGCGCAGCAAACGGGCGGCCACTACATGGACCAGTTCACCTACGCCGAGCGCGCCACCGACTGGCGCGGCAACAACAACATTGCCGAGAGCATGTTCACGCAGATGCAGCGCGAGCGCCACCCGGTGCCGCGCTGGATCGTCGTGGGCGCCGGCACGGGCGGCACCAGCGCCACCATAGGCCGCTATGTGCGCTACCAAAAGCACGCCAGCCAAGTGTGCGTGGCCGACCCGGCGGGCTCGGTGTTCGCCGCTTACCACCGCACGGGCGACGCCAGCCTCACGGCGCCGGGCTCGCGCATCGAAGGCATTGGCCGCCCGCGCGTGGAGGCGAGCTTTATCCGCGCCCTGGTCGATCGCATGGAGGAGGTGCAGGATGTGGATTCCATCGCCGCCATGCGCGTGCTCTCGCAGCTGCTCGGGCGGCGCGTGGGGCCATCGACCGGCACCAACTTCGTCGCCATGCTGCGCCTGGCGCACGAGATGCGCGCACGCGGCGAGGCGGGCTCCATCCTCTCGCTGCTGTGCGACGCGGGCGAGCGCTACCTGCCCACCTACCACGACCCCGACTGGGTGCAGCGCAGCATGGGCGACTGCAGCCGCGCCCAGCAGCAACTGGCGCAGGATTGCTGCTTGCAGGCACTATAAAAACAATAGCTGCTAGCGCTTGTAAAACAAGGTTTTGTGAGCCTTTTTGCAGCAAAACCCAATCAACACAAGCGCTAGCAGCTATTCTTTTATGAGCAATCGCACCAATCCCGCCACCCCCACCTACATCGCCGGCCCGGTGCTGGGGCTGCTGCTCGCGGCCTTTGTCTCGGTGCTGGGCATGGCGGCGGCCAGCCACAAGCTGAGCAACACAGAAACACTCGTCATCGTCGGTATTGGCGCCGGCGGCCCGTTGCTGCTGGGGCAGTTGGGTATTTGGGTGTACTACCTCTGGCGCAAGCCACCGCCCGCCTGGGTGCACGCCGCCATGTGGCTGCCGGGCCTGCTGGCAGCGCTGGTAGTGCCGGTAATACTGGCGTTTTAATGACGCCAGCGCCCCACCCAGGCGATGAGCTCGCCCATGATGCCGCGCCGGAAGGCGAGCACGCAGACGACGAAGATCAGCCCGGTGACGATGGTCACCGACTCGCCCAGGCTGTTGAACCAGTCGATGCCGCTCGCCTGCGCCAGCCACTGGCCGAGGTCGCCAATCTTGTTCTCCAGCAGCACGACCACCGCCGCCCCCACCAGCGGGCCGCTGAGCGTGCCCATGCCGCCCACCAGCGTCATGAGCACCACGTGGCCCGAGGCGCTCCAGTGCACATCGGACAAGGTGGCAAAGCCCAGCACCAGGGTTTTGAGCGCCCCCGCCAGGCCGGCCACGGCGGCGGAGATGACGAAGGCCAGCAGCTTGAAGCGCTGCGTGTCGTAACCGAGCGAGATGGCGCGCGCCTCGTTCTCCTTGATGCCTTTGAGCACCTGGCCAAAGGGCGAATGGATGGTGCGCACGATGAGCAAAAAGGCCAGCACCACCACCGCCAGGCAGACGTAGTACATGACCCTATCGTCGGCAAGATCGAGCAGCCCCAGCAGCTTGCCGCGCGGCACGCCCTGCAAGCCGTCCTCACCGCCGGTTTGCGGCGCCTGCAGGCAGGCAAAAAACAGCATTTGCGCCAGTGCCAGCGTGATCATGGTGGCGTAAATGCCCTGGCGGCGAATGGTGAACCAGCCCATCACCAGGCCCAGAAAGGCGCCGCTGAGCAGGCCCGCGAGCAGGCCCAGCTCCGGCGTGGCGCCCCAGACCTTGACCACGTGGCCGCTGACGTAGGCAGCGCCGCCCAAGAAAGCGGCATGGCCAAAGGACAGCAGGCCGGTGTAGCCCAGCAGCAGGTTGAAGGCCGAAGCGAACAGGGCAAAGCACAGCAGCTTCATGACGAACACCGGGTAGGCGCCGGCAAACGGCGCCAGCACCAGGCCCAGCAACAGCAGGCCGTAGCCCCAGGGTGTGATTTTTTGCAAGTCCATGGCAGGGGCTTTCCGGCTTACTTTTCTTTGCCGAACAGGCCGGCGGGACGGATCAGCAGCACGATGGCCATGATGACGAAGACCACGGTGGACGATGCCTCGGGGTAGAACACCTTGGTAAAGCCCTCGACCACGCCCAGGCCCAGGCCGGTGAGGATGGAGCCCATGATGGAGCCCATGCCGCCAATCACGACGACGGCAAAGACGACGATGATGAGGTTCTGCCCCATGAGCGGCGTCACCTGGTAAATGGGTGCAGCGAGCACGCCGGCAAAGGCCGCCAGGGCGGCGCCAAAGGCGTAGGTCAGGGTGATCATCAGCGGCACGTTGACGCCAAAGGCTTCGACCAGGCGGGGGTTCTCGGTGCCCGCGCGCAGGTAGGCGCCAAGCTTGGTTTTCTCGATCACGTACCAGGTGGCAAAGCACACCACCAACGAGGCCAGCACCACCCAGACGCGGTAGTTGGGCAGCACCATGAAGCCCAGGTTGCTCGCACCTTCGAGCAGCTCAGGCGCGTCGTAGCCCAGGCCCGAGACGCCATAGACCGAGCGCAGCACGCCTTCGATGAGCAGGGTCAGGCCCAGCGTCAGCAGCAGGCCGTAGAGGTGGTCGAGGCGGTAAATCCAGCGCAGCAACAAGCGCTCAATCAACACGCCCAGCAGCCCCACCAGCAGCGGCGCAGCCACCAGCATGACCCAGTAGTCGATCTGCCAGTAGTTCATGCCCATCCAGGTGAGCAGCGCCCCCAGCATGAAGAGCGCGCCATGGGCAAAGTTGATGACGTTGAGCAGGCCGAAGATCACCGCCAGCCCCAGGCTCAGGATGGCGTAGAACGAGCCATTGACCAGCCCCAGCAGGAGCTGGCTGAGCATGGCAGGAAGGGAGACGCCAAAGATTTCCATGGACGCAAGGGGCTGGGGGGGTGGTCGGTCAGGGTGTCACTTCCAGAGCGCGCACTTGCTCTCGGCCTTGGTCGTCCAGACCTGCTCGGCCGGCAGCTTGGCAACGACCTTGTAGTAATCCCAGGGCTGCTGCGATTCTTTTTGCGCCTTGACCTGCATGAGGTACATGTCGTGCGCAAAGCGGCCATCGGGGCGGATCACGCCTTTGGCGTAGAAGTCATCAATCGGGGTGGACTTGAGCGTTGCCATGACCTTGTCGGCATCGAGCGTGCCCGCTGCCTGCACGGCCTTGAGGTAGTTCATGGTGGCGGAGTAGTCGGCGGCGTGGATGTCGGTCGGCATCCGCTTGGTTTTGGCGAAGAATTTCTTGCCAAATTCCCGCGTCTTGTCGTTGAGGTTCCAATCCCAGCTGGTGGTCAGCAGCAGGCCCTCGGTGTTTTTCAGGCCCAGGCTGTGCACGTCGGTGATGAACACCAGCAGGCCCGCCATCTTCATGGTTTTGTTGATGCCAAATTCCTTGGCCGCCTTGACGGCGTTGATAAGGTCGCCGCCGGCGTTGGCCAGGCCCAGAATCTGCGCCTTGGAGTTTTGCGCCTGCAGCAGGAAAGAGGAAAAATCCGAGGCGTTGAGCGGGTGCTTGACCGAGCCCAGCACCTGGCCGCCATTGTCTTTCACCACCTTGGCGGTATCGGCTTCGAGCGCCATGCCAAAAGCGTAGTCGGCCGTGAGGAAGAACCAGGTCTTGCCCCCTTGCTTGACGACGGCGCCGCCCGTGCCCTTGGCCAGGGCGACGGTGTCGTAGGCGTAGTGCACGGTGTAGGGCGTGCACTGCTCATTCGTCAGCGCCGACGAGCCCGCGCCGTTGACCATGAAGACGCGCTTTTTCTCCTCGGCAATCTTGGCCATGGCCAGGGCGGTGCCGGAGTTGGTGCCGCCAAAGAGCATGGTCAGGCCCTGGGTGTCGATCCACTCGCGCGCCTTGCTGGCGGCAATGTCGGCCTTGTTCTGGTGGTCGGCAGAGAGCAGCTCGATCGGCTTGCCCAGCACCTGGCCGCCAAAATCATCAATCGCCATCTGGATGGCCAGCGCGCCGTTCTTGCCATCGACGTCGGCGTACAGGCTGGACATGTCGGTGATGAAGCCGATCTTGACCTTGTCCTGCGCCTGCGCCCAGGGGCTGACGAGGCCGGCAGCGGCGAGCATCAGAGCCAATGTGGTGGGGTTGCGCTTCATGTCTGTCTCCTTGTGTAAAAAAACCGAATGCACTGCGGCTACACGCCCAGCAGGCGGTTGAGCAGCGGCATGTTGGCCGACAAATCGGCGGCGCCGAATTCAAGCACCATGGCGCCGTGCTCCATGACATAAAACCGATCGGCCAAGGGCGCGGCAAAGCGAAAGTTCTGCTCCACCATGACCACCGTGTAGCCTTGCGCGCGCAGCGTGCTGATCATGCGCGCGAGCGCCTGCACGATGACCGGCGCCAGCCCCTCGGAAATTTCGTCGAGCAAAAGCAGCTTGGCGCCGGTGCGCAGAATGCGCGCCACCGCCAGCATCTGCTGCTCGCCACCCGACAGGCGCGTGCCCTGGCTGTATTTGCGCTCGGCCAGGTTGGGGAACATGGCGTAGATTTCATCGAGCGTCATGCCCGCGCCGCCGCCCTTGAGCTGCGGCGGCAGCAAGAGGTTTTCCTCGCACGAGAGGCTGGAGAAAATGCCGCGCTCCTCCGGGCAGTAGCCCAGCCCCAGGTGGGCGATGCGGTGCGTGGGCAGGCCCATCGTTTCCACCCCATGCACGCGGATCGAGCCCTTGCGCACCCCCGTCAAGCCCATGATGGCGCGCAGCGTACTGGTGCGCCCGGCGCCGTTGCGCCCGAGCAGCGTCACCACCTCACCGGGCTGCACCACCATATTCACGCCATGCAGCACATGCGATTCGCCATACCAGGCGTGCAAATCCTTGATTTCAAGCGCAGGGCTGGCCATGTCAGTGCGCTCCCTGCAGCGCGCCTTCGGCGCTGCCCATATACGCCTGCATCACCTGGGGATTGGCCGACACTTCGGCGTAGCTGCCCTCTGCCAGCACCGCGCCGCGCTGCAGCACGGTGATGCGGTCGGCAATGCGGGCGATGACCTTCATGTTGTGCTCGACCATCAAGATCGTGCGCCCGGCAGCCACCTGCGCGATGAGCTGCGTGACGCGATCGACGTCTTCATGGCCCATGCCCTGCGTGGGCTCGTCGAGCAGCATGAGCTCGGGCTCCATCGCCAAGGTGGTGGCAATCTCCAGCGCCCGCTTGCGGCCATACGGCAGGTTCACCGTCACCTCCTGCGCCAGATCGAGCAGGCCAACCTGTTCGAGCAGCTCGCAGGCGCGGTCGTTGAGCTGGTACAGGGATTTTTCGCTGCGCCAGAAGTGAAACGCCGTGCCCAGGCGCCGCTGCAGACCCAGGCGCACGTTCTCCAGCAGCGTCAGGTGCGGGAACACGGCAGAAATCTGAAACGAACGGATGATGCCCCGGCGAGCAATTTGCGCCGGCGGCTCGCGCGTGATGTCCTGACCGTTGAAGCGGATGCTGCCCGAGGTGGGTTCCAGGAACTTGGTCAGCAGATTGAAGCAGGTGGTTTTGCCCGCACCATTGGGCCCGATGAGCGCATGGATGGAGCCCCGGCGCACGGCCAGATTGACCTCGCTGACGGCGGTAAAGCCCTTGAATTCTTTGGTCAGACGGGAGGTTTCGAGGATCGTGTCACTCATGCGCGGCGGCGGTCTGGGGGGAAGGAAATGCGGCACTGCATCCTATGCCCCCAGCACAAGGCGCCGAAACTGGGACAAATGCCTAGGCAGTAACGCCTCAGCGCATGCTTACGATCTCTTTGCCCTCGACAGCGGCGCTGTACCACCAGTTCGTGCTGCGCGACGGGCTGCTTGGCCGCATGGGGCTGGGACGCAAAGGCTGGCCTTGAATCTGGTTGCGCGTTTCTGCAGGCAAGACGGCACTGTCAGAACCGGTAGCGTGCGGTCAGCGATGCGCTCAGGCGTTCGCCGTATCCGCAATCCTGGTTGGGGCCGCGACACCATGAGACGTATTGTTTGTCCGCCAGGTTCTTGATGTTGAGCCGGAAATCCCAGTCCCCAGTGGCGTAGCCGGCCATGGCGTCGTACAGCGCCACGGAAGGAACCACAGGGGCGCCACCGTTGCCCGTGAGGGTGCCGATGTAGCGGCCACCCAGGCCCACGCGCCAACCACCTGCAAAATAGTATTCGACCCAGGCGGATGCGGTCTTGTCGGCGATGGCGCTCAGGCGCTTGCCGGTGGTGGCGTTGACGGCGTCCATGTGCGTGTAGTTGGCCATCAGGTCCCATGCGCCCATGCGGTGGCGCGCTTCCAGCTCCCAGCCCTGGATGGCGGCACCGACCTGTTCCCGGCCGCCAGGGGTGGAGCCGTCCACCACGCGGTTTTTCTGTTCGATGTCGAACCACGCAAAGGCGGCAGAGGTCTTGCCGTTGGGGGCCAGGTACTTCACGCCGACTTCCTTTTGCGTGCCGGTGGTGGGCTTGAGGTAGCTGGCGCTGGCCGTGCCATCGGTGCCCAGGTTGGGCGTGAAGGCGTTGGAGATGCTGGCATAGGGCGCCACGCCCGCAGCAAACTGGTACATCAGGCCCAGGCGGCCGGTGGTGGCCGTGTTCTTGACCACGGCATTGGGGGCCGAGAGGTTGAGCACCTCGTTGCGCGCCTGGTCACGCCGCACGGCGGCCGAGGCGATCCAGGGGCCCCAGGTGATGTGGTCTGTGGCGTAGAAGCCGGTCTGCACGATCTTGTTGTCCGGCCGGTCGGCCAGGGGCAGACGGGACAGGTCGAGCGAGCCCACCGACCCATACACCGGGTTGTACAGGTTGAAGCTGCCCACACCCGACTGGCTGAAGTAGTTGAACTCCTCCCACAGGGCGTTCTGGTGGTCCACGCCAAAGCCCAGTTGGTGCCGGGTGGGGCCGGCCTGCAGCGTGCCTTCCAGGCGCAGGTCGGTGCCCAGCACGTCGGTCTTGCGGTCTGCCGCGTGCACGGTGCGCGCAATGTTGCCCGCTGCCGTGGGGATGGGGCCGACCGAGGTGTAGATCTCGCGCGTGATGCTGGAGGACTGGGTCTTGCGCAAGGCACCTGCCAGTTTCCACGAGGCCGCCAGGCGCTGCTCCCAGGCCAGGCTCAGTTCGTTCTTGCGCATCTCGTAGCGGTCCCAGTTGGGTTCTCCGGCGAAGCGGTTGCTGGGGATGGTGCCCAGTGGCGCCGCCCCGAGCGTGCCCTGGTAGGGCAGGAACTGCGAGGACACCTTGGTGTCGTTCTGCTGGTGCAGGAAGGTGGCCGTGACGCGCGTGTCGGCATGGGGCTGCCAGGTGACGGAGGGCATCAGCGCCAGCGCATCGTCGTTGACGTAGTCCACCTGCGTATTGCTCTTGCGGCCCAGGGCCACCAGGCGGTAGAGCAAGGTCTGGTCGGCGTTCAGCGGCCCCGTGAAGTCGGCGGCCAGTTGCCTGCGGCTGTGCGAGCCCAGTTGCAGCTCGATCTCCTTGGCCGGGGTTTTCTGGGGCTGCTTGCTCACCACGTTGACGATGCCGCCCAGCTCGGCCTGGCCGTACAGGGACGAAGAGGGGCCCTTGAGCACTTCCACACTCTCCAGCGTGAAGATCTCGGGGCGCACGGTGTTGTAGTAGCCGTACAGGCTGCGCAGGCCGTCCTGGTACATCGACGGGGACAGGCCGCGCACTGCGGCCCAGTCGCCCCGCGTGTCAAAGCCATAGCGCCCGGCATAGACGCCTGCGCTATAGAGCAAGGTGTCTTCCACCGTCTTGGCACCCGCTTCGCGCATTTGTTCCACGCGGATGACGGACATGGAAAACGGTGTTTCGTGCACGGTGGCAGGGCTTTTGCCCACGGTGGGGGTCTGGTTCTGGGTCACCACTCCGTCGGGTGTGGAGGCGGTCTTTACCGTCACGGTGGGAAGGGCCGCATCGGCAGCGGTGCTCTGCTCGGCCCAGGCAGAAGGGGAAAGCAAGAGCGCGATGGCGGCTCCCAGCGGCGCCAGTGTGAAAGGAGTGCGTAGCGTTGGCATGGTGGTTCAGTGTGTTCAGAGTGGATTGGAGGAAGCTCGCGATCAGTGGCCCTTGGCGGGTGGCTCGGGCAAGGCGGGCGAGGCCATGCCGTCTTTCTGCACAAAACTCAGCGTGGTCACGTAGCTGGCCTCGGCATAGGGCTTGCCGTGGGCTTCGCCAGGCGTCTTGTCGGTGTGCTTGACCTCGGCCACGTACTGGCCCTTCCAGGGCAGGGCGAAGGTCACGGTGCCGTCCTCGCCGCTGTGCTGGCTGAGCGACCAGCCCGAGGGCGCCACCATTTCCACCACCACCTTAGAAAGTGGCGCGCCGTTGAACACCGCCTTGAACTCGCCGGGCTTGCCCGTGGGCACCAGATCCAGCGCCTTGGCGTGGGGGGCAACCGCCTGGGCCGCCTGGGCCACCCAGCGCGCAGCGGGCACCCACAGCATGGCGGGCAGATTGCGCTTGCTGCGGTCGATCACGGGGTAGGGGGCGGTGGCGAACAGGGTTTGGGCGTCTGCCTGCGGGCTCGCCACAAAGGCGTCCTTGCCCAGCGTGCTGGGCAACTGCGTGCTGCCGGCGCTGCTGCGCTGCTCCAGGGTGGGGGCGGCGAGGAACTTGTCCAGCGAACCTGGCGAGGTCTCGCGCAGGTTCATGTGGAATTCGCCGAAGTGCAGGCGGGCCTGGCCGTCGGCGTTTTCAATCCACACCTGGTGGGCGTGCGCGGCGGTGGTGCCCAGGGTGAGCAGGGCAACAGCAAGGCTGGCAAAGCGGGAGGGAATGGGCATGGCTGGGTTTCTTTCGGTGTTTCAAAGGGCCAAGGGACAGAGATGATTTGCTATCAAAAAGTGAGCTGCTCGCGCTTTCTCATAGGGCGTTAGAGGGGTTTTTTGCTTGAGGATTTCTTGGCTGGGGCCGGTGAGTGCGCTGGGGCAGCGGGCCGCCAGGAAAACCAGGCCATGGCCAGTGTGGGCACGCCCAGCCCCACCCAGGACCACCAGTCGCCCCAGGTGTCGGACACCAGGGCGGTGGCCAGTCCGGTGGCCGTGAGCAGGCCCATGGCGATGGGGCCTGGCCAGGTGCGGTGTGCTGTGGGGGAGGTCATCATGGGTACCCCTCCAGCGATGCCGTGGTGGGCAGGGCGGTGCTGGCCGCCGGGGCGCTGCGTGTGGCCGCGGCCCCCTTGCGCAGCCAGAGGTACAGGCCGCTGCCCAGCACCACGATGGTGGCGATGTCCAGCAGCGCCCACAGAATCTTCATGGGCATGCCGCCGTAGTCGCCAAAGTGCAGCGGCTGGGACACCAGCAGCGCCGTCAGGTACCAGGGAAGTGCAGGGGCTGCGCTCACCTGAGCGCTGCGCGCGTCCACCAGCACGGGGTGCAGCAGGCGCGAGGTCAGTGGCGTGGTGCCGCGCAGGAACACGGTGTTGTGGTGCGGGCTGGAGAAGGCGGTGCCTGGCGTGGCGATAAAGGCGAATTTCATGCCGGGTGTCTGGGCCTGCGCCACCTCCAGCACGCGCTGCATGGGTGCGCGCTCGGCCAGTGGCACGGTAGGCTGGCCCTTGTAGGGCGCCAGCAGGCTGGCGAGCTGGTCGTACTGCCAGTACTTGACGAGCAGATCGGCCCAGGTGTTGACCATGCCCGTGGCGCCCACCACCAGGGCCCACACCAGGGTGATGATGCCCAACATGTTGTGCAGATCCAGCCAGCGCAGCCGGGGCGACTGTGTGCGCCGCACTTCGCCAAAGGCCAGACGGCGCATGAAGGGGGCGTACAGCACCGCGCCGGTCACGATGGCCACCAGCAGAAGCAGCCCCATCAGGCCCAGGAACAGCTTGCCCGGCAGGTCGGCAAACAGATCCACGTGCAGGCGGAACATCACGTACATGAAGCCCTCGTTGACCGGTCGGCGCGAGAGAATGTCCGTGCTGCGTGCATCCACGGCCACGGACTTGAAGTCGTTGGTGGGCTCAGGCGTGGGGGTGAGGGTGACGAACCAGACCTTGTCGTCGTCCGCAGCCTGCGAGACAAACTGCACCACGCGTTCGGGGTGCAAGGCCTGTGCCTGGGCCAGCACGGCATCCAGGCTCGCGCGCGGGGTGTTGTCCGGCATGGCCGGGGCTTCCACCTCCGTGCCCAGCAGGTGGCCGATTTCGTGGTGAAAAATCAGCGGCAGGCCGGTGAGGCACAGCAGCAGCATGAACACGGTACTCACCAGGCTGGACCACTTGTGGACCCAGCTCCAGCGGCGCAGAGCAGCAGATGAAAGCATGGCATGGGGCGTCCGTGTCGCCTGCTTGCGGGCGCAGGCACCACCGAGCCCATGCACGCGCGCCTGGGGTAAGGCCACGCGAAAGGGGGCAAGCTTGGGTGCACCAGCGCCTTTCGCAATCAGACGCGCTGCGGCGCGTGAAATTGGTCGATAGGCGTGCGCTGGCGGTGGTGCGTGGCGTTTTGCTGTGCAGAACCCTGGCTTGCGCTTTCATTTTCATTTTAAATGAGAATTATTATTGTTGCTTGATGGCCTGGCGGACTCAGAACTCGCGTCGCAGCGTGACCTGCAGCGCGCGCGGCGAGCCGGGCAGGATCAGGTTGTCGTTGCTGCCGTGGCTGGACACGTAGTACTTGCGGTTGGTCAGGTTCTTGAGGTTCACGTCCAGGCCCCAGGCGCCCAGCGTGTACTGCAAGGCCGCATCCAGCGTGGTGTAGGCGGGCAGCGTGACCAGGTTGCTCACCGAGGTGAAGCGCGCGCCCACGTACTGCAGGCCGCCGCCCATGCGCAGGCCATTGCCCAGGTCCTTCATGGCCCACAGGAATGCCGAGTTGCGCGGTGTGAGGGCAGGTACCTTGCCCTGCACCACCACCGATTGCGTGGGCAATTGCATGGAGGTCACGCGCGCCAGCGACTTGACCATGCGCCCGTCCAGAAAGGCGTAGCCTGCGCTCACATCCCAGCGCCCGGGCAGGCGGCCGTTGAGGGTGAGCTCCAGGCCGTTGGTGCGCTGCACGCCCACATTGATCTGGCGGGTGGGGTTGCTGGGGTCGGTGTTCTTGATGTTGCTGCGCTCCAGGTTGAACAGCGCGCCCGTGAGGTTGAGCTGGCCGTCCATCAGATCCAGCTTGACGCCGATTTCCTTGTTCTCGGTGATCTCCGGCGCGTTGTCGGTGTTGCTGCTGCTCAGCGCAAACGATTCGGCCGAGGGCTGGAAGGACTTGCTGTACGACACGTAGTACGACACGGCCTCGCTGGGCTGCCATACCAGGCCGACGCGGGGGCTGAACTTCTTGTCGGTGCGCGCGAGCGTGGCCAGCTTGCGCTCGAAGCGGGTGTCCTGGTCGAACACGTCGTAGCGCACGCCCACCAGGGCCTTCCACTGCGGGGCCAGGGTGATCTGGTTCTGCCAGTAAAGGGCGGCGGTGTCCTGCGTGGTGTGGCTGGGGATGGCGTTGTCGGCGTTGTAGTTGGCAGCGGGAATGGTGGGCGCCGGACGGCCCTGGGGGTTGAACAGGGGCACCCGGTCGGCGCCGCCCGAAACCGATTCGGAACGCTTCTTCTGCTGGCCCAGCTCCATGCCCATGAGCCATTCCTGGCGCAGGCCACCGAGCTGGTTGCGCCAGGTCAGGTCGGTCTGGTTGAACAGGCCGCTTTCGTCGCGCAGGATGAATGCGCGCGTGCGCCCCACGGTGCGTGTGGCGGGGTCGGTGGTGCCGCCCGGCAGGGTGTTGTAGCGGTCGAGCTCGTAGTCGTACCAGCGCGTGATGTTGCGCACTGACCAGGCATCGTTGAAGCGGTGGTTCAGCGTGGCGGTGAAGGCCTGGTTGCCGCTGGTGGTGGTGTCGTCCTGGGCGGCGTTGGAGGAACCATAGTAGGTGCCCGCAGGCACATTCACCGGGCGGCCGTTGAGCGCGGGAATGCCAAAGTCGGTGAGCCGCTTGTCGGCGGCGTGGGTGTATTGCAGCAGCAGTTGCGTGTCGGTGGCGAGCTTGAGTGCCAGGGACGGCGCCAGGTTGTGGCGCTGGACGAATTGCTGGTCGCGGTAGCTGCCCGAGTCCTCGATGGCGGCATTCAGGCGCAAGGCCGCGCTGTCGTTCACCACCAGGTTCATGTCGGCGGTGGCACGGCGCAGTTCGTGGCTGCCCAGCGACAGCGTGGCTTCGCCGCCGCTGCGGTTCCAGTGCGGCTTCTTGGTCACGCGGTTGATCAGCCCGCCCGAAGAACCGCGCCCATAGAGCACGGCGGCCGGGCCTTTGAGCACCTCAATGCGCTCGATGTCGGCCAGGTCGCGGAAGTACAGCGCATCGTCGCGCACGCCATCCACAAACTGGTCGGCAATGGCGGTGAAACCCCGGATCACCACCTGGTCGCGCTGGCCGTCGCCATGGCTCATGGCCACGCCGGGCACGTTGCGCAAGGCGTCTTCCATGGAGCGCGCACCCTGGTCGCGCAGCAACTGGCCCGGCACCACGTTCACGGCCTGGGGAATGTCGCGCAGCGGGGCACTGCCCTTGGTGGCAGCGGTGCTGGCGGCGGGGGAGTAGCCGTCCTGCTGCGCGCTGGACTGCACGGTCACTTCGCCCAGCGTCTGTGGTGGCGTCTGGGCCAGCGCACCGGCGCTGCCAAAGGCTGCCAGCAGTGCGGCGGCCAGCGGGTTCAAGGCAATGGCATAAGGAGATCGCATGGTTTTTTTTCCTCTCTTCAAAAATCAGGACGGCATGGCGCGGCTCTGCCGGTGCCGTGACCGGCCAGCGCGCCAAGGGGAAAGGGGGGCTTCAGTGGCTGGCGTGTAGCAGCAGTCCCACTGTCAGCGCGAGGGGCGCCAGGGTGGGGGCGTGGCGTGGCCACCAGCTCAGGCAGGCCGCCACCGAGAACGCCGCCAGGGAGCACACCACGGCCCACGCCGTCGCGCGCAGCGAGGCAGGCTCTGGCGGCGCGTTCACGCCCGGTGCTTGCAGCGCCAGGGCCAGCGACAGCAGCAACACCAGCCAGCCACAGGCCCGCAGCGAGGCCAGGCGCCGGGTACTGGCGTCGGAGCCAAACACGTCGAGGTGGTGGCGATCCATGCCCAGGGCCAGGGCACACCAGCCCGCAAAGCACAACAGAAACGCGGCATCCATGGGTTCAGGCTCCGGATGCCGCGTGGGGCGCAGGGGGCAGGTCGGCGCCCGTGGTGCAAACGGGGCGCTGTGTTGCAGGCTGAGGGCGCGGTCGCAGCTTGTACGCCACTGCCAGCAGTACCAGGCCCGTGCAGGCAAAGGCCAGGTCGGCCAGGGCCCAGGGCCAGGCGCCTTGCGCCAGCGTGCGGCCCAGGTGGGCTGGGGTGGTGAAGGCGCTGATCAGCGGCAAGGCCGCCCACAGTGCGCCTGCCAGGCCCATCAGCACCGGCCAGCCCCAGCGGTGGGGGCGCAGCAGGTTGCTGGCCAGCGCCCAGGCCAGCGCCAGGCCCCAGGCGGCAAAGAAGCAGGCCAACTCGGCGTCGGGCCGGTCGGGCCACTGGGTGGGCAGCAGCCGGTTGGCCGCCAGGTAGGCAGCGCAGGCCAGCGACAGGCCGCCCAGCGCGGCCATGTTGGTGGCTGCCACCAGGCGCCCGCCCCAGGGGCGGTTGGCGGGGACAGTGGGGGGCGTTGCGCCCCGGCGCGCACCAGCCTGCGCCCGCGCGCCGCGCTTGACGGTCCACAGCACCAGGCCGGTGGCAATCATCAGGCAGCCCAGCAGGCCCAGCAGCAACAGCAAGGCCCGCAGCCCTGGCCCGGCAAAGCGCGCCATGTGCAGCCCGTACAGCACGCCGTAGGTGCGCACGGCAGGGCCTGTGGGGTTCAGGTGGTGTGCCAGCTCGCCGCTGCGCACGTCCCACACCCAGCGCTCGGGGCGGTATTGCAGGCGCGTGCGGTCGGTCACCACAGCTTCTACCATGGGCTGGCCCTGCGGGTTGCGGTAGGCCTGGAGCAGGGCAATCGGGTGCTTGCTGCGCTGCGTGGAGGCCGCGAGCCAATGCGCCAGGTCCAGTCCGCCCAGCGGCTGCGTGGGCGTGCCGCGTTCGGTGCGCTGGCGCAAGTCGCCTGGTTCGCCGCGCAACTGCGCGAAGTAGGCGGCGGCGTCGTTGTCGCTCGGGCCGGGGTAGGCTGCGGCAATGCCCACCGGCAGGTAGAGGCCGTGGAAAATCATCAGCCCGCTGAAGGTGATCATCAGATAAAAGGGCAGCACCAGAACGCCACTGAGGTTGTGCGCGTCCAGCCAGGCGCGCTGGGCGTTCTTGCCGGGCCGGAAGGTGAAGAAGTCCTTGAAGATGCGCCGGTGCGTGACGATGCCCGACAGCAGCGCAATGAACATCAGCAGCGTGGCCACGCCCACCACCCAGCGCCCCTGCAGCACCCAGCGCCCGTTCTGGGCGGTGCGCAGCTCGAAGTGGAAGCGGTAGAAGAAGTCGCCGCCCATGGTTTCTCGCGAGGTGAGCACCTCGCCCGTCTGCGGGTGCAGGCGCAGGGTCTGTGGCCGCTGCTGTTCGCCACTGGGGCGCATTTGCAGCGTGAGCGTGGGGTCGCGTTCGTCGGGCAGGCGCAGGCTCCATTGCGCGGACTGCGCTGCAGCGCGCTGCGCGGCGAGCAAGGCCTGGGCAGAAGGTGGCTGGCCTGGGCCATAGCCAGCCTGCAGCTCGGGCCGCATCCACAGGCTGATTTCCTGGCGGTAAAAGCTCAAGGTGCCGGTCAGGAAGATGGCAAACATCAACCAGCCCAGCACCAGCCCCGACCAGGTGTGCAGCCAGGCCATGGCCTGGCGCAGGCCCTCGCGCTCGGGGGTGGCGGGCTGGGTCATGCGGCGGCTCCAGGGCTGCGCAGCACCAGCGCCAGCGCGCCCAGGGCCAGCGCGGGCAGCAGGTTACCGGCCCAGGCCGTCCAGGCGCTGCGCGCGTAAAACGCCCAGCCTGCGGCGGCGGCATAGGCAAACCAGGCCAGCATGGTGGCGCTGAGCACGGCATCGACCCGTGCCATGGCGGGCGCCAGCACCAGTGACAGCGCCGCAGCCACGGCGGCTGCCAATGCGTAACCGCCCAAGGCTGCAGCCAGGCTGCGTGAAGCGATGTTCAGGCGATAACGCCACAGGGGGTGCGTCACGCGCATGGATGGCCCCCGGCCCCAGCGGGCGAGCGGCCCAGGCCAGCACGGCATACGCAGCGCGAGGAAAGGCGCAGCATTGGCAAAGGCTCCGGACAGGTTGCACAACAGTGGCTGGCTGCAGTGGCGCTGTGGGCTGGGCGCTGCGGGCTGGCGATATCAGTGCATTATCGCTTGTAAATGATACAAATTCGCATTTGCGCAGAAGATGGATAAGCCTTGCTACGCATACACAACAAAAAATGGGCCGAAGCCCAAGACTTGTTTTCAAAACGAAAACACTGCGCAGGCCACATCAATCAAGCGTGAATAGCTACTTTTTTGATAGCATTTGGCAATAAAAAAGCGCCTCGAAAGGCGCTGATTTCAATGCCGGTGGCGTAGCAGGTACCGGTAGACAAAACCCGGAAAGGCAAAGGTGATAAACAGGGCCGCCGTGACGGCGTAGAACTCCCAGCCCTGGGGGGCGACTTGGCCGGCGCGGCGTTCGAGCACAAAGGCCAGGCCGCCGACGAGCGCGTACAGCAGCAGCAACTCGCCCAGGCGCGCCAGCAGCGGCTTGGCGCCCTGCTGCGGCCGGGGGCCGAGCAGCAACCAGCGCTGGCTCAGGAACGGCAGGTTGGCGGCGGCAAAAGCCGCCACGATCACCAGCCAAATGGCAGCCGACTGTGACATCAGGAAGCCAGGGCGCGCACGATGGCGTCGGTGCACAGCGCCATCAGGCCGCCGGGCAGCAGGCCCAATACCAGCACCAGGGCGCCATTGAAGGTCAGCACCATGCGCACGTCCATGGGCGCGGCCACGGTGCTGGCGGTAAGCGGCTGGTCAAAGTACATGACCTTGACGACGCGCAGGTAGTAGAAGGCGCCAATCAACGACATGATGACGGCATACACCGCCAGGGCGATGTTGAAGCCGCTACCCGAGGCCACCAGCGCCTGCAGCACCGACAGCTTGGCGTAAAAACCCACCAGCGGCGGAATACCGGCCAACGAGAACAGGCACACCGCCATGACGCCGGCGTACAGCGGGCTGCGCTGGTTCAGGCCGGCGAAGTCGTCAATTTCTTCGCTCTCAAAGCCTTCGCGCGCCAGCAGCACGATGACGCCAAAGGCCGGCAGCGCGGTCAGCACGTAGGTGACGACGTAGAACATGGCCGAGCTGTAGGCGTTGCCCGCCGTGGCAGCATCGACCTGGCCGTTGACCACGCCCGACATCAGGCCCAGCAGCATGAAGCCCATGTGCGAGATGGTGGAGTAAGCCAACATGCGCTTGAGGTTGCTCTGCATCACACCCATGACGTTGCCAACGAACAGCGAGCCAATGGCCAGCACCGCCAGCATCTGCTGCCAGTCGATCGCCAGCGGCAGCAGGCCGTCCACCAACAAGCGGATGGTGACCGCAAAGGCCGCCAGCTTGGGCGCGCCGCCGATGATGAGGGTGACCGCTGTGGGTGCGCCGTGGTACACGTCCGGAATCCACATATGGAAGGGCACAGCGCCCATCTTGAACGCCAGGCCGGCGACGATGAACACCAGGCCAAACACCAGCACCTGGTGGCGAATCTGGCCGGCGTTGATGGCCTTGAAGACTTCACCAATGTCGAGCGAACCTGTGGCGCCGTAGAGCATGGACATGCCGTAGAGCAGGAAACCGCTGGCCATGGCACCGAGGACGAAGTACTTCATGGCCGCCTCGACCGAGGCTTCATGGTCGCGGCGCAGCGCCACCAGGGCGTAGCTCGACAGCGTCAGCAATTCCAGGCCGAGGTAGATGACCAGAAAGTTGTTGGCCGAGATCATGACGAACATGCCCAGCGTAGCGAAGATGGCGAGCGTGAACAGCTCGCCGCCGCGCAGCATGTCGCGGTCGGCCGCGTAGGGACGGCCATAGACCAGGGTGGCAATCATGGCCAGCGCGGCAAAGCACTTGAGCCAGTTGCCCATGGCGTCGGAGACGACCATGTTGCCCCAGCCGTAGAAGGTGTTGCCGCTGGTGGCGTACAAGGCCTCCAGCGCGGCGACCACGCCCAGGGTGAGCACGGTCAAAACGTAGGTGGCGGTGCGGCGGCTGCTGGCCACGCCCAGATCCACCAGGGCGATCACGCAGCCCATGACCAGGAGCACGATCTCGGGGTAGACCGCCAGCCAGCTGATGTTGTCAATCATCTCGAATCTCTCAGTTGCATCGGGTCAGTGAAGCTTGCTCTGGGCCACGTGCTGCAGCAGCTGGGCCACAGAGGCATCCATCACATCGGTAAACGGCTTGGGATAGATACCCATGTAGAGCGTGGCCACGGCCAACAGGCCCAGCACCAGGAATTCACGGCCATTGATGTCCTTGAGGGCGCGCACATTGGCGTTGCCCGGTGCGCCCAGATAGACGCGCTTGAACATCCACAGGCTGTAGGCCGCGCCCCAGATCAACGCCGTAGCTGCTGCCAGGCCGGTCCAGAAGTTGAACTTGACGGCTGCCAGAATCACCATCCACTCGCCGACGAAGCCAGCCGTGCCCGGCAGACCGCAGTTGGCCATGAAGAACAGCAAGGCAAAGGCACCAAACTTGGGCATGGTGTTGACCACGCCGCCGTAGGCCGCAATTTCACGCGAGTGCACGCGGTCGTAGAGCACGCCAATGCACAGGAACATGGCACCAGAGACGAAGCCGTGGGCGATCATCTGCACGATGCCGCCGGAGACGCCCAGGTCGTTGAAGATGAAGAAGCCGAGGGTGACAAAGCCCATGTGCGCCACCGACGAATAGGCGACGAGCTTTTTCATGTCCTTCTGCACCATGGCCACCAGACCGACGTAGATCACGGCCGTGAGCGACAGGCCAATGATGAGCCAGGCCCACTCACGCGCTGCATCGGGGGCGATGGGCATGGAAAAACGCAGGAAACCATAGGCGCCGAGCTTGAGCATGATGGCGGCCAGCACAGCCGAGCCACCGGTGGGCGCCTCGACGTGCACGTCCGGCAGCCAGGTGTGCACCGGCCACATCGGCACCTTGACGGCAAAGGCGGCGAAGAAAGCGAAGAACACCAGGGTTTGCGCCGTGGAAGACAGCGGCAGCTGATGCCACGCCTGAATGTCGAAGCTGCCACCGGACTGGATGTACAGGTAGATGATGGCAATCAGCGTCAGCAGCGAGCCAAGCAGCGTGTACAGAAAGAACTTGAACGCGGCATAGATTTTGTTCGGGCCGCCCCAGATACCGATGATGAGGTACATCGGGATCAGCGTGGCTTCGAAGAAGACGTAGAACAGCAGGCCATCGAGCGCACTGAAAACGCCGATCATCAGGCCCGACAAAATCAGGAACGCACCCATGTACTGGTTCACGCGCTCGGTGATGTTCTGCCAGGAGGCGATGACCACGATCACGGTGATGAAGGCCGTCAGCGGCACGAACCAGAACGACAGACCGTCCACACCGAGGTGGTAGAAGACGTTGAAACGTCCGATCCAGGGCGCCTTCTCGACGAACTGCATCGCCGCCGTACCGACCTCGAAGCCGGTGTACAGGGGCAGCGTCACCGCCAGCCCCGCCAGGGCACCAATGAGCGCCAGCCAGCGCACAGCCTTGACATCTTCCTCTCGCCCCATCAGCAGCAACATGCAGCCAAAGGCGATGGGTGTCCAAATCGCAAAACTCAACAAACCCATTTTTCTAGTTCTCCTATTTGTTGAGCCACACGAAGTACGTCATCAGCCCAAACACGCCCAGAAGCATGACCAGCGCGTAGTGGAAGACATAGCCCGACTGCACCCAGCGTGCCACGCCAGCGAACCAGCCCACCAGTTTCCAGGAACCGTTGACCACGGCACCGTCAATCACGGCTTGATCGCCCGCCTTCCACAAGCCGCTGCCCAACAGGCGCGCACCACGGGCGAGGATGTTTTCGTTGATCCAGTCCAGGTAGTACTTGTTTTCCAGCAGGGTGTAGATCGGCTGCGCTGCACGCTGGATCGCCGCCGGCAACGCCGGGTTGACCATGTACATGTAGTAGGACGTCGCCACACCTGCCAGGGCCAGCCAGAACGGCGCCGTCTGCAGTGCGTGCAAAGCCATGCCCACAGGGCCGTGGTAAATCTGCGCCAGCTCACCCATGGCACCGTGCTGGGCCAGGTTGACGAAAATCACGTCCTTGAAGAAGTCGCCGAACAGCATCGGGCCGATGGTCAGGAAACCGATCACCACCGAGGGGATCGCCAGCAGCACCAACGGCAGGGTCACCACCCAGGGCGACTCATGCGGCTTGGCGTCGTGGCCATGGCCGTGGTCGTCGTGGCCATGGCTATCGTGGTGGTGCGCATCCGGGTTCTGGTCGTAGCGCTCAGCGCCATGGAACACCAGGAAGTACATGCGGAACGAGTAGAACGCCGTCACGAACACACCTGCCAATACGGCGAAGTGCGCAAACCCAGCTGCCGGCAGTTGGCTAAAGTGCACCGCCTCGATGATGCTGTCCTTGGAGTAAAAGCCCGAGAACAGCGGCGTGCCGATCAGCGCCAGCGAGCCCAGCAGCGACGTGATCCAAGTAATCGGCATGTACTTGCGCACGCCGCCCATCCAGCGGATGTCCTGGTTGTGGTGCATCCCCATGATGACCGAGCCGGCGCCGAGGAACAGCAGGGCTTTGAAGAACGCGTGCGTCATGAGGTGGAACACGGCCACCGAGTAGGCCGAAGCGCCGAGCGCCACGGTCATGTAACCGAGCTGCGACAGCGTCGAGTAGGCCACCACGCGCTTGATGTCGTTCTGGATGATGCCCAGGAAACCCATGAACAACGCCGTGATGGAGCCAATCACCAAAATGAAGTTGAGCGCGGCGTCGGAAAGCTCGAACAGCGGCGACATGCGCGAAACCATGAAGATGCCGGCCGTCACCATGGTGGCGGCGTGGATCAGTGCGGAGATGGGCGTCGGGCCTTCCATGGAGTCGGGCAGCCAGACGTGCAGCGGAAACTGCGCGCTCTTGCCCATGGCGCCGATGAACAGGCAGATGCAAACCACGGTGATGAGCATCCAATCCGTGCCCGGGAACACCAGGCTGCCGAGTTCGGACGACTTGGCAAACACCTCGCCGTAGTTGAGCGTGCCGGTATAGGCCGCGATCAGGCCAATGCCGAGGATGAAGCCAAAGTCACCCACACGGTTGACCAGAAAGGCCTTCATGTTGGCAAAGATCGCCGTCGGCTTGTTGAACCAGAAACCGATCAGCAGGTACGACACCAGGCCCACCGCTTCCCAGCCAAAGAACAGCTGCAGCATGTTGTTGCTCATGACGAGCATCAGCATGGAGAAGGTAAAGAGCGAGATGTAGGAGAAGAAGCGGTTGTAGCCTTCGTCTTCCTCCATGTAGCCAATGGTGTAGATGTGCACCATGAGCGAAACGAAGGTCACGACCACCATCATCATGGCCGTCAGGCTGTCGATGAGGAAGCCAACTTCCATCTTCAGGCCCCCCACCACCATCCAGGTGTAGAGGGTTTCGTTGAACCGTGCGCCGTCGGCGGCAACGCTGTACAGCGTCATGGCCGAGAGCACGAAGGCGACGAACACGCCCAGGATGGTCAGCGTGTGCGACAGGCGCCGGCCAATCCAGTTACCGGCAAATGCCGTGCCGAACAAGCCGGCCAGCGCAGAGCCCACCAGCGGCGCCAGGGGCACCGCCAGCAGCGTCGAAGCAGAAAGGGTTTGACTCATTTCTTCAGAACCTTGGCAAATGACCGGGGCTCAACCCTTGAGGGTGTTGAGGTCTTCGGCGTTGATGCTGACCTTGTTGCGGAACAAGAGCACCAGGATCGCCAGGCCGATGGCCGACTCGGCCGCCGCCACCGTGAGGATGAAGAACACGAATACCTGACCGTGCATGTCCCCCAGGTAGCTGGAGAAGGCGACGAAGTTCATGTTCACAGCCAGCAGCATCAGCTCGATGGCCATGAGCAGAACGATCAGGTTCTTGCGGTTCAGAAAAATACCGACGACGGCAATGGCAAACAGCATTGCCCCCAGCGTCAGATAATGGCCCAGGGTCAACGTCATGCCTTCTCCTCCTGTGCTTGTGCCGGCTTGCGGGTCGGCGCCATCTTGACCAGGCGCATCCGCTGTGCAGGGCGTGCGTAAACTTGCTCGGCAGCCTCGATCACCTTGCTGTCCTTGCGCTTGCGCAGGGTCAGGGCGATGGCGGCGATCATGGCCACCAGCAAGATCACGGCAGCGATCTCCACCGGGTAAAGGTACTGGGTGTACAGCAGTTTGCCCAGCGCCTTGGTGTTGGAATACGGCACGACCTGGCCCGCAGCATCGAGCACCGTGGCCACGGCCTTGGGCTCGTCCATACCCCGAAAGCCCCCCATCAGCACCAGCGCCATTTCAAAGGCGATGATGGCGCCGACGAGTGCGGCCAACGGGAAATGCTTCCAGAAGCCCTGGCGCACAGTATCCATGCGGATGTCGAGCATCATGACCACGAACAGGAACAGCACCATCACTGCGCCCAGGTACACCAGCACCAGGGTGATGCCCAGGAACTCGGCCTTGAGCAGCAACCAGATACCAGCGGCTTGCGAGAAAGCCAGGATCAGGTTGAGCACGGCGTGCACCGGGTTGCGGGCTGTAATCACGCGGAAGGCTGCAAACAGCAGCACGACCGAGAACAGATAGAAAAAACCAGTTTTGGCGTCCATGAATCGATTCTTTTCGTAGAGGTTCAGGAGCCGCCTTAGCGGTACTTGGCATCCGCCGCCTTGGCAGCGGCAATTTGTGGTTCGTAGCGATCGCCCACGGCCAGCAGCATGTCCTTGGTGAAGTACAGGTCGCCGCGTTTTTCACCGTGGTATTCGAAGATCTGCGTCTCGACGATGGAGTCGGTGGGGCAGCTTTCTTCACAGAAACCGCAGAAGATGCACTTCGTCAGGTCGATGTCGTAACGCGTGGTGCGGCGCGAGCCGTCGTCCTGGCGCGGGCCGGCTTCGATGGTGATGGCCATCGCCGGGCACACGGCTTCGCACAGCTTGCAGGCAATGCAGCGTTCTTCACCGTTGTCGTAGCGGCGCAGGGCGTGCAGCCCCCGAAAACGCGGCGACAGCGGCGTTTTTTCTTCCGGGTAGTACACGGTCACCTTGCGCGCGAAGGTGTAGCGACCCGTCAGGGCCATGCCCTTGGCGAGTTCCCAGAGCATGAAGCTCTTGAAAAAGTCCTTGATCGAGAAGGACGGTTCGGTTGCAGTCTGAGCAGACATGTGCGTTTCCCGCCTTATTTCCAGATATTCCACGGCGAGTGCAGCCAGGCACCGACGACGAGCAGCCACACCAGCGTGACCGGGATGAAGATCTTCCAGCCCAGGCGCATGATCTGGTCATAGCGATAGCGCGGGAAGGTGGCACGGATCCAGATGAAGCAGGAGACGACCAGGAAGGTCTTGATCGCCAGCCAGATCCAGCCCGGAATGAAGGCCAGCGCATCCACCGGCGGCAACCAGCCTCCGAGGAACATGAGCACGGCCAGGATGGACACCAGCCACATGGCAGCGTATTCACCCAGGAAGAAGATGGCAAAACCCATGCCCGAGTACTCGACCATGTGGCCGGCCACGATTTCAGCCTCACCCTCGACCACGTCGAACGGGTGGCGGTTGGTTTCAGCCACCACCGAGATCAGATAGACGATGAAAATCGGCAGCAGCGGCAGCCAGTTCCAGGACAGGATGGACAGGCCCATGGACGCCATCGTGCCCTTGCCCTGCGCCATCACCACGTCGGTCAGGTTCATGCTGCCCGAGACCATGATGACCACCAGGAAGCAAAAACCCAGGGCGATTTCATAGCTCACCATCTGCGCCGAGGCGCGCAGCGCACCCAGAAAGGCGTATTTGGAGTTGGACGCCCAGCCAGCAATGATGACGCCGTACACTTCGATCGAAGTGATGGCGATGATGAGCAGCAGGCCGGCGTTGACATCGGCCAGCACCACATCGGGGCCGAAGGGAATCGCTACCCAGGCCGCCAGGGCCGGCATGATGGCCATCACCGGGCCGAGGAAGAACAGGCCCTTGCTCGCCGCCGTCGGGGCGATGATTTCCTTGGTCAGCAGCTTGAGGCCGTCGGCAATCGGTTGCAACAGGCCCAGCGGGCCCACACGGTTGGGCCCCACACGCACCTGCATGAAGCCCAGCAGCTTGCGCTCCCACAGCGTCAGGTAGGCCACCGCCCCCATCAACGGCGCGATGACGCAAACGATCTTGATGAGAATCCACAGCACAGGCCAGGCCACGCCCGTCCACCAGGACTGGGCGATGAGGTTCAGGCCCCCGTTGTACAGCGCGTCGATCATGCAGCGGCCCCTTTACTTGCCTGGCGGGCGTCAGCGGTCTGTTGCAGCGCGGGTGCACGGCGCACCAGGCTGTCGAGTTGGTAAATGCTGGCCACCACGGGCGCCGCTGCCGGGCCCTTGGCGACGGTAATCGGCGCCTGGGTAGCGTTGGACAGCTGCTCGGCGCTCAGTTGCGTGGTGCCCGCAGCGGCAGCGGCGAGCACGTCCTGCGACGACTCGAAGGCGACGCCCGGCAACCCCATCAGGTTGGCCAGCACGCGCAGCACTTTCCAGGCCGGACGGGTTTCGCCCAGGGGCTTGACCACAGCATGGAAGCTCTGCAGGCGGCCTTCGGCGTTGACGAAGCTGCCCGAGGTTTCGGTGAACGGCGCAATCGGCAGCAGCACGTCGCTGATGTCGAGGTTGGTCTTGAACGGGCTGAGCGTGACCACCATATCGACATCGGCCAGGCCCTTGGCTGCTGCCTTACCGGCGGCCGAATCGAACTCAGGCTCGGTATTGAGCAGCAGCAGGGCCTTGACCTGGCCAGCGAGCATTTGCCCGGCATTGAGCCCGCCTTGGCGCGGCTGGGCGCCGACGAACTGCGCGCCCACGGTGTTGGCCGCTTCGGTGAGGTAGCCAAAGGTGGCCCCCGTCTGCTGCGCCAACCACTGCGCCAGCGCCAGCAGGCTGCTCGCCTGGGCATGGTGGGCGGCGGCGTTGCCCAGCAAGATGGCCTTGCGCTCGCCGGCAAGCAGGGCACGGGCAATTGCCAGGGCCTCGTCGCTCGCCTGGCCTGCGGTCGGGGCGGCAATGCCTTTTTCTTGTGCCACGGCTGCAGCAATATCGGCCAGAGCCTGCGCCCAGTCTGCGTGATCCACTACAGAATGTGTAGCAGGCAGCGCCCAGTCGTAGGCCTGTTGGTTGATGGCAAACACCTTGCAGCCCTTGCGTGCGGCCTGGCGGATGCGCTGCGCGAACAGGGGGTGGTCCTTGCGCAGGTTCGAGCCCAGCACCAGCACGGATTGCAGCTGCGACAGCGCTGCAATCGGCAGGCCGAGCCAGCGCACGCCTTCGGTCGCAGCAAATTCAGCGTGGCGCAGGCGGTGGTCGATGTTGTCGCTGCCCAGACCGCGCAGCAGCTGGCCGGCCAGGAACAGCTCTTCGAGCGTGCTGTGCGGGCTGACCAGGGCGCCCACACCCTTGTCGCCGTGCTTTTCTCGCACGCACTTGAGGCCGTTGGCCACGTATTCCAGCGCCGTCTGCCAATCGACTTCCTGCCACTGGCCGCCCTGCTTGAGCATGGGCTTGGTCAGACGCTCGGGGCCGTTGAGGGCCTCGTAAGAGAAGCGATCGCGGTCAGCAATCCAGCATTCGTTCACGGCCTCGTTCTCGAACGGAACGACGCGCATGACCTTGTGGTTCTTGACCTGGACGATCAAATTGACACCTGTCGAATCGTGCGGCGCAATCGACTTGCGACGCGACAGCTCCCAGGTGCGGGCGCTATAGCGGAAGGGCTTGCTGGTGAGCGCGCCGACAGGGCAGATGTCGATCATGTTGCCCGAGAGTTCGGAATCAACCGTGTCGCCCTTGACGGTGGTGATCTCCGAGTGCTCACCCCGGTGGATCATGCCCAGCTCCATGTCGCCACCGATCTCGGCGCCAAAGCGCACGCAGCGGGTGCAGTGGATGCAGCGCGTCATCTCCTCGGTGGAGATCAGCGGGCCGATACTTTTCTTTGGCACCACGCGCTTTTCTTCGTCGTAGCGCGAGGCCGACATGCCGTAGCCCACGGCCAAATCCTGCAGCTGGCATTCGCCGCCCTGGTCGCACACCGGGCAATCGAGCGGGTGGTTGATGAGCAGGAATTCCATCACCGACTCTTGCGCCTTGATGGCCTTGTCGGTCTTGGTGCGCACGATCATGCCCTGCGTCACCGGGGTGGCGCAGGCGGGCATGGGCTTGGGCATTTTCTCGATATCAACCAGGCACATGCGGCAGCTGGCGGCGATCGAGAGCTTTTTGTGATAGCAGAAGTGCGGAATGTAGACGTTGGCCTGCTCGGCAGCCTGGATGACCATGCTGCCTTCGGTGACCTCTACCTTCTGTCCGTCGAGTTCAATTTCAACCATATGCTTTTCTCACGCTCAGGCGGCAGACGAGCCGTGCTGGGCAGCGGCTTCAATCTTGGCCACGAACTCGTGGCGGAAGTGCTTGATCATGGCGCGCACCGGCATGGCTGCCGCGTCGCCCAGCGCACAAATCGTGCGGCCCATGATGTTGAAGGCGACGTTGTCGAGCAGCTCGATGTCTTCCTTGCGTCCCTGGCCATGCTGGATGCGGTGCACCACGCGCCAGAGCCAGCCCGTGCCTTCGCGGCAGGGCGTGCACTGGCCGCAGGACTCGTGCATGTAGAAGTAGGACAGACGCTGCAGCGACTCGACCATGTCGCGCGAGTCATCCATGACGATGACGGCGCCCGAGCCCAGCATGGAGCCGGCCTTGGCGATGCTGTCGTAGTCCATGGTGCAGGCCATCATGATGTCGGCCGGCAGCACCGGCGACGATGAGCCGCCGGGAATCACCGCCTTGAGCTGGCGGCCTTTGCGCACGCCGCCGGCAAGCTCGAGCAGCTTGGCAAACGGTGTGCCCAGCGGGATTTCGTAGTTACCGGGTCGCTCGACGTCGCCACTGATGGAGAAAATCTTCGTGCCGCCGTTGTTCGGCTTGCCGCACTCCAGATACGCCTGACCACCATTCCTGATGATCCAGGGCACGGCGGCAAAGGTTTCGGTGTTGTTGATGGTGGTGGGCTTGCCGTACAGGCCAAAGCTGGCGGGAAACGGCGGCTTGAAGCGCGGCTGGCCCTTCTTGCCTTCGATGGATTCGAGCAGCGCCGTTTCTTCACCGCAGATATAGGCGCCAAAGCCATGGTGGGCGTGCAGCTGAAAGCTAAAAGCGCTGCCCAGGATGTTGTCACCCAGGTAGCCGGCGGCACGCGCCTCTTCCAGGGCCGCCTCGAAGCGTTCGTAGACCTGGAAAATTTCGCCGTGGATGTAGTTGTAACCCAGCGTAATGCCCATGGCGTAGGCACCGATGATCATCCCCTCGATGACGATGTGGGGGTTGTACATCAGGATGTCGCGGTCCTTGCAGGTACCGGGCTCGCCCTCGTCGGAGTTGCACACCAGGTGCTTTTGCCCCGGGAACTGGCGCGGCATGAAGCTCCACTTCAGACCCGTGGGAAAGCCCGCGCCGCCCCGGCCGCGCAGGCCCGATTCCTTGACGGTGGCAATCACCTGGTCTTGCGTCAGACCTTCGCCGCCGTCTTTGCCGAGGATTTTTTTCAACGCCTGGTAGCCACCGCGCGCCTCGTAGTCCTTGAGGCTCCAGTTGCTGCCGTTCAGGTCGGCGTAAATCTGCGGGTTGATATGGCGATCATGAAAGCAGGTCTGCACGCCCGTGGCCTGGAACTGCTGCAGGATTTGTGCTGCGGTGGTCATGCCTTGCCCTCCGCTGCCTTCAGGCCCGCGACCAGTTGGTCGAGTTTCTCGTTGTCCATGAAGCTGCACATGTGGCGATCGCTCACCAGCATGGCGGGCGCATCGGCGCAGGCGCCCAGGCATTCGCATTGCTGCAGAGTGAACATGCCGTCTTGCGTGGTCTCGCCCATCTTGATGCCGAGCTTGGCTTCCAGGTGGTGCAATGCCTCGTAGCCACCGCGCAGCTGGCACGGCAGGTTGGTGCACACCGCCAACTTGTATTTGCCGACCGGCTTTTGGTTGTACATGTTGTAGAACGTCGTCACTTCGTGGACGGCGATCTCGGGCATCCCCAGGTACGCGGCAATCACGGCCTCGCTCTCCTGGCTGACCCAGCCCTGCTCCTGCTGCACGATGGACAGGCAGGCCATGACGGCCGACTGCTTCTGCTCGGGCGGGTACTTTGCCACCTCACGGGCAAAACGTTCTTTGGTCGCTTCGGTAATCATCGGTCAATCTCTCCGAACACGATATCCATGGTGCCGATGACGGCCACCGCGTCGGCAATCATGTGGCCGCGCGTCAATTCGTTGTATGCCGCCAAATGGGCAAAACCGGGGGCGCGGATCTTCAGGCGATAAGGCTTGTTGGCGCCGTCGCTGACGATGTAGATGCCAAATTCACCCTTGGGGTGCTCGACGGCGGCGTAAGCCTCGCCCTCGGGCACGCGGAAACCTTCGGAGAACAGCTTGAAGTGGTGGATCAAATCCTCCATGCCGTACTTCATGCGTTCACGCGACGGCGGCGCCACCTTGTGGTTGTCGGTGATGACCGGGCCGGGGTTGGCGCGCAGCCAGGCCACGCATTGCTCGATGATGCGGGTGGACTGGCGCATTTCTGCCACGCGCACCAGGTAACGGTCGTAGCAGTCGCCGTTGACACCCACCGGAATATCGAAATCGACGCGGTCGTAGGCATCGTAGGGCTGCTTCTTGCGCAGGTCCCAGGCAATGCCGGAGCCGCGCAGCATGACGCCACTCATGCCCAGGTTCAGGGCGCGCTCAGGCGAGACGACGCCGATGCCGACGGTGCGCTGTTTCCAGATACGATTTTCGGTCAGCAGGGTTTCGTACTCATCGACCAGCTTGGGGAAGCGCTGACAGAAGTCTTCGATGAAGTCGAGCAGCGAACCCTGGCGGTTGCGGTTGAGCTCCTGCATGGCACGCGCGTTGCGCAGCTTGCTGGCCTTGAACTGGGCCATGCTGTCGGGCAGATCACGGTACACGCCGCCGGGACGGAAGTAAGCCGCGTGCATCCGCGCGCCCGACACCGCCTCGTACATGTCGAACAGGTCTTCGCGCTCGCGGAAGGTGAACATCAGCACCGTCGAGGCGCCCAAGTCCATGCCGTTCGAGCCCAGCCACATGAGGTGGTTCAAGAGCCGGGTAATTTCGCCAAACATGGTGCGGATGTACTGGGCACGCACCGGCACGTCGATGCCGAGCAGCTTTTCAATCGCCAGGCAGTAGGCCTGCTCGTTGCACATCATGGAGACGTAGTCCAGCCGATCCATGTAGGGCAGCGACTGAATGAAGGTCTTGCTCTCCGCAAGCTTTTCGGTGGCGCGGTGCAGCAGGCCGACATGCGGGTCGGCACGCTGCACGACTTCGCCGTCGAGTTCGAGCACCAGGCGCAGCACGCCGTGCGCGGCCGGGTGCTGCGGACCAAAGTTGAGGGTGTAGTTCTTGATTTCAGCCATGGTGAATCACAAAGGCGCGGGCGCCCTCAGTGCAGCCCCCCGTAGTTTTCTTCGCGGATGACGCGCGGCGTGATCTCGCGCGGCTCGATGCTGACGGGCTCGTACACCACGCGGCGCTTCTCGGCGTCGTAGCGCATCTCGACGTGGCCGGACACCGGAAAATCCTTGCGGAACGGGTGGCCGATAAAACCATAGTCGGTCAGGATGCGGCGCAGGTCGTCGTGGCCAGTGAAAACGATGCCAAACAGGTCAAACGCTTCACGCTCGAACCAGTTGGCACCGGCCCAAATGCCGGTCAGCGAATCCACCACCGGCATATCGTCATCCGGGCAGAACACGCGCACGCGCAGGCGCTGGTTGAGCTCGACCGACAGCAGGTGCGAGACGGCGGCAAAGCGCGGGCCATCGGTGCCGACGTCGCGGTAGGCGGAGTAATCAACGCCGCACAGATCGACGAGCTGGTCGAAACGACAACCGGGCGCATCGCGCAGCAGCGCCATGGCCGCCAGGTAATCAGCGGCAGCGACCACCAGGGTCACTTCATCGAGGGCAATGGTCAGCGCACGCGCTTTGTCGCCCAGGGCGGCAGCAACGGCATCGCGGATTTCTTCGGGGCGGATGGCAATCTCTGTCATGTTCTGGCCCTCAAACCCGTGCAATGGTGTGGGTACGGCGGATTTTTTGCTGCAGCTGCAAAATGCCGTAGATCAGCGCCTCAGCCGTCGGCGGGCAGCCGGGCACGTAGACATCGACCGGCACCACGCGATCGCAGCCACGCACCACCGAGTAGCTGTAGTGGTAGTAGCCACCACCGTTGGCACACGAACCCATGGAGAGCACCCAGCGCGGCTCGCTCATCTGGTCGTACACCTTGCGCAGCGCCGGCGCCATTTTGTTGCACAACGTGCCGGCAACGATCATCAGATCGGACTGGCGCGGCGAGGCGCGGAACACCTCGGCGCCAAAACGCGAGAGGTCGTAGCGCGCCGCCGCCGCGTGCATCATCTCCACCGCACAGCAGGCCAGACCAAAGGTCATGGGCCAGATGGATCCGGTTTTGGCCCAATTCACCACCGCGTCGTAGCTGGTGGTGACGAAGCCTTCCTTCATCACGCCTTCAATCATCGTGTCTATCCTTGTTGGAGCCGCTCAGAACGAGCTGCTCATTCCCAATCCAACGCGCCTTTTTTCCACTCGTAGGCAAAGCCGACGACGAGGATGGCGAGGAAGATCGCGACCGCAGCAAAACCGACCACACCCACATCCTGCAAAGCCACCGCCCAGGGAAAGAGGAAGGCGATTTCGAGGTCGAACAAAATGAAGAGGATGGCCACCAGGTAGTAGCGCACATCAAACTTCATGCGGGCATCTTCGAAGGCTTCGAAGCCGCATTCGTAGGGCGAATTTTTTTCGGGATCGGGGCGATTGGGCCCGAGGATGTAGCCCAACGCGATAGGGACGATGCCAATGGCAGCCCCCACGAGGATGAACAAAAGAACGGGGAGGTACTGATCGAGGTTCATCGGGGATTGCGCTCACCGCTTGAACCCTGCCTCCAACCACCACTGCCTGGCTGGCTGTGGCAGGGTTTTTTGTGATTGGTGCCGTCGGCGAGACTCGAACTCGCACAGCTTTCGCCACTACCCCCTCAAGATAGCGTGTCTACCAATTTCACCACGACGGCTTGTTATGCATCTGGATGGCATGAGGAACCTGAACAGGTTTTTGGCTTTCCAGACAAACCGGGATTCTACCCGGTAAAAACCCGTTTTCGGGCCTCATGCACCCATTTGCAACTTTTTATTTGGTGGGGATCTGCGCTGCGCCCTCTGCGGGTGCCGCCGGGGCCGCCGCATCGGCTGCAGGCGCGCTACCGGCCGCTGCCGGCGCCACGGCCGCAGGCGTCTCCAGCACGCTGCCAGCGCTGCTCGGGCGGCTGTTGCCCAAGTAGGCCAGCGCCAGGGTGGCAATGAAAAACACCGTGGCCAGCACCGCCGTGCTGCGCGACAGGAAGTTGGCACTGCCCGAGGCGCCAAACAAGCTGCCCGCACTGCCGCTGCCAAAGGCCGCACCCATGTCGGCGCCCTTGCCATGCTGCACCAGGATCAGGCCGATCATGCCCAGCGCGGACAGCATCTGCACGCCCAAAATCACATTCGCAAATACGTTCATCTCGGTTCTCGATTCCTATAAATTGGCTGCCCACCTCAGGCGGCGGCAGCGATGATGGTCAAAAAGTCTGGCGCCTTGAGCGCCGCGCCGCCGATCAGGCCGCCGTCGATATCGGGCTGGGCCAGCAGTTCAGCCGCATTGGCCGCGTTCATGCTGCCGCCGTAGAGCAGGCGCATGTTGGCCGCCTGCGCGCTGGCCGCTGCCAGCTGCGCACGCAGCACGGCGTGCACCGCCTGCGCCTGCGCGGGGGTGGCGGTTTTGCCAGTGCCAATCGCCCAGACGGGTTCGTAGGCGACGACGATCTCGCTCACGCAGTGCCCCACCTGCGCGATCACGGCAGCGAGCTGGCGCTTGACCACGGCCTCGGTCTGACCGGCTTCGCGCTCGGCCAGGGTTTCGCCGACGCAGACGATGGGCGTGATGCCCGCCGCCAGCGCACGCTGCGCCTTGGCCGCGACAGCGGCATCGCTCTCGCCGTGGTACTGGCGGCGCTCGGAATGACCGACGAGGGTGTAGCGCACGCCAAAATCGCGCAGCATGGCCGCCGAGGCTTCGCCGGTGTAGGCGCCGGCCTCGTGCTGCGAGACATCCTGTGCTGCCAGGGCGATGGCCGTATCGGCCACCAGGGCCTGCACCTGCGCCAGGTAGGGCGCGGGCACGGCCACGGCGACGTCACAGCCCGGGGCCTGCGCTGCCAGGCCGGCGCGCAGCGCGGCCAGCAAGGCGTCGTTGGCGGCCAGGCTGCCATTCATCTTCCAGTTGCCTGCAATGAGTTTTTTCTTCATGGGAATCATTCTTTCCAGGTCAAAACGATTTTTCCGATGTGCTGGTTGGACTCCATCAGCCCATGCGCCGCCGCCGCCTCACACGCGGGAAAGTGGCGGTAGACCACAGGCTTGATCTGGCCGCTGGCCAGCAGGGGCCAGACGCGCTGGCGCAGCTGCTGCGCAATCGCCGCCTTGAAGGCGACGGGGCGCGCGCGCAGGGTCGAGCCCGTGAGCGTCAGGCGCTTGGCCATGAGCTGCCAGGCGTTGACCTCGGCGCGCACGCCGCCCTGCACGGCAATCAGCACCAGGCGCCCGTCCTCGGCCAGGCAGTCGAGCTCGCGTGCGACGTAGCTGCCGGCGACCATGTCGAGCACCACGTCCACGCCGCGCCCGCCGGTGATGCGCTGCACCTCGGCAACGAAATCCTGCGTGCGGTAGTTGATGGCATGGTCTGCCCCCAGCGCCAGGCAGGCGGCGCACTTGTCGTCCGCGCCCGCCGTGACGATGACCTGGGCGCCAAACGCCTTCGCCAGCGCGATGGCGGCCACGCCAATGCCACTGCTGCCGCCTTGTACCAGCAGCCACTCCCCGGCCTGCAGGCGCCCTCGGTCGAAGACGTTGCTCCAGACGGTGAAAAATGTCTCGGGCAAGGCCGCCGCTTCCACGTCGGACAGCGGGGGCGGCACCGGCAGGCATTGCGCCACCGGGGCGACGCAATACTCGGCATAGCCGCCGCCCGTGACCAGGGCGCACACGCGCTCGCCCAGCGCCAGGCCAGCCGCAGCCAGCGCCGCCGCATCACCGGCGACGATGCGCCCGGCCACCTCCAGCCCCGGCAGCTCCGAGGCGCCCGGCGGTGGGGCGTAATGCCCCAGGCGCTGCACCACGTCGGGGCGGTTGACGCCGCTGGCCGCCACCTCGATCAGCAACTCGCCCACGCCCGGCTCGGGCCGGGGGCGCTGGCACAGCTGCAGCACCTCGGGGGCGCCCGGCTGGGTAATAGCAATGGCTTGCATCATGGAGAGCACCAGGTATTTGCAATGATTTTGGCCACTAGCGCCCGGTAGACAAGCGCCAGCAGCTATCAAAATAAGAGCAAATTATTCCTGCGACGGCTGCTCAGGGGCGCCGTCGTGGCTGCGCTCGGCACGCGGTTCACGCGGCTCGCGGTACTCGCGCGGCTGGCGCGGTGCGCGCTCGCGGTACTCGCGCGGTTCACGCGGCTCGCGCTCGGGCATACCGGCGGGGCGCTCGATCAGCGCCTTCATCGACAGCTTGATGCGGCCCTTGTCGTCCGTCTCCAGCGCCTTGACCTTGACGATCTGGCCTTCCTTGAGGTAGTCGTTGACGTTTTCCACGCGCTCGTGGGCGATCTGGCTGATGTGCAGCAGGCCGTCCTTGCCGGGCAGCACGTTGACCAGGGCGCCGAAGTCCAGAATCTTGACGATCGGGCCTTCATAGACCTTGCCCACTTCCACTTCCGCCGTGATTTCCTCGATGCGGCGCTTGGCCTCTTCGGCCTTGGCGGCTTCGGTGGCGGCGATGGTGATGGTGCCGTCTTCCTCGATGTTGATCTGGCAGCCAGTCTCGTCGCACAGCGCGCGGATGGTGGAGCCGCCCTTGCCGATCACGTCGCGGATCTTCTCGGGGTTGATCTTCATGGTGAAGAGCTTGGGCGCGAAGCTGCTGATCTCGGCCTTGGCTTCGCCCATGGCTTCCTGCATCTTGCCCAGGATGTGCATACGCGCTTCCTTGGCCTGGGCCAGCGCCACTTGCATGATTTCCTTGGTGATGCCCTGGATCTTGATGTCCATCTGCAGCGCTGTGATACCGGCGGTGGTACCGGCGACCTTGAAGTCCATGTCGCCCAGGTGATCTTCATCGCCCAGGATGTCGGTCAGCACGGCGAACTTGTTGTCTTCCTTGATCAGGCCCATGGCGATGCCGGCGACGTGCGCCTTCATCGGCACGCCGGCGTCCATCATCGACAGGCAGCCGCCGCAGACGGAGGCCATGGACGAAGAGCCGTTGGACTCGGTGATCTCCGATACCACGCGGATGGTGTAGGGGAACTCTTCCTTGCTCGGCAGGCAGGCGACGAGCGCGCGCTTGGCCAGGCGGCCGTGGCCGACTTCGCGGCGCTTGGTCGAGCCCATGCGACCCACTTCGCCGGTGGCAAAGGGAGGCATGTTGTAGTGGAACAGGAAGCGGTCTTCGAACTCGCCGGCCAGCGCGTCGATGCGCTGCGCGTCGCGCTCGGTGCCCAGGGTGGAGATGACCAGCGCCTGCGTCTCGCCACGCGTGAACAGGGCCGAGCCGTGGGTGCGCGGCAGCACGCTGTTGCGGATCTCGATGGGGCGCACGGTGCGCGTGTCGCGGCCGTCGATGCGCGGCTCGCCGGCCAGGATCTGGCCGCGCACGATGCGCGCTTCGATGTCGAACAGCATGTTATCGACCTTGACGCCGTCAAACGCCACGCCCTGCTCGGTCAGGCCGGCCTTGGTGGCGGCGTAGGCTTCACGGCAGGCTTGCGTGCGCAGCTGCTTGTTGCGGTTCTGGTAGGCGGCGCGCAGCTTGTCTTCGGCCAGGGCGGTCACCTGGGCGATCAGGGCCTCGTCCTTGGCTTCGGGCTGCCAGTCCCACACCGGCTTGCCGGCCTCGCGCACCAGCTCGTGGATGGCGTTGATGGCGATCTGGCTTTGCTCGTGGCCATAGACCACGGCGCCCAGCATCACGTCTTCGGGCAGCTGCAGGGCTTCGGATTCAACCATCAGCACGGCGGCTTCGGTGCCAGCCACCACCAGGTCCATCTGGCTGCCCTTGCGCTGGGTCTGGCCGGGGTTGAGCACGTATTCACCGTTGATGTAGCCCACGCGCGCGGCGCCGATGGGGCCGTTGAACGGGATGCCGGACACCGACAGCGCGGCGCTGGTGGCGATCATGGCGGCGATGTCGGCATCGACCTCGGGGTTGAGCGAGATGGTGTGGATGACCACGTGCACCTCGTTGTAGAAGCCCTCGGGGAACAGCGGGCGGATCGGGCGGTCGATCAGGCGGGAAGTCAGCGTCTCCAGCTCCGACGGCTTGGCCTCGCGCTTGAAGAAGCTGCCGGGAATCTTGCCGGCGGCGTAGGTCTTCTCGATGTAGTCCACGGTCAGGGGGAAGAAGTCCTGGCCCGGCTTGGAGGTCTTGGAGGCGACCACGGTGGCCAGCACCACGGTGTCGTCGATGTTGACCAGCACGGCGCCGGAAGCCTGGCGCGCGATCTCGCCGGTTTCCATGGTCACACTGTGTTGGCCCCATTGGAAGGTCTTGGTGACTTTGTTGAACATCGTCATAGCGGTTTGCTCCTGAAAAAATAGCTGCTTACGCTCAAGCAGCAAGGGTTTGGAGGTTCAACAGACCGCGATGCCATTCCAGACAAGCGCTGGCAGCTATTGTTTTGATAGCCAGTGCGGGTATGGAATGACACAGCTTCGCTCTGTTTTTCTCTCCAGTGAAAAAGTAAAAAACGCCTGAGCCAGCGAACCAACTCAGGCGTTTGCGTGCCGTGCAGCGCTTACTTGCGCAGGCCCAGCTTGGCGATCAGGGCGGTGTAACGGTCAGCGTCCTTGGCCTTGAGGTAGTCCAGCAGCTTGCGGCGACGGCTCACCATGCGCAGCAGGCCACGGCGACCGTGGTGGTCCTTGGCGTGCGTCTTGAAGTGGGGCGTCAGCTCGTTGATGCGGGCGGTCAGCAGGGCCACTTGCACTTCCGGGCTGCCGGTGTCGTTTTCGGCGCGTTGGTTGGCTTTGACGACTTCAGCCTTGATGGAGGCAGCGATCATGATTTTTTCCTTCAATGTAGGCGGCCATGAAAGCCGCCGGGGTTACTTGCGCCGTGGGCTGGAAGGGCCTGCGGCGTGCGTCTTGCACCATGCAAAACCCGTCGATTATAACGCGCGGGGCTTTTTTGCCTCTACAGTTGCTCCCGCCCAATCCCCCCACCCCAGGTACGGGCTCGCCGTTTGCGCTGCAAAATTGGCTAAAGATGCATACGATATGCACGTTTATAAAAACAACCCCACCCCACCATGAGCCAGCCGCCCGCCCAGCCCGCCACCACCGCCCCCGTCCAGGACGCTGCACTCACGCAGGCGCTGGCACGCCCCTACCAGCATGGCTTCACGACCGACATCGAGTCCGACAGCCTGCCCCCCGGGCTCGATGAGGACACCATCCGCGCCATCTCGCGCAAGAAAAAAGAGCCTGAGTTCTTGCTCAACTGGCGCCTGGCGGCATTCGAGCGCTGGCAGGCGATGGAGCTGCCCGACTGGGCGCACCTGAAGATCGCGCCCATCGACTTCCAGGCGCTGTCGTACTACAGCGCGCCCAAGTCACTCAAGGACAAGCCCAAGAGCCTCGACGAGGTCGATCCCAAGCTGCTCGAAACTTACGAAAAGCTCGGCGTGCCGTTGCACGAGCGCGCCGCGCTCGCGGGCGTGGCGGTGGATGCGGTGTTCGACTCCGTCTCGGTCGGCACCACCTTCCGCCAGCAGCTGGCCGACGTGGGCGTGATTTTTTGCTCCTTCTCGCACGCGGTGCAGCACCACCCGGAGCTGGTCGAAAAATACCTGGGCACCGTCGTGCCGCAGGGCGACAACTTCTACGCCGCGCTCAACTCCGCCGTGTTCTCCGACGGCTCTTTCGTCTACATCCCCAAGGGCGTGAAATGCCCGATGGAGCTGTCGTCGTACTTTCGCATCAACGCCAAGGGCACGGGGCAGTTCGAGCGCACCCTCATCATTGCCGAGGAAGGCAGCTCGGTGAGCTACCTGGAGGGCTGCACCGCGCCGCAGCGCGACGAGAACCAGCTGCACGCCGCCGTGGTCGAGCTGGTGGCGCTGGACGACGCCTTCATCAAGTATTCGACGGTGCAAAACTGGTACCCCGGCGACGAGAACGGCGTCGGCGGCATCTACAACTTCGTCACCAAGCGCGGCCTGGCCGCCGGCAAACGTTCGCGCATTGCCTGGACGCAGATCGAAACCGGCTCGGCCATCACCTGGAAGTACCCCTCCTGCGTGCTGCGCGGCGAGGGTTCGAGCGGCGAGTTTTTCTCCATTGCCGTCTCCAACCACCGCCAGCAGGCCGACACCGGCACCAAGATGATCCACCTGGGCAAGAACACCACCAGCCGCATCGTCTCCAAGGGCATCAGCGCCGGCCACGCGCACAACGCCTACCGCGGCCTGGTGCGCATCAACCCCGGCGCCGAGGGCGCGCGCAACCACACGCAGTGCGACTCGCTCTTGATCGGCCCGCACTGCGGCGCGCACACCTTCCCCTACGTGGATACGGCGCGCAGCGACGCCGTGGTCGAGCACGAAGCCACCACCACCCGCATCAGCGAGGAGCGCCTGTTTTACTGCCAGCAGCGCGGCATCGACCCCGAGGAGGCCACCGCCCTCATCGTCGGCGGCTTTTGCCAGGCGGTACTCGAAGAACTGCCGATGGAATTTGCCCTGGAAGCCAAGGCGCTGCTGGCCGTGTCGCTCGAAGGCGCCGTTGGCTAACACTGCGATTTTCAAGAACAAATCAGGCTGCAACGCCCAATGGACAAGCGCCAGCAGCTATCAAAACAATAGCAAATAACAGGAACCCCACCCCATGACGACCTCCCCCACCCCCTTGCTGCAAGTGCGCGACCTGCGCGTGGCCGTTGGCGAGCGCACCATCTTGCAGTCGGTGTCGTTTGACGTGCAGCCGGGCAGCCTCACGGTGCTGATGGGCGCCAACGGCAGCGGCAAATCCACCCTCGGGCTGGCGCTGGCCGGGCACCCGAACTTTCGCGTCGAGGGCGGCCAGGCGCTGCTCGCCGGGCAAGACCTGCTGGCCATGGCCGCGCACGAGCGCGCCCGCGCCGGGCTGTTCGTCTCCTTCCAGGCGCCACCGGACATCCCGGGCGTGAAGAACAACCTTTTCATCCGCACCGCGCTCAACGCCGTGCGCGAGGCCCGGGGCGAGGCGCCGCTGGACGCCTTTGACTTCCTCACCAGCGCCAAGAGCGCCGCCAAAGACCTGGGCCTGCCCGCCGCCATGCTCGGCCGCCCGGTGAACGAGGGCTTCTCCGGCGGCGAGCGCAAGCGCAACGAGCTCTTGCAGCTGACCCTGCTGCAGCCGCGCCTGGCGCTGCTCGACGAGATCGACTCCGGCATGGACGTGGACGGCGTGCGCACCGTGGTCGAGCAAGTCGCCCGCCTGCGCGCGGCGGGCATGGCCTTCATCGTCATCTCGCACTACCTGCAGATGATCGAGCAGCTCGCGCCCAGCGCCGTGCTGCGCCTGGACCAGGGCCGCATTGCCGAGGTGGGCGACCTGGCCCTGGCCCAGCGCATCGCCCGCACCGGCTTTGCCGCCGCCAGCGCCACCCCCGCCACGCAAGGGGCCTGAACATGGACAGCGCACTGCAAGACCGCCAGGCCGCCCAGGCCCAGCTGCAGCAAGGCGGCTGGATCGCCCGGCGCAGCGAAGCCTTCCACCACCTGCCCCCGCCCGCGCTGGCGCAGTGGCTGGGCGCTGACGAGGCCACGCCCGACAACATCGCCCCCACCACCCCAACTGCACCCGAATGGCAGCTGCACATCGACAGCGGCAGCGCCGACGCCGTGCAGGTGCAATGGCTGAGCGCCCTCAACGCCCGCGACCGCGCCGCGCTCCTGGCCGCCCTGCCCGCCCCCGGCGCAGGCCCGGCCAAGGCGCAAGAAGCCGCACCCTTTGCCTGGGCACACCGCGCCCTGTGCCGCCAGGGCCTGCACCTGCGCATTGCCGCGCCCGCCAGCGCGGATGCGCCCCCCGTGGTGATCACGCTGCGCCACCAGCCGCACAGCGCCGTCAGCGCGCCCGCGCTCATCGTCGAGCTGGCGCCCGGCGCGCGCTGCCTGCTGCGCGAAGAGCACGCGGGCAGCGGCACGCACAACCTGCACAGCCACATCCGCCTGGGCGCGGGCGCGCAGCTGCAGCACCTGCGCCTGGCCACGCCCGGCAGCGGCGCGCAGTGGGCGCACCACGTGCACGCCACGCTGGCCGCGCAGGCCGAGTACGCCCAGGCCCTGGTCGCCAGCGACAGCGCCTACCACCTGCAGCGCCACAGCGTGCAGCTGCAAGGCCGGGGCGCGCAGGCCCGCCAGGGCGCGCTCTTGCTGCTCGACGCCCAGCAAATCGACCAGCAAACCCACACCGACCTGCAAGCTGCGCACAGCCACAGCGCCGTGCGCTCCCTGGTGCTGGCGCACAGCGGCGCGCGCGCCGTGAGCAACGCCTACACCCGCATCGCCCCCGGCGCCGACGAGGCCCAGGTGCTGCAGCGCCTCACGGGCATTCCACTGGACGGCGCGCCGCGCCTGATCCTGCGCCCGCACCTGGAAATCCTGCACGACCAGGTGCAGGCCGCCCACGGCGCCACCTGGGGCGCGCTGCCACCAGACGCCCTGTTCTACGCCCGCCAACGCGGCCTGGCCGAGGCCGAGGCCCGCGCCCTCATCACCCAGGGCATGGCCCGCGCCGTACTCGAAGCCACCCTGCCAGGCAGCGACTGGCTGGGCCAGTGGCTCGACACCGGCTGGCTCGCCCAGCGCCTGGCCACGCACGCCCAGGGCGGCAGCGGGAGCACCGCATGAAAGCCATGGATTTGATAGCTATTAATTTGATAGCTGCTAGCGCTTACCCAGCAAGCGTTAGCGCCATTTTTAACCTCAACCCCCTCTCCCCCAGCCCCTCCCCCACGCGGGGGGAGGGGAGCATGGCCGCGCCCAGCCTGCACCCGCATTCACTCCCTCTCCCCTTGCGGGCTTGTGTATGCACACATCTTTTGACGGCTCCCATCCGCCTGGTCAAAGAGCGGTTTTTGCTCCCCTCCCCCCTCGCGGGGGAGGGGCCGGGGGAGAGGGGGCGCTGGCAGCACCTTGCCTATTCACCCCTCTCCCCAACCCTCTCCCGCAAGGGGAGAGGGAGTGCAAACCAGCGCCAAACAAGCGTTGTGCGCTATCAAAAAAAGATGTGTGCATACATAAGTCCCTTGCGGGAGAGGGTTGGGGAGAGGGGGGGCCACACGCGCAAGAACACACTGCACAGGAGCCGCTGCCATGGCTAGCCCCCTGCTCCCCCCTACCCTGCGCGCGCAGTTTCCCATCCTGGCGCAAACCATCCACGGCCAGCCGCTGGCCTACCTGGACAACGCGGCCACCACGCAAACACCGCTGGCCGTGCAGCAGGTGCTGCAGCAGTTTGAGCAGCACGACCGCGCCAACATCCACCGGGGCGTGCACAGCCTGAGCCAGCGCGCCACCGACGCTTTTGACAGCGCCCGCGCCACGCTCAAGGCCTTTGTCGGCGCCGGCCAGCAGCACGAACTGGTCTTCACCAGCGGCACGACCGAGGCGCTGAACCTGGTCGCCTGGGGCCTGTGGGCCGGCGGCCCCGGCCACGCCTGGCTGCGTCCGGGCGACCGCATCATCAGCACCGCGCTGGAGCACCACGCCAACCTCGTGCCCTGGCAACACGCCGCGCGCATGAGCGGCGCCGAGCTGGTGGTGCTGCGCCCCGATGCCGCTGGCCGCATCACCGAAGCCACCCTGGCCGCCGCCCTCACGCCCCACACCCGCGTGCTGGCGCTGACGGCCACGGCCAACGCCAGCGGCGAGCGCCCGCCCTACGAGGCCCTGCTGGCCCAGGCCCAGGCCGTGGGCGCACTCACCGTGCTCGACGCCGCCCAGGCCGTGGCCCACGCCATGCCGGCGCTGGCCGATCTGGCGTGCGACTTCATGGCCTTCTCCGGCCACAAGATGTACGGCCCCATGGGCACGGGCGCCCTGGTGGGGCGGCGTGCGGCGCTTGAGCGCCTCTACCCCCTGCGCCTGGGCGGCGACATGGTCGAAGACGTCAGTTGCGAGCGCGCCCTGTACGCCGGCCTGCCCGCCCGCCTCGAAGGCGGCACGCCCAACGTCGCCGGCGCCGTGGGCCTGGCGGCGGCGGCCGACTTCATCACCGGCATAGGCCGCAGCAGCATCGATGCGCACATCCACCACCTGCGCGCGCAAGCCGTGGCGGGCCTGCAGGCGCTGGGCGGCGTGACGGTGCTCGCGCCCCACGCCGTCGATGCCGCGCTGGTGTCCTTTGTGGTGCAGGACGTGCACCCGCACGACATCGGCACCTTGCTCGACGAGCGCGGCATCGCCGTGCGCACCGGCCACCACTGTGCCCAGCCCCTGCACGACCACCTGGGCCTGGGGCCGACCACCCGCGCCTCCTTTGCCCTCTACAACACCCCCGACGAGGTGCAGCGCCTGCTCGACGGCGTTGCCCACGCACTGAAAGTTCTCCGATGAGCAGCGCAGAAAACGATCTTTACCAGGAAGTGGTGCTGGAGCACAAACGCGCCCCGCGCAACTTCGGCCACCTGCAAGACCCCACGCACCAGGCGCAGGGCACCAACCCCTCGTGCGGCGACCGCGTGGCCGTGGAGCTGCGCATGGACGGCAGCACTGTGCAGGACATCCGCTTTTCCGGCCAGGGCTGCGCCATCTGCATGGCCTCGACCTCGATGATGACCGAGGCCGTCAAGGGCCGCGACGTGGACGTGGCCAAGACTTTGCAGCAGCACTTTCGCGCCGTGCTCACGGGCGAGGAAGACCCCGAGGAAGCGCCGCTGGGCAAGCTCGTGAGCCTGGCGGGCGTGCGCCAGTACCCCAGCCGCATCAAGTGCGCGCTGCTGGGCTGGCACGCGCTCATGCACGCCATTGCAAGCAACGACGCGCAGGCCGTGAGCACCGAAGAAGGAGCGCAGCCATGATGCACCGCCGCGAACGCGAAGACGTGCTGGTGCGCCGCACCGTGATGGTGGAAACCGTGCCCAGCGGCCAGCCCTACGAACTGCAGGAAGGCCAGATCGTGCAGATCACCCAGGCCCTGGGCGGCTCCTTCACCCTGGTGGCGCAGGGGCAGATGGTGCGCCTGAAAGGCCAGGACGCCGACGCCATCGGCAAAGAGCCGCCCCAGGCCATCAGCGCCCCGGCCGACCTGCACCTGGACGACCTCGAACCCCTGGTGTGGGACACGCTGCGCACCTGCTACGACCCCGAGATCCCGGTCAACATCGTCGATCTGGGCCTGGTCTACAAGCTCGACTTCGAGCCGCTCGACGGCAGCGACCAGGTGCGCGCCGTGGTCACCATGACGCTCACCGCCCCCGGCTGCGGCATGGGCGAGTCGATTGCCAACGAAGTCTGCGACAAGGTGCTGGCCCTGCCGCGCGTGGGCGAGATCACCGTCAACCTGGTGTTCGACCCGCCCTGGGAGCGCTCCATGATGAGCGAAGAGGCGCAGCTGACGCTGGGGTTATGAGCCGCCTCTGAGCGCGGCGTTTATCATCGCGCCCCCATGAGCCACCGCCCCCCCTGCCGCGTCACGGACCGGCACCGCTACGACACCCTGATCGACGCCCGCACGCCCGCAGAATTCGCCCTCGACCACATCCCCGGCGCCATCAACCTGCCGGTACTGAGCAACGAAGAGCGCGTCATCGTCGGCACGCTGTACAAGCAGCAAGGCGCCTTTGAGGCACGGCGCGTGGGCGGCGCCATGGTGGCGGCCAACCTGGCGGCGCACCTGCGCGGCCCGCTGGCCGAGCAACCCGCGCACTGGCGCCCGCTGGTGTATTGCTGGCGCGGCGGGATGCGCAGCGGCACCATGGTGCAGTGGCTGCGCCTGGTGGGCTGGGATGCGCAGCAAATGTACGGCGGCTACAAAGCCTGGCGCCGCCACGTCATCGACCAGCTCGACGCCCTGGCGCCGCAGCTGGCGCTGCGCGTACTCTGCGGCCCCACCGGCAGCGCCAAGACGCGCGTGCTGCAGGCGCTGGCCGCGCAGGGCGCGCAGGTGCTCGACCTCGAAGGGTTTGCCCGCCACCGGGGCTCGGTGCTCGGTGCCCTGCCCGGCGTGGCGCAGCCGGCACAAACCGCGTTCGAGACGCAGATCGTCGCCGCCCTCGACGCCATGGATCTGCAGCGTCCGATCTACATCGAGGCCGAAAGCGCGCGCATTGGCCGCCTGAACGTGCCCCTGGCGCTGCTCGGCCGCCTGCGCGCCAGCCCCTGCATCGAGATTGAGGCCGGCACCGCCGCACGCCTGGATTTCCTGCTGCGCGACTACGCCAACCTGGGCGACGACCCGGCGCAGCTGGCGCGGCTGCTGGGCACCCTCAAGGAATTGCACGGCAGCGAGGTCATTGCCCGCTGGCAGGCCTGGGCACACGAGCGCACCCTGGCGCCCTTGTTTGCGGAGCTGATGGCGCTGCACTACGACCCGCTGTACCAGCGCTCGCAGAGCAAAAACCTGTTCCAGTGGGCCACGCGCCAAAGCGTCGCCACCGACGATTTAACGCCCGCCTCGGTCAACGCCCTGGCGCAGGCGATTGCACAGCTGGCGCCAGCTGCTGCACCCAGGCCGTGATGGCCGGCGCCTCGCGCAGCAGGCGCAGCTCGGCAAACGCCACCTCGGCCTCGGGGTAGCGCCGGCGCAGCAGGTTGAGCCACTGCTTGATGCGCCCGGCGCGCTGGTGCGCCGACATGCAGCCGCTGACCAGCTGCCAGAACGCCTGCAGCTGCGGCACCAGCGCACTCCAGGGCAGCACGGCAGCGCCGCACTGGCCAGCGTCGTGCGCGCGGATCGCCAGCGCCAGCCCCGGGTCGGCAACGGCGCCGCGCCCGAGCATGAGCGCGTCGCAGCCGGCGAGCGCGCGGCAGCGCAGCGCATCTTCGAGCGTCCAGATTTCGCCATTGGCCACCAGCGGCACGCGCAGCGCCGCACGCAGCGCGGGAATGCGCTCCCAGTAGGCCGGCGGACGGTAGCCGTCCTCCTTGGTGCGCGCGTGCACCACGATCTCGCCCGCGCCGCCATCCTGCATCGCCAGGGCGCAATCGAGCGCCTGCGCGCTGTCGCTCCAGCCCAGGCGCATCTTGGCCGACACCGGCAGCGCCGCCGGCACGGCGCGGCGCACGGCGGCCACGACGGCGCCAATGCGCTCGGGCTCGCGCAGCAGCGCGGCGCCGCCGCCGTGGCGGTTCACGGTCTTGGCCGGGCAGCCAAAGTTCAGGTCTATGCCTTCGGCGCCCAGCTGCGCCAGGCGCGCGGCGTTCTCGGCCATGCAGGCCGGGTTCGAGCCCAGCAGCTGCGCGCGCACCGGCACGCCCGCGGGCGTACAGCTGCCGTTTTGCAGCTCCGGCAGGGTGCGCAAAAACACCCGCTCGGGCAGCAGCTGGTCGGTGATGCGGATGAACTCGCTGACGCAGCGATCGACGCCGCCGACGCGCGTGAGCAGGTCGCGCAGCACCCAGTCGAGCAGGCCCTCCATCGGCGCCAGCAGCAGTGGTTTATGGGTCAAATCAGGCTCCAGCGCTTGATACACAAGCGCAAGCAGCTATGAAATTTATAGCACTCCGAGGCGCCAGAGCGACGTCAGCTCGGCGCTGCGGGCGGCGTGCAGCGGGTCGGCCGCGTCCTGCGCCTTGGGGTGCTGCGCGCGCGTGTCGTGGCGCGCGAGCACGCGCAGGCCGGCGGCCTCGATCCAGGCCAGCAGCTGCGCACGCGGGCGCAGGCCCAGGTGCTCGGCCAGGTCGGAGAGGATGAGCCAGCCCTCGCCCCCGGGCGCCAGGTGCGCCTTGAGCCCCGCCAGGTAGCCGCGCAGCATGGCGCTGTCCTCGTCGTACACGGCGCGCTCGATGGCGCTGCTGGCACGCCCGGGCAGCCAGGGCGGGTTGCAGACGATGAGCGGCGCCCGCCCCGGCGGAAACAAATCGGTGTGCAGCAGCTGCACCTGCGCCGCCAGACCCAGGCGCTGCAGGTTGTCCTGCGCGCAGGCCAGGGCGCGGGCGTCCTGGTCGGTGGCGACGATGCGCGCCACGCCCCGGCGCGCGAGCACGGCCGAGAGCACGCCCGTGCCGACGCCGATGTCGAACGCCAGCGCACAAGCGGGCGGCAGCGGCGCCTGGGCCAGCAGCTCGACGTATTCGCCGCGCACCGGCGAGAACACGCCGTAGTGCGGGTGGATGTGCGCGCCGCCCAGGGCAGGAATCGGCACGCCTTTCTTGCGCCACTCGTGCGCGCCGTTGGCGCCCAGCAGCTGGCGCAGCGGCATGACCAGGGCCTGGCCCGGCGCCGGGCCCCAGGCCTCGGTGCAGGCGGCGCGCCAGTCGGGCGCGCGGCGCAGGGCCACGCTGTAGTCGCCCGCCAGCTCGATGAGCAGCATCGACAACACGCGCGCACGCTGGGCCTGCGCCAGGCGGTGCAGGTGAAAGGCTTCGGGAAAAGGCTTGGCCGGCGGCGCTTTACCGCCCTTGCCGCCCTGACCGCCCTTGTCACCCTTGCGCGGCGGGCGCGCCAGGCGCCGCTGCAGCGCCAGCAGCAGCTGGCGGGCGTTGTGGAAGTCACCGCGCCACAGCAGCGCCGTGCCCTCGCAGGCCAGGCGGTAGGCGGCGTCGGCGTTCAGGGTGTCGTCCACGCACTGCACGCGCCGGGGCGGCGCGGCCATGCTCTCGCTGCGCCACAGGGCGCTGCGTTCCTGGCCTTGCTCGTGCCAGCTGAGGGTGGCGGCGGCAGTCACGGTGGTTTAGCTCAGGGGGCGCTGCAGGCGCACTTCTTCGATCTTCACGCCGCCGACGACGGCGGTCTTGGCGGTGCTCATCTCGCGCTTGAAGCCGGCCATTTCATGAAAGCGCAGCGCGCGCTCGTTGCGCAGCGGCACCCAGGCGGTGACGGTGGTGCAGCCCTCTTCGGACAGGCCGTCGCGGGCGGCGTCCCACAAGGCCACGCCCACGCCCTGGTTCCAGTGGCTGGGGGCGGCGTAGATGGCCCAGATTTCGCCCGTGGTTTGGCGCGATTTGGCGTCGCGCGAACGGTCAAAACCGACGAAGCCGACGATCTTGTCGCCATCGACGGCAACTTGCACCTGGGGCTCGCAGTACTCGATGGCTTCGCGCCAGTAAGCCTGGCGCTTCTCCACCGAAGACATGGATTTCAATTGATCATCGGGCAACAGCCCTTTGTAAGCCTCTTGCGCGGAAGTGGTGTGAATCTGTGCAATGGCCTTGGCATCACGCAACGTGGCCGGACGAACCTGGATACTCGACATGGGGGGGAACCGGGAGAGAGGGGGAAATTCGGAAAACCTGCGATTGTCGCAAATTTGCCCGCTACACCTCTAGCCCCCCTGTGCAACTGCCCCGTGCACATACTGGTTTCGGCCTTGACAAGCGTCACAAGCCAGCCGTAATCCCCTCACGCCATCCCCTCACAACCAGCGCCGCAGCAGCGCCATCACGCGGTCAAAACGCGCGCCGTAGGGCGGGTAGAACAGCCAGCCCATGGACAGCGGCGACTGCAGCAGCACCGCCTTCTGGTGCGTCAGGCGCAAGAAACCGATCTCGCCGTGGTAGGCGCCAATGCCACTATCGCCCACGCCGCCAAACGGCAGGTTGTCGTGCGCGATGTGCATCAGCGTGTCGTTCACCGTCACGCCACCGCTGACGGTGCAGGCCAGCACCCGGTCGCGCGCGGCGTTGTCGCTGCCAAACCAGTACAGCGCCAGCGGGCGCGGGCCGGCGTTGATGTGCGTGATGGCGTCGTCGAGCCGCTCGTAGGTCACCACCGGCAAGATGGGGCCGAAAATTTCTTCCTGCATCAGCTGCATGGCCGAGGTGGCGCCAAACACCAGCGTCGGCGCCAGCTGGCGGCTGATGCCCTCGCCCAGGCCGCCCTGGTGGTTGGGCACGGGCTGCGGCGGCGCCGGCTGCACGTTGACCACCTCGGCCCCCTGGGTCTGGGCCTGCTGCAGCATGGTGCGCAGGCGCGCCAGGTGGCGCGGCGTGATGATGGCGGCGTAGTCGGGGTTGCCTTCGATCTGCGGGAACAGCTGCGCCACGGCGGCGCGGTAGGCGGCCGTGAACGCCGCCTCGCTGCCCCTGGGCAGCAGCAGGTAATCGGGCGCAATGCAGGTCTGGCCGGCGTTAAGCAGCTTGCCGTGGGCGATCTTGAGGGCCGCGTCCTGCAGATTGGCGCCAGCATCGACGATGCAGGGCGACTTGCCGCCCAATTCCAGCGTGGTGGGCGTGAGGTTGGCCGCTGCCGCCTGCGCCACCTTGCGCCCCACCGCCGTGGAGCCAGTGAACACCAGATGGTCAAACGGCAGCGAAGCCACCAGCGCCGCCGTGGCCGCGTCGCCCTGGACGACGGCAAACTCCTCGGGCGCAAAGAACTGGCCCACCACCTCGGCGAGCTTGGCGCTGGTGTGCGGCGTGAGCTCGCTGGGCTTGAGCAGCACACGGTTACCCGCTGCCAGCGCGGTGATGGCCGGCGCCAGCGCCAGCTGCACCGGGTAGTTCCAAGGAGAAATCACCCCCACCACGCCCAGCGGCTGGCGCGCGATGTAGGCGCGCGCCGGGCGCAGGTGCAGCGGGGTCGAAACCTTTTGCGGCTTCATCCAGCGCGCCAGGTGCGACTCGGTGTGCGACAGCAGCGCGCGCAGCACAAAAAAATCCGCCACCTCGGACAGGCGCGGCGAACGCATCCCGAAGTCGGCCTGCATCGCCGCCGACAGCGCCCCCTGGTGCTCGTCAATGAGCCGGCGCATCCGCAGCAGGCGCTCGCGGCGCAAAAGCAGGGGCACCTCAGTCTGGGCACGGCTGGCCTGGTACTGGGCGTCGAACAGGGCGCGGATGTCTTCGGTTTTCATGCGCTGCATGATAGGGCGCTGGGCTCGGCCAAATTAGGGTTTGCGCACTTCCCGCACGGTAACGTCGGTAACGCTGTCGGCCCCGGGCAGGACACCGCCACGCCGGCGCGCCGGGGGCGTCCAGCGCTCGGCGCTGCGGTACACGCGGCCAAAGCCGGCGCGCGGATCGATGCCCATGCGCCAGGCCACCACCGGCTGGCCCGTGGCCCGCGCCCACAGCGCACGCAGCAGCCACAACAAGGCCAGCAGCGTGGCGGCGGCGAGCAGGCTCAGGAAAAACACCAAACCGGCGAGCACCAGCACCGCGCGCAGCACCCAACCGATGACGGTGGCAAAAAAATCGGTCAAATCCAATCCTTCTCTAAAACCCCGCGCCCAGGCGGCGCGGGGAGGGCAGCGTTACGCCGCCAGTTCAAATTGAAATACACCCGGCGCCTGCACCGGATCGACATCGACCGCAATCGTGCTCTTGGGCGCAAAGCGGCCTTCGAGCAGCAGCTTGGACAGCGGGTTCTCGATGCGCTGCTGGATGGCGCGCTTCAAGGGCCGGGCGCCAAACACCGGATCGAACCCGACCTTGGCCAGCTCGGCCAGCGCCGCCTCCGACACCTTCAGGTGCAGCTCCAGGCGATCGAGGCGCTGCTGCAGGATGCGCAGCTGAATTCTGGCAATGGCCGCAATGTGCGCCGCATCCAGGCCGTGGAACACCACCGTTTCGTCGATGCGATTGAGGAATTCGGGGCGGAAGTGGTTTTTCAACTCGCCCCACACCGCCTCCTTGATGTCCTCGCTGTCCTGGCCCACCATGGCCTGGATCAGGTGCGAACCGATGTTGCTGGTCATCACGATGACGGTGTTCTTGAAGTCCACCGTGCGCCCCTGGCCGTCGGTCAGGCGGCCATCGTCGAGCACCTGCAAGAGCACGTTGAACACGTCCGGGTGCGCTTTTTCGACCTCGTCGAGCAGCAGCACGGAATACGGCTTGCGCCGCACGGCCTCCGTCAGGTAGCCGCCCTCCTCATAGCCCACATAGCCCGGAGGCGCGCCAATCAAGCGTGCGACGCTATGCTTTTCCATGAATTCGCTCATGTCGATGCGAATCAGGTGCTCCTCGCTGTCGAACAAAAAGCCTGCCAGCGCCTTGCACAGCTCGGTCTTGCCCACGCCCGTGGGGCCGAGGAACAGGAACGAGCCCGTGGGCCGGTTGGGGTCGGACAGACCCGAGCGCGAGCGGCGGATGGCGTTGGCGACGGCGGCAATCGCCTCGTCCTGGCCGACCACGCGCTGGTGCAGCTTGTCCTCCATCTGCAAGAGCTTGTCTTTCTCGCCCTGCATCATCTTGGCCACGGGAATGCCGGTGGCGCGGCTGACCACCTCGGCAATTTCTTCGGCCCCCACCTGGGTGCGCAGCAGGCGGTGCGCAGCCGGCGCACCGGCGCTGCCGGCCTCTTTGGCCTGCGCTTCCTTGAGCTGCTTTTCCAGCTCGGGCAACTGGCCGTACTGCAGCTCGGCGACCTTGTTGAAGTCGCCCTTGCGCTTGAATTCCTCGATCTGCAGCTTGACCTTTTCCACCTGCTCGCGCACCTGCTGGCTGCCCTGGGCCTGGGCTTTTTCGCTTTTCCACAGGTCTTCGAGGTCGGCAATCTCGCGCTGCAGGCTGGCGATTTCTTCCTCGATGAGCTGCAGGCGTTTTTGCGAGGCTTCGTCCTTTTCCTTCTTCACCGCCTCGCGCTCGATCTGCAACTGGATCAGGCGGCGGTCGAGCCGGTCGATGGCCTCGGGCTTGGAGTCGATCTCGATCTTGATCTTGGCCGCTGCCTCGTCGATCAGGTCAATCGCCTTGTCAGGCAGGAAGCGGTCGGTAATGTAGCGGTGGCTCAATTCCGCTGCCGCGACGATGGCCGGGTCGGTGATGTCCACGCCGTGGTGCAGCTCGTAGCGCTCTTGCAGGCCGCGCAGGATGGCGATGGTGGCCTCCACCGTCGGCTCACCCACCAGGATTTTTTGAAAGCGCCGCTCCAGCGCCGCGTCTTTCTCGATGTACTTGCGGTATTCATCGAGCGTGGTGGCGCCCACGCAGTGCAGCTCGCCGCGCGCCAGCGCCGGCTTGAGCATATTGCCCGCGTCCATCGCGCCCTCGGCCTTGCCGGCGCCGACCATGGTGTGCAGCTCGTCGATAAACACAATCGTCTGGCCCTCGTCCTGCGCCAGCTCTTTGAGCACGGATTTGAGGCGCTCCTCGAACTCGCCCCGGTACTTGGCGCCTGCCAGCAGCGCCGCCATGTCCAGGCTGAGTACGCGCTTGCCCTTGAGGCTCTCGGGCACCTCGCCCGCGATGATGCGCTGCGCCAGCCCTTCGACGATGGCGGTCTTGCCCACGCCGGGCTCGCCGATCAGCACCGGGTTGTTCTTGCTGCGCCGCTGCAGCACCTGGATGGCGCGGCGAATCTCATCGTCGCGGCCGATCACCGGATCGAGCTTGCCCATGCGGGCGCGCTCGGTGAGGTCCAGGCAGTATTTTTTCAGCGCCTCGCGCTGGCCCTCGGCCTCGGCGCTATCCACTTTTTGCCCGCCGCGCACGGCGTCGATGGCCGCTTCCAGGCTTTTGCGCGAGAGGCCGTGCTGCTGCGCAATGTGCGTGGCCTCGCCCTTGCCATCGGCCAGGGCGAGCAAAAACAATTCGCTGGCGATGAAGGCATCGCCGCGCTTGATGGCTTCTTTTTCCGTCGCCTGCAGCAGCCGCGCCAGGTCGGGGCCGACCTGCACCTGCTCTTGCCCCTGCACCTGCGGCAGGCGCTTGACGGCGTTCTCGATCGCCGCCTGCAGGGCGGGCAACTGCACGCCGGCGCGCTGCAAAAGCGCACGCGGGCCGTCCTCCTGGCGCAGCATGGCGGCGAGCAGGTGCAGCGGGTCGATGTAGGCGTGGTCGTTGCCCAGGGCCAGGGTCTGGGCCTCGGCCAGGGCTTCTTGGAACTTGGTGGTGAGTTTGTCGATGCGCATGGGGAGGGCTCCCTTGTGTGTGTCAACCATAGTTGAATGACCTCTACGTGATGGCACACCCCCCTGTTTTCAAGCGGTCTGCTCACACCACCAGCCGGTAGCCGATGCCCGCCTCGGTGCACAGGTGGCGCGGGCGCGCCGGGTCGTCTTCGAGCTTTTTGCGCAGGTTGGCCATGTGCACGCGCACGTAGTGCGTGTCGCTGGCGTGGCCCGGGCCCCAGACGGCCTGCAGCAGCTGCTGGTGGGTGAGCACCTTTTCCGGGTGCGCCGCCAGGTAGGTCAGCAGGCGGTATTCGATCGGCGTCAGGTGCAGCGCCTGGCCGGCGCGCGCCACGCTGCGCCGGGTGAGGTCGATGGCCACGTCGCCAAAGCGCAGCAGCGGCTCGCCCGCCGCCGTGGGCCCCTGCTGGCGGCGCAGCTGGGCGCGCACGCGCGCCAGCAGCTCGCCAGCGCCGAAGGGCTTGACCAGGTAGTCGTCGGCGCCGGCGTCCAGGGCGGCGATCTTGTCGGCCTCGCTGCTGCGCGCCGAGAGCACGATGATGGGCATGGCCGACCAGGTGCGCAGCTCGCGAATCAAGTCCACGCCGTCACCGTCGGGCAGGCCCAGGTCGAGCACCAGCAGGTCAGGGCGGCGCGTGCCGGCCTCGATCAGGCCGCGCTGCAAGCTGGCCGCCTCGAACACCTCGTAGCCCTCGGCGGCCAGGGTCAGGCGCACGAAGCGGCGGATGTTGTCCTCGTCCTCGACGATCAGTATGCGGATGGCGTTCATGGTGTCTCTGGGCCCGGCTGCGCGGCAAAGGCCTGGCTGCCGTCGTCCTGCGGCGGCGTGCCGCGCGGCAGCACGATGACGAAGCGCGCACCGGCGACCCGGCCGTCCTGCAGGCGATTTTCGCCCCAGATGCGCCCGCCATGCGCCTGCACGATGGCGCGGCAGATGGCCAGCCCCAGGCCCACGCCCGGCGCGCTCGATTCCTTGCTGCCACGCTCGAACTTCTCGAACACCGCCTCCTCGCGCCCCGGCGGCAGGCCGGGGCCGTCGTCATCGACGGTGATGCGCAGCTCCTGCGCCAGCGGCGTGGCGGCAATGCGAATGGGCGTGGCCGCTGGCGTGTACTTGGCGGCGTTCTCCAGCAGGTTGGCCAGCACGCGTTCGAGCAGCGTGGCGTCCAGGTGCAGCAGCGGCAGGTCATCGGGCAGCTGCAGTTCCACCGGGTGCCGCGCCAGCACCGGCTGGCAGGCGGCCAGGGCGCTGCCCAACACTTCTTCCAGCGGCTGCCATTCGCGGCGCAGGGGCACGCCGCCCGACTCCAGGCGCGCCATATCGAGCAGGTTGGCCACCAGGGCGTTCATGCGCTGCGCCGATTCGCGCATGGCGGCGGTGATCTCGGCCTGCGCCGGCGGCAACGGCGGCTGTGTGCGCTCCAAGGTGTCAGCCAGCCCCACCAGCGCCGCCAGCGGCGTGCGCAGGTCGTGCGAGATGGCCGAGAGCAGCGAGTTGCGCAGGCGCTCGGACTCCATCTGCACCGTGGTGCTCTGCGCCACCTGGATGTAGTGGATGCGCTCGATGGAGATCGCCAGCAGCGAGGCGCAGGTGTCGAGCAGCTGGCGCTGCTCGGGCGTGAGCGTGCTGGCCTGCGCCGGCTGCAGCACCAGCACGCCGCGCAGCCGCATGGGGCCCTTGAGCGGCAGCATCAGGCTGGCGCTGGCCGGCAGCGTGTTCGTGCCCCGGCCTGCGGCCTCGCCCCGGTCGAAGCACCATTGCGCCACGGCGTGATCGACCTGCGCCGAGGCGCCGGGCTGCAGCACCAGATGGTTGTCGTCATCGAGCACCAGCAGAGCCGATGGAGCATTGAATTCGGCCCGCAGAAAACGCGCCCCCACCTCCGCCACCTGCTCCACCTGCAGCACGGCGGAAAGCTCGCGCGACATCTGGTAGAGCCCGCGCACGCGCCGCTCGCGCTCGGTGGCGGCGCGCGCCTGGGCCCGCAGGCTGGCCATGAGCTGGCCCACGACCAGGGCCACCACCAGCATCACGGTGAAGGTGATGAGGTATTGCACGTCGCTGACGTTGAACGACAGCCGGGGCGGCACAAAGAAAAAGTCAAACAGCGCCACCCCCAGAAAGGCCGCCAGCATGGCCGGCCCGCGCCCGTAGCGCAGCGCCACGCCCACCACCACCAGCAGAAACAGCATGACGATGTTGGTCAGCTCCAGCACGCTGCTGAGCGGCGTGGCCAGCAGGGCCACGGCAAAGCAGGCGCCTGTGGCCACCGCGTAGCCCAGCCAGGGGACGGGCGCCGTGGCCCCGGGCGCACGCTGCTGCGGCGGCGCGGCGCCCGCCTGCAGCGGCAGCGGCACCTGCAGGATGTCCATGTCCGGCGTCTGCTCGGCCAGACGCTCGGTCAGCGAGGCGCGCCACTGCCGGCGCCCGCTGCGCCGCCCCAGCACCAGGCGCGAGAGGTTGTGCTCGCGCGCATAGCGCGCCAGCGTGTGCACCACGTCGGCGCCGGTGGGCGTGGCAACGCCCGCGCCCAGCTCCTGCGCCAGCTTGAGCGCGCGCAGGGCCTGCTCGCGCTCGGCCGGGGCCACGTTCTGCTGCGAGGGCGCATCGACGAAAACGGCGTGCCAGGGCAGACCGCTTTGCGTCGCCAGGCGCGCGGCGCTGCGCACCACGGCCTCGCCGCCTGCACCGGGCCCTACGCAGGCCAGCAGCGCGTCGCGCGTGGACCACTGCGGCTGGCCGCCGCGGGCATTGCCGGCGGTGCGGCGCCAGGTCTGCATCTGGCTGTCCACCCGGTCGGCCGTGCGGCGCAGTGCCAGTTCGCGCAGCGCAATCAGGTTGCCCTTGCGGAAGAAGTTGGCCGCCGCGCGCTCGGCCTGCGCGGGGATGTAGACCTTGCCGGCCGCCAGCCGCGCCAGCAGCTCGTCGGGCGGCAGATCGACCACCAGCACCTCGTCGGCGGCGTCGAACAGCGTGTCGGGCACCGTCTCCCAGACGCGGATGCCGGTAATGCCGCCGACGATGTCGTTGAGGCTTTCGAGGTGCTGCACGTTCATCGTGCTCCAGACGTCGATGCCGGCGGTCAGCAGCTCCTCAACGTCCTGCCAGCGCTTGGGGTGGCGCGAGCCAGGCGCGTTGCTGTGCGCCAGCTCGTCGAGCAGCACCAGCGGCGGCGCGGCCCCGCCCAGGTGCACGGCGCCGAAGGCCAGGGCCGCATCCAGGTCGAACTCCTTGAGGCTGCGGTTCTTGTGCGGCACCTCTTTGAGGGGCAGCAGCGGCAGGCCGGCCACCAGCGCCTCGGTCTCGGCGCGGCCATGGGTTTCGACCAGGCCCACCGTCAAGACGGCCCCCTGCGCCTGGGCGGCGCGCGCGGCCTGCAGCATGGCGTAGGTCTTGCCCACGCCCGCCGAGGCGCCAAAGAAAATCTTCAGCCGCCCGCGCTCGGCGCGCGCGGCGTCGGCGTGGACTTGGCGCAGCAGCGCGTCGGGGTCGGGGCGCGGGTCGTCGTGCGTATCGGGCAGTGCGGACATGGCGAATGTTATGTCCTCAGGACTGGCACAGGTGGCGGCCAGAGGAACGCTCAGAAGGTCTTGCCGACCTGCAGCACCACCACCGTGCGGTTGAGCGCACGCGTGGCGCCATTGGTGGCCGACAGGCCGCCGCTGGGCGGGCGGTACATGCCATCGTTGCTAGCGCCGACGGCGGCCAGGCTGGCGTTCCAGCCGCCCTCGAAGCTCTGGCCCAGCGCCACGCGCCAGTCGGCGTAGCTGGGCTTGTGTGCGCCGTAGCGGGCGCGGACGTCGGTGTAGCCGGCGTGAGCGATGAGGTTCAGCGTGTCCGACAGCGGTACGGTCAGCGTCAGGTCGTGGTAGAGCGTGCCGCTGGTGCCGCCGCTGTAGCCGGTGCGCTGGTTGGCGCCGAAGTAGTCGGTGGCCGATACCGACAGCTTGTAGGCGAGCCACTTCCAGCCCAGGCCGGCGTTGAGCTCCAGGGTGTTGAAACGCTGGCTGGGCAGGCCGTCGCAGGGGGCAGAGAAGGCCGCCGAGGGGCATTGCGCATGGCGCAGGTTGGCGCCGGGATAGAGGTAGCCATAGACGCCAGCGGTATAGCTCCAGACGTCGCCAATCTTGCCGTTGTAGCCGCCATACAGGTCGATCTCGGCGCCGCCGCCGGGGTAGGAGCGCTGGCTGACGTTGGAGGCCCAGGCACCGGCATACCAACCGCCCTCGTGGTTCCAGTCGATGCCGCCCTGCACCGCTGGGCGGCCCCAGGTCTGGTCGATACCGCGAAAGCGGTAGTGGCTCGCGAGGTTGAGGTTGGCGCTCCAGCCGGGTTCGGCCTGGGCGGGTGTCGTCACGGCGCCGGCCAGGACTGCAGCCAGTGCAAAAGAGTTGAGAAGACGTTGCATCACAAAATCCGTGGAAAAAGAGAAAAAGGATTCACCACCAGGACGGCTCAGCGCTCGTGCTCGGGTGGGGTGGGCTGTGCCTTGCGCTCGCCCGCGCTGCGCCGCACCAGCAGCCAGGCCAGTGCCATGGGCAGCACCAGCACGGCCAGCGCAGCGAGCAGGGCCAGGCCATCGGCAAGGGTCAGGTCAAAGGCAGGCATCACTATATTTTTAATAGCTGCTTGCGCTTATCCTACAAGCCATAGAGCGGAAATCAGCACATCAATCAGCTTGATGCCAATGAAGGGCACGATGACCCCGCCCAGGCCGTAGATCAGCAGATTGCGGCGCAGCAGTGCGGCGGCGCCCACGGCACGGTACGGCACGCCCTTCAAGGCCAGCGGGATGAGCACGACGATGATCAGCGCGTTGAAGATCACCGCCGACAGGATGGCCGAGTCCGGGCTGGCGAGCCCCATGACGTTGAGCGCCGCCAGCTGCGGGTAGGTGCTGACGAAGGCCGCCGGGATGATGGCGAAGTACTTGGCCAGGTCGTTGGCAATGCTGAAGGTGGTGAGCGCACCGCGCGTCATCAGCATCTGCTTGCCGGTCTCGACGATCTCGATCAGCTTGGTGGGGTTGCTGTCCAGGTCCACCATGTTGCCGGCTTCCTTGGCGGCCTGGGTGCCGGTGTTCATGGCCACGGCGACGTCGGCCTGGGCCAGCGCCGGGGCGTCGTTGGTGCCGTCGCCGGTCATGGCCACCAGCTGGCCTTTGGCCTGGTGCTCGCGGATCAGCGCCAGCTTGGCCTCGGGCGTGGCCTCGGCCAGGAAGTCGTCCACCCCGGCCTCGGCGGCAATGGCGGCGGAGGTGAGGCGGTTGTCGCCGGTGATCATCACCGTCTTGATGCCCATGCGGCGCAGCTCGGCAAAGCGCTCCTTGATGCCGCCCTTGACGATGTCCTTGAGCTCAACCACGCCCAGCGCGCGGCTGCCCTCGGCCACCACCAGCGGCGTGCTGCCCCGGCGCGCAATGTCGTCCACGCTTTGCTGCAGCTCGGCGGGAAAGGAGCCGCCCAGCGATTCGACATGGCGGCGCACGGCCTCGGCCGCGCCCTTGCGGATGCTGCGGCCATCGCCCAGGTCAACTCCGCTCATGCGCGTTTGCGCCGTGAAGTGCACAAACTGCGCGCCCAGCTTGGCCACGTCGCGCTCGCGCAGGTTGAACCGCTGCTTGGCCAGCACGACGATGCTGCGGCCCTCGGGCGTCTCGTCGGCCAGCGAGGCCAGCTGCGCCGCGTCGGCCAGCTGCTGCTCGCTCACGCCGCGCACGGCGATGAAGCTGCTGGCCTGGCGGTTGCCCAGGGTGATGGTGCCGGTCTTGTCCAGCAGCAGCACGTCCACGTCGCCCGCCGCCTCCACGGCACGGCCCGAGGTGGCGATGACATTGGCCTGCATCATGCGGCTCATGCCGGCGACGCCAATGGCCGAAAGCAGGCCGCCGATGGTGGTCGGAATCAGGCACACCAGCAGCGCCACCAGCACGGTGATGCTGACCACGGTGCCACTCCCTCCCGCGTTCACGGCTTGCGCCACGGCAAAGCGCGAGAACGGCAGCAGCGTGGCGATCACCAGCAGGAACACCAGCGTCAGCCCGACGAGCAGGATGGTGAGCGCAATCTCGTTGGGCGTTTTCTTGCGGCTCGCGCCTTCGACCATGGCGATCATGCGATCGACGAAGGTCTCGCCCGGGTTCACCGCCACGCGCGCCACGATCCAGTCCGACAGCACGCGCGTACCGCCGGTAACGGCGGAAAAGTCGCCGCCCGCCTCGCGGATCACCGGCGCCGATTCGCCCGTGATGGCCGACTCGTCCACCGAGGCCACGCCGTCGATGACCTCGCCGTCAGCCGGGATCACCTCGCCGGCCTCGACCAGCACGATGTCGCCCTTGCGCAGGCTGTCGGCCTCGATGGGCAGCCAGGGCAGCTCGCTGCGCGCGTGGTGGCCGCCCTCGTAGCGGCTGCCGTCGAGCCGCTTGGCCCAGGTCTGCTTTTTGAGGCCGCGCAGGCTGGCCGCCTGCGCCTTACTGCGGCCTTCGGCCAGGGCCTCGGCAAAGTTGGCGAACAGCACCGTGAACCACAGCCACAGGCTGATCGCCAGGATGAAGCCCGCCGGCGCCTCGCCCGCGCCCAGCAGCGCCTGCACGAACAGCAGCGTGGTGAGGATGGAGCCCAGGTAGACGACGAACATCACCGGGTTGCGCCACTGCGCCTGCGGCGCGAGCTTGGCGAATGCGTCGCGCAACGCCTGGCGCGTGAGCGCCGGATCGAACAGGGACAGGGATTTTTTATTCGACATGTTTGACTCCCTCTGTGCGAGCGGCCAGCTGGCGCGGGGCCTGAGCCTCTAGCGCCAGGTTCAGAGCCAGGACGTTGACGCGCGGCTCACCGAGCAAGCCGAGCAGGCGACCCTCGGTGTGCGTGGCCACCAGGGCCTGCACCTGGGCCGGGGCCAGACCACGCACCTGCGCCACACGCACCACCTGCAGCTGGGCGTTGGCCAGCGAGATGTGGGGATCGAGCCCGGAGCCCGAGGCGGTGACGGCGTCCACCGGCACGACCGCCGTGGCCGCCAGGCCGTTGGCGACGCGGTAGGCGCTGGCGCGCTGGGCCACGGCGTCGATCAGGGCCGCGTTGGTCGGCCCCTGATTGCTCGCCCCCGAGGCAGCAGCGTTGTAGGGCGCACTCACCGTCTGGCCCGGGTTCTGCGGGTCGGATGCGCTGGTGCTGCTAGGGCGGGCATGAAAGAAATGCGCCGCCGTAAACTGCTGGCCGATGAGCTGCGAGCCCACGATGGCCTCGCCCTGGCGCACCAGGCTGCCCGAAGCCTGCGCCGGCAGCGCGAGCTGGGCCACGCCGGTGGTCAGCAGTGGGTAGGCCAGGCCGGTGACCAGGGCGACGAACACCGCGCCGCGCACGCAGGGGCCCAGCAGCCCCTGCAGCGGGCTGCGCTGCGCCGGGGTGCTGGCGGAAACGGAAAGAGTATGGGTGGTCATGGCAAATCTCCAATCACGGTTGCACCTGGCCGGCCAGCATTTGCAGCTGCTCGACGACGGGGCCCAGGGCGAGGGCGGGCAGGAAGGTCAGGCCGCCGACGATCAGCACCACGAACACCAGCAGGCCCATGAACAGCGGCGTGGCCGTGGGGAAGGTGCCGGGGCCTGCGGCCACGGTTTTCTTGGCCGCCAGCGAGCCGGCCACGGCCAGCAGCGGCAGCAGCGTGAGGTAGCGCCCGACCAGCATCGCCAGGCCGATGGTGGTGTTGAAGAACGGCGTGTTGGCGTTGAAACCGGCAAAGGCCGAGCCGTTGTTGGCCGTGCCCGAGGTGTAGGCGTAGAGCACTTCCGAGAAGCCATGCGCGCCGTGGTTCGCCAGGCTGGCGCCGGTGTCGGGCCAGAGCGCGGCCAGCGCCGTGAAGCCCAGGATGGCCGCCGGGTGCGCCAGCACCGAGAGCATGACGAGCTGGATCTCGCGCGCCTCGATCTTCTTGCCCAGGAACTCGGGCGTGCGCCCGATCATCATGCCGGCCAGAAAGACGGTGAGGATGGCGTACTGGATCAGGTTGATGAGCCCCACGCCGTCGCCGCCGAACACGCAGTTGAGCATCATCTGCGCCAGCGGCACGAAGCCGCCCAGGGGCGTGAGCGAGTCGTGCATGGCGTTGACCGAGCCCGTGGTCGCCGCCGTGGTGGTGGCCACGAACAAGGCCGTGCCGGCAATGCCGAAGCGCATTTCCTTGCCTTCCATGTTGCCGCCCGGCTGGGTCGCGCTCAGGCTCTGGTCGGCGCCGGCCTTGGCGAGCAGCAGGTTGCCGCCTTGCTCGGCGCCGTACACCAGCGCCAGGAAGCCGATGAACAGGGTCAGGAAAGCGCCAAAGAACACCCAGCCCTGGCGCCGGCGCGCCAGCATCAGGCCGAAGGTGACAGTAAGCGCCGACGGGATCAGCAGCATCGAGAGGATATGCAGCGTGTTGGTCAGCGGTGTCGGGTTCTCGAACGGGTGCGCGGCGTTCATGCTGAAAAAACCGCCGCCGTTGGTGCCTATGTGCTTGATGCTCTCCAGGCTCGCCACCGGGCCCAAGACGATCTGCTGGCGCGCGCCTTCAAGCGTGGTCGCCACGGCCTGGCTGTCCAGGGTTTGCGGCATTCCCTGCCAGACATAGACCAGGGCCATGGCAAAGCACAGCGGCAGCATCACGCGCCAGAGCACGCGCATGAAGTCCACCCAGTAGTTGCCCATGTCCTGGCTGCTGGCGCGTGAGAGCGCACGGATGAAGCCACCCGCCGCCGCCACGCCGGCCGTGGCGCCGCAGAACATCAGGAAGGTGATCGCCAGCATCTGTGTGGCGTTGGACAGGCTGCTCTCGCCCGCATACGCCTGCCAGTTGGTGTTGGTGATGAACGAGGCCGCGGTGTTGAAGGCCAGGTCGGGCGTTTGCGCCAGGTTGCCCAGGTCGTTCCACGGCAGCCAGCCCTGCAGGCGCAGCAGCAGGTAGCCCAGGGTCATCATGGCGGCGTTGGACAAGAGCAGCGCCAGGCCATAGCGCGCCCAGCCCATGGTTTCGGCCGGGTCAACGCCCAGCGCGCGGTAGCTCAGGCGCTCGACCGCCCAGTGGCGCTCGTCTTGAAAGGCCTTGGCCAGCCAGTGGCCCATAAGAACGGCCAGCGCCCCCATGACCGCCAGCACCAGGGCAAAGCCGGTGATATTGAGTTCCATGAGCGCCCCCTTACAGCCGGCGCAGCGCCAGGACGGCCCAGGCGGTGGCGGCAAAAAACGCGGCCGACAGGCCGATGTAGATCAGGTCTTGCATGTGCAGCCTCCAGCCGTCAAAACTGCCCGGGCCGCAGCAAGGCGTAACCGAGGTAGACGAACAGGGCGCAGGCGCCGCCAGCGGCCAGCCAATGGAGCAGGGCGAGGCCGGTCATGGGCGCTCCTTGGGAGCCGAAAAAAGGGGGGTGTGTAAGCGCATGGCATTCCTCCGTTGTGTGGTGGAGGAATGCTAGGTTTTGGGGTATCAGGCCGGGGTCAAGATTGCAGCGGCGGGTATCAAGAAAGCATCAAGATTCAGTCCCGGGCGCGGCCATGGGCGGCAGCTGCAGCCCCCAGCGCGCCATGGCGGCGTCGTCCGTCACGCGCGCATCGACCCAGCGCGCGCCCTCGGGCGTCTGCTCCTTCTTCCAGAACGGCGCCTGGGTCTTGAGGTAGTCCATCAGGAATTCGCACGCCTGAAAGCTCTCGCCCCGGTGCGCGCTGGTCACGGCCACGAGCACGATCTGGTCGAGCGGCGCGAGCAGGCCAACGCGGTGGATGACGCGGGCGCCGTACAGATCGAAGCGCGCGAAGGCGGCATCGATCATGGCCTCTATGGATTTTTCCGTCATGCCGGGGTAGTGCTCGAGCTCCATGGTGCGGATGCTGTCGCCCTCGTTGCGATCGCGCACCGTGCCGACGAAGCAGCACACCGCGCCCACGCGCGCGTCCTGGGCGCGCAGCTGCGCCAGTTCGGTGGAAACGTCGAAGTCCTGGGTCTGGATACAAACGCTGGATACGGGGGCGGCAGTCATGGCAAGGGCGGCGAAATGAAACGGCAGGTGGCTATTGTCGCCACCCCCATGCCGGCCTGGGCCACAGGGTTTTGAAAAAAGCTGCAGCAAACTGGTATGGTATTTTTCGCCCCCGCTGCTGCTGTCGCAGCCGCCGTGATAGCGGCATAGTCCCTGGCATCTTCCCTGGCCCGCTGATCTCGCCTTGCCCCAGCGCCGGACAATGCCCCCATGACGACCTGCACGCTTTCCCCCGCCCCACTGGCCACGCCACCCCTGCCGGCGCCCGAGCCCGCGCCACCAGCCCCCACCTACGCCCCGCTGCGCGACATGCCGCGTCCGGGCTACAAGGCGATGTGGGTCGGCATCTGCCTCGAATGCCTGGAATTCACGGTGTTTTTTGCCGTCTACTTCACCGCGCGCTGGCACTACCCGCAGGCGTTCCAGGAGGGGCCGACGCGGCTTTCCACCCTCAGCGGCGTATGCATCACGCTGGTGATGATCAGCAGCGGCTACATGCTGACGCGCGTGGTGCACCACCTGGAGGCCGGGCGGCGCCAGCAGGCCACGGCCTGGATGACTGCGGCGTTTTGCACCGGGTTGATCTACCCGGCGCTGAAGATTTTTGAGTGGCAGTGGAACCTGTCGCACGGGCTCGATGCCAGCGCCGGCATTTTCGTCGTCGTCTATTACTACCTGACGATCAACCACTTCATCCACGCCTGCTGGGGGCTGATGGGGATGCTGTGGATTTTGATCGGCCTGTACAGCGGCGGCTATTCGGCCGACGATGCCCGGGGGCCGCAGGCGCTGGCCATTTACTGGCACGCCACCGACCTGGTGTGGCTGATGATTTTTGCCCTGTTCTACGCCTTTGTTTGAACGCCGTATGAAAGCCTTTTTCACCCGCCTGCCCGTGGGCGCCACCACATGGGCCTGGTTGCTGCTGTGTGCTTTGACGCTGCTGAGCGTGTCGCTGGCGGCGCAGCACCACAGCGGCGCCATACGCCTGGTGCTGGCGCTGGCCGTGGCGTGGGTCGCCTGGATCAAGGCGCGGATTTTGCTTCGCCACTACCTGGAAGCGCACCGCGCCGGGCCGGTGTTCTCGCGCCTGCTGCAAGGCTTTGCCACGCTGGCCCCGCTGGGGCTGGTGGTGTCGGCCTGGCATGAGTTTTTGCGCTAAGGCAACACTCAAATTCTGCCCTACCCGCCTGTGACGGGGGGAAAGAACGCCACCTCGGCACCATCGGGCAGCGCTGCCGTTTCCTGGCTCAGCTCCTGGTTCAGCGCCATGCGCACTGCACGCCCGGGCGCCAGCACCTCGGCGTAGGCGCCGCCGCGTGCGCGCAGCTCCTGGCGCAGTGCGCCCAGGGTGGCGGCGCTGGTTTCCAGGCTTTCGCTGCCCTGGCCCAGGGCCTCGCGCAGGGAGGCGAAATAGCGCAGCGTGATGCGCTTGTGCGGGTTCTGTGCGGCGCTCATGCCAGCAGCCCGCCAAAAGGAATGAAGCGCACGCTGTCGCCACGCGCAATGCTCTGGCCGGGCGGGTTGTCCACCAGGCCATCGCCCCAGGCGGTGGAGGTGAGCACGCCCGAGCCCTGCTGGCCAAACAGCGCCAGGCTGCCGTCGGGCTGCAGGCGGGCGCGCAAGAATTCACGGCGTTTATCGGCCCGGGGCCAATCAAAATCAGCGCGAACAGCTATTGTTTTAGGAGCAACATCCGCCACCCCCTGCAGGCGCAGCAGGAAGGGCCGCACCAGCACCAGGCAGGTGACGAAGCTGGCCACCGGGTTGCCCGGCAGGCCGAGGAAGTGCGCTGCCGCGCCTGCGCCGCTCTGCACGCGGCCATAGGCAAAGGGCTTGCCGGGCTTGACGGCGATTTGCCACAGATCGAGGCTGCCCAGGGCCTGGACGGCGGGCTTGATGTGGTCTTCCTCGCCCACCGAGACGCCACCGCTGGTGAGGATGACGTCGTGCCCGCTGCTGGCCTGGCGCAGGGCGGCGATGGTGGCCTCGCGTGTGTCGGGGACGATGCCCATGTCGGTGACGCTGCAGCCCAGGCGCTGCAGCAGGCTGCGCAGAAAGAAGCGGTTGCTGTTGTAGATGGCGCCTGCGGGCAGGTCTTGCGGCGCCACCTGGCCGGGCATGACGAGTTCGTCGCCGGTGGAAAACAGCGCCACGCGCGGGCGCCGGTGCACCGGCAGCTGCGCCAGGCCGATGCTGGCAGCGAGCCCGAGGGCAGCCGGGCCCAGGCGCTGGCCGGCGGCGAGCACCGTGGCGCCCAGGGCAATGTCCTCGCCCGCGCGGCGAATGTTCTGCCCCGGCTGCACTGCGGCCTGGATGCGCACGCGTGCGCCGCCATCGAGGGCCTCGCAGGCTTCCTGCATGACGACGGCGTCGGCCCCGGCGGGCACGGGCGCGCCGGTGAAGATGCGCGCCGCCGTGCCCGGCTGCAGGTGCTGGCCGCTGCTGCCGGCGGCGATGCGCTGCGCCACCGGCAGCTCGGTGCCGACGCCAGCCAGATCAGCGCAGCGCAGGGCGTAGCCGTCCATGGCGCTGTTGTCGAAGGGCGGCACCTGCAGGGCCGAGACCTGGTCGTGCGCGAGCACGCGGCCATCGGCGTCAAAGCTGTCTACCCATTCAATATCGGGCAGGGGCTGGGCCTGGGCCAGCAGCTGGGCCAGGGCCTGGTCAAAGGGCATGAGGGGGGGGCGGGGTTGCATTCAAGCCTCCGTGCGGGGCGCCGCTGCGGGCGCCCGGTAATCAAAGCGGTCGCCCGCAGCCAGCAGCCAAGCGGCCAGCTGCGCCGGGGCGTTGAGGTCGAGCTGCGCCAGTACCGTGGGCGCGGGCGCGGGCGCGGGTGCGGGTGCGGGTGCGGGTGCGGGTGCGGGTGCGGGTGCGGGCAATGCCGCGTTGCTGGCAATGGCGATGATGGCGTCGTCCTGCGGGTAGCGCAGCGGGCGCGGGCTCTGGCCGGGCTCGGGGGCGCGCCAGACTTCGATCTTCGGAATCGGCGCCTCCTTGAAGCCTTCGACCAGCACCCAATCGACGCTGGCATCGAACTGCGCCAGCAGGTGGTGGATATCGGGCTCCTGCGGCGCAGGCAGCTCGCGCAGCAGCGCCAGGCGCTGGTCGGAGGCCAGCAGCACCTCGAATGCGCCGGCCTGGCGGTGGCGCCAGCTGTCCTTGCCCGGCTGGTCGATGTCGAAGCGGTGGTGCGCGTGCTTGAGCACCGAGACGCGCAGCCCCTGCGCTCGCAGCAGCGGGATCAACTGCTCGATGAGCGTGGTCTTGCCCGCGCCGGAGAAGCCGGCAAAGCCGACAACCTTCATGGTTTGCTCCTGAAACAATAGCTGCTCGCGCTTGCCAAATAAGCGCTGGCAGCCATTTTCATGCCAAAAATCAGGCGCAATGCCGGGCGATGTAGTCCTTGACCTGCTGGGCGTCGGCAGGCATGACCTGCACGCGCTTGGGCAAATCCTCGATGCCGTTGAACTGGGGCGGGCGCTCGGGAGCGCGGCCCAGCGCCTCTTCGATGGTGGCGGCAAACTTGATCGGCAGGGCTGTCTCCAGCACCACCATGGGCTCGGTGCCCAGGTGGGCACGCGCCACCTGCACGCCGTCTGCCGTGTGGGTGTCGATCATCTGGCCCAGGCGCTGCCAGCAGTCCTGGATGGTGGCCAGGCGGTCGGCGTGCGTGCTCTTGCCGCTGGCAAAGCCGTAGCGGCTGGCGGCGTCTTGAAAGCGCGGGTCGGCGCTCAAATCAAAAAAGCCTTGGCGTGCCAGTGCATCGCCAAACAGCGCGCGCGTGGCGGCGCCCGCTGCTGCGTCGTGGCCCAGCAGGTCGAACACAAAGCGCTCGAAGTTGCTGGCCTTGCTGATGTCCATGCTGGGGCTGGAGGTCTCGTGCGTGTCGCTGCTGCCACGCACGCGGTAGATGCCGGTGCGGAAAAATTCGTCGAGCACGTCGTTCTCGTTCGTCGCCACCACCAGCTTGGCAATCGGCAGGCCCATCATGCGCGCCACATGGCCGGCGCAGATGTTGCCGAAGTTGCCACTGGGCACGGTGAAGCTGACTTTTTCGCCTTCTGACGACGTCGCCTGGAAGTAGCCGGCGAAGTAGTACACCACCTGCGCCAGGAGGCGCGCCCAGTTGATAGAGTTGACGGTGCCGATCTTGTAGCGGCGCTTGAATTCCAGGTCGTTGCTCACGGCCTTGACGATGTCCTGGCAGTCGTCGAACACGCCTTCGATGGCGATGTTGTGGATGTTCTCGTCCTGCAGGCTGAACATCTGCGCCTGCTGGAAGGGGCTCATGCGCCCGTGGGGCGAGGTCATGAAGACGCGCACGCCTTTTTTGCCGCGCATGGCGTATTCGGCGGCGCTGCCGGTGTCGCCGCTGGTGGCGCCCAGGATGTTGAGCTGCTCGCCCCGGCGTGCCAGTTCGTACTCGAACAGGTGGCCCAGGAGCTGCATGGCCATGTCTTTGAAGGCCAGCGTCGGGCCATTGGACAGGGCTTCGATGTGCAGCACGCCTTCGAGCGGGCGCACGGGGACGATGGCCGGGCTGCCAAAGACTTCGGCGGTGTAGGTCTTGGCGCAGATCGCGCGCAGGTCGTCGGCGGGGATGTCGTCGATGTAGAGCGAGAGGATTTCAAACGCCAGCGCGGCGTAGCCTTCGCGGGCGTAGGTCTGGCGCAGCGCGGCCAGGCGCGCGGCGCTAATCTGCGGGTAGTGCGCGGGCAGGTACAGGCCGCCGTCGGGCGCCAGGCCTTCGAGCAGGATGTCGCAGAACTGGCGCGGCGTGGCGTCGCCCCGGGTGGAGAGGTAGCGCATCAGTTGAGCTCCTCTTTGCGGATGCGCGTGATGGGCGCGAGCACCGTCGGCAGCTGCTGCATTTGCGCCATGGCGTCGTTCATGGTGCCTTCGCGCGTGTCGTGGGTGAGGATGATGAGGTCGGTTTGCGTGCTGCCCTCGCCGCCCACCTCGTCGGCCTCGCGCTGCAGCATGGCGTCGATGCTGATGCCGGCGCCGGCGAGGATGCCCGTCACCTTGGCCAGCACGCCGGCCTGATCGGCCACGCGCAGGCGCAGGTAGTAGCTGGTGACGACCTCGGTCATCGGCAGAATGGGCAGGTCCTGCCCCGCCTCGCGCAGCGTGTGGTTCTGGAACGCCAGCGGCGGCACGCGGTGCGTCGGGTCGGCCTCGATCAGGCGCGTGATGTCCACCAGGTCGGCAATCACGGCGCTGGCCGTGGGCTCGGAGCCCGCGCCCTTGCCGTAGTACAGCGTGGCGCCCACGGCGTCGCCCTGCACCAGCACGGCGTTCATGGCACCCTCGACGTTGGCGATCAGGCGCTTGGCGGGCACCAGGCTGGGATGTACGCGCAGCTCCACGCCCTTGTCGGTGCGCTTGGTGATGCCCAGCAGCTTGATGCGGTAGCCCAGCTGCTCGGCGTAGCGGATGTCGGCAGCGCCGAGCTTGGTGATGCCCTCCACATGGGCCTTGTCGAACTGCACCGGGATGCCGAAGGCGATGGCGCTCATGATGGTGGCCTTGTGCGCCGCGTCCACGCCCTCGATGTCGAAGGTCGGGTCAGCCTCGGCGTAGCCCAGGCGCTGGGCCTCCTTCAAGACCACGTCGAAGTCCAGGCCCTTGTCGCGCATCTCCGAAAGGATGAAGTTGGTGGTGCCATTGATGATGCCGGCCACCCACTGGATCTGGTTGGCCGCCAGGCCTTCGCGCAGCGCCTTGATGATGGGGATACCGCCAGCCACGGCCGCCTCGTAGGCCACGACCACGCCCTTCTCGGCGGCGGCCTTGAAAATTTCCGTGCCATGCACGGCCAGCAGCGCCTTGTTGGCCGTGACCACGTGCTTGCCGGCGGCGATGGCTTCGAGCACCAGCTGCTTGGCAATGCCGTAGCCGCCAATGAGCTCGATGACGATGTCGATCTCGGGGTTGGCGATGACGGCGCGCGCGTCGCTCACCACCTGCACGCCAGCGCCGACCACGCTCTGGGCGCGCGCCACGTCCAGGTCGGCCACCATGGCAATTTCAATGCCGCGACCGGCGCGGCGGCGGATTTCTTCCTGGTTGCGCGCGAGTACGTGGAACACACCGCTGCCCACGGTGCCAATGCCCAGCAGGCCGACTTGGATGGGTTTCATATCAAATTTACCAGTCAAAAGTGGCTGCAGCGCTTGATGGACAAGCGCTAGCAGCTATAAAAAAAGGAGCACTCAAACGTCTTGCGCCACCGGGGCGTGGCGCAGTCGGTACTGGGCCAGAAAGCCCGCCAGGCGGTTGATGGCTTCGCGCAGATCGTCCTCGTGGGGTAGGAAGACGATGCGGAAATGCTGGTTGTCCGGGTAGTTGAAACCCGAGCCCTGCACCAGCATGACGCGCGTGGCGCGCAGCACTTGCATGAAGAACTGGCGGTCGTCAGCGATGGGGTACATCGCCGGGTCCAGGCGCGGAAACATGTACAGCGCCGCCTGCGGCTTGACGCAGGTGACGCCAGGAATTTGCGTGATGAGCTCGTACGCCAGGTCGCGCTGGCGGCGCAGGCGCCCGCCTTCTTTGACCAGATCGTTGATGCTCTGGTAGCCGCCCAGCGCCGTCTGGATGGCCCACTGGCCGGGCACGTTCGAGCCGAGCTTCAAGTTGGCCAGCATGTTCAGGCCCTCGATGTAGTCGCGCGCGTCCTGCTTGGGACCCGAGAGCACCATCCAGCCGGCGCGGTAGCCGCAGCTGCGGTAGGCCTTGGAGAGCGAGTTGAACGTGAGCGTGAGCACGTCGGTGCTCAGGCTGGCCATGGACGTGAACGTGACGCCGTCGTACAGCACCTTGTCGTAGACCTCATCGACCAGCAGCACCAGGCCGTGCTCGCGCGCGATCTCGATGATGCCGCGCAGCAGCGCCACCGGGTAGAGCACGCCCGTGGGGTTGTTGGGGTTGATGACGACGATGCCGCGCGTGCGCTCAGTGATCTTGGCGCGCATGTCGGCCAGGTCGGGCAGCCAGCCGTTGTCCTCGTCGCAGCGGTAATGCACCGGCTTGCCGCCCGAGAGGCTGGTGGCCGCTGTCCACAGCGGATAGTCGGGCATGGGCACGAGCAGCTCATCGCCATCGTTGAGCAGCGCGTTCGTCGCCATCACGATCAGCTCGCTGGCACCGTTGCCGAGGTAAATGTCGTCGAGCGCCACGCCCGCAATGCCCAGCTGCTGGGTGTAGTGCATCACCGCCTTGCGCGCGGCAAAAATGCCCTTGCTGTCCGAGTAGCCCGCCGAGTTGGGCAGGTTGCGGATCATGTCCTGCTGCACTTCCTCGGGCGCATCAAAACCAAACGGCGCCATGTTGCCGATGTTGAGCTTGATGATTTTCTGGCCCTCGTCCTCCATCTGCCGCGCTGCGTCCACGATGGGGCCGCGAACGTCGTAGAGAACATGGTTGAGCTTGGCGGATTTGCGGACAGTTTTCATCGCTGGAGTGCAGTGGCTGACAACAGGGCGCCGCCCACGGCAACAGGCGGCGAAACCTATAATTTGACCACAGAACATTGGCGCTGCCCGCGCCCCCGCCCTGCCATGAAATTCCAGCCCGATCCCGCCAGCATCCAATCCATCAGCCGCCACGGCCCCGGCTGGGTGCAGGTCGGGCCTGACAAGATCGCACACAGCGTTTTGCTCGGTCCCAACGGCCTGCGCCAGCCCTGGGACTGCACACGCTTTGACGCGCTGACGGCAGCGCACTTTGCGGCCCTGGCCGCACTGGACGTGGAGCTGGTGCTGTTTGGCAGCGGCGAGCGCCTGCGCTTTGTGCCACCCGCCTGGCTCGCGCCCCTGATGCAGCGGCGCATCGGCGTCGAAACCATGGACAGCGCCGCCGCCTGCCGCACCTACAACTTTTTGCTCGCCGAAGACCGCCGCGTCGCCCTGGCCCTGCTGCTGGAAACCCCCTGATCCCGAAGAAAAGGCATTTCGGGGTAAAATCGCGGATTGCGGTCGGGGCACCAATAAAAATAAAAATCCCACTTCCCCGACTTTTTCTTCACGACCATTTCCAGCAGAGATTGAGACTTTATGGCGATCGTTGTCAACAAGCCCCTCCCCGAATTTGAAGCGAACGCCACCGGCGGCATCAAGGTCTCCAACCTCTCACACCAGGGGCAGATTCTGGTGCTGTACTTCTACCCCAAGGACAACACCCCCGGCTGCACCACCGAGGCGATGCAGTTTCGTGACAAGTACAAGGATTTTGTCAAAGCCGGCGCCGCCGTCTTTGGCGTCTCGCGCGACAACATGAAATCGCACGACGATTTCAAGGAAAAACTCGAACTGCCGTTTGAGCTCATCGCCGACACCGAAGAAAAAATGTGCCATATGTTCGGCGTGGTGAAAAACAAAATCATGTACGGCAAAAAGGTCAAGGGCATCGAGCGCAGCACCTTCCTCATCAACGCCGACGGCATCCTGGCCCAGGAATGGCGCGGCCTGAAAGTGCCCGGCCATGTGGACGAAGTGCTCAAGGCCGTCAAATCCCTCAAGGCACTGAAAAAAGCCGCCTGAAAACGCCGCCCCGTCTGCCCGCCAGTTGTCATCTGGCGGCGGCATAATGGGCCGATGCACCCTCAGCACGAGACGCTTTCTGCCCCCACCGCCCTACGACAAGCCGCCCGGTTCGCCTGGCGGCTTTTTGCTTTTTGATTGACGCCCGGAGGATCGCTCCATGCCCCTGCCCCCCGCCCCCACCCAACGCGCAGCCCGCCTCAACGCCGACGCTTTCAACACCAGCAAAGCCACGCCCAAGCGCAGCAAAAAAACGGCTGCAGCTGCCGCTCCCGAGCCCATCGCCACGGCGCACAGCGCACCCGTACCCGTCGCTGCGCCCGCACCCACCACCGCAGCCACACCTGTACGCGCACGCACCAGCCGCGCCCCGACCAAGGCCAGCAGCACCCCATCGCCTGCAGCCAAGCCCGGCAAGGCGCGCAGCAGCGGCCCGCGCAAGCTGTTCGTGCTCGACACCAACGTGCTGCTGCACGACCCCACCTGCCTATTTCGCTTCGAGGAGCACGACATCTTCCTGCCGATGATCGTGCTCGAAGAGATGGATGCGCACAAAAAAGGCATGACCGAGGTGGCACGCAACGGCCGCCAGGTCAGCCGCTCGCTCGACGCCCTGGTGGCGACGCAAGGCGGCGACCTGTGCAACGGCATCCCGCTGGACGCCACCGGCCAGCGCACTGCCAGCGGCAAGCTGTTCTTCCAGACCGCCCCCCTGCCCTACCAGCTGCCCGCCAGCCTGCCCCAGGGCAAGGCCGACAACCAGATCCTGGGCGTGGTCGAGGCCCTGCGCGCACAGCAGCCCGGGCGCGAGGTGGTGCTGGTGTCCAAGGACATCAACATGCGCGTCAAGGCCCGCGCCCTGGGCCTGCCCGCCGAGGACTACCAGAACGACAAGGCGCTCGACGACGACGACCTGCTGTACGCCGGCGTACTCGCCCTGCCACCCGATTTTTGGAGCAAGGCCGGCAAGAAGATCGAGAGCTGGCAAAGCGGCGCCCACACCTACTACCGCATCAGCGGCCCGCTGGCAGCGGGGCTGATGATCAACCAGTTCGTCTACTTCGAGGCCCCGGGCGAGCCCAGCCTGTACGCGCGCGTGACCGAGATCCGCGACAAGACCGCCGTCCTTGAAACCCTCAAGGACTACGGCCACGCCAAGAATGCCGTCTGGGGCGTGACCACGCGCAACCGCGAGCAGAACTTCGCCATGAACCTGCTCATGGACCCGGAGGTGGACTTCGTCACCCTCACCGGCCAGGCCGGCACCGGCAAGACGCTCTTGACCCTGGCCGCCGCCCTGAGCCAGGTGCTCGACGAGCGCCGCTACAGCGAGATCATCATGACCCGCGCCACCGTCAGCGTGGGCGAGGACATTGGCTTCCTGCCCGGCACCGAGGAAGAAAAAATGGGCCCCTGGATGGGCGCACTGGACGACAACCTGGAATTCTTGGCCAAAGGCGACGGCGGCAACGCCGGCGAGTGGGGGCGCGCCGCGACCAACGATTTGATCAGGAGCCGCATCAAGATCAAGAGCATGAACTTCATGCGCGGGCGCACCTTCCTCGACAAGTTCGTCATCATCGACGAGGCGCAGAACCTCACGCCCAAGCAGATGAAGACCCTCATCACCCGCGCCGGCCCCGGCACCAAGATCATCTGCATGGGCAACCTGGCGCAGATCGACACGCCCTACCTCACCGAGGGCAGCTCGGGCCTGACCTTTGCCGTCGATCGCTTCAAGGGCTGGCCGCACAGCGGCCACATCACCTTAGCGCGCGGCGAGCGCTCGCGCCTGGCAGACTTTGCCAGCGAAGTGCTTTAAGCCTGATTTTGCTATCAAATAGATAGCTTCTAGCGCTTGCCACACAAGCGCTGGAAGCTATTTTTATTATCAAAATCAATACCCATCGCCGCCCATGGCGAGGTTTTCAAAGCGCGTCTGGTTCTTCTGGAAGAACAGCTTGACCGTGCCGGTCGGGCCGTTACGCTGCTTGCCGATGATGACCTCGGCAATGTTGGGCTCGCTCGAATCCTTGTTGTAGTAGTCGTCGCGGTAGATGAACATGATGATGTCTGCATCCTGCTCGATGGCGCCCGATTCGCGCAGATCGCTCATCATGGGGCGCTTGTCGGTGCGCTGCTCGACCGAGCGGTTGAGCTGCGAGAGCGCAATCACCGGGCACTGCAGTTCCTTCGCCAGCATTTTCAGGCCGCGTGAGATTTCGCCCAGCTCCGTGGCACGGTTGTCCGAACTGGCGGCACCCGAGCCGCTCATGAGCTGCAAATAGTCCACCACGATCAGGCCGAGCTTGCCGCACTGGCGCGCCAGGCGCCGGGCGTTGGCGCGCAGCTCGGTGGGCGTCAGGCCCGGGGTTTCGTCGATGTGCAGGCTGACGGTGCGCAGGCGCTCGATGGCCTCGGTCAGGCGCGGCCATTCCTCGTCGCTGAGCTTGCCGGTACGCAGATTGCCCTGGTTCACGCGGCCGATGGAGCCGACGATACGCACCGCCAACTGCGCCGCACCCATTTCCATCGAGAAAATCGCCACCGGCAGCCCTTCGTTGAGCGCCACGTGCTCGGCAATGTTGACGGCGAACGAGGTCTTGCCCATGGAGGGGCGCGCCGCCAGCACCACCAGGTCGCCCGCCTGCAGGCCGCTGGTCATGCGGTCAAGATCGGCAAAGCCGGTGGGCACGCCGGTCACGTCCACCGGGTTGTCGGCCATCTCCTGCACGCGGTCGAGCAGGTCGATCACCAGGGTGTCGAGCGACTGAAAGCCCTGCTTGGTGCGCGAGCCCTCTTCGCCAATGGCAAAAATCTTCGCCTCCGCCTCGTCCAGGATGCGCTCGACCGTGCGCCCCTGCGGGCTGAAGGCGTTGGTGGCAATGTCTTCGCTGGCGGTGACGAGTTTGCGCAAAATGGCGCGCTCGCGCACGATCTCGGCGTAGCGGCGGATGTTGGTGGCGCTGGGCACGTACTGCGCCAGCTGGTTCAGGTACACCAGCCCGCCAACCTCCTCGGCCTTGCCCAGGCCCTGCAGCTGCTCATACACCGTGATCACGTCCGCCGGCTTGCTGGCGTTGATCAGGCCGCTGATGGCGGTAAAAATCAGCCGGTGCTCGTGGCGGTAAAAGTCACTCTCCCCCAGCACGTCGCCAATGCGGTCCCAGGCGTTGTTGTCCAGCAGCAGGCCGCCGAGCACGCTCGACTCCGACTCCATCGAATGCGGCGGCACGCGCAGCTGTGCCACCTCACGATCGAGCGGCGGCGGCATGGAAAGAAAATCGTCGTCGAGCGGCGGCATCACGGCAGACATGGGATTCCTTGGAGCGAAGCCCGCCATCGTAGGGCGCAGGGGCGCAGCCGTCATGGCATAACCCTGTGGATAAGCACTGCACAAGCAGTGGGCAGGCGGGGAATAAACAGGGGACGAAAAACACAAAAGCCGCCCGAGGGCGGCTTTTGCCAGTACCGCAGCAGCGGTGCTTAGGCGGTTTCGCCGTAGACGGAAACCGTCACTTCGACCACCACGTCGGTGTGCAGCGCCACGCTCAGCGTGGTGTCGCCCACGGTCTTGATCAGGCCAGGCATACGGATCTGCGACTTCACCAGCTGGTAGCCCAGCTTGTTGATTTCTTCGCAGATGTCGTGGTTGGTGACCGAGCCGAACAGGCGGCCATCGACACCGGCCTTCTGGGTCAGCTTGACGGTGGTGCCAGCGAGCTTCTCGCCTTGTGCCTGGGCAGCAGCGAGCTTTTCAGCAGCAGCCTTTTCCAGTTCGGCGCGCTTGGCTTCGAACTCGGCCTTGGCAGCGGCAGTGGCGCGGCGGGCGCGGCCGGTGGGGATCAGGAAGTTGCGGGCGTAGCCGTCTTTGACCTTGACGATTTCGCCGAGGTTGCCGAGGTTCACGACCTTGTCGAGCAGAATGATTTGCATGGTTCTGACTCCTTAGATCTTGTGCTGGTCGCTGTAGGGCAGCAGGGCCAGGAAGCGGGCGCGCTTGATGGCGGTGTTGAGCTGGCGCTGGTAGATGGCGCGCGTGCCGGTCAGGCGCGCGGGGATGATCTTGCCGTTTTCAGCGATGAAGTCGCGCAGGGTGTCCACGTCCTTGTAGTCGATTTCTTCGACGCCAGCGACGGTGAAGCGGCAGAAGCGCTTGCGCTTGAACAGCAGCGACTGGGAGTTGCGCTTGGGACGCTTGTCCTTGTTGAATTTCTTGAAGGTGGCCATTGTCGAGCCTCTTGAAAATTAATCTTGTTGAATGTCCTGGATATGCAGCACCACGGTTTTACCGCCGCGTCCTGTGGCCAAAAAACCCTGAAAACAAAAACTGCTTCCAAGATTCTGGCGCGCCAGCCGCTCGGCCAACACGCCAAAGGCCAGGGCCTTGAGCGAGAGCTTGACGTCCCGTTCCTGACCGGCATCGGCTTGACGCGACTGGTGTTCCAGGCGCAAGTCCAGCGCGGGCAGGCCGGCGGGGGTGTAGCGCAAAGGCTGGGCCTCGGCGATACAGGCAGTCAGGCAAACGTGGTTATGCACCCCGGGTGCGAGAGCGATCAGACAGCTGCTTGTTCAGCGGCGTTGGCCTTGCGGGCCTCTTCGCGCTCAACGGTCTTCATCATGGAAGAAGCGCCGGTGTCGGCCTTCTTCTTTTGCACCGTCAGGTGGCGCAGCACGGCGTCGTTGAACTTGAAGGCGTGCTCAAGCTCGGCCATCACAGCCTGGTCGGCCTCGATGTTCAGGCACAGGTAGTGGGCCTTGGCCAGCTTGTTGATCAGGTACGCCAGTTGACGGCGGCCCCAGTCTTCCACGCGGTGCACAGCACCGCCGCCAGCGGCGATCATGCCCTTGTAGCGCTCGAGCATGGCCGGAACCTGCTCGCTTTGATCCGGGTGGATCAACAAAATGATTTCGTAGTGACGCATAAACACTCCTTTTGGTTGAAGCCGCCCGCTGCGTCAAAGTAGCGGTGTGGCAAGGCAAAGCCGGGCATTATAGCAGTGCGTTGATTTTTGTACACTCGCCACTGCGCCGCCGGGTGTCTTGAAAATCCGGCGCCCGGCCCCAGGTAAGCGGCCATACCCGTTTTCAACGACTTTTCACTACCCGCCATGTCTGAGCTGAACCCCAAAGCCACGCCCACCTCGCCCGAAGAAGTCGAAGCTGCCCTGGCGGCCAACGCCGCCGACGAGCTCAATCGCCTGCAAACCGAGCTCGCCGAACTCAAGGCCAAGAGCGCCGACCTGGCCGACCAGTTCCTGCGCGCCAAGGCCGAGGCCGAAAACGCCCGCCGCCGCGCCGAAGAAGAGGTTTCCAAGGCACGCAAATTCGGCATCGAGAGCTTTGCCGAGAGCCTGCTGCCGGTGTGCGACAGCCTGGACGCGGCCCTGACCCTGGAGAGCGCCACCGCCGAGCAGCTGCGCGAGGGCTCAGACGCCACGCTGCGCCAGCTGGTTTCGGCCCTGGAGCGCAACAAGGTGGTGGTGATTGCCCCTGCCGTGGGCGAAAAATTCAACCCGCACCAGCACCAGGCGATCAGCATGGTGCCGGCCGAGCAGGAAGCCAACAGCGTCGTCAGCGTGCTGCAAAAAGGCTACCTGATCGCCGAGCGCGTGCTGCGCCCGGCCCTGGTGACGGTGGCGGCGCCCAAATAAGCGCCCGGCCCTTGAAACCGCACAAACCGTTCACAGATACAACACATTCAAACATTCCAGCATTCGGAGAAGAAACATGGGAAAAATCATCGGCATCGACCTGGGCACCACCAATAGCTGCGTGTCCATCATGGAAGGCAACACCACGCGCGTGATCGAGAACAGCGAAGGCGCGCGCACCACGCCCTCCATCGTCGCCTACCAGGAAGACGGCGAAATCCTCGTCGGCGCCTCGGCCAAGCGCCAGGCGGTGACCAACCCCAAGAACACGCTGTTCGCCATCAAGCGCCTGATCGGCCGCAAGTTCTCGGAAAAAGAAGTGCAAAAGGACATCGACCTGATGCCCTACGCCATCGTGGCCGCCGACAACGGCGACGCCTGGGTGCAAGTGCGCGGCAACAAAATTTCGGCCCAGCAGGTCAGCGCCGACATCCTGCGCAAGATGAAGAAAACCGCCGAGGACTACCTGGGCGAGCCCGTGACCGAGGCCGTCATCACCGTGCCGGCCTACTTCAACGACGCCCAGCGCCAGGCCACCAAGGACGCTGGCCGCATCGCCGGCCTGGAAGTCAAGCGCATCATCAACGAGCCCACCGCTGCCGCCCTGGCCTTTGGCCTGGACAAGCAGGAAAAGGGCGACCGCAAGATCGCCGTGTACGACCTGGGCGGCGGCACGTTTGACGTCTCCATCATCGAGATCGCCGACGTCGATGGCGAGAAGCAGTTTGAAGTGCTCTCCACCAACGGCGACACCTTCCTGGGCGGCGAAGACTTCGACCAGCGCATCATCGACTACATCATCAGCGAGTTCAAAAAGGACCAGGGCGTGGACCTGTCCAAGGACGTGCTGGCCCTGCAGCGCCTGAAGGAAGCGGCCGAAAAGGCCAAGATCGAGCTCTCGAACAGCGCGCAGACCGACATCAACCTGCCCTACATCACCGCCGACGCCACCGGCCCCAAGCACCTGAACTTGAAGCTCACCCGCGCCAAGCTGGAGTCTTTGGTCGATGAGCTGATCGAGCGCACCATCGCCCCCTGCCGCACGGCCATCAAGGACGCCGGCATCAGCGTGGCCGACATCAACGACGTGATCCTGGTCGGCGGCATGAGCCGTATGCCCAAGGTGCAGGACAAGGTCAAGGAATTCTTCGGCAAGGAGCCGCGCAAGGACGTGAACCCTGACGAGGCCGTGGCCGTCGGTGCCGCCATCCAGGGCCAGGTGCTCTCGGGCGACCGCAAGGACGTGCTGCTGCTGGACGTCACCCCGCTCTCCCTGGGCATTGAAACCCTGGGCGGCGTGATGACGAAGATGATCACCAAGAACACCACCATCCCGACCAAGTTCGCGCAGACCTTCTCCACCGCCGACGACAACCAGCCGGCCGTGACCATCAAGGTCTTCCAGGGCGAGCGCGAGATGGCCAGCGGCAACAAGCTGCTGGGCGAGTTCAACCTCGAAGGCATCCCGCCGGCACCGCGCGGCCTGCCGCAGATCGAGGTGTCGTTCGACATCGACGCCAACGGCATCCTGCACGTGGGCGCCAAGGACAAGGGCACGGGCAAGGAAAACAAGATCACCATCAAGGCGAACTCGGGCCTGTCGGAAGACGAGATCCAGCGCATGGTGAAGGACGCCGAGCTCAATGCCGCCGACGACAAGAAAAAGCTCGAACTGGTGCAGGCCAAGAACCAGGGCGAAGCCGCGCTGCACAGCGTGCACAAGAGCCTGGGCGAACACGGCGACAAGCTCGACGCGGCTGAAAAATCCGCCATCGAAGCCGCCGCCAAGACCCTGGAAGAAGCCCTCAAGGGCGACGACAAGGCCGACATCGACGCCAAGACCGAAGCCCTGATGGCCGCCAGCCAGAAGCTCGGCGAGAAGATGTACGCCGACGCCCAGGCCGCGCAAGCTGCTGCCGGCGCTGCCGAAGGTGCTGCCAGCGCGCAAGCTGGTGCCAACACCAAGCCCGCCGACGACGACAACGTGATCGACGCCGAGGTCAAGGAAGTGAAGAAGGGCTGATCCCTGCCGCTGCGCTGACCCACGACCGCCGCGCAGGCCCCTCCCGGCCTTGCGCGGCGTTGCGCTTACAAGCAAACGGATTGCACCATGTCGAAAAAAGACTTTTACGAAGTCCTGGGCGTACCCAAGAACGCCTCGGACGACGACATCAAAAAGGCCTACCGCAAGCTGGCCATGAAGTACCACCCGGACCGCAACCAGGGTGATGCCGCCAAGACTGCCGAAGAAAAATTCAAGGAGGCCAAAGAGGCCTACGAGATGCTCTCGGACGGCCAAAAACGCGCCGCCTACGACCAGTACGGCCACGCCGGCGTCGATCCGAACATGCGCGGCGGCCCAGGCGGTGGCGGCGAAGGCTTTGGCGGTTTTGCCGAGGCTTTTGGCGACATCTTCGGCGACATGTTCGGCGGCGCCCGGGGCGGGCGCGGCGGTGGCCGCCAGGTGTACCGGGGCAGCGACCTGTCTTACGCCATGGACATCACGCTCGAAGAAGCGGCCAATGGCAAAGATGCACAAATTCGCATCCCCAGCTGGGATGCCTGCGACAGCTGCCACGGCAGCGGCGCCAAGCCCGGCACCCAGGCCAAGACCTGCACCACCTGCAGCGGCCAGGGCGTGGTGCAGATGCGCCAGGGCTTTTTCAGCGTGCAGCAAACCTGCCCGCACTGCCGGGGCACGGGCAAGATCATTCCCGAGCCCTGCACCAGCTGCCACGGCCAGGGCAAGATCAAGCGCCAGAAGACGCTGGACGTGAAAATCCCCGCCGGCATCGACGACGGTATGCGCATCCGCAGCACCGGCAACGGCGAGCCCGGCACCAACGGCGGCCCGCCGGGCGATCTGTACATCGAGATCCGCGTGAAGAAGCACGACATCTTCGAGCGCGATGGCGACGACCTGCACTGCCAGGTGCCGGTGAGCTTCATCACCGCAGCGCTGGGCGGCGAGATCGAGGTGCCCACGCTCGCTGGCAAGGCCGTGATCGACATCCCCGAAGGCACGCAGGCAGGCCGGCAGTTTCGCCTGCGCGGCAAGGGCATCAAGGGCGTGCGCGCCAGCTACCCCGGCGACCTGTACTGCCACATCGTCGTCGAGACGCCGGTCAAGCTCACCGAGTACCAGCGCAAGCTGCTGCGCGAGCTCGAAGAGTCGCTGAAAAAAGGCGGCGGCAAGCATTCGCCCAGCGCCGAGAGCTGGACCGACAAGCTCAAGAGCTTCTTCAGCTGATCGGGCACACACCACCACGGCACGCCGAGCGCGTGCCGTTTTTTTTTTACCGTTCTTTTGCTGCTACGCTGGCACCACCACAGGAGGCCCGTATGAGCGTCAGCATCACCTTTCTCGGTGCCACCGGCACCGTCACCGGCTCCAAATACCTGGTGCGCTACCAGAACCAAAGCCTGCTCGTCGATTGCGGGCTGTTCCAGGGCTACAAAACGCTGCGCGAGATGAACTGGGAGCCGCTGCCATTGGCGGCGGCCAGCATCGACGCCGTGCTGCTGACCCACGCCCACCTCGACCACAGCGGCTACCTGCCGCTGCTGGCGCGCCAAGGCTACGGCGGTGCGGTGCACTGCACCGCCGGCACGCGCGACCTGTGCGCCATCTTGCTGCCCGACAGCGGTCACCTGCAAGAGGAAGAAGCGGCCTACCTCAACCGCCACCGCCTGAGCCGCCACGACCCGGCGCTGCCGCTGTACACGCGGCTCGATGCCGTACGCAGCCTGCGCCTGCTGCAGGCGCACCCGCTGCACCAGCCGTTCGATCCGCTGCCGGGCTGGCGCGCACGCTTCTTTGGCGCCGGCCACATCCTGGGCGCGGCCAGCGTGCTGCTGGAAGTGGGCGGGCAGCGCATCCTGTTCTCGGGCGACCTGGGCCGCCCGGACGACCCGCTCATGCCCCCACCCGAGGCGCCGCCAGCGGCCGACGTGGTGCTGGTCGAGTCCACCTACGGCGACCGCGAACACGCGCCGGTGGTGATGGAGGATGAACTCGCGCCGCTGCTCTCACGCCTGGCGGCACGCGGCGGCGTCGCCGTGGTGCCGGTGTTTGCCGTGGGGCGCGCGCAGCAGCTGATGCTGGCGATTACCCGCCTCAAGGCCCAGGGCCGCATCCCCGCCGGCCTGCCGGTGTACCTCGACAGCCCCATGGCCGTGAGTGCCACGCAGCTGCTCGGGCAGCACATGGGCGCGCACCGCCTCTGCAGCGCCGAACTGCAGGCCATGGCCCAGGGCACGACCTTGGTGCACAGCGCCGACGACTCCAAGGCCCTGGCGCGGCTGCACGGCCCGCGCGTGATCCTTGCCGCCAGCGGCATGGCCACCGGTGGGCGCGTGCTGCACCACCTGCTGCTGCACGCGGGCGACCACCGCAACCTCATCTTGCTCACCGGTTACCAAACCCCGGGCACGCGCGGCGCCCGCCTGGCTGCTGGCGAAAAAACCGTACGCATGTTGGGCCAGGACGTGGCCATTCGCGCCGAAGTGCAGCAGCTGCATTCGGCTTCGGCGCACGCCGACGCACGCCAGCTCCTGGGCTGGCTTGGCCAGATGCACCCCGCCCCGGCCAAGGTCTTCGTCGTCCATGGCGACATGGGCGCCTCCGACGCCCTGCGCCAACGCATCGAGCGCGAACTGCACTGGCCGGCCCAGGTGCCGCACGCCGGCGCCAGCTACAGCCTGTAATTTGGAATGTTTTTGGCCTCTAGCGCTTATACATCAAGCGCTAGCAGCTATGTATTTAATAGCAAAACGTCCCCTACTCCCCATCCAGCCGCGCCGATAGGCCCGGCCAGCAACGATAGAACCCATCGTGTATTACGATGACTAACCGGGGTTGAGCGTGTGAAAATACACCCAGCATTCGCCATACAAGAATGCAAACCCCACAGTCCATGAAAAACTCCGAGCGCAGCTTTGCGCGCCGCCTTGATCTGACCTCGCTGCAACTGTTCGTCGCCGTGTGCGAACAGGGCAGCATTGGCCGTGCGGCGCAGCAGGAGTTCATCGCCGCCTCGGCGGTGAGCAAGCGCCTGTCGGACCTGGAGGCAGCCGTGGGCACCACGCTGCTGCAGCGCCACAGCCGGGGCGTGGCGCTGACCGCCGCCGGCGAGAGCCTGCTGCACCACGCGCGCAGTGTGCTGTTTGGCCTCGAACGCATACAGGGCGAGCTTGCCGAATATGCCCACGGCGTGCGCGGCCATGTGCGGATGCACGCCAACATCTCGGCCATCGTGCAGTTTTTGCCCGAAGACCTGGGCGCTTTTGCCCGCGTGCACAGCCAGATCAAGATCGACCTGCAAGAGCACCTCTCGCCCGCCGTGCTGCAAGCGGTGCAAGAGGGCGCGGCCGACCTGGGCGTGTGCCACCTGGGCAGCAGCGGCAGCCCAGCGGGCCTGCAAAGCCGCCCCTACCGCAGCGACCATTTGGTGCTTGTCATGCCGCGAAGCCACGCCCTGAGCGCGCGAGCTGCTATTGATTTTGAAGAAGCGCTGGACTGCGACATCGTCGGCCTGCAGGCGGGCAGCTCCGTCGGCCTGGCCATGCAGCAGGCGGCGGCGCGCGCCGGGCGCACGCTGCGCCAGCGCATCCAGGTCACCAGCCTGGACGCCATGTGCCGCATGGTGGCCAACGGCCTGGGCGTGGGCCTGCTGCCCAGCCGCGCCTTTGGCCTGCTCCAGGGCCTGGGGCCGCTGGCCGCCGTGCCCCTGACCAACGCCTGGGCGCAGCGCGAGCTGCGCCTGGTGGCGCGCGATTTTGCCGCCCTGCCGGCGAGCGCGCGCCTGCTGCTCGAACACCTGGCCCCTACCCGGCCGGCCACCCGCTTGTAACCCCACCCGATTTGTAACCCCCCGAAGAAAAGAGACTGCCATGGGACGCACCCTGTACGACAAAATCTTCGACGAGCACGTCGTCCACACCGAAGAAGACGGCACCGCCGTGCTCTACATCGACCGCCACCTGGTGCACGAAGTCACCAGCCCGCAGGCTTTTGAGGGCCTGCGCGAAGCCGGGCGCAAGGTCTGGCGCACCAGCTCCATCGTCGCCACGGCCGACCACAACACGCCCACCACCGGCTGGGAGCTGGGCTACGACGGCATCACCGACCCCATCAGCAAAGAGCAGATCACCACGCTGGACAAGAACATTGCCGCCGTCGGCGCCGCCGCGTTCTTTCCCTTCATGCACCAGCGCCAGGGCATCGTGCACGTGATCGGGCCGGAAAACGGCGCCACGCTGCCGGGCATGACGGTGGTCTGCGGCGACAGCCACACCAGCACGCACGGCGCCTTCGGGGCCCTCGCCCACGGCATCGGCACGAGCGAGGTCGAGCACGTGCTGGCCACGCAGACGCTGCTGGCCAAAAAGGCCAAGAACATGCTGGTGCGCGTCAACGGCCCGGTGGCCGCAGGCATCACCGCCAAAGACATCGTGCTGGCCATCATCGGCCAGATCGGCACGGCCGGCGGCACGGGCTACACCATTGAATTTGCCGGCCAGGCGATCAGCGACCTCTCCATGGAAGGGCGCATGACGGTGTGCAACATGGCCATCGAAGCCGGTGCGCGCGCCGGTCTGGTGGCGGTCGATGACAAAACCATTGCCTACGTGCAAGGCCGCCCCATGGCCCCCACCGGCGCCGAATGGGCGCAGGCCGAGGCTTACTGGCAGACCTTGCACTCCGACGCCGATGCGCACTGGGACACCGTGGTCGAGCTCAACGGCGCCGACATCGTGCCGCAAATCACCTGGGGCACCAGCCCGGAGATGGTGCTCGGCGTCGATGCCCAGGTGCCCAACCCGGCGCAAGAGGGCGACGCCAACAAGCGCGCCGCCATGGAGCGCGCCCTGGCCTACATGGGGCTGAACGCCAATCAACCGCTGCAAAGCATTGCCGTGGACAAGGTCTTCATCGGCAGCTGCACCAACAGCCGCATCGAGGACATGCGCGCCGCCGCCGCCGTGGTGCAAAAAAGCGGGCGCAAAATTGCACCGAACGTGAAACTGGCGCTGGTCGTGCCAGGCTCGGGCCTGGTCAAGGCGCAGGCCGAGGCCGAGGGGCTGGACCGGGTCTTCAAGGCCGCAGGTTTTGAGTGGCGCGAGCCCGGCTGCTCCATGTGCCTGGCCATGAATGCCGACCGCCTCGAACCCGGCGAGCGCTGCGCCTCCACCAGCAACCGCAACTTTGAAGGCCGCCAGGGCGCGGGCGGGCGCACGCACCTGGTGAGCCCGGCCATGGCGGCGGCGGCTGCCATCCACGGTCATTTTGTCGATATCCGCACCATCGCTTGAAAGGAACTGCCATGAACAAGACCCTCGCTGCCCTGCTCGCCCTGGCCTTCATGCTGGCCGGCTGCAACACCGTCAAAGGCGTAGGCCAGGACGTACAGAAAGCCGGCGACGCCATCGAGCGCGCGGCCAAGTAAACCGCACCCCACAGGCTTGCACGATGCAAAAATTTACCCGCCACCAGGGCCTGGTCGCCCCCATGGACCGCGAAAACGTCGATACCGACGCCATCATCCCCAAGCAGTTTCTGAAGTCGATCCAAAAGACCGGCTTTGGCCCCAACCTGTTTGACGAATGGCGCTACCTGGACCAACCCGGCCAGCCCGGCGTGCCCGCAGCAGCACGCCAGCCCAACCCCGACTTCGTGCTCAACCAGCCGCGCTACCAGGGCGCGAGCATCTTGCTGGCGCGCAAGAACTTCGGCTGCGGATCGAGCCGCGAGCACGCACCCTGGGCGCTGGAGCAGTACGGCTTTCGCACGGTGATCGCACCGAGCTTTGCCGACATCTTCTTCAACAACTGCTTCAAGAACGGCATGTTGCCCATCGTCCTGCCCGAGGCCACGGTGGCGCAGCTGTTCGACGCCGTCGCTGCCGAGCCGGGCTACCAGCTGACCATCGACCTCGAACGCCAGGTGGTCATCCGCCCGCAGGGCGAGGAGATCGCCTTCGACGTGCTGCCGTTTCGCAAATACTGCCTGCTCAACGGCTTCGACGACATCGGCCTGACGCTGCGCCACCAGGAAAAAATCGCCGCCTTCGAGGCCCAGCGCCTGGCCGCCAAGCCCTGGCTGGCGCATACCATGGCCGCCTGAAATTCAAGTAAAAACAAGCTGTAGCGCTTACCAGACAAGCGCCAGCAGCTATCAAATTAATAGCAAACCATGAAAATCGCAGTTCTGCCGGGTGACGGCATTGGCACCGAAATCGTCACCGAAGCCGTCAAGGTTCTCAAAGCCCTGGACTTGAAGTTCGAGCTGGAAACCGCCCCCGTCGGCGGCGCCGCCTACGAGGCCGCAGGCCACCCGCTGCCCGAAGCCACGCTCAACCTGGCCAAGGCGGCCGACGCCATCCTGTTCGGCGCCGTGGGCGACTGGAAGTACGACACGCTCGACCGCCCGCTGCGCCCCGAGCAGGCCATCCTGGGCCTGCGCAAGGCGCTGGGCCTGTTTGCCAACTTCCGCCCCGCCATCTGCTACGAGCAGCTCGTGGGCGCCAGCAGCTTGAAGCCCGAGCTGATCGCCGGGCTGGACATTCTCATCATCCGCGAGCTCACGGGCGACATCTACTTCGGCCAGCCGCGCGGGCGCCGGGTGGCCACCGACGGCCATTTCCCTGGCGCTGAAGAAGCGTTTGACACCATGCGCTACTCCAAGCCCGAGATCGAGCGCATCGCCCGCGTGGCTTTTGAAGCCGCCCGCAAACGCAACAAAAAAGTCACCAGTGTGGACAAGGCCAACGTGCTGGAAACCTTCCAGTTCTGGAAAGACGTGGTCACCGAGGTGCACAAAGACTACCCCGACGTGGAACTGCAGCACATGTACGTGGACAACGCCGCCATGCAGCTGGTGAAGGCGCCCAAGGCGTTTGACGTGATCGTCACCGGCAACATGTTCGGCGACATCCTCTCGGACGAAGCCTCCATGCTCACCGGCTCCATCGGCATGTTGCCCAGCGCCAGCCTCAACGACAAAAAACAGGGCCTGTACGAACCCAGCCACGGCAGCGCGCCCGACATCGCCGGCAAGGGCGTGGCGAATCCGCTGGCCACCATCCTCAGCGCGGCCATGATGCTGCGCTTCAGCCTGGGCCAGAGCGAGGCCGCCGACCGCATCGAAGCGGCCGTGCAAAAGGTGCTGGCCCAGGGCCTGCGCACGCCCGACATCTACAGCGCAGGCACGACCAAGGTCGGCACGGTGCAGATGGGCGATGCGGTGGTCAACGCCTTACGTTAAAGCAGCGTTTACTTTCACGGATGCAGTGCCGCGCGCTGCATCCCCTACAATGTTTTTTTATGTTTGCCACGCCAGCCTTCCCGTTGAAAACACCGCCCGCCCCTGCGGCCTGCGGCGCGTGCGCAAACACCTCCAAAACCACGACGACCATTAAGGGCTGATCCAGCTCCGGCATCGTCGTGCGCCCTCCCTGGCCAGACGAGCCGGGGCAGGAAAACAGCCACCACCGGTCTGGCACACACTGTTTTTCCACTTGAAAGGGCGATAGAAATGAGCAAGCAATTGGTAGGTTTGGTCGGCTGGCGCGGCATGGTCGGCTCGGTGTTGATGGATCGTATGCAGGCCGAAGGCGACTTCGACCTCATCGAGCCGGTGTTCTTCTCCACCTCCAACGCCGGCGGCAAGGCGCCCGCCATGGCCAAGACGCACACCCAGTTGAAGGACGCGAACGACGTCGCCGCGCTGGCCCAATGCGACATCATCATCACCTGCCAGGGCGGCGACTACACCAAGGAAGTCTTCCCCCAAATCCGCGCCGCCGGCTGGCAGGGCCACTGGATCGACGCCGCCAGCGCGCTGCGCATGGAAGATGACGCCGTCATCGTGCTCGACCCGGTGAACGACGGCCTCATCAAGAACAAACTCGCCGCCGGCGGCAAGAACTGGATCGGCGGCAACTGCACCAACTCCATCTTGCTCATGGGCCTGGCCGGTCTGTTCAAGGCCGACCTGGTGGAGTGGGTCAGCTCCATGACCTACCAGGCAGCCTCGGGCGGCGGCGCCAACCACATGCGCGAGCTCTTGAAGGGCATGGGCGTGGTCTACGCCAGCGTGGCCGACGAGCTGGCCACCCCGGCCTCGGCCATCCTGGAGATCGACCGCAAGGTGGCAGCCACCATCCGCCAGGACGTGCCCACCGAATTCTTCGGCGCGCCCCTGGCCGGCGGCCTGATTCCATGGATCGATTCGCAGCTCGATAACGGCCAGTCCAAGGAAGAATGGAAGGGCCAGGCCGAGGTCAACAAAATCCTCGGCACTGCGGCCACCATCCCCGTGGACGGTCTGTGCGTACGCATCGGCGCCATGCGCTGCCACTCGCTGGCGCTGACGCTCAAGCTCAAGAAGGATCTGCCGCTGGCCGAGATCGAGGCCCTCATCCAGGGCGGCAACCCCTGGGTCAAGTTCGTTGCCAACGACAAGGCCGTCACGGTCAAGGAACTCACCCCCGCCGCCATCACCGGCGGCCTGGAAGTGGGCGTGGGCCGCGTGCGCAAGCTCAATATGGGCCCTGAGTACGTGTCGGCCTTCGTCATTGGCGACCAGTTGCTGTGGGGCGCGGCCGAGCCGCTGCGCCGCATGTTGCGCATCCTGCTGGCAGCATAAACGCCACGGTCAAACGCCAAAAAGCACTGCAGCCGCCGCATTTTTCCACCCTTGCGTTGCACCTGGCCGCTGCTAAGGTGAATGCAAGCAGTAGAAATGCTCCGCTGCAGTGCTTTTTTGTCGCTACAAATTTGCGTAGTGGATACGGCTAGTTACCGTACGTTGTCCCCAGCCAACGTAAAAATCCACCGTGCCGCCCCCGGGAAAGCCTGGGCCGGCCTTGCGCTTGTCAGTGCAAAACATTGCTGCTAAGGTGCTTTTTTACATTTGTAGGACTTATGCAAAAAGGGGGGCTGCGAAGATAGAGCCACAGGTTCCACGTCGTCGCGCCCGTCCGATTTTCGTAAGTCATTTTTTATTTCTGCGCTGCGGTAGAGGCACCCGACCATGACAACAACGCCGGCCAATCGCGCCACCCAACCCCTGCAACAAATGGCAAAAATGCACCGCTGGAAATTCTCTGCCCTCGCCGCTGCCCTCGCCCTTGGCGGTCTGTACGCGGGCGACGCCGCTGCCCTGGCCCTGGGCCGCATCACCGTGCAATCGGCCCTGGGCGAGCCCCTGCGCGCTGAAATCGAACTGCCCCAAATCACCCCGGCCGAAGCCGAATCCCTGCGCACGCAAATCGCATCGCCCGAGGTGTTCCGTGCCCAGGGCATGGAATACTCCACCGCCATCAACGGCGTCCAGGCCCAGCTGCAGCGGCGCACCGACGGCACCATGGTGCTGCACCTGACCAGCAGCCGCCCCATGAACGAGCCCTTCGTCGATCTGGTGCTCAACGCCACCTGGAGCTCCGGCCAGATCGTGCGCAGCTACACCATGCTGTTTGACCCGCCAACGCTGCGCAAGGCCCCCGCCGCCGTCAGCACCCCGGCCCAGGCAAGCAGCGCCACCCCCGGCGCTGCCACCAAGAGCAAGGCCAGCACCAAGGCCAAAGCCAGCCCGGCCCCAGCACCCGTTGCCGCACCCGTTGCCACCAGCTCCCACGCCGACGGCGAAACCGTGACCTCGCGCCCTGGCGACACCGCTGGTCGCCTGGCTGAAGCCCACCGTCCCTCGGGCGTCTCGCTCGACCAGATGCTCGTCGCCATGGTGCGCAGCAACCCCGACGCCTTCGTCGGCGGCAACGTCAACCGCCTCAAATCCGGCGCCGTGCTGCACATGCCCGACGCCGCCAATGCGCAGTCCGTCTCCCAAAGCGAAGCACGCCAGATCGTGGCCACGCAAAGCCGCGACTTTGGCGAGTTCCGCCGCAAGCTTGCCACCTCGGCCCCCAGCGCCGACGTTGGCAGCGCCAGCCGCAGCGCCAGCGGCAAAGTGCAAACCGAGGTGCAAGACAAGCGCCCAAGCCAAGCCGCTCCCGACAAGCTCACGCTCTCCAAGGGCGCCATGAAAGGCCAAAAATCGGCCGACGACAAACTTGCCAAAGCCAAGCAGGCCGAAGAAACCGCCACCCGCAAGGCCGAGCTCTCGCGCAACCTCTCCGAGCTGAACCAGATCGGTGCAGCCGGCGCACCAGCCCCCGCTGCAGCCGCAGCCGCAGCCGCCAAACCCGCCGCCGGCGTGAACGTACCCGTGGCTGCCCCCGTAGCCACCCCGCCAGCTGCACCTGCACCCACTCCGGCGCCCACTCCTGCCGCCGCCCCCACCCCAGCACCGACCCCGGCCCCTGCCGCCGCACCGGCGCCAGCTCCCACCCCGGCCCCAGCCGCCGCACCTGAGCCTGCCGCCGCAGCTGCGCCCGCCGAAACACCCGCAGCGCCGACAGAGCCCGCAGCCGCCGAACCCCCTGCAGCTGAAGCAGCCCCGGTCGAACCTACCCCGGCACCCGCACCAACGCCCAAGGCCCCGCCGCCGCCCGCCCCCGAACCGCAGCCTGAGCCCAGCTTCATCGACAGCCTGCTCGAAGACCCAATGGTGCCCATGGCCGGTGGCGGCCTGCTGGCCCTGCTGCTGGGCTTTGGTGGCTACCGTGTCTGGCAGCGCCGCCGCCAGGCCGCTGGCACTGGCGTGGACAGCAGCTTCATGGAAAGCAAGCTGCAGCCCGACTCCTTCTTTGGCCAAAGCGGCGGCCAGCGCGTGGACACCGCCAACAGCGAAATGACCACCGGTGGCTCGTCCCTGGCGTACTCGCCGAGCCAGCTCGATGCCGGCGGCGACGTCGATCCCGTGGCCGAGGCCGATGTTTACCTGGCCTATGGCCGCGACCTGCAGGCCGAAGAAATCCTCAAGGAAGCTGCGCGCCACAACCCCGATCGCTCCTCTATCCAGGTCAAGCTCGCTGAGATTTACGCCAAGCGCCAGGATCGCAAGGCACTCGAAGTCGTGGCGGCAGAAATCTTCCGTCAAACCCAAGGCCAGGGCCAGGACTGGAACCGCGTCACCGACCTCGGTCGCGGCCTCGACCCCGAAAACCCGATGTACCAACCCGGCGGCCACCCCAGGATGACGGCTGAGACTGCGCCCACACCTGCGCCGGACTTCCTGCAGACGACCCCTGTCACGCCCCAGCCCAAGGCCGAACCGGTGGCGACGCCGCCGAGCCTGGACTTGGATCTCGACCTGGGCAACAGCCTGCCAGCCCCCGTCGGTGACGCCGCTCCCGGCAACTTTGCGGCTGCGGCTGCCACCGCTGCGCAGGCCATAGAACCCATGGCCGACATGCCGACGCTGGACATGCCCGACTTCCACCTTCCCGAAGCCGCCCCCGAAGCCCCCGTGGCCGACCTGGGTGCCGCGCTCGACTTCCCAACCTCGGACCTGGGCCTGCTCGATTCTGCCGCCGCATCGCTGGCGCCTACAGCAGCCCCAGCCCCAGCCTCGGATTCGCTCGAATTCGACCTCGGCGATCTCTCGCTCGACCTCGATTCCGACACCCACGCCCTGCCCCTGGAGGAGCACCTGCCGATGGCCACCGGAGCCGACGACAGCGACCCACTCGCCACCAAGCTCGCGCTGGCCGAAGAATTTCACGCCATTGGCGACAGCGACGGCGCCCGCAGCCTGATCGAAGAAGTCATTGCGGAAGCCAGCGGCGCCGTCAAAGAGCGGGCACAAAAACTCCTGACCAAGATAGGCTGATGCCCGCAGCAAGTACCCGCGTTGCCCTGGGCGTGAGCTACAACGGGCAACGCTACCGGGGCTGGCAAAGCCAGCCCGGTGGCAACACCGTACAAGACCACCTCGAAGCGGCCCTGGGCCGCTTCGTGGCTTTGGGCGCGCCCCTGCCCACCCTGTGCGCCGGGCGCACCGACGCCGGCGTGCACGGCCTGATGCAGGTGGTGCACTTTGATGCACCGGTCGAGCGCACGCCGTTTTCCTGGGTGCGCGGCACCAACACCTTTTTGCCGCCCGACATTGCCGTGCAATGGGCGCAGGCCGTGCCGGCCGCCTTCCACGCCCGCGCTTGCGCCACAGCGCGGCGCTACGCCTACGTGCTGCTGCAGTCGCCCGTGCGCCCGAGCGTGGAGGCCGGGCGCGTGGGCTGGGTGTTCCACCCGCTCGACGGCGACGCCATGCGCGCCGGTGCTGCCCACCTGCTGGGCGAGCACGACTTCACCTCGTTTCGCGCCAGCGCCTGCCAGGCCAAGACGCCCATCAAGACCCTGCACCGCATCGCCATCAGCCAGCGCCGCAGCGGGGGCGAGGGCAGCGAGAGCTGCTACTGGCGCTTTGAATTCGAGGGCAATGCCTTCCTGCACCACATGGTGCGCAACATCATGGGCTGCCTGATCGCCATCGGCCAGGGCGCACGGCCCGCCGACTGGATGGCGCAGGTGCTCGCCGCGCGCTCGCGCGACGCGGCTGCGCCCACCTTTGCCCCTGATGGCCTGTACTTCCTCGGCCCGGTGTACGGCCCGGAGTGGAACCTGCCCACGCGCACGGCTGCGTATGATTGGCTGCCATGAGCAGCCCCGCCCCCAGCCCCACCAGTCCCCCCACCCCCCTGCCCGCCTCCCGCACCCGCATCAAGATCTGCGGCCTCACGCGTGAGCAGGACGTGGACTGCGCCGTGGCCGCTGGGGCCGATGCCGTGGGCTTTGTGCTCTACGCCAAGAGCCCGCGCGCCATCACCCCAGAGCGCGCCGCCGCGCTGGCGCAGCGCCTGCCGCCCTTCGTCACGCCCGTACTGCTGTTCGTGAACGAAAATGCTATCAATGTGATAGCTGCTTGCGCTTATGTACCGGGCGCTACAGCCCAATTTCATGGTGATGAATCGCCCGCCGATTGCTGGGCCGCCAGCGGCCTGGGCGCGCGCCCCTGGCTGCGGGCGGCGCGCATTCCCCTGGGCGCGGGGGCGGCAAATTTTGACCTCGTAAAATACGCGCAGGATTTTTCTCAAGCCCAGGCCATCTTGCTCGACGCGCATGTCGAAGGCTATGGCGGCGGCGGCAAGGCATTCGATTGGTCACTCCTTCCACCAAGCGTCAACTCTCACCTCGTTTTGTCTGGTGGACTCACGCCTGCAAACGTGACCGATGGCATCGTGCAAGTGCGCCCGCGCTGCCGCACGCTCACGGTTGACGTCAGCTCCGGCGTCGAAGCCACGGGCGCCGACGGCCAGCCCCTCAAAGGCATCAAGGATGCCGACAAGATCCACCGCTTCGTTGCCGCCGTGCGTGCGGCCGACGCCCAACTTGCACAAAAATACCCATGATCTACCAACAACCTGACGCACGCGGCCACTTCGGCCCCTACGGCGGCAGCTTCGCCAGCGAGACGCTGACCCACGCCCTGACCGAGCTGCGCGAGGCCTACGCCCGCTACCAAAACGACCCAGCGTTCCAGGCCGAATTCCAAGCCGAGCTGGCGCACTTCGTGGGCCGCCCCTCGCCCGTGTACCACGCCGCGCGCACCAGCCGCGAGCTCGGCGGCGCGCAGATTTACTTGAAGCGCGAAGACCTCAACCACACCGGCGCGCACAAGATCAACAACGTCATCGGCCAGGCCATGCTCGCCAAGCGCATGGGCAAGCCGCGCATCATTGCCGAAACCGGGGCCGGCCAGCACGGCGTGGCCACGGCCACCATCTGCGCGCGCTATGGCCTCGAATGCATCGTGTACATGGGCGCCGAGGACGTGAAGCGCCAAAGCCCCAACGTCTACCGCATGAAGCTGCTGGGCGCCACGGTGGTGCCGGTCGAATCGGGCAGCAAAACGCTCAAAGACGCGCTCAACGAAGCCATGCGCGACTGGGTGGCGAATGTGGACAACACCTTCTACATCATCGGCACCGTCGCCGGCCCCCACCCCTACCCCATGATGGTGCGCGACTTCCAGAAGGTGATTGGCGAGGAGTGCCTGGCGCAGATGCCCGAATTCCTGGGCCCAGGCCGCCAGCCCGACGCCGTGGTCGCCTGCGTGGGCGGCGGCAGCAACGCCATGGGCATCTTCTACCCCTATATCGACCATGCGGACACGCGCCTGATTGGCGTGGAAGCGGCCGGCGAGGGGCTCGACAGCGGCAAGCATTCGGCCAGCCTGCAGCGCGGCACCAGCGGCGTGCTGCACGGCAACCGCACCTTCATCCTGCAGGACGAAAACGGCCAGATCACCGAGACACACAGCATCAGCGCCGGGCTGGACTACCCCGGCGTCGGCCCCGAGCACGCCTGGCTGCAGGAAACAGGCCGCGCCCAATACGTCGGCATCACCGACGCCGAGGCGCTGGCGGCCTTTCACCACCTGTGCCGCACCGAGGGCATCATCCCCGCGCTCGAATCGAGCCACGCCTTTGCCTACGCCATGAAGCTCGCGCCGACGATGCGCGCCGACCAGTCCATCCTGGTCAACCTCTCGGGCCGGGGCGACAAGGACATTGGCACCGTGGCCGACCTCTCGGGCGCCGATTTTTACGACCGGCCCTCCATGCGCGGCCTCAAGGTCAAGGGAGCAGACAAGCCATGAGCCGCATCCAGGACACCTTTGCACAACTGCAAGCCAAGGGCCGCAAGGCCCTGATTCCCTACGTCACCGCCGGCTTCCCGTTTGCCGACATCACGCCCGCCCTCATGCACGGCATGGTCGAGGCCGGGGCCGACGTGATCGAACTCGGCGTGCCGTTTTCCGACCCCATGGCCGACGGCCCCGTGATCCAGAAAGCGGGCGAAAAAGCCCTGTCGCTGGGCATTGGCATGGTGCAGGTGCTGGACATGGTGCGCAGCTTTCGCCAGCGCAACCAGAGCACACCCGTGGTGCTGATGGGCTACGCCAACCCGGTCGAGCGTTACGACCAGATCCACGGCACGGGCGCTTTTGTGCGCGATGCCGCCGCTGCCGGGGTCGATGGCATTTTGGTGGTGGACTACCCGCCCGAGGAGTGCGAAGACTTTGCCGCGCAGCTGCAGGCCCACAGCATGGATTTGATCTTTTTGCTCGCCCCCACCAGCACCGAGGAGCGTATGCAGCAGGTGGCGCGCGTGGCCAGCGGCTACGTGTACTACGTCTCGCTCAAGGGCGTGACCGGCTCGGGCGCGCTCAACACCGAGGAAGTCGCCGCCATGCTGCCCGTCATCCGCCGCCACGTCAGCATCCCGGTGGGCGTGGGCTTTGGCATCCGCGACGCGGCCACGGCCCAGGCCATCGGCCAGGTGGCCGACGCCGTGGTCATCGGCAGCCGCATCATCCAACTGATCGAAGACCAGCCGCACGAAAAAGTGGTGGCCGTCACCGTGGACTTTCTGCGCGGCGTGCGCAAGGCCCTCGACGCATAATCAAGAACGCAACCCCCTGAGCGGCTGCGCCGCTTCCCCCTTCTCTCGCGCTTCGCGCGGGAAGGGGGACGCCGCCAGTGCAGCGGGGCGGCCCTTGCACGGCGGCCACTGGCCTGGGCCGTGCCAGTTTCATAGGCTGTGCGTACAGCCTGGCAAATTCATAGAAGGAACACCCATGTCCTGGCTCGAAAAACTCCTGCCCTCCAAGATCCAGCAAACCAACCCCACCGAGCGCCGCCAGATGCCCGAGGGCCTGTGGATCAAGTGCCCCAGCTGCGAGACGGTGCTGTACAAGAACGACCTGGAATTCAACCAGAACGTCTGCCCCGGTTGCAGCCACCACCACCGCATCGGTGCGCGCGCGCGCCTCGACGCCTTCCTCGACAACGAAGGCCGCTATGAAATCGGCCAGGAAGTGCTGCCGGTCGATGCCCTGAAATTCAAGGACAGCCGCAAGTACCCCGAGCGCCTGAAAGAAGCGCTGGAAAATACCGGCGAGACCGATGCGCTCATCGTCATGGGCGGCGCGGTCAAGAGCATCAACGTGGTGGCGGCCTGCTTCGAATTCGACTTCATGGCCGGCTCCATGGGCTCGGTGGTGGGCGAGCGCTTTGTGCGCGGGGTGGAGACCGCGATCGAACAGAAGGTGCCCTTCATCTGCTTTACCGCCACCGGTGGCGCACGGATGCAAGAGGGTCTGTTCTCTCTCATGCAAATGGCCAAGACCAATGCCGCCCTCACACGCCTGGCGCAAAAAGGCCTGCCCTATATCAGCGTACTCACCGACCCGACCATGGGCGGCGTTTCCGCCGGCTTCGCCTTCATCGGCGACATCGTCATCGCCGAACCCAAGGCGCTGATCGGCTTTGCTGGCCCACGTGTGATTGAAACCACTGTGCGCGTCAAGCTGCCCGAGGGCTTTCAGCGCGCCGAATTCCTGCAGGAAAAAGGCGCCGTGGACATGATCGTCGATCGGCGCGAGCTGCGCGACACCATCGCCAAGAGCCTGGCCATGCTCCAGCGCCTGCCGGCAGACGCCGTCGCATAAGCGCGCAGCAGCCCCAACCCCAAACCGCCGCCTGGCGGTTTTTTTACGTCGTCATTCCCCTGCTTGGTGCATGGGCCGAGGGTTTGCACCAAATCAGGCCCAACACGCACCATCCCAGACCTTCCCCAAGGGAAAACACCCTGGCACGGTCATTGCGTACTCCCACTGCATTCACTGCAGAAGGGCACACGATGAAGCGAGCAAAACTGGTTCTGGTAGGCAACGGCATGGCGGGGGTGCGCACGCTCGAAGAGCTGCTCAAGCTCGCGCCCGAGCTCTACGACATCACCATCTTCGGCGCCGAGCCGCACCCCAACTACAACCGCATCCTGCTCTCGCCCGTGCTGGCGGGCGAGCAGACGCTGGAGCAGATCGTGCTCAACGATTGGTCCTGGTACCAGGAGCACGGCATCACCTTGCACACCGGCACCACCGTGACCGAGGTCAACCGCGCGCGGCGCACGGTGCACGCCACGGATGCGAACGGCGAGGCCATCACCGTGCCCTACGACCGGCTGATCCTGGCCACGGGCTCCAACCCCTTCATGCTGCCGATCCCGGGCAAGGACTTGGCGGGCGTATTGGCCTACCGCGACATTGCCGACACGCAGGCCATGATCGACGCCGCCGCCAAGTACCGGCACGCAGTGGTCATCGGCGGCGGCCTGCTGGGGCTGGAGGCCGCCAACGGCCTGATGAAGCGCGGCATGCAAGTGACCGTGGTGCACGCCGGCGAATGGCTGATGGAGCGCCAGCTCGACCCCGTGGCCGGGCAGATGCTGCAAAAAGCGCTGGCCGAGCGCGGCATGAACTTCCTGATGTCGGCGCAGACCCAGGAGCTGCTGGGCGGTGACGATGGCCGGGTGAAAGCCGTGCGCTTCAAGGACGGCAGCGAAGTGAGCGCCGATCTGGTGGTGATGGCCGTGGGCATCCGCCCCAACACCCAGTTGGCCGAATCCATGCGCCTGCACGTGAACCGGGGCATCGTGGTGAACGACACCATGCAGACCACCACCGACGCACGCATCTACGCCGTGGGCGAATGCGCTGCGCACCGGGGCGTGGCCTATGGCCTGGTGGCGCCGCTGTTCGAGCAAGGCAAGGTGCTGGCGAATCACCTGGCCGAATTCGGCATTGGCCGCTATGTGGGCTCGCAGACCTCGACCAAGCTCAAGGTCACGGGCATCGATCTGTTCTCCGCCGGCGACTTCATGGGCGGCGAGGGCACCGAGGAGATTTTGCTCAGCGACCCCGGCAGCGGCCAGTACAAAAAGCTGGTGCTCAAGGACGATAAGCTGGTCGGCGCCTGCCTGTACGGCAACACGGTCGATGGCAGCTGGTACTTCCGGCTGCTGCGCGAGGGCCGCAGCGTGGCCGAGCTGCGCGACAAGCTGATGTTTGGCGAGAGCAACATCGGCGAAGGCGGCCACGCCGGCCAGAACCAGGCGGCGACCTTGCCCGACAGCTTCGAGGTCTGCGGCTGCAACGGCGTGACCAAGGGCACGATCTGCAAGGCGATCAAGGAAAAAGGCCTGTTCACCATCGACGAGGTGCGCAAGCACACCAAGGCCAGCGCCAGCTGCGGCTCGTGCACGGGCCTGGTCGAGCAGATTTTGATGGCCACCGTGGGCGGCGCCTACGCGGCGGCCAGCACTGCCCAGCCGGTGTGCGCCTGCACCGACCACGGCCACCAGGCGGTGCGCGATGCGATTCGCACCCACCACCTCATCAGCAAGGAAGAAGTCTTCGCCTTCATGGAGTGGAAGACGCCCGACGGCTGCCCCAAATGCCGTCCGGCAGTCAACTACTACCTCACCAGCACCTGGCCCAAGGAGGCGCTGGACGACCCGCAAAGCCGCGCCATCAACGAGCGCAGCCACGCCAACATCCAGAAGGACGGCACGTATTCCGTCATCCCGCGCATGTGGGGTGGCGAGACCACGGCGGCCGAGCTGCGCCGCATTGCCGACGTGGTGGACAAGTACCAGATCCCCGGCGTCAAGGTCACGGGCGGCCAGCGCATCGACCTCTTGGGCGTGAAAAAGGAAGACCTGCAGGGCGTGTGGCGCGACATCGGTATGCCCTGCGGCCACGCCTACGGCAAGAGCCTGCGCACCGTGAAGACCTGCGTGGGCAGCGAATGGTGCCGCTTTGGCACGCAAGACAGCAGCCAGCTCGGCCGCGACCTGGAGCGTGCGCTGTGGCGCATGTACGCACCGCACAAGGTCAAGCTCGCCGTCAGCGGCTGCCCGCGCAACTGCGCCGAAAGCGGCATCAAGGACGTGGGGATCATCGGCGTCGATTCCGGTTGGGAGATTCACATTGCCGGCAACGGCGGCATCAAGACCGAGGTGGCGCACTTCTTCACCAAGGTGAAAACCGCCGAGGAGGTGATGGAGATCAGTGGCGCCTTCCTGCAGCTCTACCGCGAAGAGGGCTGGTACCTGGAGCGCACCACGCACTACGTCGCCCGCGTGGGGCTGGAACACGTCAAGCACAAGGTGCTGGAAGACGCGGACAACCGCCAGGCGCTGTGGGCGCGGCTGCAGTTCGCCCTGGAGGGCGAGCCCGACCCGTGGTTCGAGGGCGAGAAGGCGCGCGTGGACGAGCGCCAGTTCATCCCGATCGCCGTCGCTATTTGATTTCAAGCAAAAACAGGCTCTAGCGCCCAATGGATAAGCGCTAGCAGCTATGAAAGGTATAGCAATGAACCCGCAATGGAAATACATCTGCCAAGTCGCCGACATCCCGCGCCAGGGCGCGCGCCGCGTCGCACGCCCCCAGGGGCTGGAGGTGGCGCTGTTTCGCACCGCCGCCGACGCCGTCTACGCCCTGCTCGACTACAGCCCCTACAAGGGCGGGCCGCTGAGCCAGGGCATGGTGTTCGGCGCCAACGTTGCCTGCCCGCTGCACAACTGGACGATAGCCCTGGCCGACGGCCAGGCGCTGGCGCCCGATGAGGGCAGCACGCCCACCTTCCGCGTGCAAATAGAAGCCGGCGCCGTCTATCTGGACGCGACCGAACTGGCCAGCCATGCACTGACGCAAACGCGCCCGCTGGCCGGGCCGGCGCTGCGCTGTACGTAACCCCCGACACGCACCACGAGAAGGCGGTCGCGCATGAAGACCTCTACCCCCTCCACCTGTCCCTACTGCGGCGTCGGCTGCGGCGTGTTGATCGAAAGCGAGGCCGGCCGCATCACCGGCGTGCGCGGCGACCCGGAGCACCCGGCCAACCGGGGCCGCCTGTGCTCCAAGGGCTCGACGCTGCACCTGACGGCCAGGCCCGAACTCACGCCCCAGGTGCGCCTGCTGCAGCCGCAGCAGCGCAGCACACGCACAGGCAGCGCCCAGCCCATCGCCTGGAATACAGCGCTCGACGGCCTGGCCCAGCGCCTGGCCAGCACCGTGCGGCAGCATGGGCCGGACGCCGTGGGCCTCTACGTCTCGGGCCAGCTGCTGACCGAGGACTACTACGCCTTCAACAAGTTCGCCAAGGGGCTGCTGGGCACGAACAACATCGACACCAACTCACGCCTGTGCATGAGCAGCGCCGTGGCCGGCTACAAGGCCACGCTGGGCGCCGACGCGCCACCCGCCTGCTACGACGACATCGCCCAGGCCGCCACGCTGTTCATCAGCGGCGCGAACCCGGCCTGGGCGCACCCCATCCTGTTCAGGCGCATCGAGGACGCGAAACGCGCCAACCCGGCGCTCAAAATCATCGTCTGCGACCCGCGCCGCACCGACAGCGCCGAGCTGGCCGACCTGCACCTGGCCTTGAAACCCGGCTCGGACGTGTGGCTCTACCACGGCATGCTGCGCTGCATCCTGGAGCAGGGCTGGCTCGACGAGCGCTTCATCGCCACCCGCACCCAGGGCTGGACGGCCCTGGCTGCCCTCGTCGCCCAAGCCACGCCCGAGGCCGTCGCACAGCACTGCGGCATCGCCCCCGCCGAACTGCTGCAGGCGGCGCGCTGGTTTGCCGGCGTGCACGATGGGCACATCACGCAGGCCACCCGCCAGCCCACGCTCAGCCTGTACTGCCAGGGCCTGAACCAATCCGCGCACGGCACCGACAACAACACCGCCCTCATCAACCTGCACCTGGCCTGTGGCCAGATCGGCAAGGCCGGCGCGGGGCCGTTCTCGCTCACCGGCCAGCCCAACGCCATGGGCGGGCGCGAGGTCGGTGCGCTGGCCAACCAGCTCAGCGCCCACCGCAACCTGGCCGACGCCCAGCACCGCGCCGAAGTCGCCGCACTGTGGGGCGTGCCCAGCGTGCCCGCGCAGCCGGGCAAGGCCGCAGTAGAGATGTTCCAGGCCGCCGCCGACGGGCAGATCAAGCTCTTGTGGATTGCCTGCACCAACCCCGCGCACAGCCTGCCCGACCAGACCCTGGTGCGCCGCGCCCTGCAGCGCGCCGAGTACGTGGTGGTGCAAGACGCCTACGCCACGGGCGCCACGGCGCGCTACGCCGACCTGCTGCTGCCCGCCAGCACCTGGGGCGAAAAAGAGGGCACCGTCACCAACAGCGAGCGCCGCATCAGCCGCGTGCGCGCCGCTATTGCACCGCCGGATCTGGCCTGGGCCGACTGGCGCATCGTCACCGAGGTGGCACGGCGCCTGCAGCCGCTGCTGCCCAGCCGCGCCGCCTTGCCCAGCCTGTTCCCCTACGACGGCCCCGAGGCCATCTGGAACGAGCACCGCGAAAGCACGCGCGGGCGCGACCTGGACATCACGGGCCTGTCCTGGGCGCAGCTCGAAGCCGCGCCGCGCCAATGGCCCTGCCCCGAGGGCCAGAGCCAGGGCCTTGCGCGCCTGTACACCGACCAGCATTTCGCCACCCCCGACGGCCGCGCGCGCTTTGCCCTGCAGCTGCCCGCCAGCGTGGCCGAGCCCACCGACGCGCGCCACCCCTTCGCCCTCATCACCGGCCGCCTGCGCGACCAGTGGCATGGCCTGAGCCGCAGCGGCCTGGTGGAAAACCTCTGGGCCCACGCCAGCGAGCCGCGCGCCGAGCTGCACGCCGCCGACATGGTGCGCCTGGGCCTCAAGGACGGCGACCTGGCCTACCTCACCAGCCGCCGGGGCAGCATCGTCGCCCCGGTGCAGGAGAGCAGCACGCTGGCGCCCGGCCAGGTGTTCCTGCCCATGCACTGGGGCGACGAGGCGCTGGGCGGCGCCAGCAGCACGGGGCGGCGCCTGGCGGGCGTCAACGCGCTGACAGCCGACGCGCGCTGCCCGCAATCGCTGCAGCCCGAGCTCAAGCACACGGCCATCAAGGTGCTGAAGGCCGAGCTGCCCTGGGGCCTGTGGGCCCAGGCCTGGCTGCCGCTGGCCCAGGTGCAGCGCGTGCGCCAGCAGCTTGAAGCGCTGATGGAGCAATTCCCCTTTGCCAGCTGCAGCCTGTTTGGCCGCGCCGAGCAGGGCAGCAGCGTGCAAGGCTGTGGCGTTCAGTTGCGCGCCGCCGCGCACCAGGCCGTGGACGAGGCGCTGGTCGAGCGCATCGCCGCCATCCTGGGCCTGCAGGGCGCGGGCCTGCTGGCCTACCGCGACGCGCGCCGGGGCCAGTGGCGCCGCGCCCGGCTGGAGGCCGCAGGCAAGGCCCAGCAGCTGCAGGCCGTGCTGCTGGCCGGGGATGTGAGTGCCCAGGCCTGGATCGCCCCGCTGCTGCAGGAACGCCTGGATGCCCAGCCCCTGCGCCGCGCCCTGCTGCAACCCGGCGCCCAGCCGCCGCAGCCACTGGCCCCGCGCGGTGCCACCGTCTGCGCCTGCGAGGGCGTGGGCGAGAACTCCATCACCGGCCTGCTCAAGGCCTGCGAAGGCGATGCACCCACCCGCCTGCAGCGCCTGAAGGCCGAGCTGCGCTGCGGCACGCAATGCGGCTCCTGCGTACCGCAGCTGCAGCGCATGGTGCAGGCCAGCATGGCAGCGGCCTGACCCCCCCTCTTCCTTACTTCCACGGAGACACACCATGGCGGGATTTCGCTCCTTTCTCAAAGCCGGCCACGCGCCCACGCTGCTGGCGGCCTTTGTTTACTTCACCTACTGCTGCGGCGTCTGGGTGTCCAACGGCGCCATGGCGCCCTTTATCAAAGAGGCACTGCAGCTGACGCCCGCGCAGGTGGGACTGATGCTCTCAGTGCCCATCTTTGCCGGCGCGCTGATGCGCTTTCCGCTGGGCGTGCTAGCGCAGTACATCGGGCGCAAGAACGCCACCCTGGTGGAGATGGGCGGTATCGCCATCGCGCTCTTGTACGGCTACTTTGTCGTCGAAACCTTCAACGACCTGCTGGCCATGGGTGTGCTGCTGGGCGTAGCCGGGGCCAGCTTTGGCGTGGCGCTGTCGCTGGGCTCGGGCTCGTTCCCGCCGCGCTACAAGGGCCTGGCCATGGGGCTGGTGGGCGCGGGCAACGTCGGCACCTCGGTGGCCGCGCTGCTGGCGCCGGCGCTAGCGCAGCTGTGGGGCTGGAAGGCGGTCTACGGCCTCACCGCCCTGGGTCTGCTGCTGCCCATTGCCGTCATGCTGACGCTGGCGCGCGAACCCGAGGACGTGGCACCGCACGCCTCGCTGCGCGAGCACATCGCCTGCCTGTTCGAGCTGGATGGCTGGGCCTTCAGCGCCATCTACGCTGTCACCTTCGGCGGCTTCATCGGCCTGGTCACGTTTTTGCCAACCTACTACTACGACCAGTTCGGTGTGAGCAAGGTACAGGCCGGGCAGCTGACCATGCTGGCCGCCTTCATGGGCGCGGCGCTGCGCATCGTCGGCGGCTGGTTGTCCGACCACTGGGGCGGCATCAACACCCTGACCGTAGTGCTCGTCACCGTCGGCCTGAGCCTGGGCGCCTGCAGTCTCACCCAAACCTCGCTGTTGGGAACCACGGCGCTGCTGCTGCTGTGCTTTGCCGCCCTGGGCGCGGGCAACGGCGCGCTGTTCCAGCTGGTGCCGCTGCGCTGGCCGCAGAGCACGGCCGTGGCCGGCTCCATGATCGGCGAGATCGGCGCACTGGGCGGCGGCCTGGTGCCGGCCACCATGGGCCTGTCACGCCAGTACCTGGGCAGCTACCTGTGGGGCTTCATCGCCCTGGCCGTGCTGGCCGTGACCATGCTGGCTGTGCTGCACCTGCTGCAGCCGCGCTGGACACGCAGCTGGAGCCGTGCTGGCGGGCGCGCACCACTGCCCCAGGCAGCCCCGGTCGCCTAACGAACACAGCTGCATAGCGCACAACACCGCCCGATAACTGCGCGACCGCACATATCATTGAAAGCTTTGACATTCCAGCCCCATGCAACGTCGAGACTTCCATCGCTTCGCTCTGCTGTCGTGCGGCGCGCTCGCCCCAGGCTGGGCCGCCGCCGCAACCACCACAGAACCCCCACCCTGGCAAGCCATAGAAGCCAGCAGCCAGGGGCGCCTGGGCGTGGCGGTGCTGAACACACACAGCGGACGGCTTACCGGCCATCGTCTCGATGAGCGTTTTCCCATGTGCAGCACGTTCAAGTGGCTCGCTGCCGCGCATGTGCTGCAGCGGGTAGACCAGGGCCTGGAACAGCTCGAACGTCAAATTCCCTTCGGGCCTGAAGCACTGCTGCACTGGTCGCCCGTGACCGAGCGCCATGCCGACGGCAACGGCATGACCCTGGCCGCGCTGTGCCACGCCGCCATCACCGAAAGCGACAACGCCGCAGCCAACCTGATTCTGCACACCCTTGGCGGCCCCAAAGGGCTGACACAGTTTGCGCGCCAGCTCGACGACCCAGTCACGCGCCTGGACCGCTGGGAGCCCGAGCTCAACGAGGCCACGCCTGGCGATGCGCGCGACACCAGCAGCCCCCGGGCCATGGCGGGGCTACTGCAGCGCTGCGTCCTGGGCGATGCCCTGTCCGCCCGCAGCCGCGCCCAACTCACCCAATGGCTACGAGGCACACGCACCAACACCGCGCGGCTGGCGGCCCAGATGCCCGCCGATTGGCGCGTGGGCAGCAAAACCGGCACCGGCGGCCATGGAACCACCAACGACGTCGGTATCTACTGGCCCGCAGGACATGCGCCCCTGGTGGTGGCGGCGTTCCTGACAGAGTCTGCGGCCAGCCTGCAAACCCGCGAGGCTGCGCTTGCGCAGGTGGCCCACGCCGCCCGCAATAGTCCCCTGTAAACATCCAAAATCCTTGGGTATAGTGCCGTCGATCCAGCCCCCCGCTACTGCCCTGCCTTGAACGTCCTCTCGCTCGATCAGCTCTCCATCCGCTACAAACTCGTGGTGCTGCTCGGCCTGAGCCTGGGGCTGGGGCTGTTGGTATCTTCCCTGGTGGCGCTGTACTCCACCTTTGCTGCCGAGCGCCAGTCGTCGCTGCGCGCCCTGCACCAGATCGCCGCCATCACCAGCGAGAACATGCGCGCCGCACTGGCGTTCCATGACGCACAAAGCGCCGACAAAATGCTGGCGGCGCTGCACACCAACCCGCACATCCACTACGCCTTCGTCGAGAACGAACACGGCCAGTTGCTCAGCCAGTACCTCGCACCCGCCATGCCCGCGTCTGCGGCCAAAGCCTGGCAAGCGCGCATCAAGCCCCTGATGGCCCCCCAGGCTGGAGTGCACGAAGGCATGGAGCGCACCCACCACTACGTGCTCTACCCCATCACCTTGGATGACACGCACCTGGGCACCCTCGCACTGCTGGCCGACAACGACGCCATGTACGCCAAGATGCGCAGCTTTATGTGGCTGCAAGGCGGCGCATCGCTGCTGATTTTTGCCAGCCTGCTGCTGTTGTCCTGGCGTTTGCAACTGATTTTCACGCGCCCCATGCTGCAGCTGCTGGCCAGTATGCGCCGCATTGGCCACAGCAAGGACTACACCGCCACGCTGGGCACGCTGCGCACGGACGAGTTTGGCGAGCTCTACCGGGGCTTCAATGCCATGCTGCACGAGATCCGACAGCGCGACGAGCTGCTCAGCCGTCTGGCCACCACCGATGCCCTCACCGGCCTGGCCAACCGAGGCCATGCCCTGGAAACCCTGCAAGCCATGGCCACCCGCGCCCAGCGCAAGCACGAATCCATGGGCGTGATCCTGCTCGACGTGGACCATTTCAAACAAGTCAACGACCAGCACGGCCACCCGGCGGGCGACCAGGTACTGCAGGAAATTGCGCGCATCTTGCAAGCGGGCATCCGCACCTACGATCTGGCCGCGCGCTACGGCGGCGAAGAATTTTTGCTGCTGTGCGACGGCGCCGACCTGGCCACCACCACCGAGATCGCCGAACGCATCCGTGCCAGCGTGGCCAGCCACCGCTTCGTCCTGGCGCAGGGCCCACAGCTGCAAGTGACCGTCAGCCTGGGCCTGCACGTAGGCAGCGCCCGTGCCGACGCTGCCATGGCGCTGATCGAAGCCGCCGACCAGGCCCTGTACCGCGCCAAGCAGGCCGGCCGCAACCGCGTTGAAAGCGCCTGACGTGCCCCCCTTCACACGCCTCAAACCCCTGCTGGCCACGCTCTTGTGCCTGCTCGCGGGCATGGCGCCAGCGTGGCCGGGGCAGGATGAGCTGCAGCTCAAGGCCGTCTTTCTGGGGCGCTTTGCCAGCTATGTGCAGTGGCCGCAGCCCGAGCGCGCAGCGTTTGACATCACCGTCCTGGGCAGCCACCCCCTGAGCGAGCAGCTGGCCCAGTTGTATGCCACGCAGCGCATCCAGGGCCGGCCCGTGCGCATCCGCAGCGTGGCCCAGGTACAAGAGGTGGGCCAGCCGGACATGCTTTTTATCGCCATGCCCACGGTTGCCACCCGCCAGGCCGCCATTGCCTATGCACAAGAGCACGGCATCTTGAGCGTGAGCGACGCCAAAGGCTTTGCCGAGCAAGGCGGAATCATCCAGATCAACTTCGTTGCGCAGCAGGTGCAGATCAAGATCAATTACGACGCTGCCGTCAAAACCGGCCTGCACATTGCAGCGCCCCTGTTGTCCATTGCCACGGTGCTGCGGGGAGGCCAGCCATGAAGCGACTCCTGAGCCTCCTGTCCCTTGGCGCGCTCTGCCACGCTGCCTGGGCCGATGCACCCACACACGACCTGTACGCGCTACCGCTCGACGAGCTGGTGCGCGTGCAAACCCCGCCGCAGGCCGACGTCGGCTCGCGCGACGGCGCGCACAACGCGCCCGACGCCCTTGTGCCCATCGACGTGTACACCGCCGAGCAACTGCAATCGGTGGGCCCCCTGCAGCTCACCCAGGCCCTGGCCGCGCTGGTGCCGGGCATGAACCACCCGCGCCCCTCGATTGCCGACGGCACCGACCACGCGCCGCCCTTCACCCTGCGTGCGCTCAACCCCGACCAGGTGCTGGTGCTGGTCAACGGCAAACGCCAGCACCAAGGCGCGCTCTTGCACATGAACGGCACCATAGGCCGGGGCAGTACGGGGGTGGATCTGGACGCCATTCCCCTGCTGGCGGTCGAGCGCGTGGAGGTGCTGCGCGACGGCGCGGCAGCGCAGTACGGCTCGGACGCCATCGCCGGCATTCTCAACATCGTGCTCAAAGGCTACGGCCACACCAGCCAAGCGCAACTGCACCTGGGGCAAACCACGGCGGGCGATGGCCTGCAGCGCCAGGCCAGCGTCTTTTACACCCGCCCGTTGGCAGGCGATGGCTTTATCAACCTCACGGCCGAGCTGCGCGATCGGGGCGCCACCAACCGCGCCGAGCCCGATCCGCAAGACGGCGGGCGCACCAACCTGCACTTTGGCGACGCCGACACGCAAGACGCACTGCTGGCCTGGAACGCTGAAGTCCCCCGGGGCGACACCACGCTCTACACCCACGGCCAGGTCAGCCGCCGCCACAGCAGCGCCGGCGCTTTCTTTCGCCCGGCAGGCGACGAGCGCAACCTGCCCGCCCTCTATCCCCAGGGCTTTTTGCCACGTATCGAACCGCGCATCTCTGATCTTTCGGCCACCCTGGGCGCCAAGGGCCGCTGGGCCGACGGCACACAATGGAACCTGGCCTACACCGGCGGCGGCAACGACTTTCACTTCTATGTTGCCAATTCGCTCAACCGCTCGCTCGGCCTGAGCACCCCCACCACATTCGACAGCGGCGCCACCGCCGTGGCCCAGCACAGCCTCAACGCCGATTTCAGCCGCGCCTTCGGGCCGCACCTGCTCGCCGGCGGCTACGAATACCGGCGCGAGCGCTACCGCATCCGCGCCGGTGAGCCGGCCTCCTACCTGCTCGGGCCCGATTCACCCTGGTACGCCGGGGCGCAGGGCTTTGGCGGCTTTGCACCCGACAATGCCGTCAGCGCCCAGCGCAGCAGCCACGCCCTGTACCTGGATCTGAAATACGCGCTGGCGCCCACCCTCACGCTCAACGCGGCCACCCGCGCCGAGCACTACAGCGACTTTGGCCCAACCGTCAACGGCAAGCTGGCCCTGCGCCTGCAGCCCACGCCCACTTGGCTGCTGCGCACCAGCATCAGCAGCGGCTTTCGTGCGCCATCGCTGGCGCAAACCAACTACACCTCGACCTCCATGGTGCGCGATGGCGCCGAGATCCTGCAGTTTGGCCACTACGGAGTCGATCACCCTGTGGCCCGCGCCCTGGGCGCTGCCGACCTCAAGTCCGAAACCTCGCAGCATTTCACCCTGGGCACGGTCTGGCGGCCCACGCACAACCTCACGGCCAGCGCCGACACCTTCATCACCGACATCCGCGACCGCATCATGCCCACGGGCTACATCGCCGGCTGGAACCTGGCCCAACTCAGCCCACAGGCCCAGGCCATCTTGCAGCAGCAGCATGTGGACGGCGCCACCTACTTCACCAACGCTGTGGGCACGCGCACGCGCGGCGTAGACCTGCGCCTGGACTACCAGCACGACCTGCCCCAGGGCCGGCGCTGGCACCTGAGCGCCGGCTGGCAGCACGCGCGCACGCGCATCACCCAGGTCAACCGCGCGCCCGCCGTGCTGGGGGTGGACATGACGGACCTGATCCTCGACCCGTACACCCGGGTAACGATGGAATCGGGCCAACCGAGCAGCGCCTTCAAACTCTGGACTGCGTACAGCACCCCCCGCCACACACTCGCGGCGAACGTGAGCCGCTACGGCAGTTACGCCAGCACCTATGGCTACACGCCTGTGACCTTCGCCGCCCGCTGGACGCTGGATTTGCAATGGCGCTACCAGATCAACACGCACACCACCCTGACCCTGGGCGGCACCAACGTACTCAACACCAAGCCCGAGGCATGGGGCGAGACCGACGACGCCATCACAGGTGCAGGCAAGCCCATCCGCTACTCACAGTACGCACCGTTTGGCTACAACGGCGCAGCGTACTACCTGCGGTTGGGGATACAGTTTTAGTTCAAATTGCCGTTTAAATTGCCGTTTAAATTGCCGTTTAAATTGCTATTATTTTTATAGCTACTCACGCTTTATTGACAAGCGTTTGAGGTGTTTTTTTACCCAAAAACACCGCCATGCACAGCCAATGTGCCCGTCTGCACCAGCATGGCGCACAGCCGCACCTTCCCGCCCACCTGGCAGGCGCCTGAGCCCCAGGAGCGACCCCGAGCACAGCCCTGGCACGGCCCTTGCGTAAAGCCCTGCGTCTTTGTTTTTAGCCCCAGGAGCTTGCACCATGGCCTACCTCTCCCCCGCCGAATTCGTCACCAAGATGGTCGATACCGGCGAAGCCAAGATTTATATGTCCACGCGCGACACGCTGATCCGCGCCTTCATGGCCGGCGCCATCCTGGCGCTGGCGGCGGTGTTTGCCGTCACGGCCACCGTCATGAGTGGCTCAGCCCTGATTGGCGCCATGCTGTTCCCGGTGGGCGTGTGCATGCTCTACCTGCTGGGTTTTGACCTGCTGACCGGCGTATTCATGCTCACGCCCCTGGCCTGGCTGGACAAACGTCCGGGCGTGACCCTGGGTGGCATTGCACGCAACTGGGGCCTGGTGTTCGTGGGCAACTTCCTGGGCGCACTCACCGTGGCGGCGATGATGGCCTTCATCTTCACCTATGGCTTTTCCATCGCGCCCAACGAGATCGGGCAAAAAATCGGCCACATCGGCGAGGCCCGCACCCTGGGTTACGCACAGTACGGGCTGATGGGCTGGTGCACCATCTTCCTGCGTGGCGTGCTGTGCAACTGGATGGTGTCCACCGGTGTGGTCGGCGCCATGATCTCGACGACCGTCAGCGGCAAGGTGATTGCCATGTGGATGCCCATCATGCTGTTCTTTGCCATGGGTTTTGAGCATTCGGTGGTGAACATGTTTTTGTTCCCCTCGGGCCTGATGATGGGTGGCAACTTTTCCATCATGGATTACCTGATCTGGAACGAAATCCCCGTGGTGCTGGGCAACATCGTCGGCGGCCTGGCGTTCACCGGCCTGACGCTCTACACCACGCACGCGCGCACGGCGCCAACGCGCACGCTGACCTGAAAGCAAACCCCCCCAGCCTTGCGACAGGGGGGTGTTCATTTTCTGCGTCGGCGTTACCTCTTATGCAGCACGCCGCGCTGCGCTGCTGGCCACGGCCAGGGCCGTCATGTTGAGCACGCGGCGCACGGTGGCCGCCGGCGTCAGGATGTAGGCCGTGCCGGCGGTGCCCATGAGGATGGGGCCGACGGTGACGCCGCCGCTGGTGGTGGTCTTGAGCACGTTGTAGAGGATGTTGGCCGAATCGATGTTCGGGCAGATCAGCAGGTTGGCCGAGCCGCTCAGGGTCGAGTCGCCCAGGTAGGTTTCGCGGATGCGCGGCTCGAGCGCAGCGTCGCCGTGCAGCTCGCCGTCGCACTCGATCTCAGGGTGGCGGGCGACGAAGATATCGCGCGCCGCGCGCATCTTGCGCGCCGAGGCGCTCTTGGACGAGCCAAAGCTCGAATGCGACAGGAAGGCCACCTTGGGCGGCAGGCCAAAGCGGCGCACCTCCTGCACCGAGGCCCAGGCGATGTCGGCCAGCTCCTCGGCGCTGGGGTCTTCGTTGACGTAGGTGTCAGCAATGAACAACGGGCCGTGGCTGCTGGTCATGAGGGCATTGAGCGCCGCGTACTGCGCCACGCCCGGCACATGGCCGAGGATATTGTGGATGCGCTCCAGGTGCGTGTCGTAGGTGCCCACCAGACCGCAGATCATGGCATCGGCGTCGCCGAGCTTCACCATCAAGGAGGCAATGATGGTGTTCGAGCGCCGCACCGCCGCCTTCGCCACCTCGGCGGTGGCGCCATCGCGCTTCATGATCTGGTGGTAAGTCTCCCAGTACTGGCGAAAGCGCGGGTCGTCCGAGGGATCGCACACCTGCACGTCCTTGCCCGGCACCATGCGCAGGCCGGCCTTGGCAATGCGCGCGGCAATCACGGCTGGGCGGCCAATCAGAATGGGGCAGGCAATGTGGTCGTCGATAGCAATCTGCGCGGCGCGCAGGGCGCGCTCGTCCTCGCCATCGGCAAAGGCAACGCGCTTGTGCGCGTCCGGAAGCGCCTTGGCAGCGTTGATGACCGGGCGCATCAACATGCCCGTCTGGTAGACGTAGCGCGTGAGGTGCTCCTTGTACGCCTCCATGTCCTCGATCGGGCGCTGCGCCACGCCCGAGTCCATCGCTGCCTGCGCCACGGCCGGAGCGATTTTCAGGATCAGACGCGAGTCAAACGGCGTGGGGATGAGGTAGTCCGGCCCAAACGCCAGCTCCTTGCCGGCGTAGGCGGCGGCCACTTCCTCACTGATGTTCTCCTTGGCCAGGGCGGCGATCTGGCGCACGCAAGCGAGCTTCATGGCCTCGGTGATCTTGGTGGCGCCGCAGTCGAGCGCACCCCGGAAGATGTACGGGAAGCACAGGACGTTGTTGACCTGGTTGGGGTAGTCCGAACGGCCGGTGGCGATGATGCAATCGGGGCGCACGGCCTTGGCCAGCTCGGGACGGATCTCGGGCTCGGGGTTGGCCAGCGCCAGGATGATGGGCTGGCTGGCCATGGTCTTGACCATCTCGGCCGTGAGCACGCCAGGGGCCGAGCAGCCCAGGAAGACGTCGGCGCCGGCCACGGCGTCGGCCAGGGTGCGGGCCTCGGTCTTTTGCGCGTACTGTGCCTTGGAGGCATCAAAGCCACCGGGGCGGCCTTCGTAGATCACGCCCTTGGAGTCCACCATGAAGACGTTCTCGCGCTTGACGCCCAGGCCCACCATCACGCCGACGCAGGCAATCGCCGCCGCACCGGCGCCCGATACCGCCACCTTGACGCTGCCAATGTCCTTGCCCACGAGTTCGAGGCCGTTGAGCAGCGCGGCGCTGGAAATAATCGCCGTGCCGTGCTGGTCGTCATGGAACACCGGGATGTTCATGCGCTTGCTGAGCTCCTGCTCGATATAGAAGCACTCGGGCGCCTTGATGTCTTCGAGGTTGATGCCGCCGAGCGTCGGTTCGAGTGCAGCGACGATCTCGATGATCTTGTCCGGGTCGCGCGCGTCGAGCTCGATGTCGAACACGTCCACGCCGGCAAATTTCTTGAACAGGCAGCCCTTGCCCTCCATCACCGGCTTGCCCGCCAGCGGGCCGATGTCGCCCAGGCCCAGCACCGCCGTGCCGTTGGTGATGACGCCCACCAGGTTGCCGCGCGAGGTGTAGTCAAACGCCTTGCTCGGGTCGGCCTGAATGTCGAGGCAGGGGTAGGCCACGCCGGGCGAATAGGCCAGCGACAAATCGCGCTGGTTCGACAGCGCCTTGGTCGGGGTGACAGCAATCTTGCCCTTGCTCGGGCTGCGGTGGTATTCGAGTGCGGCTTCGCGCAAGGCTTGTTCAGCGGCGGACAGTGTTGTGCTCATAGGGAGGTACCAGAAACCGGAAAAAGGGGGCTGGCAGCAGGGCAGCAGTCCGCTGCTGGCAGCCCGCCATCATAGAGCCCTGGCGGCAGCATCTACTGGGGGGCGGTGCTCAATAGGCAACCCATTCCGGTGGAGCACAGAATTACTATTAATTTGATAGCTACTAGCGCGCTTGTATATTGCGCTAGCGGCCATTTTCATTCGCAGATTCAAAATTTCTTGGCCACCGTGAGAATCAGCTTCGGCTTTTCCATCTGCCGCATGGTGCCATCGGTGTCGATGGCAATGAACAAATCACGGTTGCGCACCGAGGCTCCAGCCAGCTCTGCGCCCCACACCAGGCCCCAGCGCTGGTGCTCCAGGCCCAGGCGGTAGTCCATGGTGTCGAGCCCTCGGAAATTGCGCACCCGCTGCCAACCCAGGTGCGCCACCAGCTTGGTCTGCCCATTGAGCGGATAGCTCAGGTCGAGGTCCAGCAGCTGCGTGCCCCGGCTGTGCTGCATCGCGCTACCGTAGCAGTCCAGCGCCGGCCCCAAATCGCCACTGGGTAGCTTGACCAGCAGGTAGTTGCCGCAGACGGTGGCCGTGTTGGCGCCGCGAAAGTCCCGACTCACCACGTACAGATAACGCGCCGTCAAATAGCTCCAGCCAAGCTCGGCCACCAGGTAGCTGGTATGAAAACGGGTGTTAACCCAGCCCGTGGGAGTGAAGCTGGCGTCAAAGCCGGCAGGGGCCTCGTCCACGCGCGCACCCGGGAACCATTCACGCGCTGCGCCCAAGCCGTAGTGCCAACCCTCGGGATTGCCGCCGCGCCAGCCCAGGGCCAGCATGGCATTGAGGTTATTGCCCTCGGGGTAGTTGACGCGGCTGACGCTACCGAGCTGCAACTGCGCTATCAAACCCGATTCGTGCGCAGCCTCCACCGTTAACTCCAACCCAGGTTCCCCATGGGTGTCGGAGACGCCACGGGTTTTGCGGTCGGTGGAGATCTTGAGCGTGGTGTCGATGCTGTAGCTGGCAATCTCCGGCTCCGCACTGGCCTGGGCCTGAACCAGTCCAGGCAGAGGGGTGAGCACCAAGGCCAAACCCAGGGTGTAGAGCGTTTTCATGCTTTGCCTCCCTGGCCTACCGTCTGTGGACACATGTTCGGACGCGCCGCCGTGCGCGTCATCTCCTCGGTTTCGCCCAAAATTTCCGTGCCGATGTAGGCGCGCAGGTTCAGGCGCTCCCCCTGGGCGCGCAGCACACCCTTGTAATTTTTCTTGCTGCGTGGGTCATGCACCCAGCCCTCACGCCAGGCCTGGCCGTCCCATTTCTTGAGCTTGGCAATGCGTACGCCACAGGCATCGTCGGACGTGCCTGCATCCTTGTCCCAGACGATCTGCCCACACAGCGCACCGGGGCTGTCGCTGCACTCCTTGAATTCGATGATCGCGCCCTGGTCCGCGCTCAGCCACAGGCCGTCGGCGGCATGGCTGTCGCCGCTTTGCGCGCCCGCCGGCAGGGCCGCCAGCGCCAGGCTGGCGGCGCCGAGCAGCGCCGCGCCAAGGGTTCTTGTGTGCATGGTGTCTCCTTCTTCGTGGTGATCGTTCAAGGCATGGGGGGGAAGGCGGGCCAGTGCGCCACCACCTGCCCCGAGGCAACGACGACGATGTCGCCAAACTGCTGCAGCAGGGCCTCGCTCTTGTGCGGGCGCAGGAACACGGTGTCGCCCGGCTGCAGCTGCTGCAGGCCCGAGCCCACCAGCACCTGCTGGTTGGGCGACAGCCCGTACAGGCCGCTGGTGGCCAGCCCGGCGGGCGAGACCGGGTCGGCGCGCCACTGGCCGCCGTACAGGAACACGCCATGGCGCTGGTTGCGATCCCAGGCAGTGAGCAGCTGGCCAAGCCACTGCACGCCGCTGGGCAGCATGAAGGCTCCGCTCTTGAGCACCGGCGTGGCGATGAAGCAGGCCGGCTGGCACGCAGCCAGGTGCGGCAGATCGAACTCCGCCGGCTTGACGAAGGCCGAGCCTACGCTGACCTCGTTGGCCGCGCCGCTGCCGTCGTGCAGCTGAAAAGTGGGCGAACCGGCAGCGTTCCAGCACAGGCCCGGCGCCTGCGCCGCTGGCAGGCCCAGTGCCGCCACCGCCTGGGCCCGGTACTGGGCGTAGACCGCCTTGGCGTGCGCCTCGGCGCTGGCGCGGGCGCCAGGCAGGTCGGGGATTTCGGTCACGTGCGGGTCGTAGCCCATCATGCCGGCAAACTCCAGCAGCGGCTCGGTGCGCAGCAGCGCCAGTGCCTCATCCAGCGCCGCCGCGCTAGAAAAACCGCCCCGGTGCAGGCCAACGTCGATCTCCAGGTTGACGCGCAGGCGCTGGCCCAGGCCCTGCGCCAGCTGGCGGTACTCGGCCAGGCGCGCCGGGCTGTCGATCAGCCACTGCAGCTGGCGGCCAGGGTCAAAGCCGTTGGCCGGGCGCTGGGCATAAAACGCGGCGGCCGCCGCCACCGGCAAGGGCTTGCCCAGCAGCAGGTCGAATGTCGGGAACTGCGCCGCGTGCAGCAGCAGGTAGGGCAGGTTGAACACCATCTGGCGCTGGCTTTGCAGCTGCTGCGCCAGCAGCTGCAGCAACGCCGTCGCCGGCAGGGATTTGGCCACCACGCGCAGCGGCAGGGCCGGCGCCTTGAGCGCCTGCACCTGGCGCACATTGGCCTGCAGCCGGTCGTGGTCGATGACCAGCACCGGGGTGCTGGCATCGGTGCGGCGCCCGGACTGGCGCAAAGCCTGCGCCAGGGTAGAAAAATACGCATCGTGCGGTGCGCCCGACAGCCCCGGGCGCAGCGCCCAGCCGGCCAGGGCGGCGCCCGCGCCGGCAAGCCACAGGCGGCGGCGGGTGTTCATGCTTTCTCCCCGAACAGTTGGCGCAGGTGCGGGTTCAAGAAACGCCCCTGCGGATCGAGCTCGCGCCGCAGCTGCACAAAATCCTGAAAGCGCGGGTAGAGCTGCGCCAGCTGCGCCGCCCCCAGGTCGTGCAGCTTGCCCCAGTGCGGGCGCCCGCCGTGGCGGCGAAAAATCGGCCCGATCTCACTGAGCAGGTACGCGTGCGCCTCGCCAGCGGCAGCGTGCACGGCGATGGAGCAGCTCTGGCGCTGGTAGAACGGGCTGAGCCAGGCATCGTCGGCAGCAACGAAGCGAAATTCGAGCGGGAAGAACACGTCGTTGCGCTGCTCCAGCGCTGCAATCACCTCTTTCACGCAGGCAACACCAGCCTCGCGCGGCAGGTGGTATTCGGTTTCGTTAAAGCGCGTCGGGCGCTGGGTCGAAAGCAGCTTCCAGGCGCGGTTGCGCGCCTCCTCGGTCTGCTGTGGGTCGATCAGCCAGCCCGCCACCTTGCGCCGCAGCCCGGGAGCAAAGCCCAGCCAGTCGCGCAGCAGGCGCAGGTCGCGCAGCACGTCTTCATCCGCCGCGTGCGCGTCCAGCACCTGGCCGCTGTCATCGATGTCGTGCGTAATGGCAGCGGCGTAGCCGGTAAACGGCAGGTAGTAAAACTCAAAATTGCGGTGCTGCTGCGCCAGCTGCGACGCGCGTTCGAGCAGCTGCGGCGCAGGTTCGAGCCACACGCGCCGGTGCAGGTTGTACGCCGGCACCACCGCCACCTGCGCCTCGGTGATCACCCCCAGGCTGCCCAGAGAAACCTTGGCGGCCGCCAGCAGCTCGGGGTTGCGGGTGGCGCTGCATTCCAGGATGTCGCCGCGCGCCGTCACCAGGCGCAGCGCCTGCACCTGGGCGTGCAGCGCCGGCAGGTTGCGCCCGGTGCCGTGCGTCGCCGTGCTGATGGCCCCGGCCCAGCTTTGCACATCGACATCGGGCAAATTGGGCAGCGCCCAGCCCAGGGCATCGAGTTGGCGCGAGAGCACCGCCAGGCGCGTACCGCCCTGCACCCGTACCGTCTGCGCCGCCACCCCGGGCGCCACGCCCGAGAGGCGATCGAGCGACACCAGCCAATCGTCCGTCGGCACCAGCGGCGTGAACGAATGGCCTGCGCCCACGCAGCGCAGACGCCGCTGCGCCGGGGCGCTGCGCAGCGCCTGCGCCAGCTCAGCCTCATCGGCAGGAACGAAAAAACGTTGCGGCTGGCATTGCTGCAGCCCCGACCAGTTGCGCCAAGACGCGGGCGTCGTCACAGGCGTCTGTGCCTGAACCACCGGCAAAAGGGGCGCCAAGGCCGCACCGGCCCCCACACGCAGCACCAAACGACGCGAACAGGCCGCAGAAGAAAAAGACGCAGACATCACAAGGCCGTTCCTTTCGCCATGAATTCGATCAGCGCTCGCAATTCCTCCGGACTGCAGTCGGCGCATTGCCCGCCCGCCGGCATGGCGTTCAGGCCCTGCTGAGCGTGCTGCAGCATGCGCTCCATGCCCTGGCGCAAACGAGGCTGCCAATCGGGCGCAAATCCGGTCAACGGCGCCTGCGCCCCCACCTGGCTGTGGCACACCATGCAAGAGCGCTCGTATTTCTCGGCCAGGGCCGGCGCCGCTGGACGCAGCTGCACTGCACGCGCCACATCCTCTGCCGCAGGCTGTGGCTGTGCGCTGCAGGCGCTCAAAGCACCCACCAGGCAGGCCAGCAAAGGGGGGCACCAAAGCCCCCATCGATCAAAACAAAACAACATAAAACAATGATCCATAAAAAAACATTGTTTTTTATTTGGGAGTTACCCCCTTCGGGTTCGTACCATGGTGACGGCACCAAGAAACCCACAACACGCCACAATCAAACCATGGCTCGCCCCCCTACCCCACCCCCCAACCGCCGCACCCTGGAGGCGCAGTCGCGCCGTCGCGACATGCTCAGCGCCGCGCGCAAACTACTGCGCAAAGGCGGCGCCGACGCCGTTACCATGCGCGCGGTGGCCGAGCAGGTGGGCGTCTCCACCACCGTGGTGTATGCCCTGTTTCCGGACAAGGCGGCACTCATCGCCCAGGCGGTGGACGACGACCTCAAGCGCTTCTCACGCCATTTGCAGCAGGCTCTGGCAGCAGCGCAAAGTCCCAGCGACGCCCTGCGCCGCGTAGCCCAGGCATATGCAACGTTTGGTGTCTCGCACCCGCAGGCCTACCGCCTGATGTTCATGCAGCTGCGCCCCACTTCAGCGGTGGCCGATTCCAGCATCGAGTTCGGCAACCCCAGCGAAGATGCCTACGCCCTGGCACGCCTGCTTGCAACGCAGTTGCTGCAAGTCCCCAATGGCCCAGTGGTGCCACAAAGCGCTATCGACTGCGCGGCCCAATTGCTGTGGGAAGCGCTGCACGGCGTCACGGCGCTGCGCATTACATCGGGCGATGACCCCTGGTTCGAGCGCCTGCCGCTGGCACAGCATGTCGATCGCATGGTGGACATGCTGCTGGCAGGACTGCCTACAGCACAGGCCCACCCGGCTGAACCCGGGCTTACGCTGTGACTCCAAAAATACACATCCTGTGTAAGCGCATTGTCACGATGTGGAAAGCCAAGACAATGGCTACGTCTTATTACCTATCGGAACCAACCATGAAGAAACTCGTTCTTGCTCTGGCCGCTGCGGCTGCACTGTGCGGCGCTGGTGCCGCCAGCGCCCAAACCGCTTACGGGCAAATCGGCACCACGGGCCTGACCCTTGGCTACGCGCACCATTTCAGCAACTTCAACCTGCGCGGCGATATCAACTTCCTGGACTACAGCCGCAACTTTGACGCCGGCTCCGTCAAGTACGACGGCAAGCTCAAGTTTTCCTCGGTGGGTCTGTTCGCCGACTATTTCGTCGCCAGCCAGTTCCGCCTGACGGGCGGCCTGTTCCTGGGGCGTGACAAGATCAATGCCCGTGGCGTTGCCAAGCCTGGTTCGGACGTGCTGCCCGGCGAATGGGTCGAGGGCGAAATTCGCTCCAAAGACGTGCGCCCCTACCTGGGCATTGGCTGGGGCTTTGGCCCGCAGGCCGGCAAGGGCCTGTCGTTTGCTGCCGATCTGGGCGCAAGCTACGGCGCGTACAGCACCGACTACAAAGTCTCCCCTGGAATGCAGGCGTACTGGGGCAATGACCGCGTGCAAAAAGAGCGCCGTGAGCTCGATGACGAGGTCAGCAAGTACAAGTGGTACCCGGTCATCCGCATCGGCGCAACCTACCGCTTCTAAACCCAGCGTTCACCACGCCAAAAACCGGACAGCCGTCCGGTTTTTTTATTCCCCGCGCGGATCGCGCTCCATCAGGCGGTGTACGGCGTCGCGTGCTGCCAGCTGGCCGTCGAGCAGCTGCACCACGGCGTGCGCCAGGGGCATATCGACACCCAGGGCGCGTGCGCGCGCCGCCACGGTGCGGGCGCAGTACACACCTTCGGCCACGTGGCCGAGCGATTGCACGGCCTCGTCCAGAGTTTTGCCCTGCGCCAGCAGCAGGCCGACGCGGCGGTTGCGCGAGAGGTCGCCGGTGGCCGTCAGCACCAGGTCGCCCAGGCCGGACAGGCCCATGAAGGTATCGGTGCGCGCGCCCAGGGCCAGGCCCAGGCGCGTCATTTCGGCCAGGCCGCGCGTGATGAGGGCAGCGCGGGCGTTCAGACCCAGCTGCAGGCCGTCGCACAGGCCGGTGGCGATGGCAAGCACGTTCTTGACGGCGCCGCCGACTTCGACGCCCACCAGGTCGTCGTTGGCGTACACGCGCAGCTGCGGGCTGTGAAAGGCCTGCACCAGCAGCTCACGCAGCGGCGCGTGCGCGCTCGCGGCCACCAGGGCGGTGGGCTGGCCGCGCGCCACTTCGAGCGCAAAGCTCGGGCCGCTCAGGGCCCCCGCCACCAGGCCGGGCGCCACCTGGGCGCAGACTTCGTGCGCCAGCAGGCCGGGGCCGTCCGCGCCTTGCTGGGCCTCAAAACCTTTGCACAGCCAGGCCACGGGCACGGGGCTGCCTGCGAGCTGCTGCAACCAGCCGCGCAGCGCCGCCATGGGCGTGCCCAGCACCAGCAGGTCGGCGCCAGCGAGCAGCGGCGCCCAGGCACCGCCAGCAATATGTAAGGAGGGGGGGAAATGCACGCCGGCCAGGTAGCGCGCGTTGGCACGCTCGGCCTGCAGAGCGGCGGCCTGGGCCGGGTCGCGCGCCCACAGGGTGACGTGGTGGCCGCCGGGGTGGGCGGCGGCGCTCAGGGCCATCGCCGTGCCCCAGGCGCCGGCGCCAATCACTACAATTTTCATAGCTGCTAGCGCTTGATGAATAAGGGCTGGAGGCTTTTTTACTACGCAGAAAGCCGCCTCAGTGCTTCTCTCAGTGCTTCTGACTCCCTCCCCCGCTGGGGGAGGGTTGGGGTGGGGGCCAGCGGCGGGGGCGCATCTTCAGCGCTCATGGTGCGCCAGCAGCCCCCATCCCTACCTTCCCCCAGAGGGGGAAGGCGTCTGAGACATGCTGCTCATCAGGCCCATTTGCCTCCCAATTGGCTTACTGCGCCGTGGCGTTGGCGGCTTCGGCCTGGGCGGCTTGCTGCTGCTCGTACATGGCCTGGAAGTTGATTTCCGCCAGGTGCACGGGCGGGAAGCCGGCGCGGGTGATGGTGTCGGCCACGCTGGCGCGCAGGTAGGGGTAGATGATTTGCGGGCAGGCAACGCCGATGACGGCGCCCATTTGCTCTTCGGGCACGTTGCGGATTTCAAAAATGCCGGCCTGCTTGGCTTCGACCAGGAACACGGTCTTGTCTTCGATCTTGGTCTGCACGGTGGCGACGACGCAGATTTCAAAAATGCCGTCGGCCACGTTCTCGGCCTGCACGGCCAGCTGGATGTCCACGCTCGGCTGCTGCTGTTCGAGCAAGATGGCGGGCGAGTTGGGCTGCTCAAGCGACAGGTCCTTGAGGTAAACGCGCTGAATCTGGAAAACGGGGGTGTCTTGCTCGGCCATGGTATGGATTGGGCAGTGGAGTGGATAAAACAAAGCCCGCCGGGGAGTGGCTCCCGCAGCGGGCACTTCAGCGGCGCATTATGCCGCCTGGCAACCGGGCCTCAGCCTTGCAGCAGGGGCTGCAGGCCGCCGCTGGCGTCGAGCGCCTGCAGGTCGTCGCAGCCGCCGACGTGGGTCTCGCCAATGAAAATCTGCGGCACGGTGCGCCGGCCGGTGCGCTCCATCATGCGCTGGCGTTCGGCCGGGTCCTGGTCGATGCGAACTTCCTCGATGTGCTCGACGCCGCGCGCCTTCAGCAGCTGCTTGGCGCGGGTGCAGTACGGGCAGACGGCGGTGGTGTACATGGTCACGTGTTGCATGGCTTAGCCTTTCTCCACGGGCAGATTGGCCTCGCGCCAGGCGGTCAGGCCGCCGGCCAGAGGCTGGGCTTTGTCGTAACCGAGCTTTTGTGCCACGGCGCTGGCGCGCTGGGCGCGCATTCCCTTGGCGCAGACCAAAATCAGCGGCAGGGTTTTGTTCTTCACCAGGCCGGGCAGGCGCTCTTCGAGCTGCGCCAGCGGCACGTTCTTGGCGCCGCCAATGTGGCCGGCGGCAAATTCCTCGGGCTCGCAGACGTCGATGACCACGGCTTTTTCGCGGTTGATGAGCTGCACCGCCTGGGCGCTGGACAGGCCCAGCCCGGCGCCACCGCGCAGCACCGGCCACAGCAGCATGGCGCCCGAAGCCAGGGCCATAAAGAACAGATACCAGTTCTCGATGATGAAATTCACGTCAATCCTTGGGGTTGGCAAACCGTGCGATTCTAAAATGCCGGGTTTTGACCTGCGTCGCCCAATTTCTTTATCCCTGAGGCTTTTTCCCCATGTACAAGCTTGTTTTGATCCGCCACGGCGAATCGACCTGGAATCTTGAAAACCGCTTTACCGGCTGGACCGACGTCGATCTCACGCCCACGGGCGTCGAGCAGGCGCAAAACGCCGGCCGTCTGCTCAAGGCCGAGGGCTATGCGTTCGACCTGTGCTTTACCAGCGTCTTGAAGCGCGCCATCCGCACCCTGTGGCACACGCTCGACGAGATGGACTGCACCTGGCTGCCCGTGCGCAAAGACTGGCGCCTGAACGAGCGCCACTACGGCGCGCTGCAGGGCCTGAACAAAGCCGACATGGCAGCCCAGTACGGCGACGCGCAGGTGCTGGTGTGGCGGCGCAGCTACGACACGCCACCGCCGGCACTCGAAGCGGGCGACGCGCGCAGCGAGCGTGGCGACCGCCGCTACGCCGCCCTGGCCCCCACGCAGGTGCCGCTGACCGAATGCCTGCAGGACACCGTGGCGCGCGTGCTGCCGTGCTGGAACGATGCCATCGCCCCGGCGATCCGCAGCGGCCAGCGCGTGGTGGTGGCGGCGCACGGCAACTCCATCCGCGCCCTGGTCAAGTACCTCGACGGCATCTCCGACAACGACATCGTCGGCCTGAACATTCCCAACGGCATTCCGCTGGTATATGAGCTCGACGAGAACCTCCAACCCATTCGCCACTACTATCTGGGCGACGCCGAAGCCGCAGCACGCGCCGCCGCCGCCGTGGCCGCGCAAGGCAAAGCCTGAGGTCCGGATCGCCTTTGGCACGCCCGCCGGGAACCTGGGCCGGCGTGCCCCTTCCAATGCATATTGCATGTTTGCAGCGCTAACGCAGGTGTTTTTATGGGCCAGAAATTGAAAATCGCAGGTTGGATCTCGGTCGGCGTGTTCGCCGGTGCGCTGACCACCGTGTCTTTGCAAACCGTGGCGCGCGGCACCGTCACGCCGCTGCCGCTGGAAGAAATCCAGCAGCTCTCGGCCGTCTTTGGACTCATCAAGACGGACTACGTCGAGCCGGTGGACGACAAGAAACTCATCACCGACGCGATTGCCGGCATGGTCTCCAGCCTGGACCCGCATTCGCAGTATTTCGACAAAAAGACCTTCAAGGAATTCCGTGAAGGCACGACGGGCAAGTTCGTCGGCGTCGGCATAGAGATCACGCAGGAAGACGGGCTCATCAAGATCGTCTCGCCCATCGAAGGCTCGCCCGCCTACCGCGCCGGCCTCAAGACGAACGACCTCATCACCAAGATCGACGACACCGCCGTGCGCGGCCTGACACTCAACGAAGCCGTCAAGCGGATGCGCGGCGAGCCCAGCACCAAGGTGCTGCTGACCATCTTCCGCAAGGACGAGAACCGCACCTTCCCCGTGACCATCACGCGCGAAGAAATCAAGACCCAATCCGTCAAGGGCAAGGTCATAGAGCCCGGCTACGCCTGGATTCGCCTGTCGCAGTTCCAGGAGCGCACGGTGGACGACTTCGTGCGCAAGGTCGAAGAGATTTACCAGCAAGAGCCCAAGCTCAAGGGCCTGGTGCTCGACCTGCGCAACGACCCGGGCGGCCTGCTCGACGCAGCCGTCGCCATCTCGGCCGCCTTCCTGCCCGAGAACGTCACCGTCGTCTCCACCAACGGCCAGCTCGCCGACAGCAAGGCCACCTACAAGGCCACGCCCAGCTTCTACACGCGCCGGGGCCAGGGCGATCCGCTCAAGCGCCTGCCGGCGGCGCTCAAGAGCGTGCCGCTGGTGGTGCTGGTCAACGAAGGCTCGGCCTCGGCCAGCGAGATCGTCGCCGGTGCGCTGCAGGACCACCAGCGCGCCACCCTCATGGGCAGCCAGACCTTTGGCAAGGGCTCGGTGCAGACCGTGCGCCCGCTGGGCCCGGACACCGGTATCAAAATCACCACCGCGCGCTACTACACGCCCAGCGGCCGCTCCATCCAGGCCAAGGGCATCGTGCCCGACGTGATGGTCGATGAAACCGCCGAGGGCGACGTCTATGCCGTGCTGCGCACGCGCGAAGCCGATCTGGAAAAGCACCTGGGCACCGGCCAGGGCCAGGAGCAGCTCAGCCCCGAGCAGGACAAGGCGCGCGAAGAAGCACGCGAGGAAGCGCGCAAGCGCCTGGAAGAAGAGATCAAGAAGAACCCGGCTGGCCGCAAGCTGCCCGAGTTCGGCACCGACAAGGACTTCCAGCTCACCCAGGCGCTGCACCGCCTCAAGGGCGAGCCGGTGCAGGTCAGCAAGACCCTGACCGAGCGCAAGGAAGAAAAGAAAGAGGAATAAGAAAGAGGCATAAGCCCTCACCCTCTCCTTCCCACCACCAGCCGGGCGCCCGCCCGGCTTTTTGCTTCAAGGCTGTTCATGACCGACGACCAACTGCTGCGCTACTCGCGCCACATCCTGCTCGACGACATCGGCATCGAGGGCCAGGAGCGCTTTCTCGCCGCCCATGCCCTGGTGATCGGCGCCGGCGGCCTGGGCTCGCCCGTGGCCCTGCTGCTGGGCGCCGCCGGCGTTGGCCGCCTGACCCTGGTGGACGACGACGTGGTCGATCTGACCAACCTGCAGCGCCAGATTGCGCACAGCACGGCGCGCGTGGGCCAGCCCAAGGTGGCCTCGGCGGCGCAGGCGGTGCAGGCGCTCAACCCCGGGGTGCAGGTGCAGGCGCTGCAGGCGCGCGCCGACGCCGCCCTGCTCGAGCGCCTGCTGCCCGGCGCCAGCGTGGTGCTCGACTGCAGCGACAACTACGCCACGCGCCAGGCCATCAACGCCGCCTGCGTGCGCCACGGCGTGCCGCTGGTGGCGGGCGCGGCCATCGGCTTTGATGGCCAGGTGAGCGTGTTCGACCCGCGCGATGCGCAGTCGCCCTGCTACGCCTGCCTGTTCGACCCCGAGGCGCAGTTCGAGGAAGTGGCCTGCGCCACCATGGGCGTGTTCGCGCCCATGGTGGGCATCATCGGCGCGGTGCAGGCGGCCGAGGCGCTCAAGCTCATCGCCGGCATTGGCCAGAGCCTGGCCGGGCGCCTGCTGCTGCTCGATGGCCGCAGCCTGCAGTGGAGCAGCCTGCGCAGCCCGCGCCAGGCCGACTGCAAAGTCTGCGGCCCGCACAAATCAGAAACATTGGAAAAATGGGGGTCAGACCCCCATTGCACCCGCTGCGGATGAGCGCCATGCCCGGACGGAGAAATTGGAATCTGACCCCCATTTTTTTGCTGCTGGCGGCCTGCACCAGCGCCCTGCCCGCGCACGAGGAGGTGGACTTCATCGACGACGCCGCCATCACCACGCGCATCAAGGCACAGCTGGTGCAAGAGCGCCTGCCGTCAGCGCCGTTGATCGAGGTGCAGACGCTGCACGGTTCGGTGCTGCTGCGCGGCCAGGTGCAGTCGCCCGCCGACAAGACGCGCGCCGAGATCATCGCCCGCACCACGCCCCAGGTGCGCGAGGTGCGCAGCCTGCTGACGAGCCCACCCGCACCGGCGGCTACGCCTTGAACTTGGCCTGCAGCTGTGCCAGCACGGGCGGCGAGACAAATTTTTCCACCGCGCCGCCGAGCTTGGCAATCTCGCGCACCAGGGTGCTGCTGATCGACTGGTAGCGCGCATCGGGCGTGAGGAACACGGTTTCCACATCGGGCACAAGCTGGCGGTTCATGTCAGCGAGCTGGTACTCGTAGTCAAAATCCGTGCCCGAACGCAGGCCACGCACCATGGCGCGCGCGCCCTGGGCGGCGGCAAAGTGCGTCACCAGGCCGTCGAACGGCAGCACCCGCACCTGCGGGCAATCGTGCAGCGCAGCGCGCACCAGGGCCAGGCGCTCGTCCAGGCTGAACAGGGTTTTCTTGTGGTGCGCCACCGCCACGGCGACGATGACCTCGTCAAACAGCGCCGTGCAGCGGCGCAGCAGGGTTTCGTGCCCCAGGGTGATGGGGTCAAAGGTGCCGGGGTAGACGGCAATCACGGGCGCCATGGCAGCTCCATATGCAGGACAAAAAGGCCACTAACGCTTATGCAGCAAGCGCCAGCAGCTATTAATTAGATAGCAAGCGGCAGGCGCTGCAGCAGGTGCGCGTGCACCGCCCCGGCCTTGAGGTGGCGGTACAGCTGCAGGCCCTGCGCCGCCAGGGCGGCGTCGTCCCAGCGCTGCGGCGCCTCCAGGTAGATAAAACCGTCGGCCGCCAATGCTGGCACGGCAGCGGCCAGCGCCGGCGCAAACAGCGCCGCCTGGCCAAAGGGCGGGTCGAGCAGCACCAGGTGCAGGCTGGCCGCCGGGCTGCGCTGCAGCGCCGCCAGGCCGTCGCCGCGCTGCACCCGCACGTTGGCGGCCTGCAGGCGCTCGCGCTGCTGCTGCAAGCTGGTGGCCAGGCCGGCGTCTTGCTCCACCAGCAGCACCTCGGCTGCGCCGCGCGAGGCGGCTTCGAGCCCCAAGGCGCCGGTACCGGCAAAGGCATCGAGGCAGCGCCAGCCCGTCAAATCCTGGCCCAGCCAGTTGAACAGCGTCTCGCGCACGCGGTCGGGCGTGGGCCGCAGGCCGGGGCGCTCGGGCACCGTCAGGCGCTGGCGCTTCCACTGGCCGCCGATGATGCGCACCTCGCCCGCACCCCGGTGGGCCGCTGGGCGGGCGGGCGCGGCTTTGGCGGGCGGGCGGCTCATGGCTGGCCTCCCACCACCACGGTGGCCATGCGCTCGGGCTGCAGGTGGCGCTGCAGCGCGGCGCGCACCTGCTCGCGCGTGAGCGCCTGCAGGCGCTGCGTCCAGTGCTCCAGGTAGTCCAGCGGCAGGCCGTTCCAGGCGATGTTGGCGACGTTCGCCAGCAGCTTCTGGTTGCTGTCGATGCGCAGCGCAAAGCCGCCGATGAGGTTGGCCTTGGCCGCGCGCAGCTCCTCCTCGGTCGGGCCTTCGGCGACGTAGCGCGCCAGCGTGCGCCGCGCCACGGCCAGCGCCTCCTGCGCCTGGTCGGGCCGCGTCTGCAGGCCGATGACGAAGGCGCCCCGGTTCAGGCCGGTGGAAAAATCGCTGTACACGCTGTAGCTCAGGCCGCGCTTTTCACGCACTTCCTCGGTCAGGCGCGAGACCAGGCCCGAGCCACCCAGGATGTGGTTGCCCAGCAGCAGGGCCAGAAAATCGGGGTCGTTGCGCGCGATGCCAACCTGGCCGATCAGCACCTGCGCCTGCGCGGCGGCAAACGGTATGTGGTGCACGCTCGCCTGCGCCAGATCGGGGGCATCGGCCACGGCAGGCAGGGCGGGGCAGTCGCCACCAGCGGGCAGGCCGGCGAGCAGCTGCTGCACCAGGGCCTGGGCCTGCGCTTTATCGAGCGCGCCCACCAGGCTGATGCGCGCCCGGCAGGGGCGCACAAAGCGGGTATGAAAGCCTTGCATGTCGGCCACGGCGATCTGCGCCAGGCTCTCGGGGCTGGGCCGCGCGCCGTAGGGGTGGCTGGCGTACACCGCCTGGGCAAAGGCGCGCGCCGCCACCGGGCCGGGGCGGGTGTAGGACTCTTTGATGGCTGCGCCCCAGCGCTGGCGTTCGTTCTCCCACACGGCGGCGGGGAAGCTCGGCGCTGCAATCTGGCGCGCCGCCAGCTGCGTCGCGCGCGCCAGCAGGTCGGGCTCGGTCAGGGTGCGCAGGGCGTAGCCAAAGCTGTCGCGCCCGGCGCTGGCGCCAAAGCTCGCACCCAGGTCGGCCCAGGCGGCGCCAAGCTGGTTTTCGTCGAGCGCCGGCGCCGCGCCCTGCTCTGCCACGCCCTTGGACGACATCAGCGCCACGGCCTGCGCCAGCCCGGCCTGGGCTGGCAGGTCGCGCCGGCTGCCAGCGTCAAAGGCAATTTGCACGTCCACCATCGGGATGCCGGGGCTGTGCACCAGCCAGACCTGGGCGCCGCTGTCCTGCTGCCAATGCTCGATGGGCAGCAGCGCCCACGCATTTTGCAGGCCAAAAAGCCAGGTAACGCACGCCAGACAAGCGCGAGCAGCTATCTTTTTCATAGTCATAACGGATCTTTCTCAGTGCACGCGGCCCGCAGGGGCGGCGGCTGCAGGGGCGGTTTTGGCGCCAGCGGGCAGGGGCTGGGGCAGCAAGGTGGCAACGGTGAGCTGGTCGTCGCCAAAGTATTTGGCTGCCACGGCCTGCACCTGCTGCACCGTGACGGCGCGCAGCGCCGCCAGCAGCTGATCTTCGGCATCGCTGGGCAGGCCCAGCACCCAGTAGCTGCCCAGGCTTTGCGCCTGGCCCATGACGGAGTCCTTGGCGTACACCTGCTCGGCCTGCCACTGGACTTTGACGCGCGCCAGCTCTTCTTCCGTAATGCCCTCTTCGGCCACGCGCGCCACCTGGGCGCGCAGCGCCTGCTCCACCTCGGCTGCCGTCTTGCCAGCGGCGGGCACACCGGTGAGCATGAACAGGCCGGGCCCGCGCGCCAGCAGCGAGGCGCCGCTGTCAGCGCTGTCGGCCACGCGCGCAGCGCCCTGGGTCAGGGCGCGCTCCAGGCGCGCGCCGTCGTAGCCGCTCAACACCGCCGACAGCACCAGCAGCGCCAGCGCGTCGCGGTCTTGCGCGTCCATGCCCTGCACGCGGCTGATGCGCGGCACGTGAAAGGCCAGGGCGACGTAGCCCTGCTCGGCCGGCGCCTTGACCTCGATGCGGCGCAGGCCCTGCTGCAGCGGCTCGGGCCGGGGCTTGCGCGCCGGCAGGGCGCGCACGGGCAGGCGGCCATAGTATTTTTCGGCCCAGGCGCGCACCTGCGCCGGCTCGACGTCGCCGGCCACCACCACGGCGGCGTTGCCGGGCACGTACCAGCGCTGGTGGAACTGGCGCACGTCGTCGGGCGTGAGGGCGTCGAGGTCGCCCATCCAGCCGATGATGGGGCGGTGGTAGGGCGCAGCGACGAAGCTGGCGGCGTACAGCTGCTCGATCAGGCGCGCGCGCGGGCTGTCCTCGGTGCGCATCCGGCGCTCTTCCTTGATGACCTCGATCTCCTTGCGGAACTCGGCGTCGGGCCACTGGTTGTGGGCAAAGCGATCGGCTTCGAGCTGCATCACCTCGGGCAGGCGCGGCGCCGGAATCTGCTGGTAGTAGCCGGTGTAATCCCAGCTGGTGAAGGCGTTTTCCTGCCCGCCCAGGGCGGCCACGCGGCGCGAGAACTCGCCCGCGCCGAGCTTTTTCGAGCCCTTGAACATCATGTGCTCGAGCGCGTGCGCCACGCCCGAGGTGCCATCGACCTCGTCCATGGCGCCCACGCGCAGCCACAGCATGTGCACCGCTGTCGGCGCGCGGTGGTCCGGGCGCACGAACAGCTCCATGCCGTTGCGCAGCGTGAAGTGCTGCACCAGCGGCGCAGACACCGGCGCAGGTGCGGCAGAGGTCGAGGGCTGGGCCTGCGCCCAGGCTGCAGGGGCCGCCAGCCAAGCGGCCAAGGCCACAGGGGCCAGGAGGGGGTATGCGGTTTTCATAGAATCCCTGGATTCTAAGAACCCCGCAATGTTCAGCTTTTTCAAGAAAAAACCGCCGCTGCCCGGCGACGCCCCCACCACCGCCGCCCCTGCGAGCACCGCCGCTGGTGCTGCAGTGCCTGCGCCGGCCCCCGCCGCCCCCGAAGCCGCCGCCCTGCCCGGCGCCCCCGAGCCCAGCGCCAAGCCCGAAACAGCCCATGCGCGCCAGGGCTGGATGGAGCGCCTCAAAGCCGGCCTGCGCAAAACCGGCAGCTCCATCGCCACGGTGTTCACCGGCACCAAGATCGACGATGCGCTGTACGAGGAGCTGGAAGAAGCCCTGCTGATGGCCGACACCGGCGTCAAGGCCACCGAACATTTGCTGCAGGACTTGAAGCGCCGCGTGAAAGAGGCCAAGGCGACCGAGCCCGCCGCCGTCAAGACGCTGCTGGCCGACGCCCTGGCCGACCTGCTGCGGCCGCTGGAAAAACCGCTGTGCATTGGCGCGCAGCAGCCCACCGTCATCATGGTCGCGGGCGTGAACGGCGCCGGCAAGACGACCTCCATCGGCAAGCTCACCAAACACCTGGCCGACAGCGGCCAAAGCGTGCTGCTGGCCGCAGCCGACACCTTCCGCGCCGCCGCGCGCGAGCAGCTGGGCGTCTGGGCCACGCGCAACACGGTCGAGATCGTGAGCCAGGAAGGCGGCGACCCGGCCGCCGTCAGCTTCGACGCCGTCAGCGCCGGGCGCGCACGCGGCAAGGACGTGGTACTGGTCGATACCGCCGGGCGCCTGCCCACCCAGCTGCACCTGATGCAGGAGCTGCAAAAAATCAAACGCGTGGTCACCAAGGCCGACGCCAGCGCGCCGCACGAGGTGCTGCTGGTGATCGACGGCAACACCGGCCAGAACGCCCTGGCGCAGGTGCGCGCCTTCGACGATGCGCTGCAGCTCACCGGCCTGATCGTCACCAAGCTCGACGGCACGGCCAAGGGCGGCGTGCTGGCGGCGATTGCGCAAGAGCGCCCCATTCCGGTGTACTTCATCGGCGTTGGCGAGCGCGTGCAAGACCTGGAAACCTTCAACGCACGCGAATTTGCGCAGGCGCTGCTGGCGTAAGCACACTGCAAGGAACTTTCACACCAGATTGGGGATGCATCTTCAATCTGTACCCTTTACCCACCCAGTGGTTTGCCGCATGATGGCCGCTGTTGCACCATCACCGAAAGCACCATGCTGCTGGAATTGATTCGAGGCTTGGCCCTGCTGCTGGCGCTGTGTTTCGTCCACAGCGTGGGGGTGCGCTTTTGGCAGCACCGGCCTTTGCTCGGTCGGGTTTTAACCGGCCTGCTCTTTGGCGGCATTTGCGCTCTGGGCATGTTGCAGCCGCTGCAGCCCGCACCCGGGGTGCTGATAGACCCGCGCTCGGTCATCCTGAGCATGGTGGCCCTGTTTGCCGGGCCGCTGCCTGCCACGATTGCCACCGCCATCGCCGCCGGCACACGCCTGGCCCTGGGCGGCAGCGGCTTGGTGGCGGGGCTGGCGATGATTTTTGGCAGCTACGCCGCCGGCCTGCTCTACCGCCAGGCGCGCGCCAACGGCTGGTGGGGCGTGGGGCTGTGGCCGCTGCTCAACTTCGGGCTGCTGCTGCACATGGCGGGCCTGGGCCTGCTCTACGGCCTGGCCCCTGAAGGCGCCATTCCCCTCGACGCCGAAAAAGTCCTGCCCTACCTGCTGACCTTTACCTTCGCCACCGCTTTGCTCGGCGCCCTGATGCACGACGCGCAAGAGCGCCTGGCAACAGCGCAGCAACTGGCCGACAAAGCTGCACGGCTGCAGGCGCTCACGCGCTCCATCCCCGATGTGGTGCTGCTGCTCAATGCCCAGGGCCGCTATCTGGAGGTGCTCACACACCACGACGACCACCTGGCCGTGCCCGCCTGCGACGTGGTCGGGCATTACCTGTCGGACTACTTCCCGCCCGAGGAAGCGGCGCAATTTGTTGCCCAAATACAGCGCAGCCTGGCGCAGCGGCAGGTAGAAAATTTTTCCTACCAACTGCGCACCCCGCAGGGCTTGCGCCACTTTGAGGGCCGCTGCCAGCCGCTCGACAGCCTGGTCGATGGCCAGCCCGCCGTGGTCTTCATCGCCCGCGACCGCAGCGCTGAAATCGCCGCCGAAACCGCCCTGCGCGCCTCTGAACAACGCTTTCGCCACCTGCTCGACGAGGTGCCAGCCATTTCCGTGCAGGGCTACGGCGCTGATCTGCGCGTGCAGTACTGGAACCGCGCCTCCGAGCAGCTCTACGGCTACAGCGCCGACGAGGCCATGGGCCGCAGCCTGCTCGAACTCATCATCCCCGCCGATCTGCAAACTCCCGTGCGCCAGGCCACCAGCGCTCTGTTCAGCAGCGGCCAACCCATTCCCGCCGGCGAATTGCGCCTGCATCACAAAAACGGCCATCCGGTGCATGTGTTCTCCAGCCATGTGGGCATCGCGGCGCCCGGCCAACCCCTGATGATGTACTGCCTGGACATCGACCTCTCGGCCCGCAAGGCGGCCGAAGAGCGCGCCGACTACCTCGCCTACTACGACGCCCTCACCGGCCTGCCCAACCGCCGCCTGCTGCTCGACCGGCTCGGGCAGGCCATAGCAGCCCACCAGCGCAGCGGCCTGTGCGCCGCGCTGCTGTACCTGGACCTGGACCACTTCAAAACCCTCAACGACAGCCGGGGCCACGCCGTGGGCGACCTGCTGCTGCAGCAAGTCGCCCAGCGCCTGCAAAGCGGCATACGGGCACAAGACACCGTCGCCCGCCTGGGCGGCGACGAATTCGTGCTGCTGCTGCACAGCTTGAACGCCAATGCCGTAGAAGCCGCCGCCCAGGTGCGCCGCTTGGGCGATGAGTTGCTCAACGCCCTGCGCCAGCCCTACCAGCTCGCAAGCCAAGAACACCACTGCAGCGCCAGCATGGGCGCAGTGCTGCTGCGCGACAACCACACCAGCACCGAAGAGCTGCTGCAGCAGGCCGACCTGGCCATGTACCGCGCCAAAGAGGAGGGGCGCAACACCCTGCGCTTTTTTGACCCGGCGATGCAAACCGCCGTCAACGAACGCCTGCAGCTGCAAGCCGACATCCACCAGGGCCTGCGCACGCAGCAATTCGTGCTGTTCTACCAGCCGCAAATCAACGCCAGCGGCGCCATCATCGGCGCCGAAGTGCTGCTGCGCTGGCAGCACCCCGAGCGCGGCATGGTCTCGCCCGCGCTGTTCATTCCCCTGGCCGAAGAAACCGGGCAAATCCTGGCCCTGGGCCAGTGGGTGCTGGAGCAGGCCCTGGCGCAGCAAGGCCACTGGCGCCACGATCCGCAACTGGCCAGCCTCAAGCTCTCCATCAACGTCAGCGCCCGCCAATTTCGCCAGGCCGACTTCGTTGCCAAGCTGCAGGCCCTGCTGCGCAGCAGCGGCGCCGCCCCCACCAGCATCACCCTGGAGCTGACCGAAAGCCTGCTGCTGCACGACATCAACGACGTGATCGCCCTCATGCAGGTGCTGCGCAACCTGGGGCTGCACCTGTCGCTCGACGACTTTGGCACCGGCTACTCCAGCCTGAGCTACCTCAAACGCCTGCCGCTGACGCAGGTAAAAATCGACCAAGGCTTTGTGCGCGGCATGTTGCACGACCACAAAGACGTGGCCATTGCGCGCAGCATCATCACCCTGGCGCAGGAGCTGGGCCTGAGCGTGGTCGCCGAGGGCGTGGAAACCGAGGCCCACCACCAGCTGCTGCAAGCGCACGGCTGCCGCCAGTTCCAGGGCTATCTGTTTGGCAAACCCATGCCGCTGGCCGACTTTGAAGCCCTGGTGCGCAGCAGGGACTCCATTTAAGCCCGCCGCCGGGGGGCCGATACCGAGGTATCCGCCCATCCCGATGGAGTGACCCATGCGCATTGAATCCTCCGCCTTGCAATGGCAATCCCAGCACAGCGCCAGCCGCACCGAGGCCCACAGCACCCGGCTGCAAGCCTGGGTAGGCCAACGCCCGCCAGCGCGCGCGCCCACCCAGCCCGAAACCACCGCCCGTAGCGACCAGCCCCAGATCAGCCCCCAGGCGCGACGCCTGCTGCAGCAGGCACGGCAGGCCACGCCCGAGGCCACCCAAGCCACCACCAGCCACGACAGCACCCGCAGCGACCAACTGCCGCCGCTGCTGCGCATGGCCAGCGACCTGATCGAGAAAATGACCGGCGTGCGCGCCCACATCGTCGATGCGCAGGCGCTCACGCCCAGCGCCACCACGGCACCCGCTGCCTCCCCTGCGGCCAGCAACCCGCCAAGCGCCGGCTGGGGCCTGGCCTACGATGAACACCATGTGGTGCAAGAGAGCGAAACCACCCAATACGCTGCCGCCGGCGTGGTACGCACTGCCGATGGGCGCGAGATCCGCTTCAGCGTCGCCCTGCTCATGCAGCGCAGCTACCGCGAGGAAAGCAGCATCAGCCTGCGCCTGGGCGATGCGCAGGCGCCCATGACCGATCCGCTGGTCATCAACTTCGACGGCACGGCAGCGCAGCTGCAAGACCTGCGGTTTGAGTTTGACCTCAACAGCGACGGCCAGGCCGAAAACATCCCCCTGCTGGCGGGCAACCGGGGCTTTTTAGCACTCGACCGCAACGGCAACGGCCAGATCGACAACGGCAGCGAACTCTTTGGCCCGGGCAGCGGCAACGGCTTTAGCGAGCTCGCCGCCTACGACGACGACGGCAACGGCTGGATCGACGAGAGCGACGGCGTCTTTGCGCAGCTGCGCGTCTGGACGCCCACCGCCGACGGCCCCGGCACGCTGCGCAGCCTGCAGGCGCTGGGCGTGGGCGCACTCTCACTCACCGCCGGGCAAAGCGAATTCGCCCTGCGCGACGCCCACAACCGCAGCCTGGGCGCGGTGCGCGCCAGCAGCGTGTACCTGAACGAAAACGGCAGCGCCGGCACGCTGCAGCACGTCGATCTGACGGCCTGAGCTACGCCCTCAGGGCAGCATCAAGGCAGCGCCACCGCCGCACGCACCCAGTCGGCGTAGGCCACGCTCGCCTGCAGCGGCTGCACCACCAGCTGCGGCAGGCTGTAGGGGTGCTCGGCCTGCAGCCAGGCCAGCAGCGCCGGCACGGCCGCTGGCAGCGTCTTGCACAGCAGGCGCCATTCATCCTCGGCCTGCAGTGCGCCCTGCCAGCGGTAATGCGAGGCAATGGGCTCGACCTGCACACAGGCCACCAGCTGCGCCGCCAGCAGCGCCTGCGCCAGGCGCTGCGCGCCGTCGGCATCGCCCACCGTGGTGCTGACCGCCGCCAGCCACGGCAGGCCCGGGATTTCAGGAAAGTTCTGCATACTATGATTTTGATAGCTAGTTACGCTTACCCAGCAAGCGCTAGGGCTTGATTTTAGTTCCAACACCCCCGACTTCAACAGTGCGGAACTTTGGCTTTAGCACTCCCTCCAAGAGAGTGCTAACATGCCCGCTGAGACGAGAAAAGGACTGCCACCATGACCCTTGCCACCCGCAACGCCAGCATGGCCCTCACGCCCGCCAACCCCTGGGCGCTGGTGCCTGCGCTGGGCAATCTCGACGCCTATATCTCCGCCGTCAACCGCCTGCCCCTGCTCACCCCCGAGGAGGAGCAGGACTACGCGCGCCGCCTCAAGGAACACAACGACCTCGACGCCGCCGGGCGCCTGGTGATGTCGCACCTGCGCCTGGTGGTATCGATCTCGCGCCAGTACCTGGGCTACGGCCTGCCGCAGGGCGATTTGATCCAGGAAGGCAACGTCGGCCTGATGAAGGCCGTCAAGCGCTTCGACCCCGACCAGGGCGTGCGCCTGGTGAGCTACGCCATGCACTGGATCAAGGCCGAGATCCACGAATACATCCTGAAGAACTGGCGCATGGTCAAGGTCGCCACGACCAAGTCGCAGCGCAAACTGTTCTTCAACCTGCGCTCGATGAAGCAGGGCTTCAAGGCCGACGCCCAGGGCGCCGACACGCACCGCGACACGCTCAACCCCCAAGAGATCGAGCGCGTGGCGCAGGAGCTGGGCGTCAAGCGCGAGGAAGTCATCGAGATGGAAACGCGCCTGTCCGGCGGCGACATCTTGCTCGACCCCAGCCCGAGCGACGACGGCGAGCAAGCCTTTGGCCCCATCGCCTACCTGGCCGACAAGGCACACGAGCCCACCGCCATGCTCGAAGCACAGCAGCGCGACCTGCTGGCCACCGACGGCATCGCCAGCGCCCTGGCCAGCCTCGACGAGCGCAGCCGCCGCATCGTGCAGCAGCGCTGGCTGCAGGTGAACGACGACGGCAGCGGCGGCATGACGCTGCACGAGCTCGCCGCCGAATACGGCGTCAGCGCCGAGCGCATCCGCCAGATCGAAGTGGCGGCCATGAAGAAAATGAAAAAGGCCCTGGCCGAATACACCTGAGCCCGCCACCGCCCACTGGCACCCATAAACACCCACCAGCGCCCCAGTCCGGGGCGCTTTTTCATTGCCCGCCATGAAGCCCCTATTCACTCTTGTTTTGATAGCTGCTTGCGCAATCCCAGCAAGCGCTAGCGCCGAAAAACTCCCCAAAAGCACAGCGGCCGACTGCCCCGCCGCACAGGCGCTGCAGCAGCGCCACCTGCTGGGCCGCTGGCAGGCCGAGCTGCCGGGTCTGGGCCAGCGCCTGCAGCTGCAGCTCACACCCCACCCCGAACTGACCGAGAGCGTGCATGGCAGCGTACAGCGCGGCAGCCAGCGCAGCCAGCTCACGGGCGACGTGGACGGCGGCACGCTGACGCTGGAGGAATCCGACGACGGCCAGCGCATCAGCGCCACCTGGCTGGGCGACGTGGTCGAGGGCAGCTGCGGGCGCGAAATCCGGGGCCAGTGGCAGCGCGAGGGCGCCAGCGCTGCGCCGCAGCGCTTCATCCTGCGCAAAGAATAGGCCGGGGCTGCGCCAAATCACAAAACGTTACGGCTACTGCGCCTGGTTTGCTTGCTGCCCCCCCTGACAGAGGCCACAATCCCGGCACCCGCAGCAGGGCGCCAGAAGGGGACAAATACAGCAACAAGCCGGCTTTTGCCGCCCGTTGCCCGATCTCACGGCCCGACTGCCGCCACCCGAGGGATCCACCATGCAAATGCAATACCAGCTCAAAGCCGGCAGCTACTACCTGTACGACATGCAGGACGCGCCCAGCGCCGTCACCGGCGAGCGGCGTTTCAAGCTGAAAACAGACCTGGTGGCGATTGCATTTGATCTTTTCACTGGCGAAGTGCGCCAGCACGGCAACCCGACGCGCATCCAGTCCTGGGCCAACCACCAGCGCCGGCGCCTGCGCGCTGCCGGCGCCGTGGCCGAGGCCAACGACCTGGTGGTCGTCTCCGGCCCGCTGCCGGTGGATGAGCTCAACAAATGCCTGTGGGTCAGCGGCTACTGCCGGCGCATGTTCAAGCGCCTGGCCAGCCTGCCGCATGGCAAGCTGATTTAGGGCCCAATCTCCAGCTGCGCATCGCACCCCACCCCAGCGCCAATCCAGCGCCGCGCCAAGGCCGCGCGCAGGCGCCCGCCCAGGCCGGCGGACGCATCAGCGACGGCGGCGCAGAGGTAGCGCTGGCCCTCCTCACTCCAGCGCAGCGCCACGCAAGGGCCCTGGCGGCGGCGCGACAGCAGCATCCCCAACGGGCAAGGCTCGGCCAGGCAGCACAGGCCGCAGCCGTTGCAGAGCGCACCCAGCGCCGGTTTGGGCGGCGCCTGTGGGTGCCACAGCACCGGCTGCCAACGGGCGTTTTCTTCAGTCACGGCAGGCAATGACGCTGAGCACGTCGTAATGCGCCGGCAGCCCCTGGGGCTGGCGCAGGCGCTCGTAATCGGCCTGCACGCGCTGCCAGGCCCGGCGCCCGAGCAGGCCGCTGCGCCGCCCGGGCACGGTGTGCGCGCCCGCCGTCTTGATGGCGCGCAGCAGGCTGGCCAAATCGGCGTACCAGGCGCTGTGCTGCGCCCGCGCCTGCCACACCAGGCGCAGGCCGGCCGCCGCCAGCGCCGCCGCCAGCGCCTCAGGGGCGGTAAAGCCCAGGCGGTGCGGGTGCGTGTCGGCCTGGGCAAAAGCCCGGTCGAGCGCGGCAAAAGTGGCCGGCCCGAGGGTGGACAGCGCCAGCGTGCCACCGGGGGCCAGCACGCGCGCCGCCTCCTGCAGCACCCGGCCCAGGTCGCACCACTGCACGGCCATGCTGCTCCAGTACAGGTCGATGCAGGCCGGCGCCAGCGGCAGCGCCTCCAGGTCGGCGCACAGCGGCACCCCGGGCGCGGCGCACGCCAGCATGGCGGGGGCAAAGTCCAGGCGCAGCAACTGCGCCGCCGGGTACGCGGCCTGCAGCAGCTGCGCGCCCTGGCCGGTGCCGCAGCCGGCATCGAGCAGGCGCTGCGGCTGCCAGCCGGGGCGCTGCGCCTGCAGCGCCGCGAGCAGCGCCTGCCCCACCGCGCGCTGCACCGGCGTGGCCGCGTCGTAGCTGCGGGCGGCGCCGTCAAACGCCTGGCGCACCTGCTGTTTCAAAACCACTGCGCTCATGCCAAAAACGCCTCCAGCGCCTGCGCGCACACCGGGGGCGCCGACAGCGGCAGGGCATGGCCCGCACCAACCACGGTCTGGCAGCGCCCCTGCGGCAAAGCCTGGGCCGCAGCCTGGGCGGCAGCTGCGGGCATCAAGGCATCGTGCGCACCATGCAGCAGCAGCGTCGGCTGACCGATGGTTGGCAGCTGCGCGCGCAGATCGGCACTGGCGAGCACTGCCAGGCCATCGGCCAGCACCGGGGCCGGGGCGCTGGCCTGGGAGCGCAGCTGGCGCACCAGGGCCCGCGCCGTGGCCGGGGCCTCGCCCTGGGCGCAGAGCAGGGCAAAACGCGCCTGCAGGGCCGCCGGGTCACGCACCAGTTCGTCGCCAAAGGCGGCCAGCGTGGCCTCGGCCACGCCCGGGTGATCGGGGGCCGCAAGAAAACGTGCCGTGGCCCCGAGCAGCACCAGGCGGCGCACGCGCTGCGGCTGCGTGGCCGCCAGCTGCAGCGCCACCAGCGCCCCGAGCGACCAGCCCAGCAGATCGACGGGGCCAGACGCCGGCAGGCGCTGCGCCACGGCCTGGGCCAGGGCGTCGAGCCGGGGCAGGGCCGGGGCCGGGGCACCGTCGTAGCCGGGCAGCGCCAGGGCCTGCAGGCCCGGGCGCAGCGCCGCCAGCGGCTGCCACACGCCGGGGCCAAAGCACCAGCCGTGCAGGGCGATGCAGGGCGGCGTCATGGCGCCAAGCCCTGCAGCGCCTGCAGCAGGCGTGCCACATCGCCCGCGCTGTGCGCCGCCGAGAGCGAGATGCGCAGGCGCGCGCTGCCCACGGGCACCGTCGGCGGACGGATGGCGGGCACCCACAGGCCCTGGGCCTGCAGCGCCTGCGAGGCCGCCAGCGCCGCCTCGTTGCTGCCCAGCAGCAGCGGCTGGATGGCGGTGTCCGACGGCAGCAGGCGCCACGGGCTGCCGGCCAGCCCGGCGCGCAGCTGGGCGATGCGCGCCTGCAACTGGGCGCGCAGGGCGTCGCCCGCCTGCACCAGGGGCAGGGCCGCAAGCAGCGCGCAGGCCAGGGCCGGCGGGCTGGCGGTGGTGAAGATATAGGGCCGGGCACGCTGCACCAGCCACTGCAGCACGCGCGCATCGCCGGCGACGAAGGCCCCGGCCACGCCGGCGGCCTTGCCCAGGGTGCCGATGTGCACGATGCGCGGATCGGGCGGCAGGCCGGCCTGCGCCAGGCTGCCGGCGCCGCCGGGGCCGAGCACGCCCAGGCCGTGGGCATCGTCGAGTACCAGCCAGGCATCGTGCGCGCACGCCAGCGCGTAGAGCTGGCGCAGCGGGGCAACGTCGCCGTCCATGCTGAACACTGCGTCCGAGACGATCATGGCGCGCCGCCCCCGGTGCTGCTGCAGCAGGCGTTCGAGCGCGGCCATGTCGCCGTGCGGGTAGCGCCAGTCCTGCGCGCGGCCCAGGCGCACGGCGTCGATCAGCGAGGCGTGGTTGAGCTTGTCGTGAAAGACGACGTCGCCGCGTTCGAGCAGCGCCGGCAGCGCCGCCAGATTGGCCAGGTAGCCGCTGGAGAAGAACAGCGCCTGCGCGCGCCCGACGAAGGCTGCCAGGGCCTCTTCCAGCTCGGCCACCGGCTGCAGGTGGCCGCTGACGACGTGCGAGGCGCCGCTGCCCGCACCCCAGCGCTGCGCACCCTCGGCCAGGGCGGCGGCAATCGCCGGGTGGTTGGCCAGGCCCAGATAGTCGTTGCTGGCAAAGGCCAGCAACCGCTGGCCTTGCACCTGCGGCGCCACGCTGCAGGGCGATTGCACCGTGCGCCGCTGGCGCAGCAAGCCCTGCGCCTGCCACTGCGCCAGCTGCGCATCCACGTCGGCCAGAAGCCGGGAAGAAGAATGTTCCATGGGGGCAGCAGTGTATTTAGTGGTACGCCAGCGCCCCCGTATGCACGCGGGAGCTGTAAATATGGCTGAACAGCGCCCCGGCCTTCACGTCGATCTCCTCGGGGGCGTAGATATTGCCGGGTAGATGGGTGTACAGGTGCTTGATGATTTCTTCCTGCATCTGCGCCTGCACCGTGGCCATGCTGCGCAGGCGCTCCAGGGTGTAGCGGCCATCGCGCAGCTTGGGCAGCAGGCTTTGCGCCACGGCCTTGATGGCCTGGCGCTCCTTTGGGTTCAGGCTGGTTTTTTGCAGTAGATCGAACACGGCCAGCTCGGCTTCATCTTCCAGGCCCTCGCGCAGGTAGCGGCGGCCCTCTTCATTGATGTCTTGCCCCAGGCTGGTGAGCTCGTCAATATGCTTTTCGATGACGGATTCGTCCTTGTCCTGGTTGTACTCCTGCACGATGGCTTGATAACGCTCGTACAAATCCACCCGCGTGGGGTTGGCGGCCACCATGGCCGCCAGGCGCTGCTCGATCTTTTCCATCAAATTGAGGGTCGCCACATGCTTGAAAGGCGTCGTCTCAAACTCCGCCCGCAGGCGCTCAAAGTCGATGTTCGACAGGTCATGGCGCACTGCTGGCTCATGCACTGCCGGGCTGTGCGTGGCCACCGCCGTATCCACCACCTCGTACAAATCCTGCAGCAGCTCGCTCACATCGGGCACGGTGCGCGCTTGCTGCAGCTTGCTGTAGATGGCGCTCAGGGCGGTTTCTTCACCCGCCCACTCGGCCAGGCGCGGGTTGGGGAAGAGCCCCCGGTGGCGCTGCTGCACCTCCTGCACCATCACGGTAAAGGTCTTGCGCCGCTGTGCGCTGGCGCACAGCAGATCGGTGGCTTGCAGCAGCAGCTTTTGCTTGTCAAAGCCATCGGCGGCCACCAGTTCGCCCAGAGAGAAGCCCAAGCCCGATAAAAACTGCACCGCCGCCTGCACCGTGTTGGCGTACTCGGCCAGCGCCTCGCTGTCGTCGCGCACCGTGTCGGCCTCGCCCTCGCCCTTGCCGGTGCCTGCGCGGTCGCCCTGGGCAAAGGTGGCCAGCGCCTTGCGCAGGCTTTTGATCATGCCGTTGTAATCAATGATGAGGCCGTGCTTCTTGCCACCACCCACGCGGTTCACGCGGGCAATGGCCTGCATCAGCGTGTGGCCCTGCATGGGCTTGTCCAGGTAGAGCGTGGCCAGGCTTTTTACGTCAAAACCCGTCAGCCACATGGCGCAGACGATGGCGATGCGAAACGGGTGCTCAGGTTTTTTGAACTCTTTTTCCAGACTGCGCTTGACCATTTTTTCGCGGTGCGGCGCGATGTCCAAAGGCTCATCGCGGAAATTGTGCCACTTGGCAAACTCCGCCACCTCGCCCTGCTCTTGCGACACCACCACGCAGCATTCGGTCTGGTGCATCCACTCTACCTGGGCGCGGCGCTGCTTGAGAAGCGCTGTGGGCTGCTTGCCCTGGCTGGCAAACAAGGTTTCTTCGGCCTGCACGGCGGCATCCAACTGGGCGGTTTTCTCCTGCCACTTGGCCACGATCAAATCGTGCATCTTCACGCAGGTAAGCTTGTCCAGGCACACCAGCAGCGCCTTGCCGCCGCCGTTGTCCACCACCTGCCAGCGTTGGTGAAAATGCTCCACCAAATGCGTGGCAATCTGGTTCAGGCGCTTGGGCGCGGTCAGAATGGGGTAGTCGCGCGAAAGCTCGCGGTAAATCTTGTCCTCTTTTTCTTCCGTCCACGGGTCGCTGGCGGTGGCCGCCTGCCGGGCCGCCTCGATGTGCTCAGTGATGCGCCGATTCACTTCGGGATCAATCAGCTTGAGCTTTTCGCCCGCGCTTTCGTAAAACAGCGGCAGCGTGGCGCCATCGGCCACGGCACGCTGAAAGTCGTAAATCGACACATAGTCGCCAAACACCTCGCGCGTGAGCTGCTTCTCGCCGCATTCAATCAGCGGCGTGCCGGTAAAGCCCAAAAACTTGGCCTTGGGCAGGCCCTTGCGCATATTGAGCGCCAGGCGCCCGTACTGGCTGCGGTGCGCCTCGTCGCTGATGACGATGATGTCCTCGCGCTCGGAATAAGGCTGGCGCACCCGCTCGCGGAATTTTTGAATCAGGCCAAACACATAGCGGCGGTTTTGGGCGCTCAGCATCTCACGCAGGGCCACGCCGTTCTTGGCCTGGTCGGTCTTGCTGTTGGCGCGGCCGCAGTGGGTGTAGGTGCTGGCGATTTGCTCGTCGAGCTCGGTGCGGTCGGTCAGCACCACAAAAGTCCACGCGGCCGAAATTTTGCGGTGAATTTTCTCGGTCAAAAACACCATGGAATACGACTTGCCCGAGCCCTGCGTATGCCAGAACACGCCCAACTGCCCGGCGGCCACCTCGGCTTGCGCTTTGGGGTCGGTGCAGGTCAGCCGGTCAATCACCCGATTCACGCCCAGATACTGGTGGTTGCGGGCCACGATTTTGTGCGTGCTGCCCGCGCTGGCGTCGAACAGGGTGAAGTTCTCCACCATGTCCAGCAGGCGCTCTCGGTGCAACATGCCGCGCAGCAAAATCGGCAGCAGCGGCTGGTCTTTGGCAGGTTCTGGCGCATCCTCATCCAGGCGCTTCCAGCGGTAAAAATGCTCTTTGCTGGAGGTGATAGCCCCGTATTGCGCGTCGTGCCCGTTGGAGAGAATCACCAGCGCATTCCAATGAAACAACTGCGGGATGGTGTCCAGATAGTCGCTGTAGTTTTGCTTGTAAGCGTTGTCGATGTGCACGCCAAAGCCCTTGAGCTCAATAAACACCAGCGGCAACCCATTGACAAAGCCCACCACATCGGCGCGGCGCAGCCACAGCTTGCCACGCACCCACAGCTCGCGCACGGCCAGGTAGCGGTTGTTTTTGGGCGCATCAAAGTCGATCAGCCGCAGGCGCTTGTCCACCAGCCGCCCCGCCGCGTCGCGGTATTTCACCGGCACGCCATCGCGCAGCAGTTGGTATTTTTCCTGGTTTTGCGCCACCAGCGATTTGGCAATGTCGCCCTGCACCACCTGCGCCAGTGCGCTTTGGTAGGCCGCCTCGGGCAGGCCGGGGTTCAGGCGCTGCAGCGCGGCCAGCACATCGCGGGTCAAAACCACCTCGGTGTCTGAGGCCCGCCCCAGCAGGCTGCCTGGGCCAAAGCCGCCCTCGTCCAGGGCCAACACCGTCTCCCAGCCCAGCTCTTTGTGCAGCAATTGCGCCGTGGAGGCTTGGATGAGTTGGTCTTCGGAGTAGTCTTTGCGACTCATACAGCCACCTCCTCGGGCAAGGCAATACCGGAAACATCCAATTGGCCGGACATGAGTTTGGGTAAAAGCAGGTCGCGGGCTTGGGTGAGTTGGCGGTTTTGAGAATCAAGATTTTCTATTTGAGCATCTATTTCCGCTGCGATTTGATTAAATTTTTCTGCAATTTCAGCACTTGGCTGCAGGATGATTTGACCAAAAAGCTCTTTTTTTCCAACTGAGGCAAAAATTGCGCCACCACCAATCATGTCTTCTTCAAAAAACAAAATGCTCAATTGATAAAAAAGCAAAGATTGATGACCCGAGCAGCTACGCATTGCAGACAAGCCGCGCCCAATGGCTATTTTGTCACGTGTGATATTAAGGCGACCAACTGGCGCCCGAACACTGCACAAAATGTCGTCAACTTCAGCAATTCGCGTTGCTTGTCGTGTGTGAGTTTTGTGGCTTATATAACGATTACCAAAATCTGTTACACCCTGATGGAAAGGCAAACCATCACCATCAGTGTTGTAGTGTTTTGATTCCGGACTTTGCCCCATTGTGATTTCTGCGACTTCGCTAAGGGGTAGTTTTTCCCACCCCTGCGGCACCCCATCCTTGACCGCCACCTGCTCATGCCCCGGAAAGCGCAGATGCACAAACCATTCGCGGTAGAGGCGGCGGGCGGCCTCTTCCAGCAAGGCAATACGGCGCTGGTTGGTGGCGATAAGGTCGTCGTAGGAATCTAGTACCCACGCAATTACCTGCTGTTCGCTTAGTTCTGGTACTTTCAAGCGAACTTTTTTGATTCGCTCTGGTGCTGTGTGCTTAACCTTGGCCCCTGTTGCTGATGCCCGAATTTGTGCTCGCACCTCTGCATTATTGAATACCCAATACAGAAACCGTTTGTCTAGCAACGTCGAGTCAGTGATCTGAATAAGCCCCAAACGTTGATTGTGCAGATACCTCCCTTCTGCTGGAATCCGCGCCGCGCTACCAAGCAGGCCTTCTCCCTGCTCAGTCATTGCCACAATCAGATCGCCGTCTGTAAGCAGGTACTCCTCTGGAAAGTCGGCATGATAGAAACGCTCTTTTCCATCTCGGACACGAAACCCTCCTTTTTCAAGAAAATTTCCTGGCGTGAGAACCATGTACTCACCAGCCGCAGTGAAGTATTCACCCTTGAAGGCAAAACCATGCTTCACATGAATGCCATCCCCAAGCTGAACCTCTCGCCAACTCATCCCGCCACCTCTTCCAAATTCCCCGCAATCCACGCCTTCATTCCCCACCTCCCTCGCCACCTTCAAGCCGCATCAGCAGCCGATCAAAATCGCTGACAAACAAGCGGTCCTGCACGATGCGGTATTTCTCAAACTCGGTTTCAGCATGCAATTTGGCCTGTTCGTGTGAAATTTTGCCCGGGCCGGAGAGGATTTCGCTACCGTTGAACTCCAGAAATCCATCCAGCCTTTTTGCCCAATCCTGCATGGACATGGGAATTTTGCGCACCGCCTGCAACTCGGCAAAATCCAGATAAATGCTGACGATGCGTTGCAGGTAATCCAGCTCTTGCGTATCCAGATAGTTCTTTGCCACCAACACATCGGATTTGACGATTTTTCCGTGGGGTGCGGCTTCCCAGTTTGTCAGCCCCATGTGTGTTTTCTCGGCATCGGCCCGCGCCACAATGACTTCTGCTGCGGTGTGCCGATGTACGGCCCAATGCAGCTTGTTTTGCACCATGGCGAAGAATGCTCGCGTGGTTGGCGCACTGGCGTCGTAATCGAAGGCGGTGGCGTACAAATCCGTCACCTTTTGGTAGAACTTGCGCTCGGATAGGCGAATCTCGCGGATGTATTCGAGCTGCCGGTCAAAGTATGCGTCGCTGAACAGGTGGCCTTTTTTCAGGCGTTCCACATCCATCGTCCAGCCCTGGATGGTGTAGTCCTTGACGATCTGCCCCGCCCACTTGCGAAATTGCACGGCGCGTTCGTTATTGACCTTGAAGCCCACCGCGATGATGGCTTGCAGGTTGTAGTGCTCGACCTCGCGCTGGACGGTTCGGCTGCCTTCGGATTGAACGATTAAGTATTTCTTAATGGTTGCCGCTGGCTCCAGCTCTGCGTCCGCAAAGATGCGTTTGAGGTGCTGGTTGATGGCCGACACCGTCACGTCGTACAAGGCAGACATCATTTTTTGGGTGAGCCAGATGTTCTCGTCCTCGTAACGCATTTCCACCGACTGCGGGTTGTCGCCCGTGGCGGCAATGAAGGTGAGGTATTCCGCTGCCGAGGAGCGCAGCAGATCGGCGGCGGGTTTGCGGGTCGGGTGGTTTGGGGGGGGGGTGCTCATCCCACCAACTCCTGCAAATTCCCCGCAATCCGCGCCGCCAGCTCGGCGGCTTTGTCATTGAGCTCCGCCAGCTCCTCGTGAATCGCCCGCAGGGTTTCGGCAAAGTCCTCCTCGTCGTCGTCTTGCGCCGGGGCTACGCCCACATAGCGGCCGGGGGTGAGTGAGTAGTCGTTGGCGGCGATGTCGTCTTGCGTGACGACTTTGCACAGGCCGGGCACATCGGCGTAATAGCCTTCTGGAAAGCGGCTGTGCAGCCAATGCACCTGGGCGATGAAGTAGGCGGCTTGCTTGAGCGCCTCCAGCACCTCGTCGCGCACCGTGGGGGCTTCGTTTTTCTTCGCATCTGCGGCCAGCAGGACGCGTTTGGCTTCGCGGGCGGCTTTGCCGTCCCAAGCCTTGCTTTGGCGGGCGCGCAGGTTTTTTTCTGCCGCATCCAGCAGTTTGAGCCATTGCTTGTGCCGCGCCTCCAGGGTTTTGCTGGCGGCTTTGAGCTGGGGGCTGAGCTGCTCCAGCGTGGTTTGCAGTGCCACCTGGGCGGCGTGGCGGCTGGCGTCCACCTGGGCAATGGCGCTTTCGGTTTCCTTGCAGGTTTTGAGTAACTTTTCTACTTCAGCGGCGGTGGTGGTTTCGGCCTGGGCCTGGGTCAGTTCGGCTTTGAAGGCATCCCACTGCGCGGCGCTGATGTGCTGCTCGGCCTCGGTGTCGGCGTTGAGTTCTGCCAGCGTGGCAGCCTTCGCAAAGGCGGCCAGCGGCGCGGCCAGGGCCTGCACGGCGGCATGGTCGGCAGCGATGCGTGCGGGCAGGTGCCCCAGCCACTGCCCTACCTGCTGCTGGTAGCGGGCGACCAGGGCGCGGAATTTTTTGTCCTCGCCCCGGTAGAGCCAGACGATGGCCGTGAGGTTGGCCAGTTGCTCCTCGCTGAAGATGTGCGAGCGCGCTGAGACGACGGTATAGACATTGCGGGCGTCGAGCATGAGCACCTGGTCTTGCACATCGGCGGGTTTGCCTTTGTCGAAGAACCACAGGGTGCAGGGCAGGCTGCGGGTGTAGAAAAATTTGTTGCCTATGGCCACCATCACGTCCACATGGCCGGTTTTGACCAGTTGCTCGCGGATGTCGCGGTCTTTGTTGCCCGCGTCGGAGGCGCTGGAGGCCATGACGAAGCCCGCCCGCCCCGTGGCGTTGAGGTAGGCGTAAAAGTACTGTATCCACAGGCTGTTGGCGTTGCTGATGGCGCCGGTTTTGGCGTTGAGCCCGGGCAGGCCAAAGGGCAGGCGGCCACCGTTTTCTACCGTATCGACTTGGCTTTCAACCTTTTTGGTATCGACGCCATCCACGTTGAACGGCGGGTTGGCCATGACGAAGTCGCACTGGCCAATCAGTTTTTCGACCTGGTCGTAAAAGGTGTTGCCCTGGTGGATGTTGCTGGCATCCAGGCCGTGCACCACCAGGTTCATGCGGGCGAGTTTGGTGTTGGTGTCGCTTTTTTCCTGGCCGTGGAAGATGACGGCGTCGTTGGCCACTTTGTTTCGCACGTCTTCGATGAAGTGGCCGGTTTGCACAAACATCCCGGCTGAGCCGCAGGCGGGGTCGAGCACGGTGCCGTGGCTGGGTTCTATGACGTTGACGATCATGCGCACCAGCGAGGGCGGGGTGAAAAACTCGCCGCCTTCCTGTGCGCCGCTCATGGCGAATTTGTTCAGGAAGTATTCGTAAATGCGCCCAAACACATCGCCCGTGGCGGCCTGGATGGCGGGGCGGTCAAAAATTTTCACCAGCTCGGCCAGCAGGTCGGGTTCAAACGCTGCGTAGCCGCGCGGCAGGGCGCCCGCTAAAACGGGGTATTGCGCCTCGATGGCGTCCATGGCGGTGTCTATGACTTCGCCCACCTGCGCGCCCTGGGGCAGGCTGGCGATGCGGTCAAAGCGGGCGGCTTCGGGCAGGTAGATGGCGGCTTTGCCGGTAAAGCCCAGACGGATGAGGTTTTCGCGCTGCGCGGCGGGTACTTGCGCGGGGATGCCGGCCTGGATTTGCGGCAGGTAGGCTTTGAAGCGGTTGTCGGCATGGCGCAGAAAAATCAGCCCCAGCACGGGCATGGAGTATTCGGCGGCGGTGAGTTTGGAATTGGCGCGCAACTGGTCGGCGGCGTCCCACAGTTCGTTTTCGAGTTGTTGGATGTTCATGGGCTGTGTGCTTGGCTTGACTTGGCTTGGCTTGGCTTGGCTTGGCTTGGCTTGGCTTGGCTTGGCTTGGCGTAGGAAGCACAGCAGCTTACCCGCAGCAGAGGGGGGTGAACAAAACATTCAAAAACAATAGCTGCTTGCGCTTGGTGGGTAAGGGGTTGAGCCCAAAAACACCATGAAAAATGGCCTTTACCTACCGCAAAGGCCGCGCAACGGTGCCGCAGGTTGGTTACGCGGCGTCAAGGATGACAAAAACGGCTGATCTTTGCCATCAAATCGGCCTCTAACCCTTACCCACCAAGCGCAAGCAGCTATGGTTTTTTTTCTTTTTCCAACAACGCCAACCCAAAGAAATAGGGGTCAGACCGCCGATTTTCTTCGTTGTTTGCAGTAACCCACCAACCATCACTACCGCGCCAGCACCGGCGCCAGCGCCACCCCGGTGTGCGTGCCCGCCCGCACCAGGTCTTCCGGCGTGCCCGCCGCCACAATCCGCCCGCCGCCGCTGCCGCCTTCCGGCCCCAGGTCAAGCACCCAGTCGGCCTCGGCGATCACGTCCAGGTCGTGTTCGATGACGACCACGCTGTGGCCGCCATCGACCAGGCGGTGCAGCACGGCGATCAGCTTGTGCACGTCGGCCATGTGCAGGCCCACGGTGGGCTCGTCGAGCACGTACAGCGTGTGCGGCGCTTTTTGCCCACGTCGCCCGACGTCGTCGCGCACCTTGGTCAGTTCCGTCACCAGCTTGATGCGCTGGGCCTCGCCGCCGCTGAGCGTGGGGCTGGGCTGGCCGAGCGTCAGATACCCCAGGCCCACATCCTGCAAGAGCTGCAGCGGGTGGGCGATGCTGGGCATGGAGGCGAAGAATTCCACCGCTTCATCCACCGGCATTTGCAGCACCTGGCCGATGTTTTTGCCGCGCCAGGTGACGGCCAGCGTCTCGGGGTTGAAGCGCGCGCCGTGGCAGACCTCACAAGGCACTTTCACGTCGGGCAGAAAGCTCATGGCCACGGTGCGCATCCCTTGGCCCTCGCAGCCGGGGCAGCGACCGGCGCCGGTGTTGAAGGAGAAGCGCCCCGGCGCGTAGCCGCGTGCCTTGGCTTCCAGCGTTTCGGCGTAGAGCTTGCGGATGGTGTCCCAGAAACCGATGTAGGTGGCGGGGCAGGAGCGTGGGGTTTTGCCGATCGGCGTTTGATCGACTTCGAGCACGCGGTCCAGCGTCTCAAAGCCGGACAGGCCCGTGCAGCCGACCAGCGCCGGAGCGTGGCCCGCGTCCATCGCCGCGCGCCCGGCCTGGGTCTGGCGCTGGGCCACCCAGGCCGCGACGTTGGCGAGCAGCACATCACGCGCCAGCGTGGATTTGCCCGAGCCGGACACGCCGGTGACGGCCACCAGGCGCGACAGCGGCACGCGGGCGGTGACGTGTTGCAGGTTGTGCAGCTGTGCACCGTGGACGGTGAGCCAGGCGAGGGGGGCCGCCCCCTCTCCCCCAGCCCCTCCCCCGCCGGGGGGGAGGGGGGTAAGAGGCAGGGCGACGGCGGTGGCTTCGCCCCCTCTCCCCTCGCGGGAGAGGGCTGGGGAGAGGGGGGGCGCAGGCATGGCGCCCGTGGCGCAAGCCCCCTCTCCCCCAGCCCCTCCCCCGCCGGAGGGGAGGGGGGTAAGAGGCAGGGCGACGGCGGTTTCGCTCCCTCTCCCCTCGCGGGAGAGGGCTGGGTAGAGGGGGGGCGCAGGCATGGCGCCCGTGGCGCAAGCCCCCTCTCCCCCAGCCCCTCCCCCGCCGGGGGGGAGGGGGGCAGGAGGCAGGGCGACGGCGGTTTCGCTCCCTCTCCCCTCGCGGGAGAGGGTGGGGGAGAGGGGGCCCACCGCCCGCCGCGCCTGCAGCGGATGGCGCATGGCGTGCAGCAGGTAGCGGCCGGTTTGCGAATCGGCTGCGGCCTGCAGGTCGGCCACGCTGCCCTGCGCCACCAGCCGCCCGCCGCGCTGGCCGGCGCTGGGGCCGATGTCGATGATGTGGTCGGCACGGCGGATGGTGTCCTCGTCGTGCTCGACGACGACCAGGGTGTTGCCTTTGTCACCCAGCTTGTGCAGGGCGTTGAGCAAGATGTGGTTATCGCGCGCGTGCAGGCCGATGGTGGGCTCGTCGAGCACATAGCACACGCCCTGCAGGTTGCTGCCCAGCTGCGCCGCCAGGCGGATGCGCTGCGCCTCGCCGCCCGAGAGCGTGGGCGCGCCCCGGTCGAGGGTGAGGTAGGACAGGCCGACTTCCTCCAGAAACTCCAGCCGACTGGCGATCTCGGGCAGCAGGTCGCGGGCGATGTCGGCCTCGCGCCCGGTGAGCTGCAGGCCGGCGATCCACTGGCGCAGCGCGGTGACGGAGAGCTGCGCCACCTCGGTGATGCTGCGCCCGGCAAAGCGCACGGCGCGGGCGGTGGCGTTCAGGCGCGTGCCCTGGCAGGTCTTGCAGGCGGTGTCTTGCAGGTCTTCGACCTCGGGCTCGGCAAAGCTTTGCTCGCGCCCGCGCTCCTTGTCGTCCTGCACCGAGTCGTCGAGCAGCTTGCGCTGTTCCTTGGTCAGCGCCACGCCCGTGCCCACGCAGTCCGGGCACCAGCCGTGCTTGCTGTTGTAGCTGAACAGGCGCGGGTCGAGCGCGGCGTAGCTGGTGGCGCACTGCGGGCAGGCGCGCAGGGTGGAATAGGCCTGTACCTGGCCGATGCCCGCCGTGCTGCGGCCCTGCTCCATCGCATCTTGCAGGCCGTCCAGCGCGCTCATCACCATGACCACGCCCTTGCCCAGCTGCAGCGCCAGCGCGAGCTTCTCGCGCAGCAGGGCTTCGTGCGCGGGCGAGACGTCGAGGCTGAACACCGGCAGCTCGATGCTGTGCTCCTTGAAGCGATCGATGCGCGGAAAGCCGGTGGAGGGCAGGAATTCGCCATCCACGCGCAGGTGCGTATAGCCCCGGGGCCGCGCCCAGTCGGCCAGCTCGGTATAGACGCCCTTGCGGTGCGTGACCAGGGGCGCGAGCAGCCCGATGTGCTGGCCGCGAAACTGGGTGAGGAGCTGCGCGGCGATGCTGTCGGCGCTTTGCGGCTCAACCTTCGCGTCGTCGTGGATGCAGTGCTGCACGCCGAGCTTGACGTACAACAGGCGCAGGAAGTGCCAGACCTCAGTCGTCGTGCCCACCGTGGATTTGCGCCCGCCGCGCGACAGGCGCTGCTCGATGGCCACCGTGGGCGGTATGCCATAGACCGCGTCCACCTCGGGCCGGCCCGCCGGTTGCACGATGGAGCGGGCGTAGGCGTTGAGCGATTCGAGGTAGCGGCGCTGGCCTTCGTTGAACAGGATGTCAAACGCCAGCGTGGACTTGCCCGAGCCGGAGACGCCGGTGATCACGTTGAACCGCCCGCGCGGGATGGACACCGACAGCGCCTTGAGGTTGTGCTCGCGGGCGTTGACGATTTCTATGGTGTTTTTGGCTTCTGGCGCTTGCGGGGCAAGCGCAAGCAGCTCTTGTTTTGATAGCTGTGGTGCATCCCCCTCTCCCCAACCCTCTCCCGCAAGGGGAGAGGGAGCAATACCCCAGGCACCACCCGCAGCGGCTGTAGCTCCCCTCCCCCCTCGCGGGGGAGGGGCCGGGGGAGAGGGGGCCAGGGCATAGGCCAAGGACGCCTCCTGCACCCCATGCCCGCCCTGCCCCAACGCCTGCTCGTACTCGCGCAGCGCACGGGCGGTGTGCGACGTGGGGTGCTGGCGCAGGTCTTGCGGCGGGCCTTCGGCCACCAGCAGGCCGCCGCCTTCGCCGCCCTCGGGACCGAGGTCGATGAGCCAGTCGGAGGCAGCGATGACATCCAGGTTGTGCTCGATGAGGATGAGCGAGTGCCCCGCGTCCAGCAACTTGCGCAGCGCCCGCATCAGCTTGGCGATGTCGTCAAAGTGCAGGCCGGTGGTGGGCTCGTCGAACAAGAACAGCGTGCCCTTGCGCGCCAGCGGTTGGCGGCTTTTGCTGGCGGATTTGGCGGCTTCGGCCAGGAACCCGGCGAGCTTGAGCCGCTGCGCCTCGCCGCCCGAGAGCGTGGGCACGCTCTGGCCGAGCTTGACGTACTCCAGCCCCACATCGACGATGGGCTGCAGCGCGCGCAGCACCTCGCGGTCGCTGGCGAACAGGTGGGCGGCCTCGCTCACCGTCAGCGCCAGCACCTCGGCCACGTTCAAAAAGCGGCCCGCACGCTCGATGCGCACCTCCAGGATTTCGGGCCGGTAGCGCTGGCCGTTGCAGTCCGGGCAGCGCAGGTAGACGTCCGACAAAAACTGCATCTCCACATGCTCAAAGCCCGAACCGCCGCAGGTGGGGCAGCGCCCGTCGCCGCTGTTGAAGCTGAACTTGGCGGCGGTGTAGCCGCGCTCGCGCGACAGCGGCGCGGTGGCGAATATTTCGCGGATGCTGTCCCACGCGCCGACGTAGCTCACGGGGTTGGAGCGCGCCGTTTTACCAATCGGCGATTGATCGACGAACACCACGTCGCTCAGGTGGTCCGCGCCCAGCAGGCGCTCGTGCGCGCCGGGCGCGTCCGTCGCTTTGCCAAACTGGCGCAAGAGCGCGGGCGCGAGGATGTCCTGCACCAGCGTGGATTTGCCCGAGCCCGACACGCCGGTGACGGTCACCAGGCGCTGCAGCGGAAACTCCACGCTGATGCCGCGCAGGTTGTGCTGGCGCGCGCCTTCGAGGATGAGGCGCACCGTAGCCTCAGTCACCGCCCTTTGGTAGCCCAGACCGATGTGCTTGCGCCCGCCCAGGTACTGGCCCGTCAGCGTGTCGGCACGGCGCAGCTCGGCCACCGTGCCGTCGAACACGATGCTCCCGCCGCGCTCGCCCGGGCCGGGGCCCATGTCGATGACGCGGTCGGCTGACAGCATCACCGCCGGGTCGTGCTCGACCACCACCAGGGTGTTGCCGGCATCGACCAGGCGGCGCATGGCCTGGTTGATGCGCTGCATGTCGCGCGGGTGCAGGCCGATGCTGGGCTCGTCGAGCACGAACAGGGTGTTGACCAGGCTGGTGCCCAGCGCCGTCGTCAGGTTGATGCGCTGCACCTCGCCGCCCGAGAGCGTGCGGCTTTGCCGGTCCAGCGTGAGGTAGCCAATGCCGACGTCGCACAGGTACTGCAGGCGGATGGTGATTTCGGCATGCAGCAGGCGCAGGGCCTGGGTGGTGGCGTCTGCCCCCTCTCCCCCGGCCCCTCCCCCGCGAGGGGGGAGGGGAGCCACAGCCGCTGCGAGCGGCGCTGGGGTGGCAGCCCCCTCTCCCCCGGCCCCTCCCCTGCGGGGGGGGAGGGGAGCCACAGCCGCTGCGAGCGGCGCTGGGGAATCTGCCCCCTCTCCCCTTGCGGGAGAGGGTTGGGGAGAGGGGTGCTGCGCCGCAAAAAACCGCCGCAATTTGTCCAGCGGCAGCAGCATCACATCGTGCAGGCACAGCCCCGGCAAGGCTTGGAGCTGCGCCCGGCTCCAGAGCGTGCCCTGGGGCAGGAAGCGCTGCTCGGGCGAGAGCACGGCGTCGGCGTCCTCACGCGTGCCGATGCGCCACAGCAGGCTCTCGGTCTTGAGCCGCGCGCCGCCGCAATCCGGGCAGGGCGTATAGCTGCGGTACTTGGACAGCAGCACGCGGATGTGCATCTTGTACGCCTTGGTCTCCAGGTAAGCGAAGAAGCGGCGGATGCCATACCACTGCTGGTTCCAATTGCCTTTTTTGAAGTCCGGCTGGCCCTCGATCACCCACTGCTGCTGCGCCGGCGTGAGCTTGCTCCAGGCAGTGTCGCGCGGGATGCCGGCGGCTTCGGCATGGCGCATCAGGTCGTCCTGGATCTCCTGCCAGGCGGGGGTCTGTATGGCCTTGATGGCGCCGGCCCGGAGCGTGAGTTTTTCGTTGGGGATCACCAGCCCCCAGTCCACGCCAATCACCCGGCCAAAGCCCCGGCAGGTGTCGCAGGCACCGACGGCGGAGTTGAAGGAGAACTGCGAGGGGATGGGCTCGGCGTAGCGCACATCGCTCTCCGGGCAATGCAGGCCGGTGGAGAACTTCCATAGCACGGGCTCGCCTTCGCCATCGTCAGGCAAGCGGTACACCGCCATGCGGCCGCCGCCGCGCTGCAGGGCTGTTTCAATGGCCTCGATGGCGCGCTCGCGCTCGGCGTTGGCCAGGCGGAAGCGGTCGGCCACCACATCCAGAATTTTGCGATCACCCTCCTCCCGCTCGGCCTGCACCTTGGTGTAGCCGCTGGCAGACAACCATTCCTGCATCTGCGCGGGCGTCACGCTGGCGGGCAGCTCGACGGCGAAGGTGATGACGATGCGCGGGTCATTTTCTGCCGCACAACGCCTTTGCAATTCGGCGTAGATGCTGTCGGGCGAGTCGTGGCGCACCGGCAGCGCGGTCTGGCGGTCAAAGAGCTGCGCGGCGCGGGCAAACAGGAGCTTCAAGTGGTCGTTGAGCTCCGTCATCGTGCCCACGGTGGAGCGGCTGGAGCGCACCGGATTCGTCTGGTCGATGGCAATCGCCGGCGGCACGCCTTCGACCTTGTCCACGGCGGGCTTGTCCATGCGGTCGAGAAACTGGCGCGCGTAGGCGCTGAACGTCTCCACGTAGCGGCGCTGGCCCTCGGCGTAGAGGGTGTCGAACACCAGGCTGGACTTGCCCGAGCCGCTGGGGCCGGTGACCACGGTCAGCTCGCCGGTGCGGATGTCCAGGCTGAGGTTTTTCAGGTTGTGCTGGCGCGCACCGTGGATGCGGATCTCTCCCTGGGTCATACAGTTCATCCTGGCAAAAGCTGGGGCCAAAATTCTAGGCGCTACGCCCCTGCCAGCAGACGGGCAGAAAAAAACCCCGCGACCCAAAAGGTTGCGGGGTTTTGGCCTTCAGGCCGCTGGCGGGATGCCAGCGGGGGAAGGATTAGAAGTTGTGGCGGACGCCGACGGCCAGGGAGCTGAAGTCGTCGCCGGCCTTGCCAACGTTGATAGCGCTGCCAGCCTTGTTGTTCACGGCGGTGTAGTAGCCGTACACCTTGGTGCGCTTGCTCAGGTTGTAGTTGTAGCCCAGGGTCCACTGCGTAGCGGCGGAATCAGCCACGTTGCTCCACTTGTTGGCGTGGCCAAGGTTGGCGTGGAACTCCGAAGCGCCCAGGGTGTACATGCCGGACAGACGGAAATTGTTGCGGGTGCCAGCACCGGTAGCCACCAGCTGGTTGTCGTCCTTGTTACGCTGGTAGTAAGCGCCGACCGTGAATTGGCCGAAGGTGTAGGCAGCGCGCAGGCCCAGTTGGTAGTTGCTGTTGACGTAGCTGTAGCCAGCGCCCAGAGCCAGGGGGCCCATGCCGTAGTTGGCAGCCAGGTCGTAGCCGTACTTGCCGCCGGCACCGGACGGTTGCTCGTGGAAGCTCACAGCGCCTTCAGCGGTGAAGCCGCCGAAGCTGGGGGTGCGGTAGGCCAGCTTGTTGCCAGTGCCCAGCTTGCCGAACCACACGGGATCGTAGTACAGGGCGTCGGACGAAGAGCCGGTGTCGTGGTTGTGCATGCTGATGTAGTCAGCGGTAGCGAAGTACGACTCGGGGAAGAAATTGCCCAGGCGCACCATGCCGAAGTTGCCCGACAGGTTCACTTCGCTTTGACGGCCAAAGGTCAGGCCAGTAGCGCCAGAGCCGGCGCCGGTATCGGAGGCAAAGCCGGACTCCAGCTGGAAGCCAGCCTTCAGGCCGCCGCCCAGGTCTTCCACGCCCTTGAAGCCAAAGCGGGAAGAGTTGTTGAACATGCCGGTGGTCTTCACGTCGCCGGCCTTTTGGTATTCAACGGTGGTGTTCACGCGGCCATACAGCGTCACGCTGCTTTGGGCCATCACGGAGGTAGCGCCAGCGGCGGCCAGCACGGCCAGCACGAGGTGTTTCTTTTGCATGTGTTTTCCTTGTAGGGAGGGATTCATCGAGAAGGCGTAGGGGCAAGGTTGGCAGGGTTGACCGGACAACGCACATGCAACTACTGGACGCAAATTCTAGGGGCAAGCTCCGGCCCTGCAGGGCTTGGCGGCGGGGAGTGACGTTTATCTACCACAAACATGCCGCAGTGTGATGACGGCTCAGTCGCGGGCGTACATATCGACGTTCTTGGTCTCGGGCAGGAGCGCCATGCCCAGCAGCAGGGTCATGGCGGCAACGCCTATGGGGTACCACAGGCCGTTGTACATATTGCCGGTCTGCGCCACGATGGCGAACGACATGGTCGGCAGCAGCCCGCCAAACCAGCCGTTGCCGATGTGGTACGGCAGGCTCATCGAGGTGTAGCGGATGCGCGTCGGGAACAGCTCGGCCAGCATGGCGGCGATGGGGCCGTACACCAGGGTCACCAACAGCACCAGGTAGGCCAGGATGAGCACGATCAGCGGCTTGTTCATCTTCTGCGGGTTGGCCTCGGTGGGGTAGCCCGCCTGCGCCAAGGTGTCGGCCACCGTTTGGCGAAATGCCGTTTCGCGCGCCCACAGCCGCTCAGCGGCCACCGCCTGGGCATTGAAGCTGGCAATGCGGTGGCTGCCGATTCTGACCTCGGCCGTGCTGCCGGGCGGGGCGGCTTCGTTGTCGTAGCTCACCGAATGGGCTGCCAGCACCTGCTTGGCAATGTCGCACGAGCTGGTAAAGCGCGCCGTGTCCGTAGGGTTGAACTGGAACGAGCACTGCGCCGGGTCGGCCCAGACGACGACCCGGTTGCGCTCCTGCGCCACCACCAGATCGGGGTTGGCAGCCTGCGCCAGCCACTGAAAGGCCGGGAAATACGTTGCCACCGCCAGGGCGCAGCCGAGCATGATGAGGGGCTTGCGCCCCACCTTGTCCGAGAGCGCGCCAAACACCAGAAAAAACGGCGTGCCCAGGCACAGCGCCAGCGCCATCAACACATTGGCCGTGACGGCATCGACCTTGAGCTGCTGCGTGAGAAAGAACAGCGCATAGAACTGCCCCGTGTACCACACCACGGCCTGCCCCGCCGTCAGGCCCAGCAGGGCGATGAGCACCACCTTCAGGTTTTGCCAGCGGCCAAAAGCTTCGGCCACGGGCGCGCGCGAGGTGCGCCCGCGCGCCTTCATGCGCTGAAAGGCGGGCGATTCCGCCAGCTTGAGCCGAATCCACACCGACACCGCCAGCAGCACGATGGAGAGCAAAAACGGCAGGCGCCAGCCCCAGTCGTTGAACGCGGCCTCGCCCAGGGCCGTTCGTGTGCCCAAAATGACCAGCAGCGACAAAAACAACCCGGTGGTCGCCGTGGTCTGGATCCAGGCGGTGTAGGCGCCGCGCCGGCCAGCGGGCGCGTGCTCGGCCACGTAGGTGGCGGCGCCGCCGTATTCACCGCCCAGCGCCAGGCCCTGCAGCAGGCGCAGGCCAATCAAGATCACCGGCGCCGCCACGCCGATGCTGGCGTAATTGGGCAGCACGCCCACCATAAAGGTCGCCAGCCCCATGATGAGGATGGTGACCAAGAAGGTGTACTTGCGCCCGATCATGTCGCCCAGGCGGCCAAACACCAGGGCACCAAAGGGGCGCACGATGAAGCCGGCAGCAAAGGCCAGCAGCGCAAACAAAAAGGCCGAGGTGGCATCGAGCCCGGCAAAAAACTGCTGGGCAATGATGGTGGCCAGGGCGCCGTAGAGGTAGAAGTCGTACCACTCGAACACCGTGCCCAGCGACGAGGCCAGGATCACCCGGCGCTCCTCGCGCGACATGGGGCGCGGCGCACCACCCCCGCCCGCATCCTGCGCAGCGCTGCCTGTCATGCTGATGTCTCCTTATGGCCTTATGGATTTCCCCGATGGGGCTGGTGAAACCACTATCGGAGGGCGCACTGACGATGCACTGACGCCTTGCCAACACCGGCTGACGGCCGCCTGACCCCTTGCTTACAACCCCCGCAGCAACCCTTAGGCAGCGTTTTTTGATGTGAAAAAACGCCAAATACCCCGGAAAAACCCCTATCTACATCCCATCCCTGCACGTAAGCCGGCGGTCAGAACCCATTCGCAGAATCCGCCCGTTCGTGCATTGCAAGCGGCGGTGCATGGCAAAACCACCCGCAAGAGGAGACAAGCATGAGTGACCCGGTAGTTGAAAAAATTCAACGCCATCCGAAGTACCAGGAGCTGCGTGCGAAACGCACCCCCCTGGGTACGGTGCTGACCATTTTGATGTTGATCGTGTACTTCGGTTACATCGGACTGATCGCATTCGACAAGGCGTTTCTGGCCAAACCCATTGGCGCGGGCGTGACCTCGCTGGGTATTCCCATTGGCATGGGCGTGATCCTGTTCACCATTGCCATCACCGTGTACTACGTGCGCATTGCCAACAACAAGTTCGACGCCCTGACCGCCGACATCATGAAGGACGTGACCAAATGAAGCACGCCAAAACCCTTGCCAGCTGTGCGCTGGCCCTTGCCGGCCTGGCGGCCCTGGGCGTGGCCCAGGCCGCCGGCGGCGACGTCGGCCAGGCCGCCAAGCAGGAAACCAACTGGACGGCCATCGTCATGTTCGGCATCTTTGTGGCCGCCACGCTGTGGATCACGAAGTGGGCCGCCTCCAAAACCCGCTCCGCCGCTGACTTCTACACCGCCGGCGGCGGCATCACGGGCTTTCAAAACGGCCTGGCGATTGCGGGCGACTACATGTCGGCCGCCTCCTTCCTGGGCATTTCCGCCGCCGTGATGGCCTCGGGCTACGACGGCCTGATCTACTCCATCGGCTTTCTCGTGGGCTGGCCCATCATCACCTTCTTGATGGCCGACCGCCTGCGCAACCTCGGCAAATTCACCTTTGCCGACGTGGCCGGCTACCGCTTCGCCCAGGCGCCCATCCGCATGTTCGCGGCCTCGGGCACGCTCATCGTGGTGGCCTTCTACCTGATTGCACAGATGGTTGGCGCCGGCCAGCTCATCAAGCTGCTGTTCGGCCTGGAATACTGGATGGCCGTGGTCATCGTCGGCGCGCTGATGATGGTCTACGTGCTCTTCGGCGGCATGACGGCCACCACCTGGGTGCAGATCATCAAAGCGGTGATGCTGCTGCTGGGCGTGACTTTCATGGCCTTCATGGTGCTGGCCAACTACGGCTTCAGCCCCGAGGCACTGTTTGCCAAGGGTGTCGAAGTGCGCACGCAAATCGCCGCCAACACCGGCATGAGCCCTGAAGAAGCGGCCAAGAAGGGCCTGTCCATCATGGGCCCGGGCGGTTTCATCAAGGACCCGATCTCGGCCATTTCGTTTGGTATGGCGCTGATGTTCGGCACCGCCGGCCTGCCGCACATCCTGATGCGCTTCTTCACCGTGCCCAACGCCAAGGAAGCACGCAAGTCGGTGGGCTGGGCCACGGTGTGGATCGGCTACTTCTACATCCTGATCTTCGTCATCGGCTTTGGCGCCATCACCATGGTGCTGACCAACCCCGAAATGGCGGACACCGTCAAGGGCGTCATCAAGGGCGGCGCTGGCACGGCCAACATGGCTGCGGTGCTGGTGGCCAAGAGCGTGGGCGGCAACATTTTCTACGGCTTCATCTCCGCCGTGGCCTTTGCCACCATCCTGGCTGTGGTCGCCGGCCTGACGCTGTCGGGCGCCTCCGCCGTGTCGCACGACCTGTACGCCACCGTCATCAAGGGCGGCAAGGCCGACAGCGCCGCTGAGCTGAAGGTCTCGCGCATGACCACCCTGGCCCTGGGCGCCGTCGCCGTGGTGCTGGGCATCTTGTTCGAGAAGCAGAACATCGCCTTCATGGTGTCGCTGGCCTTCGCCATTGCCGCCTCGGCCAACTTCCCGGCGCTGATCCTGTCCATCCTGTGGAAGGGCTGCACCACACGCGGTGCCGTGGTCGGTGGCTTCATGGGCCTGATCTCCTCGGTGGGCCTGACCATCGTCTCGCCCTCGGTGTGGGAAGCGACCTTTGGCAACCCCGCTGGTTCGGCCCTGTTCCCCTACTCTTCGCCGGCCCTGTTCTCCATGACCATCGGCTTCGTCGGCGTGTGGCTGTTCTCGATCACCGACAACAGCAAGCGCGCCGCACAAGACCGCGCAGGTTTTGCAGCGCAGCAAGTGCGCTCGGAAACCGGCCTCGGCGCCGCCGGCGCATCAGGCCACTGAGCACCGCGTTCCCCTCCAGCAGCCCCTTGCGGGCTGCTTTTTTCACACGCCTGGCAGGCTTTTTGCCAGGCGTTTTTTTTATGGCTGCGCGTCGATAAACGCCTGCGCCTGGCCAAAGTGACCGCAGCCCATGAAAGGCACGGGCGGGCGCAGCGCCGACAGCGGCGAGGGGTGGTTGGCGCACAACACCAAATGCCCCCGATCCGCCGCAATCAGCGCCTGCTTGGCCTGGGCGTGCCGCCCCCAGAGCATGAACACCACCGGGCGCGGCCCCTGGGCGATGTGGCGAATGACGGCGTCGGTCAAGCACTCCCAGCCCTGGCCGGCGTGGCTGGCGGGCTGGCCCTCCTCCACCGTCAGGCAGGTATTGAGCAGCAGCCAGCCCTGGCGCGCCCAGTCCACCAGGCTGCCTCCGGGCTGCGGGAACGCCGGCGCCGGCAGGCCCAGGTCACGCTCGCGCTCCTTGAAAATGTTGCGCAGCGACGGCGGCAGCGGCACGCCCGGGGCCACAGAAAACGCCAGCCCCTCCGCCTGGCCGCGCCCGTGGTACGGGTCTTGCCCGAGGATGACGACGCGCACCGCCTCGGGCGCCGTCAGCGCCAGCGCACGCAGCGGCTGCGGCGGGAACACCACCGCCCCGGCGTCCAGGCGCGCCTGCAAAAAACCCTGCAGCGCCCGCCCCTGGGGGCTGGCAAAAAAATGCTGCACCAGCGGCTGCCAGCCCGGGGCTACGGGCCAATCCTGGGGCTGCGCTTGCTGCAGGCAATCCCCACACGGGGAACCAGGCGTATCGAATAAAGAATTCATAAAAAATGCCTCTAGCGCTTATCCAGCAAGCGAAAGCAGCTATTGTTTTAATAGCAAATCTGCGTCTGTATCGACGCGGTTGCGCCCGGCTTGCTTGGCGCGGTAGAGGCTGGCGTCGGCCTGCGCCAGCAGGGCTTCGGGGCTGCTCTCGGCGCTGGGCACCAGGCAGGCCAGGCCGACGCTGATGGTGACCACGGGCGCGGCGCCGGACTGCACGTGCTCGCGCTCCAGGGCCTGCACGCTGCGCAGCAGCTGCTGGGATTTGTGCAGTGCGCCGGCGTGGTCGGACTCGGGCAGCAGGCAGACGAATTCTTCACCGCCGTAGCGCGCCACCAGGTCGTGCGAGCGCGTCAGCTCGTTTTTCAAGGTGCTGGCCACGGCCTGCAGGCAGGCGTCGCCCTCGGGGTGGCCGTAGTGGTCGTTGTATTGCTTGAAATGGTCGATGTCGATCAGCAGCAGCGCCAGCGGCTGCTGATTGCGCCGGCAGCGGCGCCATTCGGCCTGCAGTTGCTGATCGAAGTGGCGCCGGTTGGCAATGCCCGTGAGGCCATCCACATAGGCCAGGCGGTGCAGCGCCTCTTGCTGCGCCCGCTGCTCGGTGCGGTCTTCAAACATGGCCATGAAGTGCCCGCCAAACACCAGGCCGCTGATGTCCATGGTGCGCGCCTCGCCCTTCCAGGTGTGGATGTGGTACTCATGGTGCGGGATGACGCCGTCGTGCTCGGCGGCGTACTCCAGGCTTTGCTGCCAGCGCACCAGCACCTGCTGGCGGTAGGCGGCATCGGGGTACACCGACTGCCACCACTGCAGCAGGGTCAGGGGCTGGGTATGGGGGTAGCCCAAGATTTCCTCAAATTTCCGGTTGCGGAAGTAAAACTGCCCCTGGGCATCGACCATGCACAGCGCCAGGGGCATTTCTTGCAGCACGTGCTGCAGCAGGCGCTCGGTTTCCTGCAGCTTGAGGGTTTGCTGCTGCTGCTCGGTCACGTCGTGGATGTAGCCGTGCCAGAGCACGCCGCCAGCCTCAATGCGCTGGGGCTGCGCCTGGCCGCTGAGCCAGCGCTCGCCACGCTCGGGCAATTGCACGCGGTACAAGTCGCGCCATGGGCTCAAATCAAGGGCCGATTGCATCACGCTGGCGTGAACGCGCTCTTGGTCTTCGGGCACGATGCGCTCAAACGCCGCCTGCGCGCTCTGCTGCAAATCCTCGGCGCTGTGCCCGTAAATTTGCTGCACCCCCGGGCTGACGTAGGGGAAGCTGGTGCGGCCATCGGGCCAGAGGCAGAACTGGTAGAGCATTCCTGGCACGTTCTCTGCCAGATGGTCCAGGCGCTCTTGCAGCTGGCGCCGTTCGGTCACGTCGGTTTTGGTGCCCACCACGCGCAGCGGCTGGCCGGCTGCGTCGCGCTCGATGATGCGGCCCCGGTCCAAAATCCACTGGTAATGCCCGTCTTTGCAGCGGATGCGATGCAGGCACTCGTACACCGGCGCGCGCCCTTGCAGGTGGTCGAGCCAGGCTTTTTCGGCGCGATCCCAGTCGTCGGGGTGCACGCGGCTGCTCCATTCGCTCAGGCTGTCGCCAATTTCGGCCTCGTCGTAGCCGAGCATGGTTTTCCAGACGTGGGAGTAAAAGATTTTCTCCGTGCGCAAGTCGTAGTCCCACACGCCCTGGCCCGTGGCTTCGAGCACCGCCTGCCAGCGCTCTTGCAGGGCCACCTCCTGCGCCGCCAGCTGGCGCCGGCGCAGCTGCTGCAGGCGCAGCCCCAGGGCCGTGAGCAGCAAGGCGCTGCCGTACAAGCCCGTTTGCAGCCACACTTTGCTGTACCAAGGGGCCAAGATGGCATCCATCTGGCGCACCACGGCGGCCACCAGGGGTTTGTCCATGTCCAGGCGCGCGGGCGCAATCAGCTGGTAGGCCGCCATGTATTCCTTGCCGCCGGGCAGGCCCTGGCCCTGCAGCACCTGGCTGCTCAGGCCGCTGCGGCGAAAGCGATCGAACAGCAAGCCGGCATGGCGCACGTTGGCGCCGCCGGGCAAACTGGCGTCAGCGCCTTGGGCAATGAAGCGCTGGCCGTCGGCGTGCACCAGGCCGGCGCGCATGTCGGGGGCGTAGATCACCGATTGCACCAGGGTGCGAAAAGCCTCGGCATCGAGCGCGGCTGCGAGCACGCCGCCAAAACCACCATCGGGCCCGGACACGGTGCGCGCCAGGGTGAGCACCCACAGGTCGGGAAAGGGCTCGAATGGTGGGCTGACGACCAAGTGCTCGCCCTGCATCTGGCGGGCGGTGATGAAGTAGGGGCGCTGGCTGAAATCTGCGCCCACCAGCTCTCGCCGGTCTGAAGCCAGGACGCGCCCCTGGGCATCGACCAAATTGAGCGCGGTGACGCCGACCATGGCGTCGGAAAAGGCATCGAGGCGCTCGTTCAGCGGTATGCCCTCGTCGCCGCGCGCACGCCAGCGCGGCAGCTGGCCCAGAATGCCCGTCAGGGTGCGGTCGATAGACTTGAGCTGCAGGGCGACGTTGTCGTGCACGGTGCGCGCCTGCTGCGCCAGGCGCACGCGCTCGCTGCGCTCGGCCTGCAGGCGCGACTGCCACAGGTTCATGGCCAGCACCAGGCCCAGCAGCACAAAAACCAAGGCCCACCAGCGCCATTCACGGGCGCTGCGCTGGGCCAGGGTCAAGGGCGAAGTGGGCACAGGGCGCAAGGGTGAGGGGGGGGGCGACGGGGCCACCCGGCCCCGTCAGGCGAACAATTCTGCCAGCGCCAGCCCGGGGTCGGGGGCGCGCATCAAGGTTTCGCCCACCAGGAAAGCCTGGATGCCAGCGGTGCGCATTTGCGCTACGTCGGCTGGCGTGGCAATGCCCGATTCGGTCACCAAAATGCGCTCGGGCGGCACCTGCGCGCGCAGTGCCAGGGTGGTTTGCAAGCTGACGTCGAAGGTGCGCAGGTTGCGGTTGTTGATGCCGACGAGCGGCGTGCGCAGGCGCAGCGCGCGTTCGAGCTCGGGGCCGTCGTGCACTTCAACGAGCACCGCCATGTCCAGGCTGCGGGCGATGGCTTCAAAGTCGTGCAGCTGCGCGTCGTCCAGGCAGGCGGCGATGAGCAGGATGCAGTCGGCCCCCATGGCGCGCGATTCATAGATTTGGTACGCATCGACCATGAAGTCCTTGCGCAGCACCGGCAGGCTGCAGCTGGCGCGCGCCTGCTTGAGGTCGTCGGGCTGGCCCTGGAAGAACTGGCGGTCGGTGAGCACCGAGAGGCAGGCGGCGCTGACGCGGCCGTCGCCATCGGCGTAGCTTTGCGCGATGTCGGCGGGGATGAATTCGCCCTGGCGGATCACGCCCTTGCTCGGGCTGGCTTTTTTGATTTCGGCAATCACAGCGGCCTGGCCGGCGGCGGTTTTTGCGCGCAGGGCGCCGACGAAGTCGCGCGTGAGCACGCGGCTTTCGGCGTCGGCGCGGATGCGTTCGAGGGAGATTTTCTTGCGCGCCGCCGCCACTTCTTCGGCTTTGACGGCGCAGATTTTTTGCAGGATGTCGCTCATGCGGATGCTTTCAGGGCTGCGGGTTTCAGGCGGCCAGGGCGTGCGTGCGCGCCACCAGCTGGTCGAGTTTGTGCAGCGCCGCGCCGCTGTCGATGGCCTGGTGCGCCAGGGCCAGGCCGCTGGCGATGTCGTCGGCCACGTTGGCAGCGTACAGCGCCACACCGGCGTTGAGGGCCACGATCTCGCGCGCCGCGCCGCCTTCGCCGCGCAGCACGCCCAGCAGCAGCGCGCGCGATTGCTCGGGCGTCTCGACCTTGAGCGCGCGGTTGCTGACCATGGCCAGGCCGAAGTCTTCGGGGTGGATTTCGTACTCGGTGATGGCGCCGTTTTTCAGCTCGCCGACCAAGGTGGCGGCGCCCAGGCTGACTTCGTCCATGCCGTCGCGGCCATAGACGACGAGGGCGTGCTCGGCGCCCAGGCGCTGCAGCGCACGCACCTGGATGCCGACCAGGTCGGGGTGGAACACGCCCATCAGGATGTTGGGCGCACCCGCCGGGTTGGTCAGCGGCCCGAGGATGTTGAACAGCGTGCGCACGCCCAGCTCGCGGCGCACGGGGGCGACGTTTTTCATCGCCGGGTGGTGGTTGGGGGCGAACATGAAGCCGATGCCGACCTCGGCAATGCACTGCGCGATGTGCTCGGGCGCGAGGTTGATGTGCACGCCCAGCGCCTCCATCACGTCGGCGCTGCCGCTCTTGCTGGAGACGCCGCGCCCGCCGTGCTTGCTCACGCGCGCGCCGGCAGCGGCGGCGACGAACATGGCGCAGGTGGAGATGTTGAAGGTGCCCGCGCCATCGCCGCCGGTGCCGACGATATCGACCAGGTGGCGCGTATCGGTCACCGGCACCTTGGTCGAGAGCTCGCGCATGACCTGCGCCGCCGCCGTGATCTCGCCAATCGTCTCCTTCTTCACGCGCAGGCCGGTGAGCAGGGCCGCCGTCATCACCGGCGAGAGCTCGCCGCGCATGATCATGCGCATGAGGTCGAGCATCTCGTCGTGGAAGATCTCGCGGTGTTCGATGGTGCGCTGCAGCGCCTCCTGGGGGGTGATTTTGTTCATACCAGCCTCTATGATTTTGATAGCTGCTCGCGCTTGCTACATAAGCATTTGCGCATGTTTTGATACGCAAACGCCCTAAATACAAGCGCTAGGCGCTATGCTTTTTGCTCAAGAAAGTTGCGCAGCATGGCGTGGCCGTGCTCGGTGAGGATGCTCTCGGGGTGGAACTGCACGCCCTCGATGGCCAGCTCGCGGTGGCGCACGCCCATGATCTCGCCGTCCTCCGTCCAGGCGGTGATCTCCAGCACCTCGGGGCAGCTCTCGCGCTCGATGGCCAGCGAGTGGTAGCGGTTGACGGTGAATTTTTCCGGCAGGCCGGCGAACACGCCTTTTTGCGTGGTGGTGATGGTGCTGGTCTTGCCGTGCATCAGCGCTTGCGCGCGCACGATGCGCCCGCCAAAGGCGGCGCCAATGCTCTGGTGCCCCAGGCACACACCCAAAATCGGCAGCCGGCCGGCAAAGTGCCGGATGGCGGCAACCGAAATACCCGCCTCGGCTGGCGAGCAGGGGCCGGGCGAGATCACCAGCCGGTCGGGCGCGCGCGCGGCGATGCCCTCCAGGGTGATCTCGTCGTTGCGAAAGACTTCGACCTCGGCGCCCAATTCGCCAAAGTACTGCACGATGTTGTAGGTGAAGCTGTCGTAGTTATCGACCATCAAGAGTTTCATGTGCCTTCCCCTGGCGCGTGCTGGCGCGCAAATTCCCGGTGCTCGTAGGCGATGTAGGCCTCCATCATGCTGCGGTAGATGGCCTCGATGACGTCAGGCTCGCCGCCCTCTTGCAGCGCCCGCTCGCGTACGCGCGCGACGATGGCCTCGATGCGTTCTTCGTCGCGCACCTGGCTATCGCGCTGCTTGATGCGCGCCGCCTGCGTCATGTAGCCGCCCCGGGTGACCAGCAGCGGCACCAGGATGTCGTCCAGCGCATCGATGGCGCGGCGCACATCCGCCATGGTGTTGCAATGTTGTGTCTGCTCGATTGCGCGCGTCGTCATTCCAGTCCTTCTTCCACCAATTCAGCGGCGCGCAGCAGGGCACGCGCCTTGTGTTCTGTTTCCTTCCATTCCAGCTCCGGAACGGAATCGGCCACCACCCCGGCGGCCGCTTGCACGTACAACATGCCGTCCTTGACGATGGCCGTGCGGATGGCAATGGCCACGTCCATGTCGCCGGCGTAGCTCAGATACCCGCAGGCGCCGCCGTACAGGCCGCGCTTGGTGGGTTCGAGCTGGTCGATCAGCTCCATGGCGTGCACCTTGGGCGCGCCAGTGAGCGTGCCCGCCGGGAAGGTGGCCTTGAGCACGTCCATGCTGCTCATGCCCTCGTTCAAGATGCCCTCGACGTTGCTGACGATGTGCATCACATGGCTGTAGCGCTCGACCACAAAGGCTTCGGTCACCTTCACGCTGCCCACCTTGGCGATGCGGCCGATGTCGTTGCGCGCCAGGTCGATGAGCATGACGTGCTCGGCGCGCTCCTTCGGGTCGTTGATGAGTTCTTGCTCGGCCGCCTTGTCTTTCTCCGGCGTCGCACCGCGTGGACGGGTGCCGGCCAGCGGGCGGATGGTGACCTTGGTGCCCGCCTCGGTCTGCTCCTGGCGCACCAAAATCTCGGGGCTGGCGCCCACCACCTGGAAATCACCAAAGTGGTAGTAGTACATGTAGGGCGAGGGGTTGAGCGAGCGCAGCGCGCGGTACAGCGACAGCGGGCTTTGCGTGTAGCGCTTGTGGATGCGCTGGCCCACCTGCACCTGCATGAAGTCGCCCGCCGCGATCAGCTCCTTGGCCTTGGCCACCGCCGCGAGGTAGTCCTGCTTGACAAAGCTGCGCTCGGCCGGGTGGCTTTCGCTCGCCAGCACCTGCGGCGCGCTGACCGAGTACTTGAGCAGCTCCTTCAACTCGCGCAGGCGTTTCTTGCCGCGCGCATAGGCTTCGCTCTGGCCCGGGTCGGCGTAGACGATGAGGTAGAGCTTGCCCGAGAGGTTGTCGATGACGGCCAGCTCCTCGCACTGCAGCAGCAGGATGTCGGGGCAGCCCAGGGTGTCGGGCGGGCAGGTGGCTTCGAGCTTTTTCTCGATATAGCGCACCGCGTCGTAACCAAAATAGCCCGCCAGGCCACCGCAAAAGCGCGGCAGGCCGGGGCGCAGCGCGACCTTGAAGCGCTTTTGGTACTGGGCGATAAAGTCCAGCGGGTTGCCATGGGCGGTTTCCACCACCTGGCCGTCGGTCACGACCTCGGTCTTGGCGGCGCTGCCGAAGCCGCTGGCACGCAAGAGCGTGCGCGCCGGCAGGCCGATGAAGCTGTAGCGCCCAAAGCGCTCGCCGCCGACCACCGATTCGAGCAAAAAGCTGTTGCGGCCATCACCCTTGGCGTGGGCCAGCTTGAGGTAGAGCGAGAGCGGGGTTTCGAGGTCGGCAAAAGCCTCGGCCAGCAGCGGGATGCGGTTGTAGCCGGCGCGCGCCAGGCTTTGAAATTCAAGTTCGGAAATCACAGGGGGAAGCTCCCAGTGGGGGCGGCAGGCACGGTGCACAACCGGCGCCGCAGTTCAAGCAAAAGGCCCGGCGGGGGGCCCAAAAAGCGCACCGGGCGGTGTCCGGCGGCGGGCAAGGTGTTACGTATGGACAGGCTTGCGCCAGGGCCAGGCTCCCCGGTCGGCACGACCTGCAAGTAACACGCGGTGAATGAACATGGGCGCAAAGTGTAGCAAAGGGCCGCTGCCCGCAGCGCCATCGGCCACGCCAACCGCCCCATACCCCCGCATAAACCCTATTGCAGCCCCACCCAGGGCTGCAAACAATTAGAAACGCACGAGCGTTCTCTTTTAGGAGTTTGTATGGCTTTCTTCCCGCGCCTGGCCGTTACCGCTGCCGCCCTTGTCCTCGCTTGCAGCAGCGCCCTGGCACAAATCACCGTCGCTGACGTGAAGTACGACGCTGATGCCAGCGTCAACGGCACATCCTTGCACCTCAACGGCGCCGGTGTGCGCTACAAGGCCGTGTTCAAGGTCTATACCGCCGGCCTGTACCTGGAGAAAAAAGCCGAAACCACGCCAGAAGTGCTGGGCCAGAAAGGCCCCAAGCGCCTGCGCATCGTCATGCTGCGCGAAATTGACGCCGCCGAGCTGGGCAAGTTGTTCTCGCGCGGCATGGAAGACAACCTCGACCGCTCCACCTTCTCCAAGCTCATTCCGGGCGTGATGCGCATGAGCCAAGTCTTTACCGACCACAAAAAACTGCTGGCCGGCGAGGAGTTCTCCATCGACTGGGTGCCGGGCACGGGCACGGTCATCACCGTCAAGGGCAAGGTGCAGGGCGAATCGTTCAAGGAACCCGAGTTTTTCAACGCCATGATGAACATCTGGCTCGGCCCGCAGCCGGTGGATTGGAAGCTCAAGGACGCCCTCCTAGGGAAAACCCAGTAAGGATTTATGCATAAACCGGGCCCCGAAACGCCTGAACCTGGAGGGGCTGCTCTATATTTCGTCTCTGATTGTTTCAAAAAGGAGACACCGTGCAATTCCTCCATCGCCTGACCGTTTCGCGGCGTCTGGCTACCCTGGTGGCCCTGGCCTTGCTATCCATGGTGGCGCTGCTGCTGAGCACCATGCTCAGCGAACGCAGCCTGCTGCTGACCGAACGTGCCGCCAATGTGCGCCAAGTGGTAGAAACCGCCCACGGCCTGGTGGTTTACTACCACAGCCTGAGCAAAGACGGAAAGCTGCCCGACAACGTTGCCCAGGAGCGCGCCCTGGAGGCCATGCGCTCGCTGCGCTACAGCGGTAAAGAGTATTTCTGGGTCAACGACATGCAAACGCGCATGGTCATGCACCCCATCAGCCCGCAGCTCGAAGGCAAAGACCTGAGTGGTACCAAAGACCCCAACGGCAAACTCCTGTTCACGGAGTTTGTCAACACCGTCAAACAAAAAGGCGAAGGCTACGTGGAGTACCAATGGCCCCAGCCCGGCAGCGACAAACCGGTGGACAAAATCTCTTACGTCAAGGGCTTTGCCCCCTGGGGTTGGATCGTTGGCTCGGGCGTTTACGTCAACAGCGTGCAGGCCACTTTTGTGCAGCGCCTGCTCGAATCGGGCGCCGTCGCCGTGGCGCTGGCCTTGTTGCTATTGGGGCTGAGCTGGGCGATTGCACGCAGCATCTTGCGCCAACTGGGTGCCGAGCCCGCAGTGCTCAACGCCATCACACACCGCATCGCCAGCGGCGACCTGACGGCTGAAATTCCCAGCGACGTGGACAGCAACAGCGTGGCCCACGGCATCCGCTCCATGCGCGACAGCGTCGCGCGCATCGTGCTCGACGTGCGCCGGGGCTCCGAAGGCGTGGCCACCGCCAGCAGCGAGATCGCCCAGGGAAACCACGATCTGTCGGCGCGCACCGAAAGCCAGGCGAGCGCGCTGCAGCAAACGGCAGCATCCATGGAGCAGCTGGGCTCGACCGTGCGCCACAACGCCGACAACGCACAGCAGGCCAACCAACTGGCGCTGGGCGCTTCGCGCGTGGCCGAGCAGGCTGGCGGCGTGGTCGCCGAGGTCGTGACCACCATGCAGGGCATCTCCACCAGCAGCCACAAGATTGCCGACATCATCGGCGTGATCGACGGCATTGCGTTTCAGACCAACATCCTGGCGCTCAACGCCGCCGTCGAAGCCGCGCGCGCCGGCGAGCAGGGCCGGGGCTTTGCCGTGGTCGCGGGCGAGGTGCGCAGCCTGGCCGGGCGCAGCGCCGATGCAGCCAAAGAGATCAAGCAGCTCATCACCGACAGCGTACAACGCGTCGAGCAAGGCACGCAGCTGGTGGACAAGGCCGGCAGCACCATGGAGGAAGTCGTCGCCAGCATCCGCCGCGTGACGGATTTGATGGGCGAGATCAGCGCCGCCAGCCGCGAGCAATCGAGCGGCGTGGCCCAGGTCGGCGAGGCCGTGACGCAGATGGATCAGGCAACGCAGCAAAACGCTGCCCTGGTCGAAGAAATGGCCGCCGCCGCCAGCAGCCTCAAATCGCAGGCGCAGCAGTTGGTGGAAACCGTCTCCGCCTTCCGCGCCGGCGCCGAAACCAGCCAACCCGGCCCGCGCTACAGCAGCCCGGCGCCCACCAACCCGTCTATGCCCGCGCCCGCGAGCACCAGCATCCGCCGCCCTGCCCCCGCAACCCCCACAATCAAGGCCGCGCCCAAGGCAGCCCTGGCACCGCCACCGCCTAAACCGGCGGCCAAGCCCGCTGCCGGCGCAGATGACGACTGGGAAACCTTCTGAGGCCCCCGCCAAAAACACAAAAGCCCCGATCTGGGGCTTTTGTGTTTTCCAAACGCCTGCGCCTCAGGGTTTGGCGGCCAGGCATTCCTTCATGAAAACTTTGCGTTTGTCGCCCGCCAGATTTTGTTGTTTGGCATCGGCGTTGCAGGCCTTCATTTTTTCTTGTTGCGGTGTGCCCTGGGCGACCTCAGCCTGGGGCTTGTTGCTCAGGCACTGCTTCATGAAGGCCTTGCGCTCATCGCCCTTCAAGTCCTTGGTCTTGGCCTCGGCGTTGCAGTCTTTCATCTTGGTCTGCTGCGCCGTAGGGGCTTTGGCAGCAGGGGCTTCGGCATTGGCCGCCTGGGCGGCAGCAGAGAAAGCAAGACTGGCAACGGCCAACAAGGAAAGCAGTTTTTTCATGCAAGACTCCTACAAATAAAAGGAAGGCACGCACCACTGTCTGGCGCGCGCCACAGGATAACGCGCCACGCCTGCCGGGCGATGACGGGGTGACCCGTAGAATTCGCCCCCATGCTCAGCGTGAAACAACAATTGCTCGCAGCCCTGGCTGGCGAGCTCGAACAACTCTCCCCCGGTGCGGGCAGCCGCGCCGCCTTTGAATCGCCCAAGGTGGCCGCACATGGCGACTTCGCCTGCACCTCCGCCATGCAGCTGGCCAAGCCGCTCAAGGCCAACCCGCGCGCCCTGGGCGAGCAGCTGCAGACGACCTTGATGGCCACGCCCGCCTTTGCACAATGGGTCGATGCCATCGAGATTGCCGGCCCAGGCTTTTTGAACATCCGCCTGAAGAACAGCGCCAAGCAGCAGGTGGTGCGCGAGGTGCTGGCGCAGGGCACGCAGTTTGGCGTGCAGCCCGCGCGTGGCGAGAAAATCCTGGTCGAATTCGTCTCCGCCAACCCCACCGGCCCGCTGCACGTCGGCCATGGCCGCCAGGCGGCGCTGGGGGACGCGATTTGCAACCTCTACGCCAGCCAGGGCTGGGCCGTGCACCGCGAGTTTTATTACAACGATGCCGGCGTGCAAATCGACACCCTGACCAAGAGCACGCAGCTGCGCGCCCAGGGTTTCAAGCCCGGTGACGCCTGCTGGCCCACCGACGCCGAAAACCCACTGGCGAAGAATTTTTACAACGGCGACTACATCCAGGACATTGCCAACGCCTTTTTGGCCCGGGAAACCGTCCAGGCCGACGACCGCGCTTTCACCGCCAATGGCGATGTGCAGGATTACGACAACATCCGCCAGTTCGCCGTCGCCTACCTGCGCAACGAGCAGGACAAGGATCTGCAAGCCTTCAACCTCAAGTTCGACGAGTACTACCTTGAGTCGAGCCTGTACACCAACGGCCACGTCGAGGCCACCGTCAACCGCCTGATCGAGGGCGGCCACACCTACGAACAAGACGGCGCGCTGTGGCTCAAAAGCACCGACTACGGCGACGACAAAGACCGCGTGATGCGCAAGAGCGACGGCGGCTACACCTACTTTGTGCCCGATGTGGCCTACCACATCCAGAAATTCCAGCGCGGCTTCACCAAGGTGGTGAACATCCAGGGTACGGACCACCACGGCACCATCGCCCGCGTGCGCGCCGGCCTGCAGGCAGCCGACGTCGGCATCCCCGCCGGCTACCCCGACTACGTGCTGCACACCATGGTGCGCGTGGTGAGAAACGGCGAAGAAGTCAAAATCAGCAAGCGTGCGGGCAGCTACGTCACGCTGCGCGACCTGATCGAGTGGACGAGCAAAGACGCCGTGCGCTTTTTCTTGCTCTCGCGCAAGCCCGATACCGAATACACCTTCGACATCGACCTGGCCGTGGCGCAGAACAACGACAACCCGGTGTTCTACGTGCAGTACGCGCACGCGCGCATCTGCTCGGTGCTGCGCGGCTGGCGCGAGGACTACGACCTGGCACAACTGGCCAGCGTGGATTTGTCGCCGCTGGAAGGCCCGCAAGCCCAGGCGCTGATGCTGCTCTTGGCCAAGTACCCCGACATGCTCACCGCTGCCGCCACCGGCAACGCCCCGCACGACGTGACTTTTTACCTGCGCGAGCTCGCCGCCTGCTACCACAGCTACTACGACGCCGAGCGCATTCTGGTGGACGACGAAGCCGTCAAGCACGCCCGCCTGGCGCTGGTGGCGGCCACCGCCCAGGTGCTGCGCAACGGCCTGGCCATGCTGGGCGTATCGGCCCCTGAAAGAATGTAAGCGCCATGAAACACACCCAACGCGGCAGCACCATCGTCGGCTTCATCCTCGGTTTGCTCGTGGGCCTGGGGGCGGCGCTAGCCGTCGCGGTGTACGTGGCCAAGGTGCCTGTACCGTTTTTGAACAAGGCCGGACTGCGCAGCGCCAGCCAGGACAGCGCCGAAGCCGAGCGCAACCGCAACTGGAACCCCAACCAGGCCCTGACCGGCACCATGCCTGCGCGCCCACCGCAGGCCGAAGCCCCCGCCAGCACCGATGCCAAGCCGGAGGCCAAGGCCGAAGCCAAGACCGATCCCAAGGCTGACGCCAAAGCCGACACCAAAGCCCCGGCCAAGGAAACAGCGACCTCCGACCCGCTGGGCGACTTTGCCAAAGCCAAGACCAGCGCCAGCCCGGCCGCCACCACCAACGCCGAGCCGCACGAATACTTCGTTCAGGCCGGTGCCTACAACACCCAAGGCGACGCCGATGCACAGCGTGCCAAGCTCGCCATGCTCGGCTGGGAGGCCAAGGTCAGCGAAAACAAGAAGGACGGGCGCCCGGTGTTTCGCGTACGCGTGGGGCCGTTTGCCAAGCGCGACGACGCCGCCGGCCTGAAAGAAAAGCTCGACGATGCCGGCGTGCAAACCAACCTGGTGCGCGTGCAGCGCTGAACTTTTGTCGCCTGCTGCGCTCTAGCCCTTCGATAAAACAAGGAGTTTTCCGATATGCAACGCCGTGAATTTTCCCGCTGCGCCGCCGCCCTCGCCGCTGGCAGCCTGGCCCTGCCAGCCCTGGCCCAACTGCGCGAAGGCAAGGACTACCACAAGCTCTCCAAGCCCGCACCGACCGAGGCGCCTGCGGGCAAAATCGAGGTGGTGGAGTTCTTTGGCTACTTCTGCCCACACTGCAACTCCTTTGAGCCCACGCTGAGCGCCTGGACGAAAAAAGCCCCCAAGGAAATCGCCTTCCGCCGTGTGCCGGTCAACTTCAACCCCAAGACCGTGCCCATGCAAAAGCTGTACTACGCGCTCGAAGGGCTGGGCAAGCTCGAAACCCTGCACGCACAGGCGTTTCGCACCATCCACGTCGAGCGCAAGCCGCTGCAGGAAGACGAGCAAATCTTTGCCTGGGCCAGCGCCCAGGGCCTAGACCTGAGCAAATTCAAAGAGATGTACAACTCTTTTGGCGTTGCCAACCAGGTGCGCAAAGCCACCCAGCTGCAGCAGGCTTATGAAGTCGAAGGCGTGCCCTCCATGGGGGTGGCCGGGCGCTACTACATCGACGGCAATATGTCGGGCAGCATGGACAACATGCTGCGCACCGTGGAGCAACTCGCCGCCCAGGTCGGCAAAGCCTGATCCTCTGCGCCCTCCCCACCGCGCCCGCCGCCGGCGGGTTTTTTTGCGCCCGCCGGGCGCTGTCACCCATGTGACAAATCCATGTCAAGGCTGATTTTTTTGTAAGCCTGGTATAGGGCAGCCCCCCAAGAATGCAGGCGCCATGTTGCACTGCAGCATGACTTTCATCCACGCACAACAACCGGGAGAGCCATGTCCAATCCACTGTATGAAAACATCAAGCGCGACCCGCGCTACGCGCAGCTCGTGCGCGAGCGCGGGCGCTTTGCCGCCACGCTGGCACTCTTGGTGATTGCGGTCTTTTTTGCCTTCGTGCTGCTGGTGGCCTTTGTGCCGGGCGTGATTGCCCTGCGCCTGGTCGAGGGCAGCAACCTGACGCTGGGCGTGGCCCTGGGGTTCTCCCAGTTCGTGTTCTTCTGCCTGCTGACCTGGGTTTACGTGCGCCGTGCGAACAGCGACTTTGATGCCCGCAACGCCCAGATCGTCGCCGACGCCTTGAAGAAAGCCGCATGATGCATCGCCACATTCCCCACGCTCGCCGCGCACTCGCGGCCCTGCCCCTGCTGCTGCTGCCCGCACTGGCCCTGGCCGGCCCCGACCTGGGCGCCACGCAAAAGCAGCCGCTGAACTGGCACGCCATCGGCATGTTCTTCGTCTTCGTGCTGATGACGCTGGCCATCACCTACTGGGCCGCCGGGCGCTCCAAGTCGGCGTCGGACTTCTACACCGCCGGCGGCGGCATCACCGGCAAGCAAAACGGCCTGGCGATCGCCGGCGACTTCATGTCGGCCGCCACGCTGCTGGGCCTCACGGCCATGATCTACGGCGACGGCGTCGATGGCTACATCTACATGGTGGCCTTCTTCGTCGGCTGGCCCATCATTTTGTTTTTGATGGCCGAGCGCCTGCGCAACCTGGGCAAGTTCACCTTTGCCGACATCACCGCCTACCGCCTGAGCCAGGGCCCGGTGCGCACCATGGCGGCCGTCAGCTCGCTGACCGTGGTGTGCTTCTACCTGGTGGCGCAGATGGTGGGCGCCGGCCAGCTCATCAAGCTGCTGTTTGGCCTGGACTACCACGTGGCCCTGGTCGTGGTCGGCGTGTTGATGATGGTTTACGTCATCTTCGGCGGCATGGTCGCCACCACCTGGGTGCAGATCATCAAAGCCTGCATGTTGCTCGTGGGCGGCACGGCCATCATGCTGCTGGCGTTCTCGCAGTTTGGCTTCAGCTTCGACACCCTGACCACCAAGGCCATGGAGGTGCACAAGCTGGGCGCCAACATGCTCTCGCCCGGCAAGCTGCTGGCCGATCCGGTCACGGCCCTGTCCATGGGCCTGGGCCTGATGTTTGGCATCGCCGGGCTGCCGCACATCCTGATGCGTTTTTTCACCGTCACCAACGCGCAGGAGGCGCGCAAATCGGTGTTCTACGCCTCGGGCATCATCGCCTTCTTCTTCAACGTCATCGCCATCATGGGCCTGTGCGCCATCGTGCTGGTGGGCACCAACCCCGACTTCTTCGAGGGCGGCCAGGTCGGCGGCAAGCTCATTGGCGGCGGCAACATGGTGGCGCTGCACCTGGCCAAGGCCGCTGGCGGCAACCTGCTGCTGGGCTTTTTGTCGGCCGTGGCCTTTGCCACCATCCTGGCGGTGGTGGCGGGCCTGGCGCTGGCTGGGGCCTCGGCCATCTCGCACGACCTGTACGCGCGCGTCATCATGAAGGGCCAGGCGAGCGAGGAAAAGGAAATCCGTGTCTCCAAGTTCGCGACTTTGGGCCTGGGCGTGGTGGCGGTGCTGCTGGGCATGGCGTTCGAGAAGATGAACGTCGCCTTCATGGTGGCACTGGCCTTTGGCGTCGCCTCCTGCGCCAACTTCCCGGTGCTGCTGATGTCGATGTACTGGAAGGGCCTGACCACGCGCGGTGCGCTCGCCGGCGGCTACACGGGCCTGATCAGCTCGGTGCTGTTCGTGCTACTGTCCAAGTCGGTATGGGTGGACGTGCTGGGCAATGCCGCGCCGCTGTTCCCCTACACCCAGCCGGCGCTGTTTGCCATGCCGCTGGCCTTCCTGGCGATCTACGTCGTCTCCACGCTCGACCGAAGTGCCCGTGCCGCCAGCGAGCGGGACGCGTTTGACGACCAGTACGTGCGCGCCCAAACGGGCGTGGGCGCTGCCAGCGCCGCCGCGCACTGAGCCCAACCAGCCCCCCGACGCGGGGGGCTGCGGGCCGGGGGAGATGGCTACAATCAAATGCAAGAACCGTGCCCCTCATGACCAAACGCCTGCTCCCCCTCCTTCTGTTGCCCGCCCTGACCTGCCTGGCCGGCAACGCCCTGGCTGAGAAAGCCGACCGCAACAAGCCGATGAATATCGAGTCGGACACCTTGCACCACGACGAGCTCAAGCAAACCAGCATCTTCACGGGCCGCGTCGTCATGACCAAGGGCACCATCGTGCTGCGCGGCGAGCGCCTGGAGGTCACGCAAGACCCCGAGGGCTACCAGTCCGGCGTGGCCGTGGCCGCCCCGGGCGAGCGCGCCTTCTTCCGCCAAAAGCGCGACAGCGCACCGGGCCAGCCCGAGGAGTTCATGGAGGGCGAGGGCGAAACCATCGTCTACGACGGGCGCAACGACACCGTCAAATTCATCCGCCGCGCCGAGCTGCGCCGCTACCGGGGCGCCACCCTGGCCGACGAAGTCTCGGGCAGCATCATCACCTACAACAACCTCACCGACCAATTCCAGGTCGATGGCCCCAAGAGCAGCGCCGGCGCGCCCACCCCCAGCAGCAAGGCGCCGCGCGTGCGCGCCGTGCTCGTACCCAAGGAGCAGCCGGCGCCAGCACCTGCCGCCCCCGGCCCCGCACCGGCATTGCGCCCCAGCCCCGCCATGGGCGGCGAGCAGTGACTATGAGTGCACCCGCCCCCCAAGACGCTGGCAGCTGCCTGGAAGTGCTGCACCTGCAAAAGTCCTACGGCAGCCGCAAGGTGGTCAAGGACGTGTCGCTCGCCGTGCGCAAGGGCGAGGTCGTGGGCCTGCTCGGCCCCAACGGCGCCGGCAAGACGACCTCGTTCTACATGATCGTTGGCCTGGTACGCAGCGACGGCGGCGACATCCGCATCGACGGCCACTCCATCGCCAACATGCCCATCCACCGGCGCTCGCGCCTGGGGCTGTCGTACCTGCCGCAAGAGGCGTCGATCTTTCGCAAGCTCAGCGTGCAGGACAACGTGCGCGCCGTGCTCGAACTGCAAAAAACCGAAGATGGCCGCCCCCTGAGCAAGCCTGAGATCGAGCGCCGCCTCGACAGCCTGCTGCAGGAGCTGCGCGTCGAGCACCTGCGCCAGTCGCCGGCGCTGGCGCTCTCGGGCGGCGAGCGCCGGCGCGTGGAAATCGCGCGCGCCCTGGCGACGCAGCCGCGCTTCATCCTGCTCGACGAGCCCTTTGCCGGCATCGACCCGATTGCCGTCATCGAGATCCAGCGCATCATCGGCTTTCTCAAGGAGCGCGGCATCGGCGTGCTCATCACCGACCACAACGTGCGCGAGACGCTGGGCATCTGCGACCGCGCCTGCATCATCAGCGAAGGCCGGGTGCTGGCCCAGGGCGCACCGTCGGACATCGTAGACAACGCCGAAGTGCGCCGCGTCTACCTGGGCGAGCATTTCCGCATGTAGCCCGGCCCGCCGCCATGCAGCCCAGCCTGTCGCTGCGCGTCTCGCAGCACCTCGCCCTCACACCGCAGCTGCAGCAGTCGATCCGGCTGCTGCAGCTCTCGACCCTGGAGATGGCGCAGGAAGTCGAGCAAATGCTCGATGACAACCCCTTTCTGGAGCGCGACGGCGACAGCGACGGCCACACCGACGACACCCCCACGCCGCCCCCGGAGGCGGCCCATGATGCTCCTATTTCAGGAGCTACTGACGCTGATCCAGCAAGCGCTGGAGCCGAAAATGATGCCGATTACCAGCCCACCGACTGGGAGGGCGAAGGCGCCATCGACAGCGCCCACGCCGACGGTGAATGGGGCTTTGAGGGTGCGCCGCGCCAGGCCAGCGCGGGCGAAGACGACGAGCAGCTCGACGCCGGCAGCCGCGCCGACAGCCACGAGTCCCTGGCCGCGCACCTGCACCGCCAGGCGCTGGTGCTGCGCCTGGGCGAGGACGACCGCGCAGCGCTGTACTTCCTGATCGAATCGCTGAGCGACGACGGCTACCTTGAAGAACCCCTGGATGCGCTCGCCGCCCACCTCGCAGGCGCCAGCACTGGCGAAGCCTATGAGGCGCTGCTGCACCACCTGAGCGTCGCCCTGGGCCTGCTGCAGCACCTGGAGCCCGCCGGCGTCGGCGCCAGCGGCCTGGCGCAATGCCTGCAGCTGCAGCTGCACGCGCTCGAACGCGAAGAATGGGGCGACCCGGCCCTGCTCGCCACGGCACAGCAGCTGTGCGCGCAGCCGCTGGAGCTGCTGGCACGGCGCGACCTGCGCCGCCTGGCGCAGCACTGCGCCTGCGACGAAGAGCAGGTGCGCGCCGCCCTGACCGTGATCGCGCGCCTGGAGCCGCACCCCGGGCGGCGCTTTGCCGACGTCAGCCGCCACGCCCTGGTGCCCGACGTCATCGTCAGCAAGGCTGGCAACGGCTTTCGCGTGCAGCTCAACCCCGACGTCATGCCACGCCTGCGCGTGCACGAGGTCTACGCCAACGCCCTGCGCGGCCAGCGCGGCAGCGACGGCCATGCCGGGCTGCAAGCACGGCTGCAGGAGGCGCGCTGGTTCATCAAGAACATCCAGCAGCGCTTTGACACCATCTTGCGGGTCTCGCAGGCCATCGTCGAGCGGCAAAAAAGCTTCTTCGTGCACGGCGCGCTCGCCATGCGCCCGCTGGTGCTGCGCGAAATTGCCGACGAGCTCGGGCTGCACGAATCGACCATCTCGCGCGTCACCAGCGCCAAGTACATGGCCACGCCCCAGGGCACGTTCGAGCTGAAGTATTTTTTTGGTTCCGGCCTGGGCACGGAAACCGGCGGCAGCGCCTCCAGCACCGCCGTACGCGCGCTCATCCGGCAATTCGTCGCCGCCGAGAACCCGACCAAGCCGCTGTCGGACAGCCAGCTGGCCGAAATGCTCAAAGAACAAGGCATAGAGTGCGCACGCCGCACCGTCGCCAAATACCGCGAGGCGCTGAAAATCGCCCCCGCCAACCTGCGCAAAGCGCTTTAACCGCCCCCGACCATGGCCCGTATCGTTTTTGACCTTCCGCCGCACTTTGGCTTTGACACCGAGGTGCAGGTCTACATCAACCACGTCAACTACGGCGGCCACCTCGACAACGCGCTGCTGCTGACCCTGGTGTCCGAGGCGCGGGTGCGCTTTTTTCGCGCCCTGGGCTACGCCGAGAACGACGTCGGCGGCCTGCCCATCGTCGTCGGCGACGTGCTGGCGCAGTACCGCAGCGAGGCTTTTTACGGCGAGCAGCTGCGCATTGCCATGCAGCCCACCGATCTGAGCCGCTGCGCCTTTGACCTGGCCTGGTGCGTGACCGAAAACAGCCAGGGGCGCGAAGTCGCGCGCGGCAAGCACGGCATCGTCTTTACTGACCCGGCCACGCACCGCGCCGCCAGCATCCCCGAGGCCGTGCGCGCGCAGCTGCTGGCGCTGTAATTAACGCAGCAACGCCCGGCCCGCCAACACGTGGGCCGCACCCTCGTCGAGCTTGAAGCCGGCCACCGTGGCGGCCAGCTCGTGCGCCTGCTGCTGCAGCGACTGCGCCGCCGCCGTGGCCTCTTCCACCAGCGCGGCGTTTTGCTGCGTCGCCTGGTCCATCTGCGTCACGGCGCTGCCGATCTCGGCAATGCCGGTGCTCTGCTCCTGGCTGGCGTTGCTGATCTCAGCGACGATGGCCGTCACGCGCTGCACGCTCTGCACCACCTGGGCCATGGTCTGGCCAGCGTCTTGCACCAGGCGGCTGCCGGCGTCCACCTGCGCCACCGAATCAGCAATCAGGCCCTTGATCTCCTTGGCCGCACTGGCGCTGCGCTGCGCCAGCGCACGCACCTCGGCGGCGACGACGGCAAAGCCCCGGCCCTGCTCGCCAGCGCGCGCGGCTTCCACCGCCGCGTTCAGCGCCAGGATGTTGGTCTGGAAGGCGATGCCATCAATGACGCCGATGATGTCCTCGATCTTGTGCGCCGAGGCGTCGATGCCGCCCATGGTCTGTACCACCTGCTGCACCACCGCGCCGCCCTGGCTGGCCACCTGCGAGGCATCGCGCGCCAACTCGCTCGCCTGGCGGGCGTTGGAGGCGTTTTGCTGCACCGTGGCCGTAAGCTGCTCCATGGCGGCGGCGGTTTCTTCGAGCGAGCTAGCCTGGTTTTCGGTGCGTGCCGACAGGTCGTGGTTACCGCTGGCGATCTCGCTGCTGGCGGTGCGCACCGAGTCCGAGGCGTCGCGAATGCGCCGCAGCACGGCGGCGATCTTGTCGGCAAACTGGTTGAACGCCTGGCCAATCTGCGCCAGCTCATCCTGACCCGAAGCGTCCATGCGCCGCGTCAGGTCGCCCTCGCCGCTGGCGATGTCGGCCAGCGCATCGCGCACCAGACCCAGGCGGCGCAGCATGTGGCTGACAACGAAAGACAACAGCAACACCGTCCCCACGGCGCACAACAAGGCAATCACCGTGGCAATTTGCACCAAGCGGCGCACCGGCGCCGTGGCCTCGGCGCGGTCGGCGCTCACGGCCAGCAGCCAGGGCGTGCCCGGCACGCGGCTGGCGTAGAGCATCTGCTCGGCACCGCCGACCTCCACCTCGGCGTGGCTGCCGCTGCCAGCCAGGCTGGTCAACAAACTGGCGGTGAGTGCGGGGGCCAGATCGGTCGCCGGCTTCATGGCCAGATCGGCACGCTGGTGCGCCAGGATTTTGCCGTCGGCATCGACCAGCATGGCAAAGCTCTTTTCCAGCGGCCGGATGGCGGCCACCTTCTGCGTCACTGAATCGAGGAACAAATCGCTGCCCGCCACGGCCACGGCCTTGCCGCCTTGCATCGCAGGCGTGGCCAGCGTCACCGTCAGGCGGCCGCTGCTGGCGTCGGTATAGGGCGGGCTGACCACGGCCTTGCCCGCCTGCGCCGCCTGCTGGTACCAGGGACGGCTCGTCGGGTCGTAGCCGGTGGCCGGTGGCGAGGTCGAAAAATGGCGCTTGTCAGCGTGGGACAGGAACACGGCATCAAAACCGCCGGCGCGCTGCGTCAGCTGCAAAAACGCCAGCGGGTCGTTGTTCGCCGCCAACGGCGTCAGTGCCGTGACCAGCTGCTGCTTTTCCTGCAGCCAGCCGCCAATTTCTTCGGCGTGGGTGCGGGTGAGCTGGCCAATCTCGCCATCGAGCGCGGCCAGCGTATTGCTGCGGACAAAAAACAAGGTCGCCAAGGCCAACACCGCCAGCGACAGCATGGTGATGGCGACGCAAATCGCAATCAAGCGGGCACGCAAAGTGGTCAACATAGGGTTACCCCTTAAAAGAAAAGCCGACCATTGTCTTTTACACGTAAAATTTTGTGTTAATCACCCCGACAAAACAAAAGGCCATTGGGGCCGATCGCACAGTGCCGGCCCAAGGCCATGGCAGTGCGGGGGACAATACGTGCTTTGGCCCTGCGGGGGCCGCCGGTGCGCGCGCCGCACACACACCATGAACACCTTGCAACTTTTTCTGCCCTGCGCCGCCGGCGTCGAGGGCTATTTGGCCGACGAGGTGCACACCCTCACCGGCCTGACCGGCCACGACCTGCTGGTCGGCCGGGGCGGCGTGCAACTCACCGCCTCCTGGCGCCAGGCTCTGCAGCTGAACCTGCACAGCCGCCTGGCGCAGCGCGTACTGGTGCAGCTGGGCGAGCGCCTGTACCGCAACGAGAACGACCTCTACGCCCTGGCGAGCGACATCGCCTGGGAAATCTGGTTCACCCCGCGCCAGAGCTTCAAGATCGAGGTCACGGCGCAGCACAGCCCGCTGACCAGCCTGAACTTTGCCGCCCTGCGCATCAAGGACGCCGTCGCCGACCGCTTTCGCGCCAAGACCGGCGTGCGCCCGGACGTGCAAACCCGTTGGCCCGACGTGCGCATCCACCTGCACCTGACGACCGACCAGGCGCAGCTGTACATCGACACCTCGGGCGAGCCGCTGTTCAAGCGCGGCTGGCGCCAGGAAAAGGGCGACGCACCGCTGAAAGAAACCCTGGCCGCCGCCATGATTGCCGCCAGCGGCTGGGACCCGCTGGGCGAGGCGCCGCTGCCGCTGTACGACCCCTGTTGCGGCAGCGCCACGGTGGTCATCGAGGCGGCGCAAATGGCCTGCCGCATCGCCCCCGGCCTGCAGCGGCGCTTTGCCTTTGAAAAGCTGTTGCCCTACCAGGCGCACGTCTGGTCTGCTATTAAAAACGAAGCTGCTGACGCTGTATCTGCGCCCTCTGTGCCGATTTTTGGCAGTGATATTTCGCACCGCATGGTCGATTTTGCGCAGCACAACGCCGAGCGCGCCGGCGTCGCCCACGCCGTGCAGCTGCGCGGCGGCGACGCCCTGCAGCGTATGCCGCCCTGCGCCCAGCCGGGCCTGATCCTGATGAACCCGCCCTACGGCGAGCGCATTGCCGCCGCCGGCAGCTTTGGCCGCAACGCGCACGAACGCATGGCCGAAGTCGGCCGCGCCGGGCGCGAGCAGGCGCAGACCGAGGACGGCGTCGATTTCTTCCAGCAACTGGCCACGCACTGGAAGAAAAACTACAGCGGCTGGCAGGCCTGGATGCTCACGCCCGACCTGAAACTGGCGAGCAAGATGCGCCTGAAAGAATCGCGCCGCGTGCCGCTGTGGAACGGCCCGATCGAATGCCGCCTGCTGCGCTTTGACCTCATCGCCGGCTCGGCCCGGCGCCGCCCGGCCGACGAAGGCGCGGCCCCTGCCGCCTGATCCCGCCGCCTGATGCGCCCAGAAATTTTCGCCTGGCCCGCCGCCAGTGCCCCGCGCGCGCTGGTGCTCGACACCAACATCGCCCTCGACCTGCTGGTCTTTGCCGACCCCGCCAGCGCCCCGCTGGCGCCGCTGCTGGCGGCGCGCGCACTCGACTGGATCGGCACCGCCGCCATGCGCGCCGAGCTCGCCTGCGTGCTGCGCTACCCGCAGCTGGCGCCGCGCCTGGCCTACCATGGCCTGAGCGACGCCGCCGTGCTCGCCACCTGGGACGCCCAGGTCCGCCTGTGCCCCGAGGCGCCGCGCGCGCCCTACGTCTGCAAAGACGCCGACGACCAGAAATTCATCGACCTGGCCGCCGCCCACGCCGCCCTGCTGCTGTCCAAGGATCGCGCCGTGCTGCGCCTGAACAAACGCCTGCAGCGCCTGGGCGCGCAGGTTGCCACCACCCTCGTTTTACAAGGCTGACGCCATGACCGACACCCACGACACCCCCGCCTTCCCCCACGCCCTGAGCAACGACGAACTGCAGGAACTCGACGACCTGCTCGACAGCCTGCGCGCGCGCAGCGAAGAAATCCCGCAGTGGGAGTTCTGCGACGGCTTTCTCGCCGCCCTCGCCTGTATGCGCCGCCCGGTGCCCGTGGCCGAATGGCTGCCCATGCTGCTGGGCGATGGCCTGGCGCTGGAGCAGGCCGAGGGCGCGCCGCTGCCGCTGCTCGACGCTTTTGAAACCCCGGTGCAGCAAGAACGCTTCCTGGCCCTGTGGGCGCGCCGCTGGGCCGAAGTCGAGCGCCAGCTCGACGCCGACGTGAAAAGCCTGGACGAGGACGAAGCCTACTGCCCCGAGGCCATGGACACGCGCGGCGCCATCGCCAGCCTGCCCGAGGACGAGCGCGCCGAGCTCGACGGCCAGCCCATCCCCTCGTTCGGCCAGATTTGGGCCCTGGGCTTCATGTTCGCCGTCGAGAACTGGGAGGACGACTGGGCCGCGCCGCGCGACAAGGAAGCGGCGCAGTGGATCGACGACGCCCTCTCGCGCATCGTCGCCCTGACCGAGGACGACACCGGCAAGCCCGAAGTCTGCATGTACGCCGAAGACGGCCCGCCCAGCACCAGCCAGGCACGCCTGAACGCCTACGGCGAAGCCGTGTGGGCGGTGTACGACCTGCGCCAGGTCTGGAAGAGCCTGGGCCCGCGCCAGGAACCCATCGCCCGCAGCCAGGCACCGGGGCGCAACGACCCCTGCAGCTGCGGCAGCGGGAAAAAGTACAAAAAATGCTGCGGCGCTTGATCTAGCTGCGCGCGCAGCTATCAATTTTGGGTGTCCAATCGGCGCCCATGGCCCACCCATCGCGCCCCTTGAGTCCACCGCCGCCAGCGCCAGAGCGCCTGGCAGCTTGGTGCCGCGCGCACGGCCCCTGGCTGCTCGAAACCCTGCTGGTTTACGCCCTGGCGCTGACCGTCGGCCTGGTCGCCTTCTGGGACTGGTGGGATGCCCTGCTGTGGCCACTGGGCAACGCTTACTGGCTGTTTCTGTTCGTCACCTGGGCCGGGGTGCGTCTGGGCTGGTGGGGCACGACCGGGCTGCTGCTGCTCATCGGCCTGCAGGCCGGCTGGGGCACGCAGCAGGGGCTGGGCTTTTTTGCCCGCGACCTGAACTCCGGCGTCTGGCTCGGCTACGCCTCATACATGCTGATCCTGGCGCTGGTGGGCTGGTCGCTGGCGGGCTACCTGGCGGCGCTGCGCCGGCAAAAAGCCGATGCGCGCATCGCCGCCATCGCCTTTGAATGCCAGGAGGGGCTGCTCATCACCGACGCCCAGGGCCGCATCCTGCGCGCCAACCAGGCGTTCCAGACCCTCTCGGGCCACGACTGCACACAGGTCGTGGGCCAGATGCCGCATTTCCTGCTCGCCCACGGCAGCGCCGAACCCCTGCCCTGGGCTGCCTTGCAGCGCCAGGAATGGCACCGCCGCAGAAGCGGCGAACGCTACCCGGTGTGGTTCACGCGCACGCCGGTGCTCGGTGGGCGCGGCCAGGTGACGCACTACGTGCTCACCATGACCGACCTGAGCGACTGGCGCGCCCAACGCGCCCAGCGCCGCCAGCGCGAGCTGCAGCTGCGCAGCGCCCTGGTGCGCGAGGTGCACCACCGCATCAAGAACAACCTGCAAGGCATCAGCGGCATGTTGCAGACCCTGGCGCTGCGCTACCCCGCGCTGCGCGAACCGTTGACCGAGGCCACCGGCCAGGTGCAAAGCATTGCCGTGCTGCACGGCCTGCAAGGACGCGGCCACGCCGAGCAGGTGCAGCTGTGCGAATTGCTGCGCGACGTGGCGCAGGGCGTGGGCGCCCTCTGGGGGCTGCCGCTGGCGTTCGATCTGGACGACTGCTGCCACACCTGCACCCTGCTCAGCAGCGAGGCCGTGCCGCTGGCATTGATCGTGCACGAGCTGCTGGTCAACGCCATCAAGCATGGCGGCCAGCAAGCGCAGGACGTAAGCATGGCCCTGGCACCCGGGGCCCAGCCTGGGCATATGCTGATTACGATTTCCAACCCCGGCCAATGGCCCGCCCAGGGGCCGCAGCCGGCCCAGGTCGGGCTGGAGCTGGTCGCTGCCCTCATGCCGCGCCACGGCGCGGCGCTACAACTGCGCCAGGAAGGCGCACGCGCCCTGGCCGAATTGCAACTGCAGCCCCCCGTGCTGCAACTGCCCACCGACGGAGAACGCCTGCCATGACAGACACCCCCGCCCGCCCCGCCCGCCTGCTGCTGGTGGACGACGACCGCCTCATCCTCGGCACCCTGGCCCAGGGCCTGCGCCACATGGGCTATGAGGTGCACCAGGCCGAATCGGCCGAAGACGCCGAAGCCCTGCTCAGCAGCGGCCTGCGCCCGGACATGGCGCTGCTGGACGTGCACATGCCCGGCGCCGGCGGCCTGTGGCTGGCGCAGCGCCTGCGCGAGATCGAGCATGTGCCCTTCGTCATGCTCAGCGCCTATGGCGACGCCAGCACCGTCGCCCAGGCCACGCGCAGCGGCGCCCTGGCCTACCTCGTCAAGCCCCTGGCGCTGACGCAAATCCAGCCCGCCATCGAAACCGCGCTGCAGCGCGCGCTCGAAATTGGCGAACTGCGGCGCACCCGCGAGCAGCTGCAGTCCGCCCTGGACGGCGACCGCATCATCAACGTCGCCACCGGCCTGACCATGGCGCAGTACAAGCTGCCGCGCCAGCGCGCCTTCGAGCTGCTGCGCTCGGCTGCGCGCGCCCAGCGGCGCAAGCTCATCGATGTCGCCCAGGAGACGGTGCAGGCCTTCGACGACGCACACGCTTGATCCAGCGCAAAAGGCGCTGGTAACCACCTGTAAGGCATACGGGTTACCACGCACATCATTCCACGGGCCTTGTCCCAAAAATGGCCCCGCCCACTGCACTCCAGACAGTGGACTGTTCCACCGGCCTTGCTCCTGCCGCACCGTTTGACCCCACGTTGCGCGCAGAAAGCAGGCCATGCCACCTCCCGCACCCGACACCCTCTCGCTACCCCCCATACGCCGGGGCTGGTTCACGCACCAGCTGGCGCAGCTGCGCATACGCACCCGCATCACGGCGCTGATGCTGCTCGCCGCCCTGGTGGCCGGGCTGCTGGCGGCGCTGGGCATTCGCGGCCTGGCGGCGGCCCAGGAGAGCCTGCGCGTGGTCTACGAAGACCGCATGACACCCGTGCGCAACCTTTCGGAAATTGGCCGCCTGATGCTGGCCAACCAATTGCAGATGCAGCTGGCCCTGGTGCAGGCCCGCCCCGGACAGCATGGCCCGGTGCTCGGACGCAGCTCGGCCTACCAGGCGGCCGAAGAAATCGAGCGCAACGTGGCCACCATCGACCAACTCTGGCGCAGCTACCTGGCCGCCCCGCGCGCGCCCGAGGAGCAGCTGCTGGCACAGCAGTTTGGCGAGCGCCGCAGCCGCTACCTGCGCGAAGCCGTGGCCCCCGGCCTGGCCGCGCTGCGCGCCTTGGACTACAGCGATACCCAGCGCCTGGCGCTCAACGCCCGCTCGCTCTACGAGCAGGCTTACCCCGACGTACAAACCCTCATCCGCCTGCAGTTCGAGCAGGCCCAGGCCGCCTACCACAGCGGCGTGCTGCGCTACCAGCGCACCGGCTGGCTGGCCCTGGGCGGCTTGCTGCTGGCCATGGCCCTGCTCGGGCGCCTGGGGGCGCTCTTGATCCGCTCCATTGCCGAGCCACTGCAGCACATGATTGCACTGTGCGCGCGCATTGCCGCCGGGCGCCTGGACAACCCCGTCGCCCAGAACGGGCGCGACGAGATCGGCGCCGTCTTTCGCGCCCTGCACGCCATGCAGCAGCAGCTGGCCGACAGCGCCCAGGCCGTGCACCGCCTGGCCTATTTCGACCCGCTGACCGAGCTGCCCAACCGCACCCAGCTGCGGCACGCCATGGAACAGGCACTGCAGGCCAGCGACGAAGGCGCCCATGGCGCGCTGCTGCTGATCGACCTGGACAACTTCAAAACCATCAACGACAGCCTGGGCCACGAGATCGGCGACCAGCACCTGCAGCACGTAGCACGCCAGCTGCGCGACGCCGCCGGCGATCAGGCCCTGGTGGCGCGCCTGGGCGGCGACGAGTTCGTGCTCCTGGCGCAGGCGCTCGATAGCGACGAGCAGCGCGCCCAGGAGCAGGCCCGCACGCTGGCGCTGCAGGTGCTCACCGCCGTCGCACGCCCAGTGCGCCTGGCCGGGCGCCAGCTGCAAAGCAGCGCCAGCGTGGGCGTGTGCCTGTTTCGCCCCGGCACGCTCTCGGGCAAGGAGCTGCTCAAGCGCGCCGACACCGCCATGTACCAGGCCAAAAGCGCCGGGCGCAGTGCCTACCGCTTCTACGACCCGGTGCTGCAGGCGCAGCAAGAAGCGCGGGCCGCGCTGGAGGCGGCGCTGCGCAGCGCCATCGGCGCGCAGCAGCTGGCGCTGCACTACCAGCTACAGGTCGATGCCCAGCGCCAACCCATCGGCGTCGAGGCCCTGCTGCGCTGGCAGCACCCGCTGCACGGCCCCGTCTCGCCGGCGCAGTTCATCCCGATTGCCGAAGACTCCGACCTCATCCTGGAGCTGGGCGACTGGGTACTGGAGGCCGCCTGCACTGAGCTGCGCACCTGGGCCGACGAACCTGCGTTGGCGCGGCTGACGATGTCGGTCAACGTCAGCGCACGCCAGTTTGCGCACAGCCACTTCACCGAGCATGTACAGGCAGCGCTGCAGCACAGCGGCGCCGACCCGCAGCTCTTGGTGCTGGAGCTGACCGAATCCATGGTGCTGCACGACGTGGCCGACACCGTGCGCAAGATGCAGGAGCTGCGCCGCCTGGGCGTGCGCTTTGCGCTCGACGACTTTGGCACCGGCCACTCCAGCCTGTCGCAGCTGCAGCGCCTGCCGCTGTACCAGCTCAAGATCGACCGCAGCTTCATCCAGGACATGGGCGCGCAGGCGCAGGACACGGTGATCGTGCAGACCATCATCGGCATGGCGCAGAACCTGGGGCTGGACGTGGTTGCCGAAGGCGTCGAGAACGAAGCCCAGTACGCCGCCCTGCTGGCCCTGCACTGCCCGAGTTTTCAAGGCTATCTGTTTAACGCCCCCCAAACCGCCGACAGTTTGCACAGCCTGCTGCGCAGCAGCCTGCCCCTGCGCCGCCCGCTGAGCGTGGCCGCGCCGCCGGCCCCGCCCGCACCATCGACGCTCCCTCTCCGGCACAGCCCTGTCACCCAAGAAAGGTCCGCATGAACCGCTTGCTCATCTCCACCCGCGTGGCCCTGCTGGCCACGGCCCTGTCGCTGCTGGTGCTGGTCATCGGCCTGCTGGGTTTATGGGGCATTTCCCAGGCCAATGCAGCGCTGCAAAGCCTGTACCAGGAGCGCCTGGCAGCGACCGAGCAGATGGGGCGCATCCAGGCGCTGCTGCTGCGCAACCGCCTGGCGCTGGCCACCGCCCTGGTCACGCCCGAGCCCACCTTGTTGCAAGCGGGCGCCGACGAGATCGAAGCCAATATTGCCGAGATCAACCAACTCTGGCAGCACTATGAAGCAGCACCGCACAGCGCTGCCGAAAAAGCCCAGGCACAGGCGTTCATCACCCAGCGCCAGCGCTTCGTGCAAGAGGGTCTGCGCCCCGCCGTCGCCGCCTTGCGCGCGCAGGATGTAGCGCAAGCGCGCCAGCTCACGCTCGACGCCGTGCGCCCGCTGTACGGCCCGGTGGGCGCAGGCATTGCCGCCCTCGTCACTTGGCAGCGCGAAGCCGCCGGCCAGGCCTACGCCGCTGCCCAGCAGCGCTACGACGGCATCCGCACCTTCACCTTCGCCGCCATTGGCTGCGGCCTGCTGTTTGCCCTGCTCTTTGGCCTGGCGCTGGTGCGCAGCGTGCGCAGCGCCCTGGGCCAGGCCGTGCAGGCGGCGCAGCACATGGCCAGCGGCAATCTGGCACAGCCGATTGCCGTGCAGGGCCACGATGAAGCAACCCAGGTGCTGCAGGCTCTGGCCACCATGCAGGGCCAGCTCGCCACCTTGGTGCAAGACATCCGCGACGGCAGCGAGAACGTGGCCAACGCCGCCGTGCAGATTGCCGCCGGCAACGCCGACCTGGCCACGCGCACCACCGAGCAGGCGAGCGACCTGGAGCAAGAAGCGGCTGCCCTGCGCCAGCTGGGCGTGAGCATGGAGCACAGCTGCAGCCACGCGCAGCAGGCCCAGGCCATCGTGCAAGACGCCAGCCGTGCCACCTCCGAGGCGGCGCACACCATGGCCTCCGTGGTGCAGACCATGGGCGCGATCGAATCCTCCTCGGCCAAGATGGCCGACATCATCGGCCTGATCGACGGCATCGCCTTCCAGACCAATCTGCTGGCGCTCAACGCCGCCGTCGAGGCCGCACGCGCCGGCACCCAGGGCCGGGGCTTTGCCGTCGTCGCGGCCGAGGTGCGCAACCTGGCGCAGCGCAGCGCCGAGGCGGCACAAGACATCAAGCAGCTGATTGCCACCAGCACCGGCCACAGCAGCCAGGGCACGGCCCTGGTCGAGCGCGCCGGCCAGACGCTGCGCCAGGCCGAAGCCACCATCGCCCGCGCCGCGCCGCTGATGCAGGCCATCAGCAGCGCCAGCGCCGAGCAAAGCGCGGGCATGGTGCAAATCGGCCAGGCCATGCAGCACATGGACCAGGGCACGCAAAGCAACGCCGCGCTGGTCGAGGAAATCTCCCAGGCCGCCGCCAGCCTGCGCCACCAGGCCCAGGCCCAGGTGCAGGCGTTGGCGGTGTTTCGCCTGCAAGGCGACGCCGATGCCGAGGGCCTCTGGCTCGACTCCCAGCCCCAGCCCGAAGAGGCCGCGCACAGCCCAGCCCACCCCCTGGCGCTGCTGCCCGCGCAAGCCGAGCCGCCCCGGCTGCAGGCAGCGGCCTGAGCAGGGCAGCCTGAACGCGACAATCGGGCTCCATACCATCGCACTCGCACTGGAGCCCTGTCATGCCGCGCTTTTCCGCCAACCTGAGCCTGCTGTTCACCGAGGTGCCCTTTCTTGAGCGCTTCGAGCGCGCAGCGCAGGCCGGGTTTGCCGCCGTCGAATTCATGTTCCCCTACGCCTACCGGCCCGAGGACATTGCCGCGCGCCTGGCCGCCACCGGCTTGCAGGTGGTGCTGCACAACCTGCCCGCCGGCGATTGGGAGGCGGGCGAGCGCGGCATTGCCTGCCATCCGGATCGGGTGGCAGAGTTTCGCGCCGGCGTGGCGCGCGCCATCGCCTACGCCCAGGCCCTGGGCGTGCCCCAGCTCAACTGCCTCGCCGGCCCAGCGCCCGAAAGCGCAGACCCGGCCCTGGTGCACCAAACCTTGGTCGAGAACCTGCGCTTTGCCGCCGCCGCCCTGGCCGGCGCCGGGCTGCGCCTGTTGGTCGAGCCGATCAACCGCTACGACATTCCGGGCTTTTACGTGCACCGCACAGCGCAGGCGCTGGCGCTGATGGATGAGGTGGGCGCGCCCAACCTGTTTTTGCAGTACGACGTGTACCACGCCCAGCGCAGCGAGGGCGAGCTCGCGGCCACGCTTGCGCGCCACCTGGCACGCATCGGCCATATCCAGATTGCCGACAACCCCGGGCGCCACGAACCGGGCACGGGCGAGATTCACTACGGCTTTTTGCTGCCCTACCTCGACCGCATCGGCTACAGCGGCTGGGTGGGGGCTGAATACCGGCCCGCCGCCGGCACCGAGGCCGGCCTGGGCTGGCGCGAGGCACTGGCCGCCCCGCTTTGACCTGGCGCAACATGCCAGCGCCGCCCGATTGCCCGCCCGGCCCACACGCCGTAGATTGGTTGGCCGCGCCCGCCGCCCTGGGTGCAGAAAGGGTTTTCATGCCAGCGCCACTGCATCACCCACCCACCGCCGGCCCCAGCGCCACACCCGGCGGCGCCCGCATCCACACCCTGCCCCTGCCGCCGGTACCCAGCACGCTGCTGATCCCACTGGCCGCACGCGCCCACGGCGGGCGCTACTTTCCACAACTCGATTGCGCCGATACCCAGGCAGCCGGATTGCTGCAGCAGCTCGGCGCCGACGTCAGCGCCTACCTGGCCGACCGGCCCACCGTGCTCAACGTGCTCTGGCGCACGCGCCGCATCCGGGCTCTGGCGCAAGACTTCTTTGCTGCCCACCCCCCAGCCTGGGGCATCAACCTTGGCTGCGGCCTGTCGCAATACCTGCAGTGGCTGCCCGGGGCCGCGCACTGGCTCGACGCCGACCTGCCCGCCGTGATGGCGCTGCGCCGGCGCCTGCTGCCCACGCCCACAGCACGCCAGCACAGCGCCGCCATCGACCTGCAGACGCCCGACTGGTGGCCAGCACTGCAGTTGCCGCCCGAGGCCCTGGCGCAGCCGCTGTGGGCCATGTGCGAGGGGGTGCTGATGTACCTGGCGCCAGCCCAGGTGCGCCAGGTGTTGCAGGAATTTGCCGACCACGCACCGCCGGGCTCGCGCCTGGTGCTCGATGCGATTGCGCACTGCGGCGTCGGCCAGGCGGGGTGGCACGCCAGCGTCGGGCGCACCGGGGCGCAGTTCCACTGGGGCATTGGCTGCCTGAGCGAGCTCACCCGGATGCACCCACGCCTGCGCCTGCACAGCAGCTACAACGTGGCCGAATGCTACGGCTGGCTGGGCCTGTGGCTCGAAGCCCTGTGGCGGCCCTGGATAGGCGCGCCGCTGTACACGCTGGCGGTGCTTGAAGTGACTTGATTGCTATAAAAAATATAGCTGCTAGCGCTTATCTGGTAAGCGCTAGCAGCTATTTTTACGCCAAGATCAGAACTTGACGGTCACGCCCAGGTTGACCGAGCGCCCCATGCCCGGCACGGCTGTGCCCCAGGGCACGGCCGTGCCCGCCATGGTGCGACCCTGGCCCAGGTAGGCGCCGCCCTGCGGGTGGCTGTAGAGGCGGTCGAACAGGTTGTCCACGCCCAGGTCCAGGCGCACCTGCTTCCACTCGTAGCTGGTGCGCAGGTTGACCAGGGCGTAGCCGGCGGTGGGCAGCTCGTTGCGCACGGCGGAGACGCGGGTCTTGGCGGCCACCATCTGCAGCTCGGCCGCGCTGCTCCAGCCGCCCAGGCGGTGGCTCAGCGCCACGCGGGCATTCAACGGCATGGTGTTGTAGAGGTAGTCGCCGGTGCTGCGGTTCTTGCCCTGCACGTAGCTCAGCAGGCCGTTGACGCCAAAGCGGCCCCAGGCGCCGCTTTGGCCCAGGTCGGCAAAGCCCGAGAGGTCAAAGCCGTACAGGCGCGCGTCCTGGTTGGCAAAGCGCAGGTAGACGAAGCCCTGCTGCGCCGTCAGGTTGGCCGCGCTGCAGGCCGACATGCCGCCCATGCCGCCGCCGCAGCGCACGGCGTCGATGTAGTTGTCCACATAGCTCAGGTAGGGCGTGAGCTTGACGCCCCAGCGCTCACCCGTGCTGTCGTGCCAGTCGGCGGTGGCGCTCAGGGTGTTGGCCACTTCGGGCTTGAGGTTGGGGTCGCCAAAGTAGCCGTTGCCGTCGCCCGCCAGGTTGACCATGCGCATGGCCATGCCGCCGGTGCTCCAGCTGTAGCGCTCGTACAGGTTGGGGGCGCGGTTCTTGTGCGCAAAGCCGAACTCGTAGCTGGCGTTGGCGTTGGGCGTGTAGCGCGCCAGGGCGCTGGCGTCCAGGTGCTTGTCGTTGCGGCTGCGATCCTGGGCGTTGAAGGCCTTGGCCTCCATGTCGTAGCCGCTGTTGTAGCCCTGCACGGCACCGCTGTCGCTCTTGACCTGGGCGGCGCGCAGGCCGAACTGGGTCAGCCACTGCGGGCTCCAGCGCGCCTCCCACTCGGCAAAGACGTCGAAGCGGTCGCGCTGGCCGTCACGGATGTTCCAGAAGGTGTTGGGCGCCATGCCGCCGCCCGAGGGCAGCCACCAGTCGTCGAGCCGGTAGCGCAGCAGCTCGGCGCCCACGCGCAGGGTGTCGCGCGCGCTCACGTTGATGTCGGCCTTGAGCTGCGCGCCGGTGGTCTTGCCCTCGGTGTCCATCGGCATTCCGGGCACGTTGTTGCTGGCGCCGTACCAGAACTGCTTGTCCTGGCCGAAGTTCATGCCGTGGCGGGTTTTCTCGTGGTACACGCGCGCCTGCAGCTGGCCCCAGTCGTACTGGCCGAGGTAGCGCAGGTTGAACTGGTTGCTGTCGTTGCGCGTCATGTCCATGCGCTGGTTGGCAAAGTTCTGGTACGGAATATCCTGCTGCCCCAGGCGCAGCTCCAGCAGGTGCGCCTCGCTGCGCAGGGCGTAGGTCAGGGCATGGTTGCGCGCCTTGTAGCTGCTCGAACCCACTTCGTCGCCGGCAATCCACTGCTGCGGCTTGTTGCTGGCCGCCGGGCCTGCGGGGTGGAAGTTGCCGCCGGCGCGGTAGTTGTCAGACTGGGCGCTGGAGCCGTCGTAGCGCAGACTCATCTGCTCATTGGCCCAGGTGGCGTTCACATGGCCGCCGCTGGCCGCGCCGTTGCTGCGGTAAAAACCGCCGATTTCGCCCTTGAGCAAGGTGCCCTGGCCGGGCGCAGCAAATTCAGGCGGCAGCGATTCGACCTGGATGGTGGCGCCAATGCTGTCGCCGCCCACACTCACCGGGGTGATGCCGGCAAACAGCCGCACCTTGCCCACGCGCGTGGGGTCGATGTAGGACAGCGGCGGGTTCATGTGGTTGGCGCAGGCCGAGTACAAATCCATGCCGTCGAGCTGGATGCGCAGGCGGTCGTCCGTCATGCCGTGCACGCTCGGCAGGCTGGAGACGCCGCCCGCCCCCTGCAGGCTCACGCCCGGCAGGGACTGCAGCAGGCTGGCGCTGTCGCTGCTGCGCGTGCGCTCGGCCGCCAGGGCGGCGGCATCGGCGTCGGCCGCGCCCAGGGGCAGCACTGCTGCCTTGGGCGATTGCACGGTGACGGTGCCCAGCTGCGCCTCTTGCGCCCCGGCCCACAGGGGCAGGGCAGCGAGCAGCGCGCACAGCGGGCGCAGGGCCAGGCGCTGCGGGCGGGCAGCGGCAGAGGAAGAAGAAGCAAAACGGTTCATGGCAAAAAATCACAAGCACAGGCACAGCAGCGCACAACCAGGGGCGGGCAGCCGGCCTCAAAAATCAAAAAACAAAGACGCGAAGGGGGCCGATCAGGCCAGCGGCGGCGCCTGTGCCGGTGGGCGTTCGTGTGCGCGTGCGGGCACGGCAGCCATTGCCACCGGCGCCCAGGCCAGCGGCTGCGGCAGGGCTTGCAGCAACGGCAGGGGCGGCGCCAGGGGACCGGGCGCGCTGGCATTGCCGGCCACGCTGCACACCGGGCAGGCCGTGCCGTGGGTGCCGGGCAGGGGGCTGCCGCCATCATCTTCGGGCGCAAACTGCCCGCCGTGGGCCGAGCAGATGTCGCTGTGCATGTACTGCAGCGTCAGCCGCTGCGCCCAGTGCGCGGTGCTGAAGCTGCCCAGGCACAACTGACCGAGCAGCGCCAACAGCGCCAGGGCCATGCCCAAGCCGAGGCGCTGTTGCGAAAGGGATGCACTGCGGGAATTCACGGCTTGGCATCATGCCGCAGCGGCGCTAGCGCTTTGTTGTGACGCATCAAATAAACGCCGAGGTTGCATGGCTGCAACGCCCCCAAGCGCTCAGGCATGGTGCGAATGCCCCGGCCATGCACAATGCCGGCATGTCGGCCGCCTCTGCCACCGCTGCCCCCACCAACGTCATCGACCAGCTGTACCAGGACGCCCTGGGCGCCACCGGTGGCGCGCATTACGCTGCCCCGTTCACCCGTTTTGAAACCCTGGGGCGCACCCGCTCCAGCTGGAACCACGCCGCCGCTTTCTGCACCCTGGGCTGGTTGCTGTACCGCCGGCTCTGGAGCCAGGCGCTGCTCTATTCCGGCCTGCTGCAGGCTTTGTTGCTGCTGTGGTTTGCCCTGCTGCGCCCCTGGCTGGCGCCGGCGCAACCCATAGAGCTGGGGCTGGCCCTGGCCCTGCTGCTGCTGGGCTGCGCCCTGCCCGGCCTGTGGGGCGATGCCCTGGTCTATCAAGACATACGGGCACGCACGCTGCAGGCGCTGGCGCAAGCCCCCACCATCGCCCAGGCGCGCACCGCGCTGCAGCAGCAGGCCCCGAGCCGCCAGCGCCTGTTCGGCCTGCTGGCCCTGTACCTGGGTGCCGCCCTGGCGCTGCTGGCCAGCGCCTTGTGGCGGGCGCCACCGGCGTACGAGCTGGTCAGCAACGTGCCTGTGCCCACCGCGCCTGCAGCGCCCGCACCCACGCCCACGCCCACGCCTGAACTTGCACCCGCAGCAGAGCCCGCGCCAGTGCCTGCGCCCACACCGGCGCCGGTGGTCGATGTCGCGGCCCCCGACACCGCTGCCACCGTAGCGCCCGAGCCCCCAGCCGCACCCGCTCCCTTGCTCGCGGCGGCAGCGCCGCCGGCAACCGAAAAACCTGCAGAAAAAGCCCCGCCCCCACACAAGGCCAAGGACAAAGAAAAGGCCAAAGAAGCAGCGAAGGGGAAGGCCAAGGAAAAAGAAAAACCCCAGCCCGCCACCCAAGTCGCCCACAAAGCCACGCCCGCCCCGGCAGCCGACAGCAGCGCCGCACGCCACTACGTCACCATCGGCGTGTTTGCCGACAACGCCAACGCGCAAAAGGTGCAAAAGCAGCTGCAAAAAGCCAAGCTGCCAGTGCAGGTGCAGACCGTGGGCACGAACAAAGGCGAACAGTTTCGCGTACGTGCCGGCCCCTTTCACCAGACGCAAGAAGCCGACAAGGCGGCGCAGCGCATCCGCGAGCTGGGGCTGGAGGCGGTGGTGCTGCGCCAGCGCTGACGCTCACGCGGGCGCCACCACCGCCCGCCCATCCATCAATCGGGCAGAAACAGCGCCTGCAGGTCGCTCAGAAAATCAAAGCCCCGCTCCGTGGGGCGCACCTGCCCCATGTCGCGCGCAATCAGGCCCTTGCGTTCGGCGGCCTCCAGGCCGGCGGCAATGCTGGTGACGGCCTGGCCGGTGCGCTCGCAAAAATCCTGCAGCGCAAAACCGTCTTTGAGGCGCAGGGCGTTGAGCAGGTACTCAAACGGCAGATCGGCGCGGCGCACCTCCTCGTCCTGCGCCACGGCGTTGCCCTGCAGGGCCTTGTCCATGTACAGGCGCGGCTCGCGCAGGCGCACCTGGCGCACGACGCGGTGCGCAAAGCTGAGCTTGCTGTGCGCGCCGGCGCCAATGCCCAGGTAGTCGCCAAACTGCCAGTAGTTGAGGTTGTGCGTGCACTGGTGCGCCGTGCCGCGCGCGTAGGCCGAGACTTCGTAGCGCGCCAGGCCGGCCTGGGCCGTACGCTCGGTGATGTGGTCGAGCATGGCGTAGGCCAGGTCGCCCTCGGGCAGCTGGCGCGGCGGGTGCTTGGCGAAGTAGGTGTTGGGCTCGATGGTGAGGTGGTAGATCGACAGGTGCGGCGGCGCAAACGACAGCGCCGTCTGCACGTCGCGCTCCAGGTCGGCCAGGCTCTGCCCCGGCAGGGCGTACATCAGGTCGAGGTTGAAGGTCTCGAACACCTGCGCCGCCTCGGTGAGTGCAGCGCGCGCCTGGGCGCCGTCGTGCACGCGGCCCAGGGTTTTGAGGAAGCGGTCGTCAAAGCTCTGCACCCCCACCGACAGGCGCGTGACGCCAGCGGCGCGAAAGGCGCGAAAGCGGTCTTTTTCAAACGTTCCAGGGTTGGCTTCGAGGGTGATTTCGCAGTCGGCCTCCAGGCGCAGGCGCGCGCGGATATCCGACAGCAGACGGTCGATGGCCTCGGGCGAGAACAGGCTGGGCGTGCCGCCGCCGATGAAGATGCTCACCACCTGGCGCCCCCAGATGAGCGGCAGGGCGGCGTCGAGGTCGGCGATCAGGGCGTCGAGGTAGCGCTGCTCGGGCAGCGCGCCCTGGGCGCTGCTTTGCCAGGCGTGCGAGTTGAAGTCGCAGTACGGGCATTTGTGCAGGCACCAGGGCAGGTGCACGTACAGCGACAGCGGCGGCAAGCTGGTCAGTTGCAGCAGGCCGGGGCGCAGGTAGTGCTGGATGTCGGGCAGGCTCATAGCCAGCGCTCGCGCAGCAGTTGCAGCATCTGCTGCGCCGCCCGGCCCCGGTGGCTGTGGGCGTTTTTCACTTCGGCAGGCAGCTCGGCAAAAGTCTGGCCGAGCGCCGGCAGCAGCATCACCGGGTCAAAGCCAAAGCCGCCGCTGCCCCGGCGCTCGCGCGTGATCTCGCCTTCGACCCGGCCAATGGCGATCAGCGGCTCCGGATCGCGCGGGCTGCGCACCGCCACCAGGGTGCTGACCATGGCGGCACGCCGGTCGCTGTGGCCCTGCAGCTGCTCCAGCAGGGCGCGCACATTGTTGTCGTCGCCCTTGGCGTAGCCGAACTCGGTGGCGTAGTAGGCGGTATCGACCCCCGGCAGGCCACCAAAGACGTGCACGCACAGGCCGGCATCGTCGGCGATGGCAGGCAGGCCGGTGTGTTCAGCGGCAAAGCGCGCCTTGGCCAGGGCGTTTTCGACGAAGGTGCAGTGCGGCTCGGGGGCCTCGCCCACGCCCAGCTGCGCCTGCGCCACCAGCTGCACGCCCAGCGGCGCGAACAGGGTCTGCAGCTCAGCGAGTTTGCCCTGGTTGTTCGATGCGAGTACGATTCTCATGATGAAATTGGCCTCCAAGGCTTATGCAGTAAGCGCGAATAGCTATTATTTTGATAGCACATCGCGCTGCAGCTGCACCAGCTCGCCAATGCCTTTTTCGGCCAACGCCAGGAGCTGGTTCATCTGCTCGCGCGTGAAGGCCACGCCTTCGGCCGTGCCCTGCACTTCGACGAAATGCCCGGCGCCGGTCATGACGACGTTCATGTCGGTGTCGCAGGCCGAGTCTTCCACGTATTCCAGATCGAGCAGCGCCTGGCCCTGCACCAGGCCGACGGAGATGGCGGCCACCGGCCCAAGAATGGGCGACTGCGCCAGCTTGCCCTCGGCCAGCAGGCGGCTGACGGCGTCTTGCGCGGCCACGAAGGCGCCGGTGATGGCCGCCGTGCGCGTGCCGCCGTCGGCCTGCAGCACGTCGCAGTCGAGGGTGATGGTGCGCTCGCCGAGCTGCTTCAGGTCGAACACGGCGCGCAGGCTGCGCCCGATCAGGCGTTGGATCTCCTGCGTGCGCCCGGTCTGCTTGCCCTTGGCCGCTTCGCGGCTGCTGCGCGTGTGCGTGGCGCGCGGCAACATGCCGTATTCGGCCGTGACCCAGCCTTCGCCGCTGCCTTTCTTGTGCGGCGGCACTTTTTCTTCGACCGAGGCGGTGCACAGCACCTGGGTGTCGCCAAACTCGATCAGCACCGCGCCTTCGGCGTGGCGGGTGTAGTGGCGGGTGATGCGCACCGGGCGCAGTTGATCGGCGGCGCGGGCGCCGCTGCGGGTGAATACGGTCATGGGATGGGGCTCCAAGAAAAAAGGCGCCCCACCGCAAGCCAGCGCGGCGCCCAGGGCCTGGGTTCAGGCTTTGCGCGCCGCCGAACGGCGGATGGCTTCGTTGATCTCGGCGATCGAGCGTTCGATGGCGTCGTCGTCGAGGTCATCGACGATGGCGTCCACCGGCCCGGCCTGGATGGTCGATTCAAAGGCTTCGTCGTCAAAGCCTTCGGTGGAAATGCCCTGGGTGGTGGCGAACGCGTCGGGCGTCTCCCACTCCATGGCGATGACGGTGACGTTGTCGCTGTGCTCGCCGGCCTTGCGCAGGGCGTCTTCGACCAGGTCGGGCACGGCGTGCGCCACCGCCTGGCGGGCAATCTGGCGCACGATGGTGTCGTCGCTCAAGGTACCCCACAGGCCATCGGAGCACAGCAGGATGCGGTCGCCCTGCTCCAGGGTGACGGGGCCGGTGATGTCGTAAATCGGCTTGGAAGGCGAGCCCAGGCAGGTAAAGAGCACGTTGCGGTTGACCTTCTCCAGTCCGGCAATCGCCATTTTGCGCAGCTCCTGGTAGGAGTGGTCGCGCGTGCGCGCCAGCAGCTCGCCGCCGCGCACCATGTACAAGCGCGAGTCGCCACAGTGAATCCACTCGGCACGCCCGTCCTGCACCACGGCGGCGACCAAGGTGGTGCGCGGCGTGTCGGCCATGCCCTTTTCCATGGCATGGCGCAAGATTTGGTGGTGCGCGGCCATCAGCGCCTCGGCCAAAAATTCTTTCACATCCGGCAGCTTGGGGCGCGCCTGGCGTTGAAACAGGGCGGAGACGGTCTGCAACGCGATCTGCGCCGCCACCTCGCCGTCGGGGTGTCCGCCCATGCCGTCGGCCAGGGCAAACAGCCCGGCTTCACGCGTGTAGCAGTAGCCCATACGGTCTTCGTTCTTCTCGCGGCCACCCAAGCGGCTGACCTGGAACACGGAAAATTTCATTTGGGCTTGACTCCAATGCCGGTGGCCTCACCCATTTTTTGCACGTTTTTCTTCGTGTCGGAGACGAGGGTATCGAGTTGCAGGCGCATTTTTTCAGCGACGGTGAGCTTGGTGTAGCGCCGCTCGCCTTCGCGCGCCAGCTCTTTTTGCAGGGCAAACACCGACTGCGGGCGCGACAGCGGATCGAGCGCCATGCACCATTCGACGACCTCGATCAGGTTGTCGGAGTAGATGCCGCGCAGCTTGGTCAGCGCCAGCGAGAGGCGGTCTTTTTCGGTGCGCTGCGGCGCCTCGTTCGGCGGAAAGCCCTGCATACAGGCGTAGATGCAGGCGCCAATGGCGTAAATGTCGGTCCAGGGGCCCATCTGCGCATCGCGCCGGTACATCTCGGGTGCGGCAAAGCCGGGGGTGTACATGGGACGGATGAAGTTGCCCTCTTTGGACAGCACCTCGCGCGCAGCGCCAAAGTCGATCATCACGGCGCGGTTGTCGTCGGTGATGAAGATGTTCGCCGGCTTGATATCGAGGTGCAGCATCTTGTGCTGGTGCACGATGCGCAGGCCACGCAAAATTTCGTCGAACAGCGAACGGATGGTGGACTCGCGAAACACCTTCTCGGCCTTGAGGTCGCGCGCGGTGATGATGAAATCCTGCAGGGACGCGCCCTCCAGGTAGTTCATCACCATATAAACGGTTTCGTTCTCGCGAAAGAAGTTGAGCACGCTCACCACCGAGGCGTGCGAAATCTGCGCCAGCGAGCGCCCTTCTTCAAAAAAACTCTTGAGCCCGAGGCGGTACAACGAGAGCTTTTCCGGCGCCACCTTGGGCGCCAATTCGCCCACGCCGCGCGTAGCCAGCGAGGCCGGCAGGTACTCCTTGATGGCCACCTGCTGGCCCTCACCGTCGATGGCCAGGTACACCACGCCAAAACCGCCCGCCGCCAGCCTGCGCACTACACGATAGCCACCAATCATGGTGTCTGGAGGCAAGGGGGTTGGCTTGATCTTGGGCGACGACATAGTGGGAGAAAAAACCTCGGGCAGGGAGCGGAACCCGGATAATCGCGGGCATCGCAAGCAACCATCGGAAAGTCCTATGCCAGTTTACAGCATGACCGGATACGCCAGCGCCCAGCAAGGCGCCGCCCAAGAAGGGGGTGAAAACGCCGTATCCGCACAGCGCCTGGGGCTGGAAATACGCTCCGTCAACAGCCGTTTTCTCGACCTGGTGCTGCGCCTGCCTGACGAGCTGCGCGCCCTCGAACCGGCGCTGCGCGCGCAGCTCACGGCCCGCCTCAAGCGCGGCAAGGTCGAACTGCGCGCCAGCCTGGACAACGCCGGCGCAGCCGCTCTGCCCCAGCCCAACGCCCAGCTGCTGCAGCGCCTGGGCAGCTTGCAAGACACCGTCCGAGCCTGGCTGCCGCAAGCCGCGCCCCTGAGCGTGGCCGACACCCTGCGCCTGTGCGCCGGCAGCAGCAGCAACACCGAGCAAGACTGGAGCGCCACCGCCCACGCCCTGGCCGAGCAAGTTCTGAGCGAATTGCTGGCCGCCCGGGCACGCGAAGGCGAGCGCCTGGCCGCCATGCTGCACGAGCGCCTGGCGCAGCTGCGCACCTTGGCGGCGCAGGCCGTGCCGCTGGTGCCGCTGCTGGTAGAGCAGCAACGCCAACGCTTCTTGGAGCGCTGGAGAGAAGCCCTGACCCTGGGCGATGGCCAGGTGCCCCCCGAGGCAGCCCGCGACCGGGCGCTGACCGAAGCCACCGCCTTTGCCATCCGCATCGACGTGGCCGAAGAAGTCACCCGCCTGCAGGCACACCTCGACGAGATCGAGCGCCTGCTCGGCCAGGGCGGCGATATCGGCAAACGCCTGGACTTTCTCATCCAGGAACTGCACCGCGAAGCCAACACCCTGGGCTCCAAATCGGCCACGCTCGAACTCACGCGCATCAGCGTCGATATGAAGGTGCTGATCGAGCAGATGCGCGAGCAAGTGCAGAACATCGAGTGATAATCTCGTTTTGACAGCTATAGCTATTGGAGTTCCGACAGATGGACTATCCCGGAAATCTGTTCGTCGTCTCAGCGCCCAGCGGGGCAGGCAAGTCCACCCTGGTCAAGGCCCTGCTCGAGCTCGACTCACAAGCCCACCGTTCCATTTCGCACACCACCCGCGCCCCGCGCGGCCAGGAAAAGCACGGGCGCGAGTATTTCTTTGCCTCTGAACAAGAGTTTGATGCCATGGTGGCGGGCAACGCCTTCATCGAATGGGCGCATGTACACGGCAAGCGCTACGGCACCTCGAAAAAAGCCATCGAGGAACGCATCTCCCAGGGCGCCGACATCGTGCTCGAAATCGACTTCCAGGGCGCCTTGCAGATCAAGCAATCTTTTGCCAACGCGGTGCTGGTTTTCATCCTGCCACCAAGCTGGGAAGAACTGCGCGCGCGCCTGGAGCGCCGAGGTGAAGACACCGCCGAAGTCATAGAAAAACGCCTGCACAATGCCGCCCATGAGATGGCGCAGGTCGAAAAATTCGACTTCGTTATAATCAACGAACTGTTTGAGCGCGCGCTTTTTGACCTCAAAGCCATCGTGCACGCCCAGCGCCTGAAGTACGCCGCCCAGCGCCGCGCCCGGGCCAGCACGTTCGAGTCGCTTCACCTCACCTGAATCTCCCGGAGAATTGCCCCATGGCACGCATTACCGTTGAAGACTGCCTGCAGCAGATCCCGAACCGTTTCCAACTCGTCCTGGCCGCCACCTACCGCGCTCGCATGTTGAGCCAAGGCCATACGCCCAAAATCGAAAGCCGCAACAAGCCCGCCGTCACCGCCCTGCGCGAGATCGCCCAAGGCAAAGTCGGCATCGAAATGCTGAAGAAGGTTCCGGGCTGATCGCCGTAGCCCCTGCCTATCGAGCACCGCTTGGCGGTGCTTTTTTTATACCTGCCCAGTCCGCGCTACATTAAGCCCATGAACGCGGTCCCGCCCCCAGCCCCCGAACCACGGCCCGAGCTCCCCGCCGACCCGGCCAGCCCCGCCACCGCCGCCGCCAATGCCGCTGCGGCGAGCTTTGCTGCGCTGACCGAAACCCTCGGCTATCTTGACTCGGCAAGCATTGAACAAGTACGCCAGGCGTACCGTTTTGCCGACATCGCCCACTTGGGCCAGCTGCGCAGCAGCGGCGAGCCTTACATCACCCACCCGATCGCCGTCGCCGCCCAGTGCGCGCAATGGAAGCTCGACGCCCAGGCCCTGATGGCGGCGCTCTTGCACGACGCCATGGAAGACTGCGGCGTCACCAAGGCCGATCTGATCGACCGCTTTGGCGCGCCGGTGGCTGAACTGGTCGATGGCCTGACCAAACTCGACAAGCTGCAATTCAACACACGTGAGGAAAACCAGGCCGAATCCTTTCGCAAGATGCTGCTGGCCATGGCACGCGACGTGCGCGTCATTCTCATCAAGCTCGCCGACCGTTCGCACAACATGCGCACGCTCTCGGACATGCCACGCAGCAAGTGGGCACGCATTTCGTCAGAAACGCTAGAAATCTACGCCCCCATCGCCCACCGCCTGGGCCTGAACCAAACCTACCGCGAGCTGCAAGACCTCTCTTTTCGCCACCTGCACCCCTGGCGCTACGCCACACTGACCAAGGCAGTGAACAAATCACGCCACCGCCGCCGCGACCTGATCCAGAAAGTGCAAGCCGAAGTCGATGCCGCCTTTGCCCGCATCGGTATGCGCGTGCGCCTGGCCGGGCGCGAGAAAACCCTGTACGCCATCTATCAAAAGATGCGCCTGAAGCACCTGAGCTTTGCCCAGGTGACCGACATCTACGGTTTTCGTGTCATCGTCCCAGGCGTGACGGACTGCTACACCGCCCTTGGGGTTCTGCACCAGATGTACAAGCCGGTTCCGGGCAAGTTCAAGGACCATATCGCCATCCCCAAGCTCAACGGCTACCAGTCACTGCACACCACCCTGGTCGGCCCCTCCAGCATCAATATCGAATTTCAGATGCGCACCGAGGAAATGCACGTGGTGGCCGAGGCCGGCGTCGCCGCCCATTGGCTGTACAAGGCGCAAGATGCCAGTGGCAGCACCGCCGAGCGCCTGGGCACCAAGTGGCTGCAATCGCTGCTCGACATCCAGAACGAAACGCGCGATGCAGCCGAATTCTGGGATCACGTCAAGGTCGATCTCTTCCCGGATGCGGTGTACGTCTTCACCCCCAAGAGCCAGATCATGGCCCTGCCACGCGGCGCCACAGTGGTCGATTTCGCCTACGCCATTCACAGCAACGTCGGCGACCGCACCACGGCGGCACGCATCAACAACGAGCCCGTCACCCTGCGCACCGAGCTCAATAACGGCGATGTGGTGGAGATCATTACCGCCCCCGATGCCACACCCAACCCCGCGTGGCTGAGCTTTGTGCGCACCGGGCGCGCACGCTCCAAAATCCGCCACCACCTCAAGACCCTGGCGCAAAACGAATCCGTCGGCCTGGGAGAGAAGCTGCTGGCCCAAGCCCTGCGCGCCGAAGGCATCGAGCTGCTGCCGAACGCGGAAACCGACCAACCCCTGTGGGAAAAGCTGCTGCGCTTCACCGGCAACCGCACCCGCGCCGAACTCATGACCGACATCGGCCTGGGCAAGCGCATTGCCAACATCGTCGCCAAGCGCCTGACGGCACTGCTGGCCGAACATGGCCAGCGCCCCGATGCCCTGCTCATGACCCGCGAGCGCTACACCGCCCAGGACAACATCACCCAGGGTGCGGTGGTGCTCGACGGCAGCGAAGGCGCCTCCGTCAAGTACGCACCCTGTTGTCGCCCGGTGCCGGGCGACCCGATCGTCGGCTACCTTGGCCGGGGCGAGGGCCTGGTGGTGCACCGCGCCCTGTGCAACGTCGCCAAGCGCCTGCAGCACAAGGATAGCGAGCGCTTCATCACGGTCGATTGGAACGAGGAGCCAACCCGCGCTTTCGAGGCGGGCATCAAGGTCACGGTACGCAACGGCAAGGGAATTCTGGCGCGCGTGGCCGCCGAGCTGGCCACCTCTGAAGCCGACATCGTGCACGTGGACATGGATGACGAAACCGCGCTCGACACCGTTGATCTGCGCTTTGTCGTCGTCGCACGCGACCAAACCCACCTTGAAAGTGCCCTGCGCAACCTGCGCCGCACCCCGGCGGTGCTGCGCGCCGAACGCGTGCTGCCGCAATAAAGCTCAGGTTTTCGGCGGATAGCGCACCGCCAAAATTTCAAGCGTACGCTGCCCTCCAGGCGTGGGCAGTTGTACCTCATCGCCCTCACGCGCCTTGAGCAAGGCACGCGCCACTGGCGAGATCCAGCTGATCTGCCCCAGCGCACTATCGGCTTCATCAATGCCCATGATGGTGACTTCGCGCTCGCTGCCATCGGAGTCTGCATAGGTCACGCTGGCACCAAAAAAAACCTGGTCGCTGCCGGCATGAACCGATGGATCGACGACTTCAGCGATCTCCAGGCGCTTGGTCAGGAAACGAATGCGCCGATCAATCTCGCGCAAGCGCTTCTTGCCATACAGATAGTCGCCATTTTCCGAGCGGTCGCCGTTGCTTGCCGCCCAATGCACGATCTCGACCAGTTTCGGGCGCTCATCATCAATCAGCGCCAGCAGCTCAGTGCGCAAACGGGCGTAGCCAGCTGGAGTGATGTAGTTTTTGCCCCCCGCAGGAAGCGGCGGCAGGCTCAGGCCCTCGTCATCATCACCATCGGACTCTTTGGTAAAGGCTTTGCTCATGGCGGCATTGTGCAGACAAAAACCAAAAAGCCCTGGAACCTTTCAGTTCCAGGGCTTCAAATTGGTGCGGCTGGCAGGAATCGAACCCACGACCCCTTGGTTCGTAGCCAAGTACTCTATCCAGCTGAGCTACAGCCGCTAAGCTTTGCATTGTAGCACGAATTCAGAGCATTTCTTCATTCTTGCAACGTCTTTGGCCTACTGCTTTGCAACAAACCTCAGATACTGAGCGAAGCCGTGATTGTAATGCAGTTTTTTGCTGTTTTTTCAGAACCCATCATTTTTTGCATCCAAGCATTTTTTGGTAGGGCCCGGGAAAGTCATCGACCGCCGAGTTCCGCAAACACATGAAGCCGTCCGACCAGTCTGGACCACTTGGCTCCCCTGATAGCCCATATTCGTAAACGCCTTTTGGCTCATGTGGATGGCTCAGGCGCTTCCTCCATGTCAGCGGTGGTTGCACTGAGTCTCTGAGCCGTCAGGGCACAACGTTGCTCAATCAAAAGCACGATTTGCTCAATCACACCCTGACCGGAGAAGCCACGCTTCGGGTCTGACTGCAGTGCACGCGCGGTAATCGGCATGGAATTTGTCAAGGACAGAATCCGCTTTCTGGCCTGAGCCTTGCTGAGACCAACGGCCTCCGTGAACTGGTTCCAGTGCCGTGCTTGGACTTCGCTGAACTTGTACTTGCTGCCAATCTTCATCGCCATCTTGGGCGTCAGATTTGAATAGATCGCCGTCGAAAGCACGTCATAGAGCGGCGCCAAAACAGCGGACTTGCCCGCGTAAAGCAGCGAGAAATTCTTGGCGTGCGCGTCGTGATTGCCGATCAAGGCGTTGAAGATCACGTAGTCGAGCATACGCAGGATGTGGGGTGCGCTGGGGCGTGTCGCGCGCCGAACCAGATCGAAACATAGTGCCAGATCCGGGCCACCTTCGTTCTGGTATTTCATTTCAGGCACCACGCCCAGCGCCTGACAAAAGTCCTCTTGATGCAGGCGCCGCCGCAGGCCTTGTGCATCAACCACCCGGTCATAGCGTTCAACCAACAAAAACTCTCGCCCCAGCACGGAACGCACCTGCGACTTTGCTGGTTTCAGCTGCATGGCCTCTGCCAGCGCCAGGCAAAAGCCTTCGTTTGTGACGGTGCCCGACAGGGTGCGGATGGCTGGCTTCAAGATATGCGAGCTGGGCGTTCCATTCTTTGGAAGCCCGATCCGGGCGCCATCGAAGACCACCGGCAACTTGTCTTGAGCGCCCGCCAGGGAGAGCCGCAGACCATCCTTGCCGGCCAGCATCGGCCGATGCGGCAGTTCATCAAGAATGGCAACGATCTCTTCGTCACTCAGCCACTGAACGTCGTGGTCATGCTCAAGAATAGACAGTGGCTGCCCTGGCTCCAGTAAGGTCACGGCCCCGGCACACTCACCACCGATGCGATCGAGCAGCGCAAAATCGTTCTGGCTCGACACCTGAAATTGCCGGGCAATGAGGCGCCTGAGTTGGCCCTCTGGCAAAAGCCCTGCAAAGAAGGGGCGCGTGTGATGATCGTCGAACGGCTCTGCTTGCAAAGGCAGCGAGCTCGATAGGCCCACCGCGTCAGAGCGTGAGAGCCAATCGGGGGCATAACGGAAATTCAGCCTGCCATCAATCATCGCCAGGGCACCAACCCGCTCGGCGACCAGCCACACTTCCAGCTCACGCGCCATGGTCGTTGCCCTCTGGGTGGCTGTCAGGGGCGGATGATGGCAAGCCAATAAGCTGGAGCGTCCCCCCCAGCGCGTCAATCACGCGCAACACGTTTTCCAAACGTAGCGTGGTTTTGCCTGCTTCCAGGTCAACGATGAAGCGCACACCAACGCCTGCAGCCAGAGCCAGTTGAGGCTGTGTCAGGCCCAACAGCTTGCGTGCAGCACGCAACGCGTCACCGAGTTGTACTGTGGTCTGTATGGATCTCATCACTGGCCTTATTTCCCGTTCGGGAAATTATGAACCAAATCAAAGAAGGAGGGAAGCAATGCTTCCCGTTCGGGAATTTTTCGTACAGCAGCGCACTCTCAAAGAAAAATTTTACCGATCGGGAATTTCAAAGAAAGTAACCGCTTGTTGACTTGTCAAAAGTCTACCTGTCAAGTCCGGCCAAGCGAACTAGGTGTCAAGTCCCGCCTGTTTGTAAACACGCTTCTTGAACAATTCCGGCTTTTTTGCATACCAATCCTTCAATGTTGGCGCCGACCGAAAACTGAGCCACTTTTGAGGGTAGTGCCGACCCAAAACTGAGCCAGGTGAACAACCTACTCTGCTGTTTTTTTGTGCAGCAGAGGACAAGGAGTGATCACCATGGACATGATTGGCAGGATCCGGCATTTGCATGCCCGGAAGAACAAATCGGAGCGCGAGATATCTCGCATGACAGGGCTCTCGCGCAACACGGTGGCGAAGTGGCTGCACGGGGAGGTGGACGGCCCACCGAAGTACCGGCGCGGCGAACAACCCAACAAACTCACGGCGTTCCATGACGCGCTCAGGCTGGCCTTGAAGGCCGATGCACGTCGGCCCAAACACGAGCGCAGAACAGCTAAAGCGCTGTACGCCGAGATCAGGCGTGCGGGCTACGAGGGGGGTTACACGCGGGTGACCGACTTCATCCGGGCATGGCGCCAGGGCGAAGGCCAGGGGTCTGCGGGCAACGCCTTTGTGCCACTGGCCTTCGAACTGGGCGAGGCCTTCCAGTTCGACTGGAGCGAGGAAGGCATGGTGATCGGTGGCATCTACTACCGGGTGCAGGTCTCACACATGAAGCTGTGCGCCAGTCGGGCCTTCTGGCTGGTGGCCTACCCCAGCCAGGGCCACGAGATGCTGTTCGATGCCCACACCCGCAGCTTCGCGGCACTCGGCGGTGTGGCCCGCCGGGGCATTTACGACAACATGAAGACGGCGGTGGACAAGGTCAAGAAGGGCAAGGGGCGCATCGTCAACGAGCGCTTTGCCACCATGTGCGCGCACTACCTCTATGACCCGGACTTCTGCAACGTGGCCAGCGGCTGGGAGAAGGGTGTCGTCGAGAAGAACGTACAGGACAGCCGGCGGCGCATCTGGATCGACGCGGCCAAGATCAAGTTCGCCAGCTTCACCGAACTCAACGCCTGGCTGGGCCAGCGCTGCCGCGCGCTGTGGGACGAGGTGCGCCACCCCGAGCACACCCAGTTCAGCGTGGCCGAGATGCTCGAACACGAGCGCGCGCACCTCATGCCCATGCCGGTGCCGTTCGATGGCTACGTCGAGAAACCCGCGCAGGTCTCCAGCACCTGCCTGGTGTCGGTGGCGCGCAACCGCTATTCGGTGCCGTGCGAACGGGTCGGCCAGTTGGTCAGCACGCGGCTGTATCCGGGCAGCGTCGCCATCGTGGCCGACGACACCATCGTGGCGCGCCACGAGCGGCTGAGCAACGCGGGCGAGACCCGGTACGACTGGCAGCACTACATCCCGCTGCTGCAGAGGAAGCCCGGCGCGCTGAGGAACGGCGCGCCCTTTGCCGACATGCCCGAGCCGCTGCAGCGGCTGCGCCGAGGGCTGCTGCGCAACCCGGGCGGCGACAGGGTCATGGCGCAGGTGCTGGCCGTTGTGCTCAGCGCCGGCCTGGACGCGGTGTTGGTGGCCATCGAGCTGGCGCTGGAGAGCGGTGCACCGGGCAAGGTCAGCGTGGAGCATGTGGTCAATGTGCTGAACCGGCTCAACGCGCAGCCGGTGCCGCCCACGGCGGCCACGCTGCTGAGAGTGACCACGCCGCCGCTGGCGAACACGGCGCGCTACGACAGCCTGCGTTCGGACACCGTGGGCAACATTGTGGGCGTGACCACCGAAGGAGCCGACCATGAAGACTGACGTGCTGGTCGAACTCAAGGCACTGCGCCTGCACGGCATGGCCGGCGCGTGGGCCGATCTGGTCGAGCAAGGGGGTGGTGAGGGAGGCGGTGTGGGCATCGAGACCTCGCGCTGGCTGATCGAGCATTTGTTGCAGGCCGAGGGCACGGACCGCGCGATGCGCTCGGTCAGCCACCAGATGCACGCGGCGAAGTTCCCGGTGCACCGGGACATGGCGGGCTTTGACTTCGAGGTCTCACCGGTGGACCGCAAGCTGGTGGAGACTCTGGCCACCACGGCCTTCACCGACGAGGCGCACAACGTGGTGCTGGTGGGCGGACCGGGCACAGGCAAGACCCATCTGGCCACGGCCATGGGTGTCTCGGGCATCACCCGGCACGGCAAGCGGGTGCGGTTCTACTCCACCGTCGATCTGGTCAACGCGTTGGAGCAGGAGAAGGCCCAAGGCAAGGCCGGGCGCATTGCGCTGAGCTTGCTGCGCATGGACCTGGTGATCCTCGATGAGCTGGGCTACCTGCCGTTCAGCCAGGCCGGCGGGGCGTTGCTGTTCCACCTGCTGAGCAAGCTGTACGAGCACACCAGCGTGATGATCACAACCAATCTGGACTTCGCCGAATGGTCCAGCGTGTTCGGCGACGCGAAGATGACCACGGCGCTGCTGGACCGGCTCACGCACCACTGCCACATCGTGGAGACGGGCAACGAGTCGATCCGGTTCAGTCGCAGCACGGCTGCAGCCAAGAAGCGTATCAAGGCCCGCGAGCAGGCGCGAAAGAGTGCCTCGACGCAGGCTGAGCCCGACCCATTCTGAGCAAGTGCCGCGCTGTGCAAGCCGCTACGGGCTACGCCCTGCGCGGCTTGCACAGCGCCTTCAACACAACAACAAGGAGATCGCCGAACCAGGACAGCACCTACACTTATCCACAGCCGACCCCACAAAAGTCGGCTTCCACCCCTGGCTCAATATTCAGTCGGCACGGTGGCTCAAATTTGGATCGGCGCGGACACTTCAACGCCTGAACGGGTGAAACGTGCTTGAGTGCACGCTGTGGAATCTGGTGGTTGTAGGTTTTGACGTAGTTCATCAATGTGGCCTCCAGCTGCGCTGCGGATGCAAAGCGCGTTTGCCTGACGATTTCGCTGATACGCCCGTTGAAGCGCTCCACCATGCCGTTGGTCTGTGGGTGACGCGGCGGACACAGCCGGTGCTCAATGCCCAACGCCTTGCAGCGCATATCGAACTTGTGCCGCCCGCTGGGTTCGCGTTTTTTGTTCGTGAACCGATCCGTGAACTGACTGCCGTTGTCGGTGAGTAGTTTGACGATCTTCATGGGCGCTGCACGCTCCAGACGCTCCAGGAAGTCCACGCTGGAGTCCTCGCTCTGGTCGGCATAGATGTGCATGAACACCCAGCGCGTTGCCCGGTCTATGGCCACGAACAGATAGCGCCGCTGGCGCTCGTCGGGCATCTGCGGCAGGTATTTGATGTCCACATGCACAAAGCCTGGTTCATAGTCCTTGAAGGTCTTGACGGGCTTGTCAGCAGTGCCTGCGTCGGCCTGGGCCTGGGCCTGAAGTTCACGCAAACTGGAGACACCGTGGCGGCGCAAGCAACGATCCAGACCTGCACGGGAGACCTGCGGGTTCACAAACTCTCGCACCACCGCCAGCAGGTCATCCAGGGGCAAAAACAGCAGGCGGCGCAGCTCCACAGCGATGGCCTCTTGCACGGGCGAGAGCGTTGTATGCAGCGTGTGCGGACGGTGCGAGAGATCATCCGGGCTGTCTCGGTGCTTCCATTTGCGTGCCGTCGCACGGGTGATGTTGTAGAGCTCGGCCAGTTGTGCAATGGATGCTGGAGAATCTTTGATCTCGGCTCTCGTACGCGGTGTGGTTCGTGCTTGCGCGTGCACTTGGCTCATGTCGATTGCTCCTGTTTGAAGGATTCCACCACGTTGCGCATTACCTCTCTTGCTTGGAAGAATGCCCAACTCCTGTGGGGTATATGATCACACGAGATGGGACAACTAGGCCAAGCTGCATAATCTGTAAATCGCAGTTCTGGCCCAGAATGAAAAAACCACGCTACCGTTTTGATAGCGTGGTTTCCTTGTGTGGCTTGGTAGGGCGTGGCGGACTTGAACCGACGACCAAAGGATTATGAGCGGCACTTTTGCTATTGTTAAGCTAGCTTGTTGACCACCCACCGGCAACCACGGACGTTAACGAAACCCAGCAGCCATGCGGGTCTCCGCTGACCCTTCAGGTTAACGGCGCTCAAAGACGCTCGGTTAACGGGGGTGGTAGCAAGAACGGTCTTTTGACCAAAGGATTGGTCAAAAAGTAGCGCCACGGTAGCAAGAAATCAGGCATGCCTTCAGACACAACCAGCACCACCAACCGGTTCGACTTCACCAAAAGCACGATCAACCGGCTGCCCACGCCCTCCACCGGCGTGGCCTACTACTACGACACCAAGGCCAAGGGGCTTGCCCTGAGCGTGGGCACCACAGGGCGCAAGAGCTTCCTGCTCTACCGCAAGATCAAAGGGCGGCCGGAACGCATCAAGATTGGCCCCTACCCCGACCTCTCTATCGAGCAGGCGCGCAAATCCACCGCCGTTCTCAACGCGCAGATCGCCCAAGACGCCAACCCTGCGGACACGGGCCGTGCCAAGCGCAATGAGATGACGCTGGCCGAGTTGTTCGAGAAGTACTACGAGCAGCACTCCTCGCTGCGCAAGGTCACGCACCTGGAGGACATCGAGCACTTCCGCCGCCACGTCAACACCTCCGTCCACGGACCCAACCTCGCCAAGCTGCCGCTGTCGGAGGTCACGCGAGCCAAGCTCACGGCGCACCACGCCCGCATGCGCGCCATTCCCACCACAGCCAACCGCGTGCTGGCGCTCGTCAGCTCGATGTTCAGCAAGGCGATTCAGTGGAGCTACTTCGAGGGGGTGAACCCATGCCGTGGCATCGAGAAGTTTCCCGAGCGCGCCCGCGAACGCTTCGTGCAGCCCGACGAAATGCCTCGGCTGCTCTACGCGCTGGAGAACGAGGAAAACGAGACTGTGCGCGACTTCCTGCTCACGGCTCTTTTCACCGGCGCACGCCGCAGCAATGTGCTGACGATGCAGTGGGCCGACGTGCATATGGAGCGCAAGGAGTGGCGCATCGCCCGCACCAAGAACGGCACCGCGCAAACAATCCCACTGCCGCAAGCGGCCATCGAGGTGCTGCAACGGCGCCAGCAGGCGGTGCAAGGCCTCGACACGCCCTATGTCTTCCCAGGCCCCGGCGCAAACGGCCATATCGTGGATCCCCAGCGCGCCTGGGATCGGGTGCTGGCGCGTGGCACGGCGCTGGGGCTCGTCGATGCCATCGCGGCACGAGCCAAGGCCATCGAGTTCGACTACCTCACGGCGGTAGAGGAGGCCACCAACTTCCCGCACCAGACCATCGAGCGGTTCAGTGCATTGGCGCGTTCGCACGGTCTGTTTGTCGAGCACTACGAGATGCGGGATTTGCATATGCACGACCTGCGTCGGACGCTGGGTTCTTGGCTGGCCTCTGGCGGCACCAGCCTGCCCATCATCGGCAAGGCGCTGAACCACAAGAGCCCACAGGCCACGCAAATCTATGCGCGGCTCATGCTGGGGCCGGTGCGCGATGCAATGGAAGAAGCCACGAACGCCATGCGCAACGCCAAGGGCGTGTAACGCGGTGCTGCTGCTGGCAGCGCCATTTCGCTAGAATCAACGCCAGCGCAACAAGGCTTCCACCTTGCCGCCTTCACGAAGTGCCGTGGCCTCCCTGGCCGCTGCTCCTCGTGCTTCCAACTTCCAACCCCTAAACCGGGATGCTGCGCGGCAACACCGCAAGGCTCCCCGCTCTCATTTCAACCACCCAAAGGCTTGGGCGGCGAATGGGTGCGTGCAGTGGTTGGAAGCTCCCATTCGTGCGCCCCTTTCCGCCCAGCCTCCTCGGCTCGATGGAGCCGGAAAGGAAACCGCTATGACCTCGCCCCGCGACGAATGGAACCGCTTTGTTCAACTCAAGACCCATAGCTGGAAAGACGCCCAGCAATGGCAGATCACGCCACGCGCGCATGTGCTGCGGCATCTCATCCCTGCAAAAAGCACATGCTGCTTTCTCGCAGAGCCGGACATGCGCACGCTGCCGTTCACCGATCTGCTTGCCCTGCACATCGTGCGCGGGCGGGACTTCGGGCCGTTCGCTTCGAGCGGCGCCTCATCCGTCCTGCTGTTGAGCACGGCGGAAGTGGAATGCCCGGACTTTCTCCGCACGCTGCACGCCACCAGCCGCGCCGCCCCTCTTCCCCCCAGCGGCAACGACCGCGACGAGTTCCTTCGCCTGTACCACAGCGACGAAGACGGCGGGGACATCGCCTATCTCGACACGCCGGAGGGGCAAGGCGCGCTGCGTGCAGCCTTGGATGGCATCAAGACGCTCATCGTGTCCGACCTCGAAGCCTGGCTCAGCCCCGCGCACACCGCTGCCGAATCGGTGCAACGGCTGCGCCCCTTCCTGCGCAATCTGAACAAGAAGGGCATTACCGTGGTGCTTGTCGAACATGCGTCGCAGCGCATCAGCCTCGGCGCCCAACTGGTCACGCACAAGGCCAACCTCATCCGCCTCTCGCACGACCACGCTGCGCCGTACGCCATGGGCGGTGGCTTCCATCTGCACCGCACCAAGACGACGCCGGAAGACCAAGTGCCCGCGACGCTGCAATTCTGGTTCACCGAATCGGAATGCGACATGAACTACGGCCTGGAATACCGCAGCCCGAACGACGAACAAACGGCCAAGCAGGTGGAAATGGTGCAGCGCCAGATTGAGGTGGCCCGGCTGCTGGGGCTCAAGTGGAGACAAAACCGCATCGCCAAGCATTTGGAGGTCAACGCGGCCACCATCTCGCGCGACGTGGCTGCGCTGAAGGCGCAGGGCGCGATGCCCGCACAGTCCGAAGAGCTGACCGATGAATGGGGCACCGATGCCAAGGCAGTGCAGCCCGTTGCGCCGCAACCGCACGGCACCGCCCGGGGCCGCGGTGTCGGTCAAACTCCCGTGCACCGCTTCGAGGGTGATGAAGACGGCGTGCCCGCCGAAACGCCCGCCGGGCCGCGCAAGGCGCCTCGCCACCGCCGCTACGACCGCGCCCGCGGAGTAGGCATCGCCCCCTTGCCGTTTCTGCGCAAAAAGGGCGTTCCGCCCATCTCCTTGCGCGACTAACGGCGTCTCGCACCTCGTGCATGCACGCATTTTTGCAATGCATCCAAGGAGCGGCCAAGCCGAGGGCTCCATTGCAGACGTGCATGCACGCAATTCTGCAAGTTCGGGCGTCGAAAGATAGCCGCGACTGACCTGCCGCAGTGCCCTTGGCGCACCCAGCGCCTTGCGGGGGTGCATGGCGGCGCATCGGTGCCAGATGGTGGCCGGGTGAGTGCTCTGTAAACGCCAACAGCTATAGCAACTCACTTTCGTTCGCAATTTGAACGAACCACCAACCAACCATCTGGAGCACCATCACCATGAGTACCGCCCTTCCACTCCCCACCACCCCATGGCCCCTTGTCAGGACCGTGCACATCGACCGGATTCACGTCAACGGGCCACTCGACCACGACCCCCTCGGAGAACTGCTCTACAAGGAGTTGGACTCGAACACCGTGATCCCCATCGGGGCCAGCGCGGTCAAGCCGAATACCCGGCGCAACCCTGAAGAAATCTACATCCGCTCGAAAAGCGTGCAGCCCAGTGGCCGGGCGTACATGCTGGAGTTCGACGCATGCCCGCCGAAGATCCTCCAGGGCCACAACTTCTTCGGCCACGCCGACTTGGCCGACTACACCTACGCCCTGTTCGACCGCCAGACGCGCAGTGTCATCAAGCAGGAGGTAAGCAGTGATGATCGCCAGTGCTGGGCCACCGGCCAAGTCGGCGTGACCTGCGTTCATCTGTGCGCCAACTTCTGGTGCCCCGAGGGCGTGCAGCAAGAATGCATCGACGCCATTGACGAGAACCACCGCCAGGGCAAGCATCGCGACGAGGAGACGTGCATCTCTATCGGCTTCACCCCGCGTGGACGCTCTCAGTACCACGTGGGCACCGTCTACGCCAAACATGTGATGCTGGAGAAGGAGTGGCCGCGCCCTGGCCCGCTGCAAACACGCATCCTCGGCGCCTCACGCCGTTCGCTGCGCGTTGAATTCAAGCTCTATTCCCAATGGCTCAAGCGCCACAAGCTGGACTATGTGATGCGCTGGAAGGATGTGGACGTGAACGCCATCTTCTTCAAGCTCCTGGCCGAGTACCAGATCGCCAGCGCCATCCAGCCCTTGCTGACCGAGGACGAGCAGCGCGCCCTCTCGCCCGCCGAACGCCGCGCCTACCTGCTCTGGCTCAACGGCATCGATCTGGAGCAGTACTACTCGCGCACCACGGTGTGGAAATACGCCACGGACATCAAGGAAAAGACGCAGATGAACGTGCGCGGCCATCGCCGCCCCGACGCCCTGCCCCCCGTTGACCTGCGCGAACTGCTGGTGCCCGGCAACATCGTGCCGATCCCCAACTGGGCCTACGAAAACCCGAGACGCTACTGGGCACCGGGCCGTGCGATGGAGGAAGCTGCCGCGGCCAAATCCGCTGCGACATTGCAGTCCCCCGCCGCCCCCACCATGATCCCGCATGACAGCCTTGACGCCATCATGAACGACCCCGAGCTGAACAAGCTGGCGTACTGACTGCCGCGCCACCGTGCCCCAGCGCATGGCAATTTGTCGCCATTGACTATCAATGGAGGAACCCGCAATGGCGAAGATTTCACGTTGGGGGCACAGTCTCGGAATTCGGATTCCCAAGTACGTGGCGGAACGTGCTGGGCTGCAGGCGCACGACCAAGCCTACGTGCGCCTGTTGGACTCCGGCGAAATCCTCGTGCGCATCGTCCGCGCACGGGACATCCCTGCGGTGTACAAACCCCTGGTGGGCGATGGGGTGCCCGCAGCGTCCAAACCGATCACCGACGAAGAGGTGGCGCAGGGTTGGTGACCAGGATTGTGGTGTGGGAGTACGACGCGCACCCTTTGTGTCACAAAGGCAGACCATCGCTATCAAGTTCGTGAATGGAGAAAAAATATGACGAAGCCAAAGATCACGCTGGCGGACTTCGCCAAGAGTCCCGTACTGCAGGAGCATGCCCGCAAGAGCCGTGCCGTTGCCCGTGCTCTGGACGAGAGTGCGGAAGTGCTGCCCTATGCCAAGACCTTCACCAGCTTCGAGTTCGAGGACTTCCTGAGCCAGCTCACCCCCAAACGGTTCGAGTTGTTGCGCCTGGCCAGCAAGGGTCGCCGATCCATTGCGGACTTGGCGACTGCAGCCCACCGTGACCAAAGCGCCGTCTCGCGCGACGTGGCCAAGCTGAGCCAGTTGGGCCTGGTCAAGGTGGAAGTGGTCACAAATGAAGGGCACGGACGCAAGAAGATCGTGATGCCGGTCGCCAGCACGATCTCGATCAACGCGCCGATTGCTACGGCCTGATCCATCGCAGAGGCGATCAGGCCGTTCTTGCGCTGCACTACGGCATGTTGGTGCAGCGGATTGACCGCGTCAGTTCCGGCTCCTGCGCAGCGCATGGCGCGGCTTTTCAACGGTGGCTGACTATCGACAAGTGCGTGTTATCGCTAGTTGGCTGCACGCATGGTAGCCATGCGTATGATCTTCGATGAACAGACCTACCGACTACCGCTGCGGCGATCCGTACTTCCACGAGCTTGGGTGTTGCTCGACTTGTTGCAGACACGCATCCCAAGTGATGCGTTAACCCCTCCCCGATTTCCGCCGCGTTCGCGACAGCAGCCGCTGCTTGAAGTCTAATCAAGACAAAGGGAGGGGCTCGGCATAGCACGCGCGGACGCAACCGGCCGGCATGGCAGCCTCTTGTATCAATGTCGCGGAAATCGCGGCCACTCAATATGGGAGACTCATAGTCATGACCACGCCAACGGCACCACCAGCGGCAGCAGTTCCGGCGGGAAGCATCACTCTGCGGTACGTCGAGCTATGCAAGTTCCGACGCCTTGGCAAGGTCCAGTTGGACCTGGACCCGCAGACGACGATTCTTGTGGGCGCCAACAACAGCGGTAAGACCGCTATCCTCACTGCGCTGAGGCATTTTTTGGCTGAATCTTCGCCCTTCGGAGCGTTCGACATCAGCTTGTCGGAGTGGCCCGCGTTGCGTGCGCTGGGTGCCAAATGGGAGGCATTGGCGGAGGATCCGTCGACCGCGACGCCTAAAGATGACGACGACTGGGATGGCCAGCTCGCTATGCTGCTGGCGGCAATGCCCACGCTGGATCTGTGGTTCGATGCCGAAGCTGGGATGTTTCACTACGTCCAACCTTTCTTGTCCAAGCTGATCTGGAAAGGTGGCGCCGTTGGCGTTCGCTTGCGCCTGGAGCCAGCCAGCGATGTTGCATCGCTCAAAGAGCTGGCCTGGGCGTACAACCTGGCGCGCCGACCCGTGAAGGGCATGAGCAGCGAGTCGCTGGCTTGGCCGATCGACCTGCTGGACTACTGGCTGCGCGAGCCCAAGAAGCTTGGACAGGTCAAGCCGTACAGCCTCGATGCCGCCAACAATCCCATACAGGGGATCAAGACCTACCAAACCCAGAGCCTGGCGGCTGGCGCGCAGCCAGGCGACCGCAAGCACCTGGCCAAGCTGATCCGTGTCGACTTCGTGGCCGCCCAGCGGGGCCTCGGTTCGGAAGAGGCCGACTCGAAGTCCATGTCGTCGTCTCATCCCGTCGGCCTGTTTTCGAACCAGCTTCTGAAGTTCGCGCGCCAGCATCTCAACGTTGCCGTGACTGGGCACGGGCAACGGGCCGACCTCATCCAGGCGGTCGCCAATGCGCAGAAGGACCTGGACCAGAAGATCCATGATGCTTTGGCATCATCGGTGGCCGAGGTGAAGCTGCTCGGCTATCCCGGCCTTCATGACCCCCAGGAAATTCGGTTCAGGACGCGCATTCACACTGCCGATCTGCTAGACCACAGCACCGCCGTTCAGTACAGCATGAAGGGTGGGACCGGCGAAGACATGCTACCGGAGTTCTCGATCGGCCTGGGCTACCAAAACCTCCAGTCGCTGAGCTACCAGCTAGTGTCGTTCAAGACCGCGCGCATGAACCCCGAGAAGGGCTCACCGCCGCCGGTCCACCTCGTCATGATCGAGGAGCCCGAGGCGCACCTGCACGTTCAGGTGCAGCGCATCTTTCCGGACAAAGCGCACAAGCTCATCAGCCCGGCCGGCAAGGATGCCAGCGCGCTGCGAAGTCAGTTGCTGATAAGCACGCATTCAAGCCACCTCGCGCACGCCGAGGACTTCGACCGGCTGCGGTACGTCCGGCGAATCCCACCCTCGACGGCCCATCCGACGCCGAGCACCGAGGTCGTCGACCTGGGCGAGGTGTTCGGCGACGACGAAGAGACTCGCCAATTCGCGGAACGCTACTTCCGCGTGCAACACACCGATCTGCTGTTCGCCAACGCCGCCCTGCTCGTGGAAGGCGTCGCAGAGCGTATGCTCGTGCCGCTCTTCATGGAGCTGAAGTACGAGAAGTTAAACAGCCGCTACGTTTCCTTTCTAGACATCGGCGGCAGCCACGCCCACAGGCTGAGGCCCCTGGTCGAAAAGCTCCGGATTCCCACCGTCGTCATCACCGACCTCGATCCGACCGAGAAGAAGGCCGGCCCCAAAGGCAAGATGCGCTGGATGGCCACGGCAAACACCGGTCAGGCTGGCCTCAGGTGCGGCAATGCCACTCTGCGCGAATGGCATCCCCAATTGCACAACGTGGACGACTATAAGGCGCCAACTCCTGCCCAACTCATCTGGACTGGTACCCCGGGCTGCAAGGTGCGGTTCGCGTGGCAGCTGCCGGTTGCCGAGGCGGGCGGCCAATGGCCGACGACCTTCGAGGACTCGCTGATCCTGACCAACATCGAGTGGTTCAAGGGGCTGAACAAGTTGGTTGAAGAAGCCGAGGCTGCCAAAGCCAGCGGCCAACAAAAGGCCGATGACGATGGCAAGAAGGTCAAACCACCAACCGGCGCACTGGCCGATGCGGCGGAGGCTGTTGCGGGCGCTGCCACGACGGTCGACCTGCTGAGCGACCTTCACGATTTGATGCGCGATTCGTTCAGCAAGGGCGATTTCGCGGCCAGCATCTTCGAGCGCGTAGCTGCCGGTGAGGACGTGACCTGCCCGAAGTACATCGCTGACGCCCTCGCCTGGCTGCAGGACGAGCTTGAGCCCGCTGGAAGCACAACGCTATGAACGGCGCCGTAGTACCTGAAAGCAACGACCGCGACGCCAGCGTCGTCGAGGAAATCTGCGGATACCTGACAGAGCAGCCGCCGCGCAGCTTTTTCATGTTCGCGGGAGCCGGCTCCGGCAAGACGCGCACGCTCGTCGAAGTCCTGCGCCGCCTGACCGGCGTCGTTGCGCACGAACACGGTGAAATGTTAGCCCACCGGCTGCGTCTCTATGGTCGGTCAATCCGCGTCGTCACGTATACCAAGAACGCCGTTGCGGTCATCAGCGGGCGGCTGGGCAGCAATGACCTAGTCGCCGTCTCGACCATCCACTCGTTTTGTTGGGAGCTGATCGGCGGCTTTGACGACGATATCCGCGAGGCGCTGATCGCTGACAAGGGCCTGCAGCTCGAAGAGGCTAAGACCAAGGCGGCGGCCAAGGCAAGGGGCGTCAGTGACACAGACCGCAGGAAATTCGCCGAGATCGAGGCAGATATCGAAGCTCTGAAGGCCGTGTCAACGTTTGTCTACCATCCGGACAAGGATACCTACGGTGAAGGCGCCCTGCAGCACAGCCAAGTACTGGACGCAACGGCCTGGCTGCTGTTGAACAGGCCGACGTTGCAAACCATCCTGCAGGATCGCCACCCCATCATCCTGATCGACGAGTCCCAGGACACGATGAAGTCGGTGCTGGACTCGCTAATGACCCTGGCGGAGCCCAGGGGCAGCGGCTTCACGCTCGGCCTCCTCGGGGATCATCGGCAACGCATCTACATGGACGGGCATGTCGATCTGCCCGGCCTCGTTCCCTCCGGCTGGGCCAAGCCGGAGCTGAAGATGAACCACCGCAGCCAGCAGCGGATTGTTCAGCTCATCAACAAAATCTGGGCGACGAAGCTGGCTGGTCGTACACAGCCTACTTCCGGCGTCGAACAGCATCACCGCACCGAGAAGACCGGTGGCACCGTGCGTCTGTTCATCGGAAGCACGTCGCTGTCGACGCCAGAGAAGCGACTGAAAGAAGCCTGGGTTGCGACGCAGATGCGGCAGACAGCCCAGAGCGATGCGTGGGCGACGCCTACTGGCTATCAGTCGCTTGCGCTTGAGCACAAGCTGGTCGCGGCGCGCGGTGACTTCTTGAATGTGTACACAGCGATGACGCTCATCGACCCGAACGCCGCCGCGCCATCGGGCAGGGGTGAAAACACTGGACCTTCAGCCGCCCGCCTAGTGCTTCAGGATCTCGCGCAGCTCGTGGCCTGCGTGGCCGCGGACGGGAGCGTCAACGACTTTGCGGCCACCGAAGTCTTGCGACGCGCCGGCTGCCTTGAGCAGTTGCCGATCGAATCCGATCAGCGAATTGCGCGGGCCGAAGAAATGCATGAGGCCGTCGTGGCGTTTGGCGCGGCGTGCGTCAAACCAGACGCCACCGTCGCCGAGGTCATCGCGCCCATCATCGAGGCGCAGGTGTTCAAGGTGGACGCTCGGTTGCTGCAGCAGTTTGCCGACCAGACACCACCGCCACCTCCGCCGATCCCCCGCAGGGAAACCGAGACAGATGACGCCCGGCGGCGAAGGGGGTGGTGCGCGTTGTTCGAAGCTCCATGGGCCGAGTTGGAGCGGTACCGACGCTACCTGGCCGGCAATTCAGAACTCGCCACCCACCAGGTGGTCAAGGGGTCCGAGTTCACGCACGTCATGGTCGTCATGGACGACGAGCAGTCCGGCGGCAACCAGATTTCCTACGACAAGCTGTTCGGCGCGACCGAGCTGGGAGATCGCGACCTGGAAAACGTCCAGGCCGGGAAGGAAACGACCATCGACCGAAGCCTGCGACTGCTGTACGTTACCTGTAGCCGGGCCCGTGAAACGCTGGCGTTGGTTTTGTGGGCAGAGAACCCGACCGACGCACTGAAATTCGCGCGGAGCGAGAGCGGCTGGTTTGCTGAAGGAGAAATCTTGGAGATTCCTTAGGATGCCGCCTCAGGCCAGGGCCGGAGCGGCACTTCAGCACCGAAGAAGTGCCTGCCTAGATGCAATGCGGTTATGCGAGCGATTGCCCACCGGACGGTTGCTATTGGTCACTCGCGTTCGACGCCCCAGCGACCGCGAATGACCTTAAGTAGCCCCCTTCGAACTGGGGCCAATCACTGGTCGAAACTTCCGGTATTCAGCGGCTGCAAGCCAACTATCGACAACTGCTACCAATCGTTAGTGCGAATGTTGGCAGTCTTCACGCTCACGGTCAGCCGGAATTCCTTGATACCATCTTTCCCCCAAAAACAAACGGCGGGGAGCCATGCGTATTGAATTCAGGGACTATAACGGGGCGGATGTTGTCATCAACAGCTCCTTCGGCAACGAGTGGCGCGAGCTTCAAGAATCGCTAGAAGCCATGCCGCTTCATCTGAAGGCTTCTGATCAAGATGGCCTTCAGGGCAACGCTATCTTCGACGTCGTTGGAACCAACGCCGCCATCCAGCAGGCTCTCGTCGCAAGAGGCTGGCGATCAGGTACCCCGATTCCCAACGACCTCGGGGTCCTTGGTGTTGGAATCGACTTCGCGAAGAACGGGGTACTTGCGGAAGTTCAGTTCTCAAACTATCCGTTCTTCTTCAACAACGCGGTTCGCTCGGAGACCTTCTTCCGCAACGGCACCGTGTTCCATGACCGTCCTACGGGGTTGATCATCATCATCGCGAAGAGCGGTTGCTGGCCCGCGTCGAACAGTACCCTGTACTACGAGCAGGCTGTGGCCCAGATGAACACGATCCATGCCGGCATCTTCACCGCGCCAATGCGCTTGGTGGGCCTGATGGGCGACCCCGGCCAACAGACCGCGATGTGGACGCAATACTCGTCGGCCCGCTACTCCCGCACCGTGGCATCGAACCAGCTGACGTCGTTCGACGTGCGGCGCTCCGAGCGCAGCGACAAGTTCAAGATCACGCAAACGGCTGGACCGCAATCCAATCCCGTCTGATCAGTCCTCGAAGAGCGGCATACCGGGAGGCGGCAATACCTCCCGGAGCTTCTTGGTCGACTTACCGTTCAGATCCTTAGCGACCGGGACTTCGCGCCCATGAATCTTCGCCTCGAACGCATCCGCCTCGTGCTGCAGGCGCTCGACGAGTTGCTCGGCGTGATACTCCTCGGGATAAATCTTCGCGCTGTCTCCGTCCGACGCGACCTTCCCGATCTGCTTGTCGAATCTGTAGTTCTGGATGGGCTTGCCCGTGCGGCGCACGTACTCGCGCAGCGTTTTCAAGTTCGGGAATGTGTTGTTTTCGTCCGGTTCACCGCTCAAGCGACGCATCGCTACGCGGTGATAGTCGGGATCAAGCTCTGCGCCAACGAAGTGGCGGCCATGGTCGCGTGCGACGACTGCCACTGTGCCAGTCCCCATGTAGGGGTCTAGGGCGACGCCGCCTTCCGGCACAGTTGCGAGCATGATGCGCGCGATCAATCCCTCGGGGAATTGAGCGGGGTGGATCGTCTGCTCCTCGTGGTTGTGCTTGATGTTCTGGAACACCCACACGTCGCCCGGGTTTTTGCCGTCAGGGTTGCAGGTTAGCTCACCCTTGTTGTCACCCCTGAACGACTTCTTGTTCTGCCACTTTTGAGGGACGCGCACGGCGTCCAAGTCGAACTTGTAGTCGTCGCTCTTCGTGAACCAAAGGATGGTTTCGTGGCGACCGGAGAACTTCTTGGTGGCGTGCAAGCCATGCTGTCGCACCCAAACGATCCGGTTGCGAGGCTGCATGCCAAGTTCCTCAAGGATCGGGAAGAACTTGACGTCCAGCGGCACAAGAATGCCATTGTGCGTGTAGGAACCAACCTGCCAGAAGATCGACCCCGTTGGCTTGAGGACGCGATAGCACTCGCGGAGCACTTCGGTCTGCTCGTCGAGGTACGGCTTCAGCGCCTTCTTGACCTCGTACTCCTTGCCAATGTTGTACGGCGGTGAGGATACGACGAGATCGACAGACTCATCGGGGACAGAAGCAAGCGCATCTCGGCAGTCGCCGAGGTGAATACGATCAAGGAATGAGAACTTTTTTTTCATGGCTTAGGTATCAGCGCGTAAATCATACTGAGCGCGGCTTTCCGCACGGTGTCGGCGAAGATCGCCACCTGATTTGGTGCATTTCGCTTCCCATTTTTTCGCCTGTGACCAGCGCGTCTAGATGGAGGATGTCGGGGTGGACGGGGCGCCCAACCAAGCGCCCTGTTGGGCATCCCACTGCACCGTCAGAATGGCGTTCAAAGCAGCGAGGGCGTCTTCCGCCTTGACAGTGGCCTGATGTACTTTGCCAGCGTTGCACTGGAGCGGTGCCCCGTCTGTTCCATAATGACGTGCGTGGCAACGCCCACGCTGGCCGCTTCCGTGCAGTAGCCTGCTCGCAAGCTATGCCCCGCCACCGACTTCGCAGCCTCCGCGCTCTTGGCATGGCTCGTCACCCCCTTGAGCACCAGGGCCACCGACTGCGGCGTCAGTTCCTTGCCGCTGGTAATCTGGTCATGCCGGTTGATCGGCCGGAACACCGGCCCCTGCTCGATCCCGCTGAGTTTTAGCCACTGCTCCAACGCCTTGACCGGGCAGCGCGAGGACTTGGCGCAGGGGATGAATACCGTGTGTCCCTTCTCCTGCTGGGTCTTCGTGCGTCGAATATGAATCTCGATGCCGTGGTCGAAAGCAGTGATGTCCTCCCGGCGAATGCTCACCAGCTCGGATCGCCGAAACGCCCCCGCGAAGCCCACCAGGATCAGCACCGCATCCCTCGCCGCCTTCATCGGTTTCTGCTTTTCCGCCGTCAGCACCAGTTCGATGATGTCATCCTTGACCAGCGCACGGACGCGCCGCTGAGCCGTGCCCTTCGTTCGCCGGATGCCCTGCATTGTACGCTTGACCAGGGAGTCCATGGCGGGCGATGGATACCCAGCTTCCAGGTGCGCCCGGTGGATGGCAATCAGCCTGTGCCGCAAGGTGGCCACAGCCAAAGTGGCCGCGAAGGTGGCGAGGTATTCGGCCAGTTGCACCGCAGTCGTTGGGATGGCACCCCCATGGGCACGAAAATGCGCCAGATCGGCCTTGTAGCTGCGGTGCGTGTTGTCGGCCAGTGCCGCCTGGGTGTAGCGGTTGACCTGGGCAGAGGGTGCTGCGCGTTCAGCCATGGCGCGCTCCGGTAAAGTCCTCCGTCGCACGCCGACAGGGTGCCGCCAGCTCAACGCAAGCTGCGGCCGCATCCCCGAGTTCGGCGAGCAGCCATCCCAGGGCTTCGACCGTGTCCTGGGCCAGTTCGCCGGTTTCCACCTGCACCGAGGCATGGGCCAGCAACTGCCCGATGGCAGAGATGCCCAATTGCAATACGCGCTGGAGCAGTTCGGCGGCTTCAGCAATGCTCAACAGAACGGTGGCATCGCTGGCATCGAAATCGGGTTGTCCCTGGTCATTGACTACCAGCTGGGGCAGAAGCGCCATCAGGCTACGGCTGGGCCTTGGGGTTTCGGGTGCTCGCATGTCAGTACTCCGAGGGCAGCAGGATGCAGGTGCTGTCCCGCTGGCCGGTGGCATCGTTCACCGCTTCGGTGATGACATAGAGCCGGATGTCATCCACGCGGTAGAGCGACAGCACCCGGCCTCCGTTCAGCAGGGCTTGGTCATTGGCTGCTTTGTCGGCGGGGCAAAGCTCACCCCAGTCGCCGCATTGGTGCCGCTGAAGCAAGCGCATCGGACGGCATTGCGCCGTGGTGAGCAGTTCCAAAGCCCTCGGCGTGGCGACCAGGCGGCCCAGGCCGAACAAGGGTTTGCCGACGAGGCGGCGCAGCTCAATGTCCTTGAGGTGTTTGTACGTAAGGGGATAGTCGTGCATCTGGAGTTCTCCGCGAGAAAGGGAAAAACTCCGGCGCGCGCAGCCGCTACCGCTCAAGCACGCAGGAATGCATGCCCGAATCGGCTCAGATGGAAGGAAGGGGGAAGAAGTGACGTGCTCGCGGCACGCCGGAGGGGATGTGACGGAACAAAGAGGGTTCCGTCAGCGCCGCGCAGCCGAATGGCTGCGACGGTGGCGATTATGTTTGTGCCCTGGTGGCTGGTTCAAGCGCGCGATAACTTCGCAGCCCCCAGCATGGACGACTGGCTTGCACCGGGTCAGGCCAGGGATGCGCGCAGGACGCGCGCATAGTTCTGGTAGCTCACCTTGGCGACTGATGCTTCATCAAGGCCACTGCGTTGCAAGGCTTGCACCACCCGGCGCACGTCGGCATAGCTGTTTACTGACGCGCTTTCGCCCATGCCCGAGAGGTCCGTTCCAATGGCGACATGGTCGGCCCCGAGTTGATCGACCAGCGACCGTATCACCTTGGCATAGCCCTCGGGATCATCACGCCCCACGGGCCATTGCCGCGTGGTTTTCTTCAAGCCCAGGCCCCAAATACCGACCACGCCACCCGCTTCGGCAATCTTGCGGGCGGTGGCCAGGGACAGGCGGCGGCGTAACCAGCCCACCTTGTCGTCGTAGGCACCAGGCACCTGATCCACCCAGCCATGTGACCAAACCATGGGTTTTGTGGCCACCTCCAGGGCTTGGCCGACGGCCGTCTCAGTGCTGTGGGCCAAGTCCACCAACATGCCCTTGGCCTGCGCCTTGCGCACCACTTCACGGCCAAAGTCGCTCAAACCGCCGTGACGGGGAGCCTCGGTCTGGATGTCACCCACGACGTTCAGGGTGTAGTGCACCAGTTGCAGGTGGCGCAGGCCACCGTCATAAACCTCATCCAGCAAGCCCATACGGCCCTGCATGAAGTCCGTGCCTTCGGCCGCGATCACCACGCTGGGCAGGCCATTGACCGCGCGGTCCACGTCCTTGGCCGTCAGCACCACACCCAGGCCGGCGGACTTGGCGTATTGCGTGCTCGTTCGCAGTTCGTTGCGCATGGCGGCCCAGATCTTGGTAGGGTCGGGCTCGGCCTTCTGGTGCGTGCCGTCGGGGCGGGACTCGATGTAGGCCCGGTCTGTGGAATACGCCCAAGCAGCGAGAAGCACATTGTTGGCCCTCATTTCCTCTGCGAGGTCCAGCGGCAGGTTCGCCCGGGTCTTGCGGCCCAAGTGGGTGTGCATGTCAGCCAAGGGAACGAGCTGGGGCTTGGTGGGCTGGCTGCCTGCGGTGGATGCACATGCACCTGCCAGAAGCGCGGCGACTTGCGCCAGGGCTTGGCGGCGTGTCTGGGGATAAACAAAGGACAAGGACGTCTCCTGAGAGGGTGAGGCTTCAGTTCGAGGGTGCTTTGATCCAGGCCGCAATCTGGTCAATGGCATTGCGCTCCATGCCGATAAAGCCATGCCAGTGCTGGCCTGCGCACACATCCCCCGTTGGGTTGGCCCCGCCATCGACCACCATCAGCTTCTTGATGGGCGCGTTGGTCAACCCCTTGATAATAAAAGGCGCTTCGCTGGCCTGGCAGTGCTTGCAGCCGTCTTTGGCATGGTGATAGACCAGCACCGGCACGGTGATGGCCTTGAGGTCTTGGCGCGGTACGGCTCCGGGCGTGGCATAGCGAACCACGCTAGAGGTCAGCACCAACCCGGCGATGGCCGGATCACGGACGTTGATCGCCATGGCGGTGGCAGACACTGTGCCCCGGCTGGTGCCCACGATCCAGACGGGCAGGTCGCTTTTCTGCTTGACGAAGTTCAGCACCTTGGCCACATCGGTCATGTGTGCGGACTCGGTGCGCTCCGTCCAGCCCAGCTCCATGTCGTTGGGGCGGCCAAAGATCGCAACGTTGAAACCATTGGCCAGGAAGTACGGTGCCGAGCGCACCAGGAAGTTGCCGCCGGTGGCCTTGCCATCCTCGACCTTGCCGAAGCCACCACCACCACCAGGAAACATGAACACCGTGGCCTTGGCGTCGGGCACGGCTTCCCAGAACAGCGTTGCGGTGACGCCCTCACGAGTGGGCACTTTGAGCAAGGCACCTTCCGCATGCGCCGTCATGGCCGCTGCAAGCAACGCCAGCCCGGCAAAGGTTCTGTACCAGCAGATCATTTCAGTTCCATCAGCCGTTGTTGGTACGCCGTAGTCACGCATTCCGGCGTGGTGCAAGCATCGCGCACGGTGCGCCGCCAAGTGGCCTGATGCTGCTTGATCCCTTCGGGATCGCTGGACGCGGACAGCTTCGCCTTGTAGGCAGCCACCGTTTGGGCATCTGCAGCCGCCAATGCTGGACTGGTGCAGATCATCTTTTCGACGACCGTGGATGCCTTGGTGCAATCGAAGCTGGGGCCGGCGGGTGCAATGGCCTCTGCGCTTGGCGTTACGCTGCCACTGCCTGCAGCCTCCGTGGGAACCGTATCCGCTGCAGCGATGGGCGTTGATGGGGCGGCAAAGCGCGGGTATGTCGCCGGGGCCGTCACGATCTCTGCGGTGCTGAACGCGGGCATGCCTGCAAAGTGCCAACCGCTTTCAGCCTTTGCCATGCGACCCTGGCCGCGGACTTTGACGGAAATCGGCACGGAGGTGGTGTCCTGCCCCGTCTTGATGGTTTCATCGGCCTTGGCGCGCATGATCTGCAAGCGAGTCACAGCCTCCAGTGTCTCACAAGGCATGATCTGAACCAGCCGGGCATCCATGGCATTGAGCCTTTGTTCGGCCTGTGTGATGGCTGCGACATTCCCTGTGGCCTGGGCCTGCTCCAACGCCATCTTGGCGGGTAGTTGCTGGCCCGCCAGATGCGACCACTCGGCGAACAGCTTTGCCGCAGTGTCTGCGCCACCCTTGATGCTCATCGTGTGGGTGAATGCTACGTCGTAGAACTTGCCATTGGCAGCGCCATCCACTTTCTTCACATCTGACAGATCGAGGATGGGACAGGCATAGGCCTCCGCCAAATCCTTTTGAATATCGGCCGTCTCCGGCTGGGACGAACACCCAGCCAGTGCCAAGGTAGTCGCCAGCACGGCAATCTGCAGACCGAGGTATTTGCGTTCAGCCCTGCGAAGAACGGCGACAGGATAGAAATAGGTGGTCGTCATCTGGATGCTTTCAAAAAACACTATCCGTTTTGGTTGGTTTATTAGTTTGCCAGAAACAAACGGATAGTTTGTGGACTGATAGGAGGTGAAAAAACAGACTGCCCGGCATGACCCGGGTACTCGTCAACAAGCCGCAACCGCTCGAAGCACGCTTCGCGCAGGAACGCGACCGGGTGCAGGCGGCCTTCGGAAAGCGGCTGAGGGAATTTCGAGTGGAGAAGCAGTTGACGCTGGAGATGCTGGCTGAGCGGGCCGACCTGCATGCGAACTATGTGGGCGCCGTGGAGCGCGGCGAACGCAACCTGAGCCTGTACAACATCTGGCGGCTCGCCCAGGGGCTGGGCTTGGCGACGGACGAACTGCTTCAGGATTTGCCGGCACGCAAGGGCAAGCGTTGAGGGCGCTCACGCCTCGCTTTTTTGCCGCAGCTGCCACGCCAGCTCTTCGATCAACCCAGCCGGCACATCCGCCACGTTCACCGCATAGCACAGCATGCGCAACCTTCGCCGAAGGTTGTCGTGTTGCTGAAAGCGCGCCAGCAATGCACGCCGCATAACCTCTCGATAGCGCACGCCAGCCGACTGACTTTGCAACGCCTTGCGCAAAGGCCACGGCCAATCACGGGGATGGGCACTACGCCAGCAGTAGCCATCCAATGCAAACGGGTACGCACTGGCCGGGTGCAGCCAACCGAAGGCATCGGCAGGACTATTGACGGCGATGCGACCCAGCGTGAAACGATGCCCGACCGGCGCAAGCTCGATGCAGCCATCGAGATCGGGGCGGTACCCCAACTGGAGAAGAGCATCGTTCACAAAGCGCCAAGTCAACACCCAGGCCCCTGCGCACTCTTCCAAGATCACCAGCAGCAACAACGGCGGCACGCTCCCTAACCCGGCGAACCAGTCTGCAGGCGCGATGGTTGTGCGTGCGACGCACGATGGGAAACACAGGTCTGCATCTTCCCGAGCCACCGACGTGAGCCGGTAACCCAGGTCCACATCGCCAATGCGCGCTCCGTTCTGGCCCCGCCGATAGCGCAGCGGGGAAGTGCAGACCAGCGCCAAGCTGTCAAAGTGCAGAACCATGCCGCCGGCCAGCAGGCTGCGTCCAACCTTGCCCGAAGAGTGGTCGGGCATCGGCCACGGTTCAATCAGATCGATGCGACGCAAGGTTGGGCGCAAGAGTGCCTCAAACAGCATCGCCCCACTCCTGCGCGCTCGCCACCATGCCATCGGCAACCGGTGGTCCGTTCTGTGCCACCGCATCGTCAGAAGCCTGCGCGACGGCTGCTGGCTGAAGGTGAGCGCCATCCTGCGCGCTATCGACCGCCAACCGTTTGCTACCCACCGCGGCACTCTTTTCTTGAGCCGCCTTCTTGGCCTTGGGCTTCTTGCTCCCGCGCACCGGCTTCGTCGGCATGGGCTCTTCGGCTGCAGGCCTGTCATCGGCCTGCGCATCCACCTGCAATTCAACGGCCGCAGTCACTTTCTTGCCGACCGGCTTCTTCCCCGCAGCCTTTTTGGCCTCCGGCTCGTCGGCGAGGTAAATGGGTACAAAGGTATCGAGTTTGATGCGGTTCCAATCCCTTCTGACCTGCTGCTTGAGCCACCAACCAGGATCAAGCACGCGGGCATCGCCATCCTCCGTACGCTCGAACACGACGAGGTGTGAGTTGCCGGTGCTGGGCATCTTGCGCGTCTCCATGATCGCCAGCGACGGCATGGCCGCAAGCGTCTTGAACGGCGCCTTCTTGCCATGCCCGATGCCGAAGTGCTTGAGCAGCTTGAACAAGTTTTCGTGCGTAGTGGTGTAGGGGCCATCCTTCGGGTAACCCAGCTCCTTGACGGCTACCTTGCGCACGGCCTCCAGGCTGCGGCCCGCCACCATGGCAACGCAGGCCAGGCCGCAATCCGTGAGAGTTTCTTGGGTGATGAGTTTGATGGACATGACGATGGTTCTCCAAGTGCAATACCTCCTCCCCCGCCCGATAGCGCATGCGGCAGCGCACCACTGCAGTGGCGTCGGGGAAAGAAGTGTGGGGGTGGGGAAGCGGCGAAGCCGCAGTGAAACGCGGCGGCTGCACATGGTGTCGATGCCACCCAGCAAGCCGCGCCATGGCAGCGTATCAGGCGCTCAACGGGCCTGGCAACCACTGAATAACTTCGCCAGACAACAGGCGAAGAAACCGCAGATTCGCTCTTTTTGAAATTTCACAAAAAGAGTGCTTTGAGAGGTTCGCTGCCTACAGTCCGGTTCATGAAAAACAACGGAGCCCCCATGACACCCGCCCGAGCACACAAGGAACTACTGGACGAGGCCGAAGCCGCCGCGTACCTGGGCCTGACGAATCCAAAGACGCTGGCCGTCTGGCGCTGCACCAAGCGTTACGACCTGCCCTACGTGAAGTACGGGCGTCTGGTGCGCTACCGCCGCCAGGACTTGGAGCACTTCATCGAATCGCACCTGGTGCCGATGCGCTGAACCACCACCCTCAACCGGAGGCGAACGACAGCGCCGCCACCTGCCGATACGCCTCGGCGCTGCGCTCGATGTATTTCTCGCCGCGTGCCTGCCACTTGGGCACCATGGCAGGCCTGAGCGCCTGCTCCAGTGCATCCCACAGCGTCACGGCCTTGGTCCGCCGCTGGTGCTTGGTGGCCAGCGTGTCCACCAAGGTCTTGCCAGCGGCACCTTGCAGGATGGCCGCGTAGTCGCTGCGGAACCGCCCGATGATCTCTGCCCGTGCAAGACGTGGGTGCGCCGTCCCTTGCTCCTGGCGCGCCACTTGCCACGCATCCCACACGCGCAGCCACAGCGGATGCAGTTCCAATTGCTTGAGCAACACGCCCGCCGTGCATCCCAGCGACTCCATCGTCAGCGGATCGCGCAGCGGCCGCCACGCCCCTTTGGTTCCGCTGACAGGGATCGAAGAAGCAGGAGCGACAGCGATGGCCTGCCTCCTGCACTCCTCCAATACCTGCTTGGCCGCCCTCAACTGGGGCTCCACCGGCACATCCAGCCTGAACGCGAGCAGCACCTCATTGGCCCCAACATTCACCACCGGATGGCTTTTGCGCCCGGCTGAACGCGTCACGCCTTGCGCCACGCGCTGCGCGGGGGACGTGAACAAGCTGGCGGCGCTCCACCGCGCATCCCAAGCCTTGCGCCAGGCTGGCAGCTTTTCCAGCCCCCAGTACTCACGCACCCACATATTGCGGTTGACGACGTGCCAGCCGCCTTCGGGCTTGTCGTAGACATAGGCCTTGAGCGTGCGCTGGCGCGGGGAGGCAGGCGGGTTGCACACATGACCCAAAACGGAGATGCGCTCCCAGTCCTGGACTTGGCCCAGGTGCCGGCCCGTCAGGTAGCTGTGGCGGCCATACAGGAAATGGTGTGGGATGCCCAGCGCCTGGAGTTCCTTCAGGTGCAGGCGGTACAGCGGCATGCGGCGCAGGATCTCCCACGCTAACCGCGCGTGATCTTGCGGGGTGTAGTCGTCGAGTGGCTTGATGGGCGCGTAATGCGTGGCGTCCGTCCAGTCGGCGACGGGCTCGTAGAGGTCGGGTTGCGCCTCAAAGCTCAGCACCGTGGACAAGGGAATTGGCGTCGCCATGCGCCGATGGTGGATGAATGGTAGGCCGTGCTGGGCTCGAACCAGCGACCAAAGGATTCAAGTTTGCGTGGGTTTCCCCACTCCTTGGACTATCTCACCGCCCACAGCCGAACTGTTGGGGCGCCGGGCGCTCACGGGACGCTTATCGGATGGGCTCCTCACGTCCTAGTCTCTGCACCTTCCCGCCTACCGGTCTTGCGACCTGCCTTTCGGCGGGCTTGGCTCAAGGTTGCCATGGCTTGCGCTGTAGGGTTCCTTGAATTCACCCGGTTTTCCAATGGGGCTCTCGCCCCATGGTCACCATTTTTGATGAGTCCTCTGCTCTAACCAACTGAGCTAACGGCCCATTCATACCAAAACCATCATTGTGCCTGCTCGGCATGCGTCCTCCGCACGCCAACCAAGCCTCTTTTATCTCCAGTAGCAAGATCGTAGCAAGTACCCTGGCGCACCACCTTTCGGTAGCAATCACAAGAAGTGGTCACTTCGCTGCGAACGCTTGCCACACAACGTTGGAAGCACGCCACTCAATCCACGAATCATCAGCGTTAACGTCGTTGCTGGATTGATTATGAGTCCTCTGCTCTAACCAACTGAGCTAACGCCCCTCACCCTTGCGGGCACCAAAGCCGGCTATTGTAGGGCTTGAGGCCACCTTCAGCGGCGATGGCTCAAGGCGTTGGTAACGAGCTTGGAGGTGATGTCCACGATTTCGATCATGCGATCGTATGCCATGCGCGTTGGGCCGATGACGCCCAGGGTGCCGACGATCTGGCCATCGACCTCATAGGGCGCACTCACCACCGACAAGTCCTCGAACGGCACGACCTGGCTCTCGCCACCGATGAAGATGCGCACGCCCTCGGCCTGGCTGGAGATGTCGAGCAGGCGCAGGATTTGCGTTTTTTGCTCGAACAGATCAAACGCACGGCGCAGGTTGTGCATGTCGCCCGAAAAATCACTCACCGCCAGCAGATTGCGCTCACCGGCGATGACAACCTTATCTTGCGCCTGCGACAGGGCTTCGGAGCTGACGTTGACGGCGGCCTGCATCAAGGTGGCGACCTCGCCGCGCAGGCGTTCGACCTCGGTTTTGAGGCGCTCGCGCACCTGCTCCATGGCCAAGCCAGCGTAATGTGTGTTGAGAAAATTGGCCGCCTCCACCAGCTGCGTCGGGGTGTAATCGACATCGGTGAAGATGACGCGGTTTTGCACATCGCCCTCAGGCGAGACGATGATGACCAGCAAGCGGCGCTCGGACAGGCGCAAAAATTCGATCTGCCGGAACACCGAAGTACGCCGGGGCGCCATCACCACACCCACGAATTGCGACAGATTCGACAGCAGGCTGGCGGCATTGGCAATCACCTTCTGCGGCTGCTCGGCCACCAGTTCGGGCGGGGCCAGTTGGTGGCGCTGCACGGTCAGCATGGTGTCCACAAACAGGCGGTAGCCGCGCGCCGTGGGAATGCGGCCGGCGGAGGTGTGGGGGCTGGCGATCAGGCCCAGTTCCTCCAGGTCGGCCATCACGTTGCGGATGGTGGCGGGCGAGAGTTCAAGCCCCGAGGCTTTGGAAAGAGTGCGCGAGCCGACGGGTTGCCCATCGGCGATGTAACGTTCTACAAGCGCTTTGAGCAACAACTTGGCGCGATCATCGAGCATCCTTTGATTTTAATGATGTAATTTCAGCATGACGTCCCGCTTCCACCACGTGGCCCTGATTGGCAAGTACCAAAACGCAGTGTCTGGCACCACGGTCTGCAGCTCGCGCGAGATCATCCAGGACATTGCCCAGTTCCTGGAGCGCCAGGGCTGCGAAGTGTCGCTGGAGGCCGAAACTGCCGCCAACACGGGCCTGACGCACTACAACGCCCTGAATGCCGACGCCATCGGCGCGCAATGCGATCTGGGGCTGGTCGTCGGCGGCGACGGCACCATGCTCGGTATTGGCCGGCGCCTGGCGCGTTACGGCACGCCGCTGATCGGCATCAACCAGGGGCGCCTGGGCTTTGTCACCGACATTCCACTGGGTGACTACCAAAGCACCCTCACCCCCATGCTGCGCGGGCAGTACGAAGAAGACACCCGCCCGCTGATGCAGGCGCAGGTACTGCGCGACGGCGAATGCGTGTTCGAGGCGCTGGCGATGAACGACGTCGTGGTCGCACGCGGCGCAACGGCGGCGATGGTGGAGCTGCGCGTGGAGGTCGATGGCCACTTCGTTGCCAACCAGCGCGCCGACGGCCTGATCGTCTCCTCGCCCACCGGCTCGACGGCCTACGCGCTCTCTGCTGGCGGGCCCATGCTGCACCCGTCGGTGGGCGGCTGGGTGCTGGTGCCGATTGCGCCGCACACCCTCTCCAACCGCCCCATCGTGCTGCCCGACAGCACCGAAATCGCCATCGAACTCGTCGGCGGGCGCGACATCAGCGCCAATTTCGACATGCAGTCGCTCACCTCGCTGCTGCACGGCGACCGGATTTTGGTGCGCCGCTCGGCGCATTGCGTGCGGTTTCTGCACCCGCAGGGCTGGAACTACTTTGCCACCTTGCGTAAAAAACTGCGTTGGAACGAAGGAGGCTCCTGACCATGGCTCTGCGGCGCATTGCCCTGCGCGATTTCGTCATCGTGCCGACGCTCGACATCGAGCTGCAATCGGGCTTTACCGCCCTCACAGGCGAAACCGGCGCAGGCAAATCCATTCTGATCGACGCCCTGCAACTGGCGCTGGGCGCGCGCGCCGACACCGCCGTGGTGCGCGAGGGCGCACGCCAGGCCGATATTTGCGCTGAATTCGACGTTCCCCCAACCCTCATCGCCTGGCTGGACGATGGCGGTTTTGAAGCCGGCCCGGCCCTGCTGCTGCGCCGCGTCATCGACCTGCAAGGCAAAAGCCGCGCCTGGATCAACGGCAGCCCCGCCACCGCTACCCAGCTGCGCCACCTGGGCGAGCAGCTGCTCGACATCCATGGCCAGCACGCCTGGCAAAGCCTGACGCGACCCGACGCCGTGCGCGACCTGCTCGATGCCTACGCCGGCCTGTCCAGCGCGCCCCTGGCCCCCCTGTGGACGGCCTGGCGCGCAGCGCAGCAGGCGCAGCAGCAAGCGCAGCAGCAGCAAGAGAGCCTGCTGCGCGAGCGCGAACGCCTGCAGTGGCAAATTGGCGAGCTCGACAAACTCAGCCCCAGCGCGCAGGAATGGGAAACGCTCAACACCGAGCACAACCGCCTGACGCACGCCCAATCCCTGCTCGACACCGCCAGCAGCGCCCTGGCGCTGCTCGAACACGAGGACAGCGGCGCGCACAGCCCACTGAGCCGGGCCCAGCACCAACTGGCGCAGCAGGCGCACCTCGACCCGGCCCTGACCGCCATGGCCGAGGTGCTGGCTGCCAGCCTGGCGCAGCTCGACGATACCTGCCACTCGCTGCACGCTTATCTGCGCCGCACCGAACTCGATCCACAGCGCCTGGCCACGCTCGACGCCCGGCTGGCGCAGTGGTTGGCGCTGGCGCGGCGCTACAAACGCCAGCCGCAAGACCTGCCGGCGCTGCTCGCCAGCTGGCGCCAGGAGCTGGCGCAGCTCGACGCTGCTGCCGACCTGGCGCAGCTGCAGGCCACGGAGCAAGCCTGCGCCCAGGCTTACCAGACGGCGGCACTACAACTATCGAAGCAACGCACGCAAGCTGCGCCTCGTTTATCACGCGCCATCACCGAGGCCATGCAAGGCTTGGGGATGGCTGGGGGGCAATTCCAGGTGCAGCTCGCGCCTGCCGCCACCCCCGGCCTGCAGGGGCTCGATGCGGTGGAATTCCTCGTCGCCGGCCACCCCGGCGCCAGCCCCCGGCCCATCGCCAAGGTTGCCTCGGGCGGGGAACTCTCGCGCATTGCGCTCGCCATTGCCGTCACCACCAGCGCTTTGGGCGAGGCCGGCACCTTGATTTTTGACGAGGTCGATGCCGGCGTCGGCGGCGCCGTGGCGCACACCGTGGGCCGGCTCATGCAGCGCCTGGGGCGTGACCGCCAGGTGCTCGCCGTCACCCACCTGCCCCAGGTTGCGGCCTGCGCCGACCAGCACCTGGTCGTAGCCAAACAGCAGGGCAAGGCGGGAACGCGCAGCCGCGTCACCGCCGTGGCAGCGCAGGCGCGGGTGCATGAAATTGCGCGCATGTTGGGCGGCGCCCAGCTCTCGGACGCCACCTTGGCGCACGCCCAGGAAATGTTGACCACGGAGCTCGGCCATGCCACTTGAACTCGTCTTGCTCACCGGCCTGTCCGGCTCAGGGAAATCCGTCGCCCTCCATGCGCTCGAAGACGCGGGCTACTACTGCATCGACAATCTGCCGCCCGATTTGCTCGCCGCCTTCGTCGCCCTGGAGCACCCGCAACACGGCGGGCGCATTGCGGTTGCCATGGATGCGCGCAGCGCCACCGGCCTGCCGCAACTGCCGGCGCAGCTGGCGCAGCTGCGGGCGCAGGGCATTGTGGTGCGGCCGCTGTTTCTCGATGCCTCCACCGGCACCCTGGTGCGGCGTTTTTCCGAAACGCGCCGCCGCCACCCACTCGACCAAAGCGCCGGCCCCGTCGGGCGGCAGGCGCTGGTGCAAACCATCGAACACGAGCGCGAGCTGCTCGCCGGGCTGCGCGAGCAAGCGCATGTGATCGACACCAGCGTGCTGCGCCCCTCGCAGCTGCAAAGCACCATCAAGCAACTGCTGGCCACGCCCGAAGACCAGCTCACCCTGGTGTTCCAGTCTTTTGCCTTCAAGCGCGGCATTCCCATGGATGCCGACTACGTGTTTGACGTGCGTATGCTGCCCAACCCGCATTACGAACCCGACCTGCGCGAGCTCACCGGGCAAGATGCGCCCGTGGCCGATTTTTTACGCCTGCAACCCGAGGTGCTGCAGATGCAGCACGACGTGGCCACCTTTCTGCAGCGCTGGCTGCCAGCCCTGGTGCTCAACCACCGCAGCTACGTCACCGTTGCCATCGGCTGCACCGGCGGTCAGCACCGCTCGGTTTACCTGGCCGAGCAACTGACGGCGCAGTTCGCCGCCCAATGGACGACGCTGTGCCGCCACCGTGAGCTCGATGGGCGGTAAAAAACAAGTGTTTTTAGCCCCTAGCGCTTACCAGGCAAGCGCGAGTAGCTATTATTTTGATAGCAATTAATTCCAGGCATCGAGCAGCTTGCGCACCGGTGCAGGCAACCCCAGGGCGGCCCACTGCGCGGCGCTGCACCAGCGCCCCTCGCCCGGCGGCTGGATGCCAGCCACCAGCACTGGGTGCAGGTGCAGATCGCGGTGCGTGAGTACGTGCACAAAGGCAGGCAGGTGCTGGGCCCGGGCGTCCACCCAGGGCGCCATGTCAGCTTCATCCTCGAACACAGGCGGGCAGTACAGGCTGGCCCAAATCCCTGTTGATGGTCGGCGCTGCAACCAGAACTCGCCCTCGGCGTTGCGCGCCAGCAGCAGCCACCAGGACTGGGCCCGGCGCTGCAGCCGGCGCGTGCGCACGGGAAAACGCTCGGGCGTGCCCGCACGCAGGGCGGCGCATTGCGCCTGCAGTGGGCAGGCATTGCAGTGCGGCTGGCGCGGCAGGCACACCATCGCACCCAAATCCATCAAGCCCTGGGTGTAGCGCGGCATGGCCTGGGCCACATCATCGGTTGGCAGCAACGCCTGGGCCTGCTCCCATAGCTGGCGCTCGTTGCGCGCCTGGGCCAGATCGGCATCAAAGCCCAGCACGCGGGTGAGCACACGCCGCACGTTGGCATCGAGGATGGGCACCCGTTCAGAAAAGCAAAACGCCGCAATCGCCCCCGCCGTCGAGCGCCCAATGCCGGGCAGCTCGGCCAGCTGCGCTGCCGTGGCCGGAAAGACGCCGCCGTACTGCGCCAGCACCTGCTGCGCGCAGCGGTGCAGGTTGCGCGCACGGCTGTAGTAGCCCAGGCCGCTCCACAGCGCCAGCACCTCGTCTTGCGGTGCAGCGGCAAGCGCCGCCACATCAGGAAACCGCGCCAGAAAGCGACCGTAATAGTCGAGCACGGTCACCACCTGGGTCTGCTGCAGCATGATTTCAGACAGCCAGACGCGGTATGGATCGCGCGTTTGCTGCCACGGCAGGCTCTGGCGCCCATGCTGCACCTGCCAGCGCACCACGGGCGTGGCAATGTCCAAACGGGGCCAGAGCATCAGTGCGGTGCGCCCTGGCTGCCGGGCATGGTCAGCAGCTGCTGCGTAAAGCTGTGCAAGCGGCTTTGCAGCGCCTGCAGCTCTTGCTCGGACAGCTCGATTTCACCAATGCGCTCGTCCAGGCCATTGGCGGCACTCTGAATACGGTCAACCGCCTCGATGCGGCGTGCAAAGCTGCGCTTGCGCTCGCGCAGCTGGGCATCGAGCTGCGCCGTGGCCGACTTGCTCCACAACTCCAGGTCGTTGGCAATCGATTCGAACACCGTGCGCAGGCGCATCGACAGCGCCCGCACCAGGCGCTGCGTGAACTCGGGCTGCGACAGGCGCAGGGCATTGCCCATGCTCAGGTACTGCAGGTGGTTGGCCTCGATGCGGGAGATTTCCTGCAGAAAACTGTCAAGCCGGGGTACGGCGGGCACTTGCAAAGAGAAGCCAAACTCCGCATTGAGCTGGCGGAACGTGCCATCGAGCATGGCGTGGATTTCAGTGCCCGAAGCCTGCGCCTTATCGACAATGGCGCGCAGCCGGGCAAACGATTCTTCATAAATCTTGCGCACACCGAGCTTGAGCCCGCGCTGCTGCAGCGCATCGGTGAGCGCCTGCAGCTCGTGCTTGAGGGAGCGCGCGCCAAGCTGGCGAAACAGCTCGCGCAGCAGCTTCAGGTGCACAGCGCGCACGGCCTGGATTTTGGCGGCGCTGGCGTCAAATTCGCGCTGTTCGAGCTCGATGCGCCCGCGCATGGAATCAATCACCGACGCGTTTTTGCCACGCAGGCTGCGCAGCTCCAGCATTTGCTCATCCAAATCGCGCCGGCGTACGTTGAGCACACGCTCGGTTTCGGCGCGCAGCCCCGTCACACCCGTCGTCACGGCTGCGCGCAAGATGGCCTGGCGCTGGCCCATGATGCCCTGCGCCAGCGCATCTTCGAGCTCGGGCAGGCCACTGGTTTTGAGCAACGAGGCGTTGTGCGTCACCTTGGCCACCAAACCTTTTTGTGCCGAAATCGGCAGCACCCGGGCGCGCGGCATGGCCAGCATATCGGCCACCGTGGTGCACTGGCGTTCGAGCTGCAATTGCACCTGCGCCGTGGTGTTGAGGCTGTCCCACAGGGTGTCGATTTTGTTGAGCACGACCCAGCGCGCTTCGGCACTGCCCCCGGGGGGCACCAAATGCTCACGCCAAATCGACAAATCCGAGCGCGTCACACCCGTATCGGCCGCCAAAATAAACAGCACCGCATGGGCCTGTGGAATCAGGCTGACCGTGAGTTCGGGCTCGGCGCCAACGGCGTTGAGGCCCGGGGTGTCCAAAATGACCAGGCCCTGCTTGAGCAGCGGGTGCGGCATATTGATGAGGGCATGGCGCCACATGGGCACTTCGACCAGGCCCTCGGCATCTGGCACCGGGTTTTCTTCGGGTAACTCGTCATGCCAAAAGCCCAGCGCACGCGCTTCATCGAGGCTGACGCGGCGCACTTCAGAGACTTTTTCCAGCGCCCGCCCAATCTGATCGGCATTGTTGACGTCCAGCGCAATCTGCAACCACTGCTCGGGCCGCAGCCGCCACTCCGCCAGGCCCTGCGCTTGCAGGCGGGTTTCGATGGGCAGCAGGCGCAGGCTTGGCGGCACATCGGCTTCATAACCGAGCTCGGTCGGGCACATCGTGGTGCGCCCAGCACTCGCCGGCATGATGCGCCGGCCATAGTCGGCAAAAAACAGGGCGTTGATCAGCTCGGACTTACCGCGCGAGAACTCGGCGACGAAGGCCACCATGACCTTGTCGCTGCGCACCTGGGATTCCAGGCGCTGCAGCCGCTCCTCGACCGCCGCGTCCATCAAATCGTTGGCCGACAACCATTCCGACAGCTGCTTGAGCTGCTGCGCAAAGGCCCGCCGCCAGGCGCCATGCTGGTCAAATTGCTCGTTGAATGAAGGTCCCACTGGTGTTCCGCAAAGTAGATGTCCAGGCCAAGGGCTGGAACTGGACAAAATATAGCATCGCCGTCACGCCGCGCCTATCAAAGGCCGGCGTTCAAGGGCGCTGACAGCGGGGGCAATAAAAGCTGCTGCGCTGGCCTTGCACCAGGTTTTGTATGGGCGCGCCGCACTGCACGCAAGGCTGGCCAGCGCGGCCATACACTTTTGTTTCTGTTTGAAAATGTCCTGCATTGCCGTCAGCGCTGGCAAAGTCGCGCAAAGTTGTGCCCCCACGCTCCACAGCCCGCGTCAACACGGCCCCAATTGCCTGCTGCAGCCGCCGCACCCGCACCGGCCCCAGGACAGCAGCAGCAGTCGTGGGCCGAATGCCGGCCAAAAACAGCACTTCTGACGCATAGATATTGCCCACCCCCACCACCACCTTGCCAGCGAGCAGCACCTGCTTGATGGGCGCCCGGTGGCGCGCCAGCCCCGCTTGCAAGGCGGCCATCGTAAAGTCTGCGTTCAAAGGTTCGAGCCCCAAGCCCCCCAGCAGCTTGCGCGCCACGGGCGATTGCTCCGACGCTGTGAACACCACGGCCCCAAAGCGCCGGGGATCGTGCAGGCGCAGCAGCCCTTGATCCGTGTCGAGATCAAAGTGATCGTGCCCTCCCGGCGGCGGCAAAGCAGGCGCAAAGCGCAACCGCCCCGACATGCCCAGGTGCAGCAGCAACAGACCGCCGCTCAAATCCAACAACAGATATTTGCCACGCCGGCGCACCCCCAGCACCTGCTGCCCGAGCAGCTGCTCGGGCGCGCACCCCAGGGGCCAACGCAGCGGCTTACCCAGGCGCACGGCCGTAATGTGGGCACCGGCAATATGCGCCGCAAAACTTTGGCGGGTGACCTCAACCTCGGGCAATTCAGGCATGGCAGCGACAGTCCAAAACACAGCAAGGCTTGGATTATTATGGGTCGATGCTGCTCCACCCACGCCTGCGACCCCTGGCCTGCGCCCTGCTTGTACTCCCCCTGAGCCTTGGCGCCCAAGCCGCCAGCGCCACCAAATCCAAAGCCGTACGCGCCGACGAGGTACGCGAGGCCCGTACCGCCGAGCTGTTCTACGAAGTCCTGCTGGGCGAATTGACCGCCAGCACCGGCGAGCCCGGCACGGGCTACGCCCTGATGCTGCAAGCCGCCCGCCAAAGCGACGACAGCGCGCTCTACCGCCGCGCGATAGAAATCGCCCTGCAAGCGCGCTCGGGCGACGCCGCCCTCAACGCCGCCCAAGCCTGGCGCAGCGCCCAACCGCAATCGCGCGATGCCAACCGCTTCGTGCTGCAAATTCTGATTGCCCTCAACCGCGTGGGCGACAGCGCCGAACCACTGCGCCAGGAACTGGCCCAAACCCCGGCGCCGCAGCGCGCCGCAGCCATTGCCACCATCCCCCGGCTCTACGCCCACGTCAGCGACAAGACCCTGGCGGCCGACATCACCGCCCAGGCCCTGCAAGGCGAGCTGCAAAAACCCGCCCTGGGCGCCATTGCCTGGACCACCATAGGCCAGATGCGCCTGGCCGCCGCCGACCAAGAAGGCGCCTTGGCTGCAGCCCGCCAAGCCTTGCAGCTCGACCCCCAGGCCGACGGCCCTGTGCTGCTGGCGCTGGCGCTGAGCGAAGACGGCATGAGCGCCGCCGAACCCCTGATCGCCCAGCACTTCCAGGGAGCGAGCAGCCCCGAGGCCCGCATGGCCTATGCCCGCTCGCTGCTCGGGCGCCAGCGCTACCCAGAGGCTGCCGTGCAGCTCAAACGCCTGACGGCCGAGCAACCGAGCCTGCCCGACCCCTGGCTGCTGCTGGCCACCTTGCAGGTGCAGGACGGCCGCCTCGATGGCGCCGAAGCCTCTCTGCGCCAGTTCATGGCCCTGACAGACACCGCCACCGCCCCAGGGCAGTCGCACCAGGCAAGCCAAACGCACCAGGCCGGCCTGACGCAAGCCTTCCTGCTGCAGGCCCACATTGCCGAAAAACGCCAGCAATACCCACAAGCCCTGGCCTGGCTCGACCGCATTCCCAACCCGCAAGAGCTGCTCGGGGCGCAGCTGCGCCGCGCCTCCATCCTGGTGCACCAGGGCCAGCTGGCGCAAGCCCGTGCCCTGATCCAGGCCCTGCCCAGCGGTAGCGAACAAGACCAGCGCATGAAGCTCGCGGCCGAGGTGCAGCTGCTGCGCGAAGCCCGCCAATACCAGGCCGCTTACGAACTCCAGGGCCAGCTCGTCGCCCTGGCGCCTGACGATGGCGACCTGCTCTACGACCAGGCGATGCTGGCCGACAAAGCCGGGCAGCGCGAAACCATGGAACAGCTGCTGCGCGCCCTGATCGCCAAGCACCCCGACTATCACCACGCCTACAACGCCCTGGGCTACTCGCTGGCCGATCGTGGTGCGAACCTTCCAGAAGCCAAGGCCCTGGTGCAAAAAGCCCTGGAATACGCTCCCGGCGACCCCTTCATCACCGACAGCCTGGGCTGGGTCGAGTTCCGCCTGGGCAACACCACCGAAGCCCTGCGCCTGCTGGAACAAGCCTACCGAGCCCAGCCCGACGCCGAAATCGCCGCCCACCTGGGCGAGGTGCTCTGGCAGCTGCAGCACCCGGAACTGGCGCGCAAAACCTGGCGCGAGGGCCTCGAACTCAACCCCGACAACGAAACCCTCCAAAAAACCCTGCAGCGCCTGGGAGTGCAACCTTGAGCCCATGGTGGGCCCGCATCGGCCTGGTGCTGTGCCTGCTGTGGCTGGCCGGCTGCGCCCAGCCGCCGCCACGAGAAGCGGCAAACCCCAACACCTGGAGCGGGCGTCTGGCGCTGCAAGTGCAAGACGATGCCGCGCAGTCGTTTCATGCCAATTTTCAGCTCAGCGGCACCCCGGAACAGGGCGCGCTGCTGCTCACCACCCCATTGGGCACCAGCGTGGCGCGCCTGCGCTGGGCTGCAGGCATGGCCCGGCTGGAGCAAGGCGGGCAAGAGCGCACCTCGACCTCGCTCGACGCCTTGCTGCACGAACTCACCGGCAGCAGCCTGCCAATTGCCGCCTTGTTCGACTGGCTCCAAGGCCAGGCCACACCCACTGCTGGCTGGCAGGTGGACATGAGCGCCGCCGCCCAAGGCCGCATCACTGCGCAGCGCTGGCAGCCTCTGCCGCAGACCACCTTGCGCATCGTTCTCACCCCCTGATTTTTTTCATGCAAGCGCTCTACGACCTGCCAGCTCCGGCCAAGCTGAACCTGTTTTTGCACATCACCGGCCGGCGCGCCGACGGCTACCACCTGATGCAGTCGGTGTTCATGCTCATCGACTGGTGCGACAGCCTGCACATCGCATTGCGCCAGGACGGCGCCATTTCCCGCGAAGACCTGGCGGACGGCCCGCCCCTGCCAGCGCAAGACCTGATCGTGCGCGCCGCCCAGGCACTGCAAGCAGCCACCGGCTGCCGCCTGGGCGCGCACATTGGCGTGCACAAACGCATTCCGGCGCAAGCGGGCATGGGCGGGGGCTCATCGGACGCCGCCACCACCTTGCTCGCACTCAACCGGCTGTGGAATTTGCGCCTGACGCGGCGCCAGCTGCAAACCATTGGGCTGCAGCTGGGCGCCGACGTACCGTTTTTTTTGTGTGGCCGCAACGCCTGGGTGGAGGGAATTGGTGACATAATTGCGCCTCTTGAGATTGCATACCAGCCACCGCCTGCGCGTTTTCTGGTTGTCAAACCCGCTGCCGGGCTGGAGACGAAAACAATTTTTTCGCACCCAACTCTTGAACGCGATTCAGACAGTGCTACAATCTCAGGCTTTGCTGCAAATCACTTCGGCTTTGGTCGAAACAACTTGCAGCCTGTAGCACAAACTCTGTGTGCCGAGGTTAATGAAGCCCTTGCATGGCTCAAAACCAAAGGCTTGCAAGGGCGCATGACGGGCTCAGGAAGTGCAGTGTTTGCACCAATGTTGCATACAGTTGATTTAAATGACGCAAACTCAGCGTGGAAAATCAAAGTATGCAATAATCTAGAGCTTCATCCATTGGCTGGATGGGCCTTAGATTGAAAGTTATCGGTGGGTTGTCGCCAAGACAATCAACCAGTGTAGGGGAGTCGCCAAGTTGGTAAAGGCACCGGATTTTGATTCCGGCATGCGAGGGTTCGAGTCCTTCCTCCCCTGCCAAATACTTTTGCTTTCACGCAACATCTAACGGCTGAGACGGTCATGCAAGCCAACCAACCCGATTTTCTCGTTTTTACCGGCAACGCCAATCCTGGCCTGGCCGGCGAAATTGCTTCCCAACTGGGAACCACCCTGGGCGCCGCTGACGTTGGCCGCTTCTCCGACGGTGAAGTCACCATCGAGATCAAGCAAAACGTGCGTACCCGTGACGTCTTCGTCGTGCAATCGACCTGCGCACCGACGAACGACAACCTGATGGAACTGCTCATCATGGTGGACGCGCTCAAGCGCGCCTCGGCCGAGCGCATCACTGCCGTCATCCCCTACTTCGGCTACGCCCGCCAGGATCGCCGCCCGCGCTCGACGCGCGTGCCCATCTCGGCCAAGGTGGTGGCCAACATGCTGCAAGCCGTGGGCGTGAACCGCGTGCTGACCATGGACTTGCACGCCGACCAGATCCAGGGCTTTTTCGACATCCCGGTGGACAACATCTACGCCTCGCCGGTGCTGCTGGGCGACCTGACGCAGAAAAACTACGACAACCTGATCGTCGTCAGCCCCGACGTTGGCGGCGTGGTGCGCGCACGCGCCCTGGCCAAGCAACTCGGCTGCGACCTGGCCATCATCGACAAGCGCCGCCCCAAGGCCAACGTCTCCGAAGTCATGCACGTCATCGGCGACATCGAAGGCCGCAACTGCGTCATCATGGACGACATGATCGACACCGCCGGCACGCTGGTCAAAGCTGCCGAAGTGCTCAAGCAGCGCGGTGCCAAGAACGTCTACGCGTATTGCACGCACCCGATTTTCTCCGGCCCGGCCATCGAGCGCATCGCCCAGGGTTCGGCCCTGGACGAAGTCGTCGTCACCAACACCATCCCGCTGCACGCCGCTGCCAAGGCCTGCCCCAAGATTCGCCAACTCTCCGTGGCACCGCTGATTGGCGAGACCATCCAGCGCATTGCCACCGGCGAGTCGGTCATGAGTTTGTTCTCCGACTGAGCGCCCTGCGCGCCCCTCGGGTTCAGCACCAGGGCAGGGCAGATCGGCCCCGCCCTTTTTCATCAAACGGATCGCGCTGGTCGCGGCCGATCCTCTCAGGAGTTTTCTTATGCAATTCGTCGCTTTTGAGCGCGCCAAGCAAGGTACGGGTGCGAGCCGCCGTCTGCGCAATTCTGGCCGTACCACCGGCATCGTTTACGGCGCGGGTCTGGAGCCCCAAGCCATCGAGCTCGACCACAACGCCCTGTGGCACGCCCTGAAAAAAGAAGCTTTCCACTCCAGCGTTCTGGACATGGAAATCGGCGGCCAGACCAGCAAGGTCGTGCTGCGCGACGTGCAGTTCCACCCCTTCAAGCAGCTGGTGCTGCACGTGGACTTCCAGCGCGTGGATGCTTCCACCAAGATCCACCTGAAGGTGCCGCTGCACTTCGAAGGTGCTGACGTGTCGCCCGCCGTCAAGGCCGAAGGCTGCACCATCACCCCCGTGATGCACGAAATCGACGTGGTCTGCATGCCCGCACAGCTGCCCGAGTTCGTCACCGTGGACCTGAGCCAGATCACCAGCAAGTCGGCCCTGGGCGTGCAAGCCCTGAAGCTGCCCAACGGCGTCAAGACCGTGGTGCGTGGCTCGAACAAGAACCCGGCCCTGATCTCCATCAAGCTGCCCGAAGTGGTGGTGGAAGCCGCCGCTGCCCCCGCAGCCACTCCGGCCAAGAAGGGCAAGAAGTAATCTTCGCCCCACGGGCTGGCGCTTGCGCCAGCCCCGCCACTTCAGCGGCCCACCTCTGGTGGGCCGTTTGCTTTGGGAGCATGAAGCAGCATGATCAAACTCTTTGTCGGCCTGGGCAATCCTGGCCCGGAATACGAGGCCACGCGCCACAACGCCGGTTTTTGGTGGCTCGACGCCGTCGCGCGCGAGCTGCGCACCACGCTGGTGCCCGAGCGCAGCTACTGGGGCCTGGCGGCGCGCGTGAACGTCTCTGGTGAGGCGCGCTGGCTGCTGCAGCCGCAAACCTTCATGAACCTCTCGGGCAAATCGGTAGCGGCGTTGGCGCGCTTTTTCAAGATCGCGCCGCACGAGATTTTGGTGGCACACGACGAGCTCGACTTTGCCCCCGGCGTCGTCAAGCTCAAGCGCGGCGGCAGCCACGGCGGGCACAACGGCCTGCGCGACATCCACGCCCAGCTCGGCAGCAGCGACTACTGGCGCCTGCGCATCGGCATCGGCCACCCCGGCGTCAAGCATGAAGTGGTGCACTGGGTGCTGAAAAAACCCGCGCCTGACGATATGCGCCGCATCGAGGACGCCATCATCCACACCCTGCCGGCCCTGCCCACCTTGCTCGCGGGCGACATGGACAAGGCCACACAACACATCCACACCACCGAGCCACCCCGCCCCAAGCCCGCCCGGCGCTTGCCCGAGGGCGAGGATTGATGCTATTTATTTGATAGCTGCCAGCGCTTGCCAGATAAGCGCTAGCGGCCTAAAACACTCGGCAAAACCCAGGAATCAAGCCATTGAGCTAGCGCGTCTTGGCCGCCTGCAGGCGCTGGAATTTTTGGAACAGCGTCTCGCGCCCCTCCACATGCTGCGGGTGCACCGGAATGCAGGCCACGGGGCAAATCTGCACGCACTGCGGTTCATCAAAGTGCCCGACGCACTCGGTGCACTTGTGAGGGTCGATGTCGTAGTGCAGCTCGCCCAAAGAAATGGCATCGTTCGGGCACTCGGGCTCACACACATCGCAGTTGATGCACTCGTCGGTAATCATCAGTGCCATAGTGCTCTCTCGCCTCCTTCGCAACGCAACTTCTTGAACCTCACGGGGCCGGCATTATCCTGCCGCCCGCCTGCCATCCTCTTGTGCAGGGTTTTGCATTCACCGCCACCATGCCCTCGTACCTGCTGCGCCGCCTGACTGCCCTGGCCACCACGCTGCTGCTGGCCTCGGCCCTGGTGTTTATCTTGCTCGACTGGCTACCGGGCAACGCCGCCGAGCTGCAACTGGGCCCCGACGCCGACCCCGAGGCCGTGGCGCAGCTGGCCACGCAACTCGGGCTGGAGCACAGCGCCTGGCAGCGCTACCAGGATTGGCTCTGGGGCCTGCTGCACGGCGAACTCGGCGAGAGCTGGGCCTACGCCAGCCCGGTAGCCGATCTCATCGCCGAGCGCCTGCAAGTAACCGTCCCCCTGGCTCTGCTGGCCCTGCTGCTGACGCTGCTGCTGGCGCTCGCCACCGGTCTGTACGCCGCCCTGCACCACGGCCGCATGGGCGACTGGGGGCTGATGGCGCTCACCCAGCTGGGCCTGGCCGTGCCCAGCTTCTGGCTGGCCATCTTGCTGATCTTGCTATTTGCCGTGCGCCTGCAATGGGTGGCGGCAGGGGGCTTCCCAGGCTGGAGCGCTGAAGCCGGCGGCGGCCTGCTGCCCGGGCTGCGCGCCCTGGTGCTGCCGGCGCTGGCGCTGGCGCTGGTGCAGGCGGCGATTTTGGCGCGCATCGTGCGCGCCGCCGTGCTCGACGTGCTGGGGCAAGACTTTGTCCGCACCGCCCGCGCCAAGGGCCTATCACCACGCGCCACCTTGCTGCGCCATGTGCTGCGCAACGCCCTGGTGCCGGTGCTCACCATTGCCGGCCTGCAGCTCGCCAATTTGCTGGCCGGCACCATCGTGGTGGAAAACGTCTTCAACCTGCCGGGCCTGGGGCGCCTGATTTTTCAGGCCATTGCCAACCGCGACCTGATCGTGCTGCGCAACTGCGTGCTGCTGCTGTGCGCGCTGGTGCTGCTCATCAACGCCGGCGTCGATCTCGCCAGCGCCTGGGCCGATCCACGCAGCCGCCACCGCCATGCCTAGCCGCCCCCACCCCCTCTCGTTGTGGCTGGGTGGGCTGCTCACGCTGGCGCTGCTGCTGGCCAGCCTGGCGGGCCTGCTGTGGCCGCCCGCCAGCGCCCAGGCCATGGACATGGCGCAGCGCCTGCAAGCGCCCAGCAGCGCACACTGGCTGGGCACCGACGCCTATGGCCGCGACGTGGCCGCGCAACTGCTGCAGGGCGCGCACAGCAGCCTGGCCGTGGCCCTGGGCGCCGTCGGCCTGGGGCTGGTGCTGGGCACGGCGCTGGGGCTGTGGGCAGCGGCGCGGCGTGGCTGGGTCGAGGCGCTGCTCATGCGCCTGGTCGATTTCAGCTTTGCCTTCCCGGCCCTGCTCAGCGCCATCACCCTCAGCGCCCTGTGGGGGCCGGGCATGAAAAATGCCATCGTCGCCCTGGCCATCGCCAACGTGCCGGTGTTCGCACGCCTGGGCCGCGCCAGCGCGCACAGCCTGTGGGCGCGCGAATTCGTGCGCGCCGCCCGCGCCTGCGGCCGCACGCAGGCGCAGATCACCCGCATCCACATCCTGCCCAACCTGGCGCCGCTGCTGCTGGTGCAGGCCACCGTGCAATGCGCCCTGGCCATCCTGGCCGAAGCCGCCCTGTCCTACCTCGGCCTGGGCACGCAAGCGCCCGAACCCTCCTGGGGCCGCATGTTGAGCGAAGCGCAAACGCTGCTGTTCGACGCCCCACTGCTCGCTCTCTGGCCCGGCAGCGCCATCGCCCTCACCGTGCTGGGGCTGAACCTGCTGGGCGACGGCCTGCGCGACTGGCTCGACCCGCGCCTGCGCTGAAGCGGCCAGCACCCTGGATTTTTTTACAACCAGGGTTATCCCGCTGGTGTACAAACGCGCCCAAAGGATTTCCATGCACCGCACCCGACGCTCGCTTTTGGCCGGCGGCGCCCTCGCCGCTGCCGCCAGCACCCTGCCCTGGCCCACCTGGGCGCAGGCACCCAAAGACCGCCTCACCCTGGGCCTGGCTCTGGAGCCGCCGGGGCTCGACCCCACCGCCGGCGCAGCCTCGTCGATTGCCGAAGTGGTGCTCTACAACGTCTTCGAGACCCTGACCAAAATCAACCCCGACGGCAGCGTCTCGCCCCTGCTGGCCGAGAGCTGGGAGCTTGGGCGCGATCTCAAAACCTGCACCCTGCGCCTGCGCCGGGGCGTGCAGTTTCACAACGGCGCACCTTGCAACGCGCGCAGCGTGCAGTTTTCCTTCGAGCGCGCTGGCAGCGCCAAGAGCACGAACAAAGACAAAGCCACCTTCGCCCAGCTGCGCACCGAGGTGCTCGACGAACACACCGTGCGCCTGCACAGCAGCGAGGTCGAGCCCGACCTGCTGTTCCTGCTCGGCCAGGCCACGGCCATCATCGTCGAGCCCACCAGCGCCGCCAGCAACGCCAGCAAACCCATAGGCACCGGCCCCTACCGGCTGCAGTCCTGGACACGCGGCGCCGCGCTCACGCTCACGCGCTGGGACGGCTGGCGCAGCGCGCACAGCGTGCGCCTGGCGCGCATCACCTTCCGTTTCATCCCCGACCCGGCAGCGCAGGTGGCTGCGCTGCTGGCCGGCGACGTGGACGCCTTCCCGCGCGTGACGCCGCGCAGCATGGCGCAGTTCAAGGCCCAGCCGCGCTTTCAGGTCATCGTCAGCGGCTCGCGCGCCAAAACCATTCTGGCCATGAACCACGCGCGCAAGCCGCTGCAGGATAGGCGCGTGCGCTGCGCCATCGCCGCCGCCATCGACCGCGAGGCCGTCATCCAGGGCGCTGCCGACGGCCTCGGCCGCGCCATCGGCAGCCACTACGTGCCCGGCGCCTTCGGCTACGTCGATACCACTGGCCTGAATCCCTACGACCCCGACAAGGCCAGAAAACTGCTGGCCGAAGCCGGCGTCAAGCTACCGCTGGCACTGACCCTGACCCTGCCACCCACACCCTACGCGCGCCAGGGCGGCGAGATCATCGCCGCCATGCTGGCCAAGGTTGGCATCCAGGCGCGGCTGCAGAACGTGGAATGGGCGCAGTGGCTGGCCGGCACCTACGGCCAGAAAAACTACGACCTGACGCTGATCTCACACGTCGAACCCCTGGACCTGGGCAACTTCGCCAAGCCAGGCTACTACTGGGGCTACCGATCCCCGGCCTTCAACACCCTGTACCAGCAAATCCAGCACAGCACCCGCCCCGCCGACCGCGCCCGCCTGCTCGGCGACGCCCAGCGCCTGCTGGCCGAAGACTGCGTGCACGCCTTTCTCTACCAACCGCAATGGGTCACCGTCGCCGCCAAAGACCTGCGCGGGCTGTGGAGCGACATGCCGGTGTTCGTGAACGATTTGGCGGGGATGTACTGGGCCTAAGCCCAAAAAGCCTCTAACCCAATCCCATCAAGCGCAAGCAGCTATTAAAAATATAGCTAGGAGCCTGTCGGGCTTGGAGCGTCGAAAGCGAAAATCGGCCCCAGCGAGACCAGTTTTTGCCGGATTTGCAGCCCAATAGCCGAGCTATTGGGCAAAAAGACGGTGTTCTCGAAGAGTGGCGAAGCCAAAAATTGGCCGCTGCGGTCGATTTGCAGCCGACGATTTCCAAGTCCGACAGGCTCCTAACGGGCGCTCGTCGCCAGCCGCAGCGCCAGCCCCAGAAAGACCAGCCCCGCCGTGCGCTGCAGCCACTGCTGGGCGCGGGCCGAGCGTTGCAGCAGGGCGCCAAAATGCCCCGAAAACAGGGCGATGACGCCGAACACCAACAGCGTGGCGAGCATGAACACCAGCCCCAGCAGCAGGATTTGCGGCGCCACGCTGGCGCGCGCCGGGTCGGCGAACTGGGGCAGGAAGGCGAGGAAGAAAATCAGCACCTTGGGGTTGCTCAGGTTCATGAGCACGCCCCGCCCCACCATGCGCAGCGCGCCTGCGGCAGGCCGGCCTGACGGCGCTGCAGCCGGGCCGGCGCTGGCGACGGCGGCGGGCGCACGCAGCGCCTGCCAGGCCAGGTACGCCAGGTAGGCCGCGCCCACGAGTTTGAGCAGGGTAAAAGCCAGGCTCGACGCCGCCAGCAGCGCTGCCAGCCCCAGGGCCACGGCACTGGTGTGCACCACCAGCCCCAGGCACAGCCCGAGCACCACGCACAGCCCGGTGCGCCAGCCGTGCTGCGCCGACTGCAGCAGCACGAACAGGTTGTCCGGCCCCGGCGTGAGGGCCAGCAGGGCAGAAATACCAAAAAAAGCGATCAAGACATCAAGGCTGGGCATGGCTGGCAGGGGTGCGGTTCAGCGGCTGGGCAGGATGAAAACTCGCGGGCGCGGCTGGCAGCCGGGGCCGTCGAAGGGGCCGCTGTCTTGCACCCAGCCGGAGCCGGGCGAGGTCTGGGCGCAGACGCGGGCGTTGTCGATGGTGCTGCGCCAGTAGTACCAGAGCGCAGGGGCGGCCAGGGCCAGCTGGGCGCCAAGCAGGCCCAGAAGGCCCAGCGCAGCGGCTACGGCAGCGGCCCACCGGCGGGAGAGGGATTGGCGACGGAGCATGGCCGCCATGCTAGCCCAGCGCCAGCGCCGCCACGCCGGCGGCAATCAGCAGCGCCCCGCCCAGGCGGGCCAGGCGCGCGCCCTCGCCCAGCAGGTGGCCGCCGATCAGGGCGGCGAACAGCATCGACACCTCACGTGCCGGCGCCACCAGCGACAGCGGCGCCTGGCGCATGGCAAACAGCACCAGCACGTAGGCGATGGGGCTGAACGCCGCCACCACCAGCGCCGCGCGCCACTGCACGCGCCACAAAGCGCGCGCCGCCGGCAGGTCGCGCAGCACGACCGGAGCCAACAGCGCCAGGCGCACGAAATTGCCCACGTAGTCCACCAAAATGGGCGAGAGCAGCAGCCACTTGACGGCGTAGCCATCGACCACGGTGTAGGCGGCGATGAAGGCGCCGGTCAGCAGGCCGTAGCGCAGGCCCGCGTGCAGGCGCTGCTGCTGCGCCGCCGCCTGACTGTGGGCGCTGCGCCACAGGGCCGGGCCGCCAGCAATCAAAAACACGCCGCCGACCACCGCCACGATGCCCAGGCCACCGAGCCAGCCCGGGCGCTCGCCCAGCAGCGCAATCGCCACCAGCGAGGACAGCAGCGGCCCGGTGCCGCGCGCGAGCGGGTAGACCACGGTCAGGTCCGCCCGGCGGTAGCCGCGCAGCAAAATCACGTAATACAGCACGTGCAGCAGGCCGCTGACGGCAACCACCACCCACTCCTGCGCACCCCACTGCGGCAGCGCGCTGCGCCCGAGCCACCAGCCCAGTGGCGCCCACAGCAGCGCCATCAGGGCCGAGGTGAAGAAGGCGAAGCGCGCGTCGCCACCGGCCTTCTTGGCAACGATGTTCCACAGGGCGTGGATCAGGCCGGCGAGCAGGATGAGGGCAAAAGCCTGGGGCGCCAAGCTCAGTGGCGCCCGGGGATGAGGGCGAGGAATTCGCGCCGCAGCGTGGCGTCCTTGAGGAAGGCGCCGCGCATGACGGAGTTGAGCATCTTGCTGTCCATCTCGCGCACGCCGCGCCAGGACATGCAAAAGTGGCTCGCCTCCATGACCACGGCCAGGCCGTCGGGCTGGGTTTTTTGCATGATGAGGTCAGCGAGCTGCACCACGGCTTCTTCCTGGATTTGGGGCCGGCCCATGACCCAATCGACCAGGCGCGCGTACTTCGACAGGCCGATGACGTTGGTGTTCTTGTTGGGCAGCACGCCGATCCAGATTTTGCCGATGACCGGGCACAGGTGGTGGCTGCAGGCGCTGCGCACGGTGATGGGGCCGACGATCATGAGCTCGTTGAGGTGCTCGGCGTTGGGGAATTCGGTGATTGCCGGCGCCGGCACGTAGCGGCCCTTGAAGACTTCCTGCAGGTACATCTTGGCCACGCGGCGCGCGGTGTTGTGCGTGTTGTGGTCGCCAGCGGTGTCGATCACCATGCTGTCGAGCACGGCCTGCATCTTAACTTCGACCTCGTCGAGCAGCTGCCCGAGCTCCCCGGGCTCGATGAAGTCGGCGATGTTGTCGTTGGCGTTGAAACGCTGGCGGGCCGCCATGAGCCGTTCGCGGATCTTGACGGAGACGGGCACGCCGACATCGGCGGGATCGAGGGGAAGGTCGGCAGCAGATCGGTTCATGCGCGCATGGTAACAGCGATTGAAGCTGCCGTTTTTGAGAGGGTTTTCAGGCTCCAGCGCTTATCCACCAAGCGTGAGTAGCTAGCAATTTAATAGCGATTATTAATAGCGATTCCCCGTCACCCACAAGGCGCTGCGCATGAGCGCGTAGGCGATGCGGTCGAGCACCCGCTCACGCCATGGGCGCTGCGCAAACACCTCGGGCTCGACCCGCTGCCCGGCCTGCGCCATGGCCTGGCACAGGCGCGCGCGCAGCTCGGCGGCAAAGGCCCGGTCGCGCACCACGACGTTGGCCTCGCGCGCGAGCAGCAGGCTCAAGGGGTCAAGGTTGGACGAGCCGACCGTGGCCCAGGGGCGGCGCGCCTGGGCGTCGATGACGGCCACCTTGGCGTGCAGAAAGCTCGGCGCGTACTCATAAATTTCCACCCCCGCGCCCAGGAGTGCACCGTATACCGGGCGCGCCGCGTGGTACTGCATGAAGTATTCGTAGCGCCCCTGCAGCAGCAACTGCACCCGCACGCCCCGGCGTGCGGCCAGGATGAGCGCGCGCCGCAGCTTGCCGCCGGGCAGAAAGTAGGCGTTGGCAATGATGATTTCATGCCGGGCGCGGGCGATGGCGCGGCGGTAGGCACGCTCGATGCGGCTGCGGTGGCGCAGGTTGTCGCGCAGCAGCAGCGCCGCCCGCATCGCACCGCCAGGGCCCACGCCGGCGCCCACGCCGGCCTCGCGCAGCGCGTGCACGGCCTCGGGCAGGTGGTGCTGGCGCATGTCGTGCACGGCCTGCATCCGCCACCACAGCTGCTCCATGGCGCTTTGCGCCTGGCCCACCAGGGGCCCCTGGGCGCGCACGGCAAAGTCAAAGCGCGGCGCCGCCAGGGGGCCGAAGTTCGGGTCGTGGTAGTCGTCCAGGATGTTGATGCCGCCGCAAAACAGCACCTGGCCATCGACCACGCACAGCTTGCGGTGCAGGCGCCGCCAGCGCATGGGCAGCAGCAGCCCCAGCGGCCCCAGGGGCGAATACACGCGCAGCTGCACCCCGGCGGCCTGCAGGCGCTCGAACCAAGGCGAAGGCAGGCGCCCGGTGCCCACGCCATCGACCACCAGGCGCGTGCTCACGCCCCGCTCGGCAGCGCGCACCAGCGCCAGCGCCACGTCGCCGCCAGCGCCGGTGGTGTCAAAAATATAGGTTTCCAGGTGCACACTGCGGCGCGCGCCGTCAATGGCCTGCACCAGGGCCGGAAACAGCTGCACCCCGCCCTGCAAGAGCTGGACGCCATGGGCAAGCGAGAACGTGGGGGCGGCGGATTTCACCGGCCTGAGCTTACCAATGGAATTCGGCAATCAGCGGCAGGTGGTCCGACATGCGCCACCAGATGCGCCCCTGCGGCACCTGCAGCCCCACGGGCGTCAGGCCGCGCACGTACACATGGTCGAGCTGCGCCAGCGGCAGACGCGCCGGGTAGGTGGGCGCGCGCACTTCGTCGTATTCATGCAGGCCGTAGCCGCGCAGCAGGCGCTGCAGGCGCGAGCCCCAGTCGTTGAAGTCCCCGGCGACGATCAGCGGTGCGCCGCTGGGCACCTCGCGTTCGATAAAGCGCTGCAGCTGCGCCGCCTGGCGCACGCGGCTGCCCGGAATGAGCCCCAGGTGCACGACGATGACGTGCACCGGCCGCCCCTGGAACAGCACCTCGACATGCAGCAGGCCGCGCTGCTCGAAGCGGTGGTCGGAGATGTCCTCGTGCTGGTGCCCCAGCACCGGCCAGCGTGTGAGCAGCGCGTTGCCGTGCTCGCCGTGGCGCGTGTAGGCGTTGGTGCGGTACACCGATTCGTAGCCCAGCGGCGCCAGGTATTCGGCCTGCGGCACGGCGGGCCAACGCTCAAAATAATCTTGCTCGCGCCGGTTCAGGCGCCGCACTTCCTGCAGGCAGACGATGTCGGCATCGAGCTGCTCCACCGCCAGGCCAAGGTTGTGAATTTCCAGCCGCCGCGCTGGCCCCAGGCCAAGAACGCCTTTGTGGATGTTGTAGGTGGCCACGCGCAGCAGGCCGCCGTGCAGCAGGAATTGGGTATCGGGGCTGGAGGCGGTCATGGGGATTACTGCAGGGGATGGCACCGACGATTGTAGGCAGCACCCCCCAAAAAAAACGCCAGGACACCGAAGCGTCCTGGCGTTGTGGCCTGGGGATTGTGCCCCCGAATGGGCGCGGTTTACTGCGCCGCAGCCCCCGGGTTGCGCAGGCGGATGTGCAGCTCGCGCAGCTGCTTTTCATCGACCGGGCTGGGGGCCATGGTCAGCAGGTCCTGGGCGCGCTGGGTCTTGGGGAAGGCGATCACGTCGCGGATGGATTCGGCGCCGGTCATCAGGGTGATGAGGCGATCCAGGCCAAACGCCAGGCCGCCGTGCGGGGGCGCGCCGTACTGCAGGGCGTCGAGCAGGTAGCCGAACTTGGCGCGCTGGTCTTCGGGCGTGATGTTGAGCGCAGCAAACACCTTGGCCTGCACGTCGGCGCGGTGGATACGCACCGAGCCGCCGCCCAGCTCCCAGCCGTTCAAGACCATGTCGTAGGCCTTGGCGATGCATTGGCCGGGGTCGGTGTCCATGAGGTCTTCGTGGCCGTCCTTCGGGGACGTGAAGGGGTGGTGCACGGCCACCCAGCGGTTGTCTTCCTCGTCGTGCTCGAACATGGGGAAGTCCACCACCCACAGCGGCGCCCAGCGGTTATCAAACAGGCCGTTTGCCTTACCAAATTCGCTGTGGCCGATCTTCAGGCGCAGCGCGCCCATGCTGTCGTTCACGATCTTGAGCTTGTCGGCACCGAAGAACAGGATGTCGCCGTCCTGCGCGCCGGTGCGCTGCAGGATTTTGGTCAGCGCGGCGTCGTGGATGTTCTTCACGATGGGCGATTGCAAACCGTCGCGCCCCTTGGCCACTTCGTTGACCTTGATCCAGGCCAGGCCCTTGGCGCCGTAGATTTTGACGAACTCGGTGTACTGGTCGATCTCGCCCCGGCTGATCTGCGCGCCGCCAGGCACGCGCAGTGCCACCACGCGCCCGCCCTTGGTGGTGGCGGGGGTGGAGAACACCTTGAAGTCCACATCGGCCATCACATCCGTCAACTCGGTGAATTCGAGCTTGACGCGCAGGTCGGGCTTGTCGGAGCCAAAGCGGTGCGCGGCCTCAGCGTAGGTCATGGTGGGGAACTCGCCCAGGTCCACGTTCAGCTGGGTTTGGAACACCTCTTTGATCATGCGCTGGAAGATGGCGCGGATTTCTTCCTCGTTCAGGAAGGAGGTCTCGCAGTCGATCTGCGTGAACTCGGGCTGGCGGTCGGCACGCAGGTCTTCGTCGCGGAAGCACTTGGTGATCTGGTAGTAGCGGTCGTAGCCGGCCACCATCAGCATTTGCTTGTAGAGCTGGGGCGACTGCGGCAGGGCGAAGAACTGGCCGTCGTGGACACGCGAGGGCACGAGGTAGTCACGCGCGCCTTCGGGCGTGCTCTTGCCGAGCATGGGGGTTTCGATGTCGATGAAACCTTCTTTGTCCAGGAAGTTGCGCACCTGGATGGCCGTCTTGTAGCGCAGCATCATGTTGCGCTGCATGGCCGGGCGGCGCAGGTCCATGACGCGGTGCGTCAGGCGCGTGGTTTCCGACAGGTTGTCGTCGTCCATCTGGAACGGGGGCGTGACGGAAGCGTTGAGTACCGTCAGTTCGTGGCACAGCACTTCGATCTGGCCGCTCTTGAGCTTGTCGTTGGTGGTGCCGGCGGGGCGGGCGCGCACCAGGCCCTTGACTTGCACGCAGAACTCGCCGCGCACGTCTTCGGCCACCTTGAACATCTCGGCGCGGTCGGGATCGCACACCACCTGCACATAGCCTTCGCGGTCGCGCAGGTCGATGAAGATCACACCGCCGTGATCGCGGCGGCGGTTCACCCAGCCGCACAGGGTGACGGTTTGGCCCATCAGGGCTTCGGTCACGAGACCGCAGTATTCAGAGCGCATGGCCATGGTGGATTCTTCCTGCGCCCTCGTGGGGCGCGATGTGGGTTAGCGGGAGTTGTGAAGCGCTGCAGGCTCAGGCGGCGCCACCACTCCCATGGAAACAATGTATTTGAGCGCGGCGTCCACGCTCATTTCGAGCTCAATGCAGTCGCTCTTGCGCAAAATCACAAAATACCCCCCGGTGGGGTTGGGCGTGGTCGGCACGTAAACGCTGACGTACTCGTCGCGTAAATAGGCTGCAACCTCGCCGCCGGGCTGGCCGGTGATGAAGGCCAGGGTCCACACGCCTTCGCGCGGCCACTGCACCAGCACCGCCGTGCGAAAGGCGTTGCCGTTTTCGGAAAACAGCGTGTCTGATACCTGCTTGACGCTGGAATAAATCGAGCGCACCACGGGAATGCGGCTGACCAAGCCGTCGCCCCAGGCCACGAGCTTGCGCCCGGCGAAATTGCTGGTCAGGGCGCCGGCGATGAGCAAGATCGCCAACGTCAGCAGCACGCCAAAGCCGGGCAGGTGAAAACCCAGCAGACGGTCGGGCTGCCAGGCCTCGGGCAGGATGGCCAGGGTTTGATCGAGGGTGCCGACGATCCAGTTGAGCACCCAGGCCGTAATCACGCCGGGCACGATCACCAGCAGGCCGGTAAACAACCATTTGCGCAGGGCAGCCATGGGCGGGCTCAGTCCTTGCTGGCGGCTGCCGCTGGGCAGGCGGCGCAGGCCGCTGGCGCCGCAGCCGGTGCGGCCTCGGGCGCAGGCGCTGCGGTGGGGCTGCTGGCAGCGGCATTACCGCCCCGAAAATCGGTCACATACCAGCCCGAACCCTTGAGCTGAAAGCCAGCGGCCGTCAGCTGCTTGGCAAACGCCTCGGCGCCGCAGGCGGGGCATTGGGTCAGGGGAGCGTCGGAGATTTTTTGCAGCACATCCTTGGCATGGCCACAGGCGCCGCATTTATACGCGTAGATAGGCATACTGCAGAAAAATGGTACTCAGCGGTACTCAGGCAGAAAAACTCTCGATTATAGATTCGCACCTGTTTTATGCAGGGCGCCGCTCAGCGCCCAGCCGGCGCCAGTGCCGGTGCACCCTCAGGGCGGTGCGCCACCCACTGCGGCAACAGCGACCCCAGCACCATCCCCACCAGCGCCGCCAGCAAGCCTGCGAGTTGCTGCGGAAAGACGGCGCTCCACGCCGGCGTGGCCATGAAGGCAATCCACACGCCAATCCCCAGGCCGGTAGCGCACAGCGCCCCCTGGGTGGTAGCACGCTTCCAGTACAGGCCAAACACCAGCGGCACGAAGGCGCCCACCAGCGGCACCTGGTAAGCGCCGGAAACCAGCTCAAAAATCGGCGTGCCTTCCATCTTGATGGAATACGCCAGCACCGCGATGGCAAACACGAACACGCTGATGCGCATGATGCGCAGGTTCTCCAGGTCGCCCACATAGCCGGTGCGGAACTGGCGCCAGATGTTCTCGGTAAACGTGACGCTGGGCGCCAGCAGCGTGGCCGAGGCGCAGGATTTGATGGCCGAGAGCAGCGCGCCGAAGAACAGCACCTGCATCATGACGGGCATACGCTCCATCACCAGGGTGGGCAGCACTTTTTGCGGGTCGTCGGCCAGCAGCGCCTGGGTCTGCTCGGGCATGATGAGCAGCGCGCTCGCCACCAGGAACATGGGCACGAAGGCAAACAGGATGTAGGCCGTGCCGCCGATGACGGTGCCGTGCGTGGCCGCGCGCTCGGTGTTGGCCGACATCACGCGCTGGAACACGTCCTGCTGCGGAATGGAGCCCAGCATCATGGTGATGGCGGCGGCGAAGAAGAAAACAATCTCGTGCCAGCTCGGCTCGGGCCAGAAGCGGAACATGTCGCGGCTCACAGCCAGGTCGATCACCTTGCCGGCGCCGCCGGCCATGTCGGCGGCAAAGAACGCCAGCACCACCAGGCCCAGCACCAGGATGATCATCTGGATGAAGTCCGTCACCGCCACCGACCACATGCCGCCCCACAGGGTGTAGATGAGGATGGAGCCGACGCCAATCGCCATGCCCCAGGGAATGGAAATGAGCCCGCCCGAGAGCAGGTTGAACACCAGCCCCAGCGCCGTCACCTGCGCCGACACCCAGCCCAGGTAGCTGAGCATGATGATGAGCGAGCAGATGACCTCGACGCTGCGGCCATAGCGCGCGCGGTAGTAGTCGCTGATGGTGAGAAGCGTCATGCGGTAGAGCTTGGCGGCAAAAAAAACGCCGACCAAGATCAAGCACATGCCGGCGCCAAACGGGTCTTCCACCACGGCATTGAGCCCCCCCTTGATGAACTTGGCGGGCACGCCGAGCACGATCTCGGAGCCGAACCAGGTGGCAAAGGTGGTGGTGATGATCATGTACATCGGCAGGTGGCGCCCGGCAATGGCAAAGTCGGCCGAGCTTTGCACGCGCCGCGCCGCCCACAGGCCGATGCCGATGGTGACAAACAGGTAGGCAATCACCATGAAGAGCAGCACGCTGGACTCCTAGGGCAAAAAACAAAAAGGGGATTAGAAAATACGGATGCGCACGTACAGCTGCATCACCAGCAGGCCCAGCACAAAGCCCATGCCACCGTACACCAGACTTTGCAGCAGGCGGTTGGTGCGCTCCTGAGTTTGTAGCAGCTCGCGCAGCAACTGCGGCGTTGGGCCCTGGTTTTGCTGCAAATGGCTGTGCAGCAGGCGCGGCAGCTCGGGCAGGAGCTTGGCGTAGTGCGGCGCCTGGTCGCGCAGCTCACGCAGCAGGCGCTGCGGGCCCATCTGGTCAAGCATCCACTTTTCCAGGAACGGCTTGGCCGTGCTCCACAAATCGAGTTCGGGGTCGAGCTGGCGCCCCAGGCCCTCGATGTTGAGCAGGGTTTTTTGCAGCAGCACGAGCTGCGGCTGGATCTCGACGTTGAAGCGGCGCGAGGTCTGGAACAGCCGCATCAACACCATGCCCAGCGATATTTCCTTGAGCGGGCGATCGAAGTAGGGCTCGCACACGGTGCGCACCGCCGCTTCGAGTTCGTTGACGCGCGTGCTCGCGGGCACCCAGCCGCTTTCAATGTGCAGCTCAGCCACGCGCTTGTAGTCGCGGCGAAAAAATGCCGTGAAGTTTTGCGCCAGATATTCTTTATCGACCTCGGTGAGCGAGCCGACGATGCCGAAGTCGAGCGAGATGTAGCGCCCGAACGTGGCCGCGTCCAGGCTGACCTGGATGTTGCCCGGGTGCATGTCGGCATGAAAAAAGCCGTCGCGGAACACCTGGGTGAAGAAAATCGTCACGCCGTCGCGCGCCAGCTTGGGGATATCGACCCCGGCCGCGCGCAGGCGCTCGACCTGGCTGATGGGCACGCCGTTCATGCGCTCCATCACCATCACGTCGGTGCGGCAAAAATCCCAAAAAATCTCGGGCACCAGCACCAGGTTCAGGCCATCCATGTTGCGCCGCAGCTGCGCTGCATTCGCCGCCTCGCACATCAGGTCGAGCTCGTCGTGCAGGTACATATCGAACTCGGCCACGACCTCGCGCGGCTTCAGGCGCTTGCCGTCGGCCGAAAGGCTCTCGACCCAGCCAGCCATCAGGCGCATGAGGGCCAGGTCTTTCTCGATCACCGGCAGCATGTTCGGGCGCAGCACCTTGACGGCCACCTCGCGCTCCACGCCCGCACGGTCGCGCAGGCGCGCAAAGTGCACCTGGGCAATCGAGGCGCTGGCCACCGGCTCGCGCTCGAAATGCGTGAACACCTGCGCCAGCGGCTTGCGGTAGGCGCGCTCGATGGTGGCGATGGCGATCTCTGGATCGAACGGCGGCACGCGGTCCTGCAACAGCGCCAGCTCGTCGGCAATGTCGGGCGGCATCAGGTCGCGCCGGGTGGAGAGCACCTGCCCGAACTTGACGAAGATCGGGCCCAGGCGCTCCAGCGCCTCGCGCAGGCGCTGGCCGCGCGGTGCTTCGAGCTTGCGCCCGACGGTGACGATGCGCGTCAGCAGGCGCAGCCAGGGGTGCTCGAAGCTCGACAGCACCAGCTCGTCGAGCCCATAACGCAGCACCACCCAGACGATGGTGGCGCCACGAAAAAAACGCGTCATGGCACCGTCCGCTCGGGCACGACAAGGGCCGCACCCGCCGCCTTGCCGGCCAGGGGCGCCACAAAACCGGCCAGCGCCTGCAGCACGCGCCGCGCGGTGGCGGCGATAAGGTGCGCTGGCGCGTCGCCCAGCAGGCGCGCCAGGTCTTCCTCGATGTCCCAGCGCACGTGGTCGGCCAGCCACTGGATCTCGCCGGCGAGCTGCACGTCGCCCTGAATGCGGATGGTGGGCTTGTCGCCGCGCAGCGCAGCCTGGGCCAGCGCCAGGGGCGAAGGTTCGGTGACCTCGATCTGCAGATCGGGCGCAGCGCCGTCGGCAGCCAGGTTGAACAGGCCCGCCGGGGTGATTTGCAGAGCCATGAAATACTGGCGCCACTGCACCCGCGCCACGCGCCCGCGCTGCGCCAGCAGGCGTGCCATGGCCTCGCGCTCTTGCATCAGCACATGGTTGAGCAGCAACACCACGCGCTGCTGCACCTCATGCACCATCCATTGCGGCGGTTGCGGCCCGGCGGCGACGCGCTCGAAAAGACCTTGCAGGAATGAAAAAGGGGACTGTGTTGCCATAGTCCCCGATTATCCCCAATCCACCAGGCTTGCAGCCCGCCAAGGGCTGCTTCGCCTAGGGTTGCTGCCTTATTGCAGGGCTTGCAGGCCCGCCACCAGCCAACCGCTGCTGCCGCTCTTGGGCTTGGTCATGTTCCAGACTTCACGGAACGGGCTCAGGCCGGCACCCTGTTCCTCGCGCATCATGCCGGAGAACTCGACGCTGGCCATGTAGTCGCTGCCCAGGTCTTCGATGCCCAGCAGCTGCGCCTCGATCACGTCCACGTGGGTATGGTTGGGCTCGCTGCCCCGGTGCTGCTCGCGGTCGGCGAGCTGGCTGCGCACCTCGGCCAGCATGTCGTCGGTCATCATCGAGCGCAGGGCATCCACGTCGGCGCGATCCCAGGCAGACTGCAGGGTGACGAAGTTGCGCTTGGCCGCTGCCAAGAAGCCGGCGGTATCGAAATCTGCCGGTACGCCCCAATTTTGCGAGCCTGCCAGGGCCGAGCCGATGACCACGCCGCCAGCGGCCGGACGCGCTGCCTCAAAGGACGCGCCCTGGCTCTCCCAAGGGCGTGCCGAGGCGTCGTTGCCAATTTTCTCGGGGTTGTACTGCGGCGCCACAGGGGCGTTGACCGGCACCGGCCCCACTCCCGCAGCTGCACCCTGAAAAGCAAAAGGCGCTGCCGCCGGCTGGGCCGATTTGGCCTTGCGCGCTCGCATCACCATACCGATCACGGCTACTGCGGCAAAAGCGAGCAAAGCGAACATCAACATATTGCCAAAGGCCTCACCCAAGCCCAGCGAATGGGCCAGCCAAGCCAGCCCCAGGCCAGCGGCCAGCCCCCCGAGCATGGCGCCCCACGGCTTCTTCGGTGCCGTCGCAGGGGCTGCTGCCGGCGTGGCCGGCTTGGCCGCAGCGTTTTGCGGTACGGCGTTTTGGGCCGGCGCAGCCGGCGCGGAGGGCGCCGCCTCGCGTTGCGTGACGTTGCTCGACTGTTTGCCCATGGACTTGCCGCCACCCAGGCGGCGGGCGTCGGCATCCACATGGGCCAGCGTCAGCAGGGCGACGAGAACCACAGACCACAGTTTTTTCATGTCTTGTTTCGCTTTCTATCGAGGAGCAGTTGGAAAAAAAAATCAGCACTTGATGCCCATATGCAAGGCCACAATGCCGCCGGTCATGTTGTGATAATCCACATGACCAAATCCATTGTTCTGCATCAGGGCTTTTAGTTCCTCCTGACCGGGGTGCATCCGGATGGATTCGGCCAAATAACGGTAACTGTCGGCATCGCCGGCCACGAACTGTCCCAGGCGCGGCAGGACGTTGAAGGAATACCAGTCGTAGGCTTTGGCCAGCGGCTGGGCAATTTTGGAAAATTCGAGCACCAGCAGGCGGCCACCGGGCCTGAGCACGCGGCACATCTCGGCCAGGGCCTGGTCTTTGTGCGTCATGTTGCGCAGGCCGAAGGCGACGCTCACGAGATCGAAATGGCCATCCGGGAAGGGCAGCTTTTCAGCGTCGCACACCAGGGTGGGCAGCACCACGCCCTTGTCGATCAGGCGGTCGCGCCCCACGCGCAGCATGGCTTCGTTGATGTCGGTATGCACCACGCGGCCGGTGGCGCCCACTTTTTTGGCAAAGGCCAGCGACAGGTCGCCCGTGCCGCCAGCGATGTCGAGCACCTGGTCGCCCTCGCGCAGGTTCGCCACCATGACGGTGTACGCCTTCCAGGCGCGGTGCAGGCCGGCCGACATGAAGTCGTTCATGACGTCGTACTTGGAGGCAACGGAGTCGAACACGCCGCGCACGCGGCGCGCCTTGTCTTGTTCTTCGACGGTTTCAAAACCGAAATGCGTGGTGCTCATAGGGAGGCAATCCTAGGGACGCGGGCGCCCGGCGTACAGCGACAACCCCGCACGGGCCTGGGGCATGTGTCGCAAAAATGAATGAAAACAGGCCGTAACGCTTATCCAGCAAGCGCTACAAGCTACCAAAATAATAGCATCAATGCCCGCCGCAGCCGCCCTTGTGGGCCTTGGGGCGCATGGGGGCATCGCGCTCTACGCCGGCGGCCTGCAGGCGGTCGAGGTAGCGCTGCCACAGCTGCACCTGGTCGCGCCCGAGCTCGTACAGGTAGGCCCAGGTGAAGATGCCGCTGTCGTGGCCGTCGGAGAACGTGGGCTGCACGGCGTAGTGGCCGACGGCGTCGAGCTGCACGATGGCGACCTCGCGCTTGCCGGTCTGCAGCACCTCCTGGCCCGGGCCGTGGCCCATGACCTCGGCCGAGGGCGAGTACACGCGCAGCAACTCGAACGGCAGGCGAAAGTGTGCGCCATCGTCGAACACGACTTCGAGCACGCGCGACTGCTCGTGCACCGTGATGGCCTGGGGAATGGGGGATTTGCTCATGACGCAGAAGGGACAAGGTTCGACAAACGCGCGCGCAGCAGGTCTTCAAGCGCGGGCAGGCGCGCCCTGACGGCCTGCTCGCGCTGCAGGTCGCGCGCACGCTGCGCCGGGGCCCACACGGGCGCGGGGAAGTGGCTGTCCCAGTCAAAACGGGCCACCACGTGCCAATGCAGGTGCGGCACCATATTGCCCAGCGCCGCCAGGTTGATCTTGGTGGGCGCGAGCTGCTCACGCAGCGCCTGCTCGACCACGGCCACGGCCTCCATGCAGTGCTGGCGCTCGGGCGGCGAGAGGTCGGAGAACTCGGCCGCATGGCCGTTCCAGACCACGCGGTAGAAGGCGGGAAAGCCTTTTTCGGCCTCCTCATCGGCGCGGATGACGCGCAGCTTGTCGCCGCGCCAGACCAGCGGGCCGCCGTCGGTGGTGCACAGGGGGCAGCTCGATGCGGTCACACCAGCACCCGCTCGATGCCGCCCGCGTTGGCGCGCGCCACGTATTCGGGCAGCCAGTTCTCGCCCAGGAGCTGCTTGGCCATCTCGATGACGATGTAGTCGGCTTCGAGCAGGCCGGTGGACAGGTCGTCCTGGTAGCGCGAGATGCCCTGCAGGCAGCTCGGGCAGCTGGTCAAAATTTTGACGTTGTCCTGCGCGCCGACGGCGCCGCTGGCGCGCAGCTGGGCCTCGCCCTTCCTGATTTCTTCGGTCTTGCGAAAGCGCACCTGGGTGGACACATCGGGGCGCGAGACGCCCAGCGTGCCCGATTCGCCGCAGCAGCGCTCGCTCTTGAGCACCTTGTCGCCCACCAGCGCGCGCACCGTCGCCATGGAGTCGCCCTGCTTCATGGGGTTGTGGCAGGGCTCGTGGTACAGGTAGCCGCCCTGGCCTGCCGGCAGCGTGATGCCCTTCTCCAGCAAAAATTCGTGGATATCGACGATGCGGCTGCCGGGGAAGATCTTGTCGAATTCATAGCCCTGCAGCTGGTCGTAGCAGGTGCCGCAGGAGACGACCACGGTCTTGATGTCCAGGTAGTTCAGCGTCGTTGCCACGCGGTGGAACAGCACGCGGTTGTCGGTGATCATCTTCTCGGCCTTGTCCTGCAGGCCGTTGCCGCGCTGCGGGTAGCCGCAGCACAGGTAGCCCGGCGGCAGCACGGTCTGCACGCCGGCGTGCCAGAGCATGGCCTGCGTCGCCAGGCCCACCTGTGAAAAAAGGCGCTCCGAGCCGCAGCCGGGGAAGTAGAACACCGCCTCGGAATCGCTGCTCGTTCCCGGGTCGCGGATGATGGGGACGTAGTCCTTGTTCTCGATGTCGAGCAGGGCGCGCGCCGTCTTCGTCGGCAGGCCGCCGGGCAGCTTTTTGTTGACGAAGTGGATCACCTGCTCTTTGATGGGCGCGGCGCCCACGGTGGCCGGCGGGCGCGCGGTTTGCGGTTTGCTCACGCTTTTGAGCACATCGACGGCCAGGCGCTGCGCCGGAAAGCCGACGTTGACCATGCCCGCGCGCAGCAGGTTGATGGTGCGCGGCTCGGTGCTGTTGAGCATGGCCATGGCCAGCTTGTTGCCGGCGCGCCAGCTCTTTTTGTCCATCTTCACCAGCAGGTTGCGCATGGCCATGGTGACGTCGCCGAAGTCGATCTTCACCGGGCAGGGGTTGTAGCACTTGTGGCACAGGGTGCAGTGGTCGGCCACGTCCTCGAATTCCTGCCAGTGGTGGCTGGAGATGCCGCGGCGCGTCTGCTCCTCGTACAAGAACGCCTCGGCCAGGAGCGAGGTGGCGAGGATTTTGTTGCGCGGGCTGTACAGCAGGTTGGCGCGCGGCACGTGGGTGGCGCACACCGGCTTGCACTTGCCACAGCGCAGGCAGTCCTTGACGCTGGCGACGATGCTGCCGATGTCGCTCTGCTGCATGATGAGCGACTCATAGCCCATCAGGCCAAAGCTGGGCGTGTAGGCGTTGGTGAGGTCGGCAAAGGGCAGCGAGCGGCGCACGTTTTTATGGGCCAAATCAGCCTCCAGCGCTTGCCCATCAAGCGCTACCAGCTCCTGATTTCGTAGCAACTTACCCCGGTTGAAGCGCCCCTGCGGATCGACCTTGCGCTTGTACTCGGCAAACGGCGCCAGCTCGGCGTCGGTCAAGAATTCCAGTTTGGTGATGCCGATGCCGTGCTCGCCGGAGATCACGCCGTCCAGGCTGCGGGCAAGAGCCATGATGCGCTCGACCGCGCCGTGCGCCGTCTGCAGCATCTCGTAGTCGTCGCTGTTGACGGGGATGTTGGTGTGCACGTTGCCATCACCCGCGTGCATGTGCAGCGCCACCCAGACGCGGCCCTTGAGCACCTTCTGGTGGATGGCGGCGGCTTCCTTCAGGATGGGCTCGTAGGCCACGCCGGCAAAAATTTCGGCCAGCGGCTTTTGCAGCTGCACTTTCCAGCTCGCGCGCAGGCTGTGGTCCTGCAGCTGCGGGAACAGTTCGGCCACGCCGTCGAGCCAGCCCTGCCAGAGTGCGCGCACCTCGGCCACCAGGGCCTGCGCCTGCGCCACGCGGTCGCCCAGCAGCTCGGCAGCGGAGATGCCCTGCGCGTCGTCAAACTTGCCCAGCGGCAGGTCGCCGCGCGCAAAGAACGCCGCCAGCGCGTCGCACAGCGCCAGCTTGTTGCGCAGCGAGAGTTCGATGTTGATGCGCTCGATGCCGTCGGTGTACTCGGCCATGCGCGGCAGCGGGATGACCACGTCTTCGTTGATCTTGAAGGCGTTGGTGTGCTTGGAGATCGCCGCCGTGCGCTTGCGGTCGAGCCAGAACTTCTTGCGTGCCTCGCTGCTCACGGCCGTAAAGCCTTCGCCCTCGCGCGAGTTGGCAATGCGCACCACCTCGGCGGTGGCGCGCGCCACGGCATCGGGGTCGTCGCCGGCAATGTCGCCGATCAGCACCATCTTGGGCAGGCGGCCTGCGCCCTTCTTGCTCTTGGTGGCGTAGCCCACGGCCTTGAGGTAGCGGTCGTCCAGGTGCTCCAGGCCCGCCAGCAAGACCCCCGAGCGCTTTTGCTCGGCGAACATGAAGTCCTTGATCTCGACGATGCTGGGCACGGCGAGCTTGGCCGAGCCAAAAAATTCCAGGCACACGGTGCGCGTGTGTGCGGGCATCCGGTGCACGATCCAGCGCGCACTGGTAATCAGGCCGTCCGTGCCCTCTTTTTGCACGCCGGGCAGGCCGGCGAGGAACTTGTCCGTCACGTCCTTGCCCAGGCCCTCCTTGCGGAAGGTCTTGCCGGGGATGTCCAGGCGCTCGGTGCGAATCAAGGTCTTGCCATCGGCCTCGAAGTACGCCAGCTCAAAGCTCGCCACCTCCACGTCGTGGATCTTGCCCAGGTTGTGGTTGATGCGCGTGACTTCGAGCCACTGGGCCTCGGGCGTCACCATGCGCCAGCTCGCCAGGTTGTCCAGCGCCGTGCCCCAGAGCACGGCCTTCTTGCCGCCGGCGTTCATGGCGATGTTGCCGCCAATGCACGAGGCCTCGATGGACGTGGGATCGACGGCAAACACGTAGCCGCCGCGCTCGGCCGCATCGGCCACGCGCTGCGTCACCACGCCGGCCTCGCTCCAGACCGTCGCCACCTCGTGGTCGAGGCCCGGCAGGCGGCGCATTTCCACCTCGCTCATGGCTTCGAGCTTTTCGGTGTTGATGACGGCGCTGCGCCAGGTGAGCGGTATGGCGCCGCCGGTGTAGCCGGTGCCGCCGCCGCGCGGGATGATGGTGAGTTCGAGCGCTATGCAGGTCTTGACGAGCGCGGCCATCTCGGCCTCGGTGTCGGGCGTGAGCACGACGAAGGGGAATTCCACGCGCCAGTCGGTGGCGTCGGTCACGTGCGAGACGCGGGACAGCCCGTCGAACTTGATGTTGTCGCGCGCCGTGTGCCGGCCCAGGCGCTTTTCCACGCTCTTGCGCAGGGCGGCGACTTCGACCAGGGTGGCGTCGAACTCGGCAATGGCGCGGTGGGCAGCGTCGAGCAGCAGGCCCACGCGGCGGTCGCGCTCGAGGTTTTCGTCGGGCGTGCGGCGCTTGTCGATCTCGCCCATGCGGTGGCGCATGGCGTCCACCAGCATCTTGCGCCGCGCGGGGGTGTGGATCAGGTCGTCCTGCAGGTAGGGGTTGCGCTGCACGGCCCAGATGTCGCCCAGCACCTCGTACAGCATCCGCGCCGAGCGGCCCGTGCGGCGCTCGCGGCGCAGCTGGTCGAGCACGGCCCAGGCGTCATGGCCGAGCAGGCGGATGACGATTTCCCGGTCGGAAAAGCTCGTGTAGTTGTACGGAATCTCGCGCAGGCGAACAGGCTCGGTGCCTGCGGCTTGCGGCAAGGCGGCCAGCTCAATCGGAACGTTCATGGGGTGCAACCTGGGAGGGGCGCACTGCGCCCCGGGGGCCTCGGGGGGGCAAATTTTAAGGGAGCAGGGGCCCGGCCTGCTCCCCCGGGGGCACTGCGGCTAGACCGGGCGGCCTAAAACAGCACCCGGCTGCGCAGCGTGGCGTCGATCTGCGCCAATTTTTCCAGCGCCGCCTCGGACGAAGCCGCATCCAGGTCGATCACCACGTAGCCCAGTTTTTCGTTCGTCTGCAGGTACTGCGCCGCAATGTTCACCCCCAGCTGCGCAAACACCTGGTTGATGGCCGAGAGCACGCCCGGCTGGTTGCGGTGCACGTGCAGGATGCGGTGCTTGCCCGGGTGCGCCGGCAGCGCCACTTCGGGGAAATTGACCGAGGTGGTGCTGGTGCCGTTGTCGCTGTACTTGACGAGTTTTTCTGCCACTTCCAGGCCGATGTTGGCCTGCGCCTCCTGCGTCGAGCCGCCGATGTGCGGCGTCAGGATGACGTTGTCGAGCCCGCGCAGCGGCGAGACGAATTCGTCCTTGTTGCTCTTGGGTTCGGCAGGGAACACGTCCACGGCCGCACCCAGCAGCTTGCCCGCCTTGAGGGCAGCGGCCAGCGGCTCGATCTCGACCACCGTGCCGCGCGAGGCGTTGATGAGGATGGCGCCGGGCTTCATCTGCGCGATCTCGGCGGCGCCGACCATCCACTGCGTGGACGGCAGCTCAGGCACGTGCAGACTGACGATGTCGCTCGCCGCCAGCAGCGCCGGCAGGCTGGCCGCCTGGCGCGCGTTGCCCAGCGGCAGCTTGTTGACCACGTCATGGAACAGCACCTGCATTCCCAGGCCCTCGGCCAGCACCGACAGCTGCGAGCCGATGGCGCCGTAGCCGACGATGCCCAGTGTCTTGCCGCGCGCCTCGAAGGCGTTGTCGGCGCTCTTGAGCCAGCCGCCCCGGTGCGCCGCCGCGTTGCGCGCCGGAATGCCGCGCAGCAGCAAGATGGCCTCGGCCAGCACCAGCTCGGCCACCGAGCGGGTGTTGGAGTACGGCGCGTTGAAGACGGCAATGCCCTTCTCGCGCGCGGCGTTCAAATCGACCTGGTTGGTGCCGATGCAAAAGCAACCAATCGCCACCAGCTTGTGCGCGTGCGCCAGCACCTCGGCCGTGAGCTGGGTGCGCGAGCGCACGCCAATGAAGTGCGCATCGGCGATCTTGCGCTGCAGCTCCTGGCCTTCGAGCGCGCCGGGCAGGGCCTCGATCTGCGTGTAACCCGCCGCGCGCAACACCTCTTGCGCGCTGGGGTGAATGCCTTCGAGCAGCAGAAAACGGATCTTGCTCTTGTCGAGCGAAGTCTTGTCGGGCATGGGCCATCCTTCAAAAAGCAACCGGGCAGGCAAGGATGCTGCATTGCACAAAACCTTAGCCAAAGCACCGCTATTGCCGCCGGGCATTGCGGTAAATACAGTCGCCACCCCGGTGCAATTGGTGACAATCGCCCCCCTGTGTACTGACGGGCGCGGGGCGAGCGGGGTTTTTCCCGGTTGTGACAAGCGCCGCGCCTGTGCGACAACGACACCGATTTGACACACAGCGCCCCTACCCTGGGCGCTTTTTGTGCCCCTACCCTCCACAGGAGTCTTTATGTCCTTCAAGCCCCTGGCCCTGGCCACCGCCCTGCTTGCCACCACCTTGAGCGCGCAAGCGCAAACCGAAATTCAGTGGTGGCATTCCATGACCGCCGTGAACAACGAGTGGGTCAGCGACCTGGCCCGGCAGTTCAACGACAGCCAGAAGGACTACAAGGTCACGCCGGTTTTCAAGGGCAACTACGACGAGTCCATGACCGCCGCCATCGCCGCCTTCCGCTCGGGCAACGCGCCGCACATCCTGCAGGTGTTTGAAGTGGGTACCGCCACCATGATGGCCAGCAAGGGCGCCACCGTGCCGGTGGGCAAGGTGATGAAGGACGCCGGCGCCGACTTCAACCCCGCCGGCTACATTCCCGCCGTCGCCACCTACTACACCGCGCCCGACGGCCAGATGCTGAGCTTCCCGTTCAACAGCTCGACCACGGTGTTTTATTACAACAAAGACGCCTTCAAGAAGGCCGGCCTGAACGCCGACAAGGCGCCCACCACCTGGCCCGAGGTCTTCGAGGCCACCAAAAAGCTCAAGGCCAGCGGCCACAGCTGCCCGATGACGCTGGCCTGGCAGGGCTGGACGCAGCTCGAATCCTTCTCGGCCTGGCACAACGTGGAATTTGCCACGCACAAGAACGGCCTGGCCGCCGACGGCTACAAGGCGCGCCTGAAGATCAACTCGCCGCTGCACGTGCGCCACATCGACAACCTGGCGCAGGCGGCCAAGAGCGGCGAGTTCGTCTACAAGGGCCGGGGCTCGAACCCCAACGCCGCCTTCGTCTCGGGCGAATGCGCCATGATCCAGGCGTCGTCCGGCTCCTACGGTGACTTTGCGAAAAATGCCAAATTCAGCTTCGGCATCGCCCCCCTGCCCTACTACCCCGACGTCAAGGGTGCGCCGCAGAACACCGTCATCGGCGGCGCCTCGCTGTGGGTCATGGCCGGCAAGAAGCCCGAGGAATACAAGGCCGTGGCCAAGTTCTTCGAGTTCCTGTCGCAGTCCAAGGTGCAAGCGGCCAGCCACCAGCGCACCGGCTACCTGCCCGTCACCATGGCCGCGTTCGACCTGACGGAAAAATCGGGCTTCTACCAAAAGAACCCGGGCACCGACGTCGCCGTGAACCAGATGATCCGCAAGGTCACCGACAACTCGCGCGGCATCCGCCTGGGCAACTACGTGCAGATCCGCACCATCGAGGACGAGGAGCTGGAGCAAGTCTGGGCCGGCAAGAAGACCGGCCAGCAGGCCCTGGACAGCATCGTCAGCCGGGGCGATGAGCTGCTGGCGCGTTTCGAGAAGTCGTACAAGAAGTAAACCTGCGGCCAAAGCCGCCACCCCGGCGCCGGGGTGGCGGCTTTTTCCGTTTGCGAGCCCCTATGGAAAAACGTGTTCTCTTTCGCTCTGCCTGGCTGCCCTGGGTGCTGATTGCGCCGCAGCTGGCGATCATCGCCGTGTTCTTTTTCTGGCCCGCCGGCCAGGCCGTGCTGCAATCGTTCCAGATGGAAGATGCCTTCGGCCTGAGCCGCGAGTGGGTGGGGCTGGAGAACTTCCGCCAGCTCTGGGACAACCCGGACTACCTCGGCGCCTTCGAGCGCACCGCCCTGTTCTCGGTGCTGGTGGCGGGCAGCGGCATCGCCATATCGCTGGTGCTGGCGATTTTTGCCGACCGCATCGTGCGCTTTGCCATGATCTACAAAACGCTGCTCATCGTGCCCTACGCCGTGGCACCGGTGATTGCCGGCGTGCTCTGGGTGTTTTTGTTCTCGCCCTCGATCGGCGTCGCCACCTACTACCTGGGGCGCCTGGGCATCACCTGGAACCACCTCATGAACGAGAACCAGGCCATGGCGCTGATCGTCATCGCCTCGGTGTGGAAGCAGATTTCGTACAACTTCCTGTTCTTCCTCGCCGGCCTGCAGTCGATTCCGAAGGCGCTGATCGAGGCCGCCTCCATCGACGGCGCCGGCCCCTGGCGGCGCTTCTGGAACATCCAGCTGCCGCTCCTGTCGCCCACCACCTTCTTCCTGCTGGTGATCAACATCGTTTACGCCTTCTTCGACACCTTCGGCATCATCGACGCCGCCACCCAGGGCGGCCCCGGGCAATCGACCTCCATCCTGGTCTACAAGGTGTACCTCGATGGCTTTAAAGCACTGGACCTGGGCGGCTCGGCCGCGCAGTCGGTGGTGCTGATGGCCATCGTCGTCGTGCTCACCGTGGTGCAGTTCCGCTACGTCGAAAAGAAAGTGCAGTACTGACATGGTTGACCGCAATCCCTGGCTGACCTTCCTCTCCCACGCCGTGCTGGTACTGGGCGTTGCCATCGTCGCCTTTCCGCTCTACCTGGCGCTCGTCGCCTCCACGCACACGGCCGAAGCCATCGTGCAGTCGCCCATGCCGCTGCTGCCCGGCAGCCATCTGTGGGAGAACTACCGCGACGCCCTCGTGGGCTCGGGCAAGCTCGGCTCCACCACCAACGTGGTGCACATGATGTGGGTGAGCTTCGTCGTCGCCATGACGATCACGCTGGGCAAAATCGCCATCTCGCTGCTGTCGGCGTTCGCCATCGTCTACTTCCGCTTCCCGTTCAAGATGATCTGCTTCTGGGCCATCTTCCTGACGCTGATGCTGCCGGTGGAGGTGCGCATCCTGCCGACCTACAAGGTGGTGGCCGACCTGGGGCTCTTGAACAGCTACGCCGGCCTGTCGCTGCCGCTCATCGCCTCGGCCACGGCCACGTTTTTGTTCCGCCAGTTCTTCCTCACCGTGCCCGACGAGCTGGTGGAGGCTGCGCGCATCGACGGCGCCGGGCCCATGCGCTTTTTCATCGACATCCTGGTGCCGCTGTCGCGCACCTCGATCGCGGCGCTGTTCGTGATCCAGTTCATCTACGGCTGGAACCAGTACCTGTGGCCGCTCCTGATGACCACCAGCGAGGACATGTACCCCGTGGTCATCGGCATCAAGCGGATGCTCGCCGGTGGCGAGGCCGCCGTGGACTGGAACATCGTCATGGCCACCGCCGTGCTCGCCATGCTGCCGCCCACCCTGGTGGTGATGCTGATGCAGAAGTGGTTCGTCAAGGGCCTGGTGGACACCGAAAAATAAACAAAATCCGGCTGCAGGGCTTATCCATCAAGCGTCTGCAGCTATCAAAATCATTGCAATCATGGCATCCATCTCCCTCAAGAACATCGTCAAGCGCTATGGGCACGGCAAGTCCGCCGTGCCCGTCATCCACGGCGTCAACGCCGAGATCAAGGATGGCGAGTTCATCGTCCTCGTCGGGCCCTCTGGCTGCGGCAAATCGACGCTCTTGCGCATGATCGCCGGGCTCGAAGAGATCACCGGCGGCGAGCTGCGCATTGGCGACCAGCGCGTCAACGACCTGGAGCCGGCCAAGCGCAACATCGCCATGGTGTTCCAGAACTACGCGCTCTACCCGCACATGAGCAACTACGAGAACATGGCCTACGGCCTGAAGCTCGCCAAGGTGCCCAAGGACGAGATCGCGCGCCGCGTGGACAAGGCCGCCGAAATCTTGCAGCTGTCGCACCTGCTCGAGCGCAAGCCGCGCGAGCTCTCGGGCGGGCAGCGCCAGCGCGTGGCCATGGGCCGCGCCATCGTGCGCCAGCCGCAGGTATTCCTGTTCGACGAGCCGCTGTCGAACCTGGACGCCAAGCTGCGCGGCCAGACGCGCATCCAGATCCAGAAGCTGCACGCCGAGCTCGGCATCACCAGCCTGTTCGTCACGCACGACCAGGTCGAGGCCATGACGCTGGCGCAGCGCATGATCGTCATGAACGGCGGCAACGTCGAGCAGTTCGGCACGCCCGAGGAGGTGTACCACGCACCCGCCAGCACCTTCGTCGCCGGCTTCATCGGCTCGCCGCCCATGAACCTGCTGAAAAACGCCCCGGGCGGCCAGGCCGGGCGCATTCTGGGCATTCGCCCCGAGCACCTCGATCTGGTCAGCAGCGGCGGCTGGGAGTTCAAGATTGAAACCGTGGAGCTGCTGGGCGCCGAACGCCTGCTCTACGGCAAGGTCGGCGCCGACGACGTCACGCTGCGCCTGGAAGAGGGCCTGCCCTACCCCCACCCCGGCGAGACGGCGCGCATCGCCCCGCGCGCCGATCGTCTGCACTGGTTTGACGCCACCACCGGCCACAGGATCAACGCATGAGCACCACCACCCTCCCCCCCTGGCCCTACCCGCGCTGGATCGCCCACCGGGGCGCGGGCAAGCTCGCGCCCGAAAACACCCTGGCGGCCTTCCGCCTGGGGGCGCAGCACGGCTGGCGCATGTTCGAGTGCGACGCCAAGCTCTCGGCCGACGGTGTGCTCTTCTTGCTGCACGACGCCACCCTGGAGCGCACCAGCAACGGCCAGGGCGCGGCAGCCGGCCTGACCCTGGGGCAGCTGGCGCAGCTCGACGCCGGCAGCTGGCATTCGCGCGCCTACGCCGGCGAGGGCCTGCCCACGCTCGAAGCGCTGGCGCGCTTTTGCCTGGCCAACGGCTACCAGCTCAACGTCGAGATCAAACCCAACCCCGGCCAGGAAGAGGCCACGGGCCGCGCTGTGGGCGAGCTGCTGGCGCGCATCTGGCCAGCGAGCGCCACGGCGCCGCTGCTGTCCTCGTTCAAAAGCGCCGCCCTGGCCGGTGCGCGCGCCACCGCGCCGCAGCTGCCGCGCGCCCTGCTGGTCGATCAATGGGCGCCGGCCGACGCCGACCTGCACAGCGCCCAGCAACTGGGCTGCCAGGCCATGGTGCTCAACCACGCGCTGTGGGATGCGCCCCGAGTCGCCCTGGTGCACGGCGCCGGCCTGCGCTGCCTGAGCTACACCGTGAACGACGAATGGGCTGCCGAGCGCCTGCTCGATCTGGGCACCGACGGCATCATCACCGACCGGGTCGATCTGTTCAGCCCGGCGGCATAAGCCCAGCTAGCCGCGCCGCATCAGCGCCTGGGCGCTGGCCATGGCCAGCACCAGCGCGCCGTAGGTCAGCATCTTGCCGTCGCGCCCCAGCACCCACAGGCCTGCCCCAAGCACGGTGCAACCCACTACAGTATTGATAGCTGCTTGCGCCCACCAGGCAAGCCCTGCAGCCGGTTTTGGCCCCAAAAAGCGGGCCACCAACGTGAGCCACAGCGCCAACCCCAGGGCCGGGGCAGCAAAATTGAACAGGTGGTTGAGCAGGGTGGGCAGGTCCACGGGCGTGACGTACATCAAGATTTGTGCAGCGCCGCAATCCCGCAGTGCGGCACTGGACGCCGCGCAATTTTATAATCCGCGCCCATGGCAGTCTGGGCCTTAGGCATCAACCACAAAACCGCGCCGCTCGATCTGCGCGGCCGCTTTGCGTTTGCGCTCGACCAGATCGCGCCCACGCTGCAGGGCCTGCGCCAGACGCTGACCGAGCGCACCCAGCACCCGCAGGTGGAAACCGCCATCATCTCCACCTGCAACCGCACCGAGATTTACTGCGCCGCCGCCCAGCCGGCGCTGGAGCACACCCTGGGCTGGCTGGCCGAGACCGGCGGCGTGCAGGCCAACGTGCTGCGCTCGCACTCCTACACCCTGCAAGACGGCCTGGTGGCGCGCCACGCCTTTCGCGTCGCCAGCGGGCTCGATTCCATGGTGCTGGGCGAGGCGCAAATCCTCGGCCAGATGAAGGACGCGGTGCGCGCCGCCGAAGGCGCGGGCGCCCTGGGCAGCACGCTCAACCAGCTCTTTCAGCGCAGCTTTGCCGTTGCCAAGGAGGTGCGCACCAGCACCGACATCGGCGCGCACAGCATCAGCATGGCCGCCGCCGCCGTGCGCCTGGCGGGGCAGTTGTTCGAGGATTTGGGCGAAATCCGCGTGCTGTTCGTCGGCGCGGGCGAGATGATCGAGCTGTGCACCACGCACTTTGCCGCCAAGAGCCCCAAGCACATCACCATTGCCAACCGCACCCTCGAGCGCGGCGAGAAGCTGGCCGCGCGCTTTGGCGCCGAGGTCATGCGCCTGGCCGACCTGCCCGAGCACCTGCACGAGTACGACGCCGTCATCAGCTGCACCGCCAGCAGCCTGCCCATCATCGGCCTGGGCGCAGTCGAGCGCGCGCTGAAGAAGCGCCGCCACCGCCCCATGTTCATGGTCGATCTGGCCGTGCCGCGCGACATCGAGCCCGAGGTCAAGCAGCTCGAAGACGTGTACCTGTACACCGTGGACGACCTCGCCAGCGTGGTGCAAAAAGCGCACGCCAACCGCCAGGCGGCCGTGGCGCAGGCCGAGGCCATCATCGACGCCGGCGTGCAAAGCTTCGTCCACTGGATGGAGCTGCGCAGCCCCGCCGCCCAGCAGGGCGCGGTGGTGCCGCTGATCCAGCAGCTCAACGCCCAGACCGAGCAGTGGCGCACGCTGGAAATCGCCCGCGCCAAAAAACTGCTGGCCAAGGGCGAGGACATCGACACCGTGCTCGACGCCCTGGCCCGGGGCCTGACGCAAAAAATGCTGCACGGCCCCCTGGCCGAACTGCGCGCGGGCGACGCCCAGGCGCGCCAGCAAACGGCGCAGACCGTCTCGCGCCTGTTCCTGCGCTCGCAAAGCAAGAGCGGGCTCTAGCGCCGCTGCCGTGCGCCCGCCTTGCGCTTGCTAGGCATTTTTAAGCATTTTTGGCCTCTAGCCCTTGCCTGGCAAGCGCAACCAGCTACGAAAAAAGTAGCAAAAACAACCCCACCCCATGAAACCCTTTCTCAGAAGCCAGTTGGAGCGTTACGCCCAGCGCCTGCAAGAGCTCGATTTCTTGCTCTCGCGCGAAGACATCATGGCCGACATGGCGCAGTACCGCGCCATCTCCAAGGAGCACGCCGAAGTCACCCAGGTGGCCGGCCGCTACGCCCGCTACCAGCAGCGCGAGGCCGACCTGGCCGCCGCGCAGGAGCTGCTGGCCGACGCGGACATGGCCGAGATGGCGCAAGAAGAAATCAGCGCCGCCGAGGCTGAACTCACGCAGCTCGAAGACGAGCTGCAGCGCCTCTTGCTGCCCAAGGACCCCGATGATGCGCGCCCGGCCTTCGTCGAAATCCGCGCCGGCACGGGCGGCGACGAATCGGCCCTGTTCGCCGCCGACCTGGCGCGCATGTACACGCGCTACGCCGCCAACGCCGGCTGGAGGGTCGAAATCATGAGCGCCAACGAAAGCGAGCTTGGCGGCTACAAGGAAGTGGTGCTGCGCGTGGACGGCGAGCAGGTGTACGGCGCGCTGCGCTTTGAATCGGGCGGCCACCGCGTGCAGCGCGTGCCCGCGACCGAGACGCAGGGCCGCATCCACACCAGCGCCTGCACCGTGGCGGTGATGCCCGAGCCCGACGCGGCCCAGGCGATCACGCTCAACCCCGCCGACCTGCGCATCGACACCTTCCGCGCCAGCGGCGCGGGCGGCCAGCACATCAACAAAACCGACTCCGCCGTGCGCGTGGTACACCTCCCGACGGGCATCGTCGCCGAATGCCAGGACGGGCGCAGCCAGCACAGCAACAAGGCCAAGGCGCTGCAGGTGCTGCAGGCGCGCATCCAGGAAAAGGAACGCAGCGAACGCGCCGCCAAAGAGGCCGCGCTGCGCAAAGGCTTGATCGGCAGCGGCGACCGCAGCGACCGCATCCGCACCTACAACTTCCCGCAGGGGCGGCTCACCGACCACCGCATCAACCTGACGCTGTACAAGCTGCTGGCGGTGATGGAAGGCGATTTGGGCGACGTGCTCACCGCCTTGCAACACGCCCGCGAAGCCGAGCTGCTGGCCGAGCTGGAAACCTCGGTTTAAGCCCATGGTGATCTGCCCCAGATATTGGCCACCATCCGTTCGGGCTGAGCTTGTCGAAGCCAGGGCGTGATGTGCGAACCGCCCTTCGACCCTTCGGCAAGCTCAGGACAGGCCAAGCTCAGGGCGAACGGGGTTTGTCTGAGGAAGGTCGCCAATCAGGCCAAATCGCCCTCCAAGGCTTACCAGTCAAGCGCAAACAGCTATTAAAACCATAGTGACTATTTCCCTGCACCATGCCCTGCGCCAGGCCCAGCAAACGGGCCTGGCACGCATCGACGCGCAGATGCTGCTGCTGCACACCCTCGGGCGCAGCGCGCACGACCGCGCCTGGCTGCTGGCGCACGACCAGGACGCCATCGCCCCCGAGGCGCTGGCGCAGTTCCAGGCCCTGTGCCAGCGCCGCGCTGCGGGCGAGCCCGTGGCCTACCTGCTGGGCCACAAAGCCTTCTACGGCCTGGAGCTGGCCGTCGATGCGCGCGTGCTCGACCCCCGGCCCGACACCGAGGCCCTGGTCGATTGGGCGCTGCAGGTGCTGCAGCACTGCAGCGCCCCGCGCATCGTCGATCTGGGCACCGGCAGCGGCGCCATCGCCCTGGCGCTGCAAAGCCAGCGCCAGGACGCCCAGGTGCTGGCCGTGGACGCCAGCAGCGCCGCCCTGCAAGTGGCCCGCACCAACGCCCAGCGGCTGCGCCTGCCGGTGCAGTTTGCCCAGGGCGACTGGCTGGCGGGCCTGGCGGGGCCGTTTGACGCCATCGTCAGCAACCCGCCCTACATCGCCGCGCACGACCCGCACCTGGCCGCGCTCACGCACGAGCCGCTGTCGGCCCTGGCCAGCGGCGCTGATGGGCTGGACGACATCCGCCGCATCATCGCCGCCGCGCCCGCACTGCTCGCCCCGGGCGGCTGGCTGCTGCTCGAACACGGCTGGGACCAGGCAGACGCCGTGCAAGCCCTGCTGCGCGAGTCCGGCCTGCAGCAGGTGCAGGGCCGCTGCGATTTGGCCGGCACCGTGCGCTGCAGCGGCGCGCAAAGCCCTGGCGCGCAAAAGATGCACCAACAATGAAATAATTACGCCCCAACGCCGCAACCCCTTTTTTCTTTTTCAACCCAGCGGCCCGTTTTCTAGGAGTACCCCATGGACGAAGCCACCCGCGCCCGCATCGAAGACCTGGTCAAGAACAACACCGTGATGCTGTTCATGAAAGGCACCCCCAGCTTTCCCATGTGCGGCTTTTCTGGCCGCGCCGTGCAGGTTTTGAAAGCCTGCGGCGTCGATCCCAAGGCGATTGGCTCGGTCAACGTGCTCGAAGACGACGCCGTTCGCCAGGGCATCAAGGACTACAGCCAGTGGCCCACCATCCCGCAGCTCTACGTCAAGGGCGAGTTCATCGGCGGCTCGGACATCATGATGGAGATGTACGAAGCGGGCGAGCTGCAAAAGCTGCTGGCCTAAAGCGCATCCCCCGCGCCCCGCGCCCACCCCGGAACCGCCTGCGGGCGGTTTTTTTGCGCCCGCCGTGGCGTGGGGCCACAGCGGGCGCTGGCTACACTGGCAGCCATGAGCCTGCTCGAAAGCCTATTGACCATTGCCCTGTTGATTGTTGCCAGCGCGTTTTTCTCCATCGCTGAGATTTCGCTGGCCGCCTCGCGCAAGCTGCGGCTGCGCCAAATGCTCGACGATGGCGACGCCCGCGCCGCCCTGGTGATGCGCACGCAAGAGCAGCCGGGGGAGTTTTTCACGGTGGTGCAAATCGGCGTCAATGCCGTGGCCATTTTGGGCGGTGTGGTGGGCGAGGGCGCGCTTACGCCTTTCTTCACCGCCTGGCTCGCCCCCTGGCTGGGGCCGCAGACGGCGGCGACGGTGGGCTTTCTGGCCTCGTTCACGCTGGTGACTTCGCTCTTTATCTTGCTCGCCGACCTGTGCCCCAAGCGCCTGGCCATGGCCGAGCCCGAGCGCCTGGCCCTGTGGGTTGCCCGGCCCATGCAGTGGCTGACCGCGCTGCTCGGGCCGCTGGTGGGGCTGTTCAACTGGCTGGCCGACCGCATTGCGGCGCTGCTGGGCCTGCCCACGGTGCGCGATGAGCGCATCACCCACGCCGACATCCTGGCCCTGACCGAAGCGGGCACCCGCGCCGGCGTGCTCCACGAGAGCGAGCAGCAAGTCATTGCCAACGTCTTTGAGCTGGATTCGCGCACCGTCTCCTCCGCCATGACGGCACGCGAGCGCATTGCCTTCTTCTTGCGCGACGACCCCGACGCGCTCATTCGCACGCGCATTGCGGCCGAGCCTTTTTCCACCTACCCGGTGTGCGACGGCGACATCGACCACGTCATGGGCTACGTGGACGCCAAAGACCTGTTCCAGCGCGTGCTCAACAACCAGCCGATTTCGCTGCAGGACGACAGCCTGGTGCGCAAGGTACTGGTCGTGCCCGACCGCCTGAGCCTGTCGGAGGTGCTGGAGCAGTTTCGCCACGTGCACGAGGACTTTGCCGTCATCGTCAACGAATACAGTCTGGTGGTGGGCGTGGTCACCCTCAACGACGTCATGAGCACCGTCATGGGCGACCTGGTCGAGACAGTGGACGAAGAACAAATCGTGCAGCGCGACGCCAATTCCTGGCTCATCGACGGCGTGACGCCGATTGCCGACGTGCTGCACGCCCTGCAGCTCGACGCCCTGCCCCAGGCGGAGGAATACGAAACCCTGGCCGGCTTCCTGATGGTGATGCTGCGCCGCGTACCCCGGCGCACCGACAGCGTGACTTGGGGTGGCTACCAGTTCGAGGTGCTGGACGTGGACCGCTACCGCATCGACCAGGTGATGGTCACGCGCCTGCCCGCTGCAGCGGACACCAGCGCCTGAGTTTTCTCCATCACCCCTGCGCCGCCCCTTGGCCCGTGGCCTGCAGCGTGGCCGGGAACAGCCAGTTGCGCTGCGCCGCAAACACGGCATTGGGGTAAGGCGACTTGCCCCGGCTGCCGTTGTAGCGCCCCAGCGCCATGAACACGTCGCCGCGCTCGCGCTCCAGGTAGTGGCGCAGGATGACGCAGCCAAAGCGCAGGTTGGTCTGCATGTGAAACAGCTTGCCCGCGTCGCCGTCGCCAATCACGCGCGTCCAGAACGGCATGACCTGCATGTAGCCGCGCGCACCGACGCTGGAGACGGCAAATTTGCGAAAGCCGCTCTCGACCTGCACCAGGCCGAGCACGAGCGAGACATCGAGCCCGGCGCGCTTGGCTTCGTACCAAATGGTTTGCAAAAAATCGCGCCGCACCATCCAGTCGGGCTTGCGCTTGCGCAGCTTGTCGCTCATGGTGCCCAGCCAGCGCAGGTAGTGCAGGCGTGTTTCGGTGCTGGCAAAAATCGGCTCCGGCGGGGCCAAATCCCCCACGGCGGAGCTGAGCGCGGTGCGCACCGCATCGGCCAAAGGCTCTTCGAGTTGCCCCCCGGCGTGCGCCATCTGCGGCGCACCCAGCCAGGCCGCCGGCCCCAGGGCCAGGGCGGGCAAAGTACCCAGCAAGCGCCGACGCGCCCAACCATCCACGTGTGTCATAGCCCCAAGCGTGTGCGCAGCGTGCCCAGGATGTCAAGCGCGGCCACCTTGGTGGCGGCGCTGTCGCGGCGGTGCTGGTATTCGACGACGCCTTCCTTGAGGCCCTTGTCGCCAATCGTCACGCGGTGCGGCACGCCGATCAGCTCCCAATCGGCAAACATGGCGCCCGGGCGCTCGCCCCGGTCGTCCAGGAGCACGTCCACGCCCAGGGCGGCGAGCTGGTCATGCAACTGCTCGGCAGCGGCTTTCACGGCGTCGCTGCGGTCCATGCCGATGGGGCAGATGACGACGGTAAACGGCGCGATCGCATCGGGCCAGATGATGCCGCGCGCATCGTGGTTTTGCTCGATGGCGGCGGCGGGCAGGCGCGTGACGCCGATGCCGTAGCAGCCCATTTCAAAGAACGCCGGCTTGCCGTCCTCGCCCAGGAAGGTGGCGTTCATGGCCTTGGAGTACTTGGTGCCGAGGTAGAACACGTGGCCGATCTCGATGCCGCGCTCGATCGCCAGCACGCCTTGGCCGTCGGGCGAAGCGTCGCCAGCGACGACGTTGCGCAGGTCGGCCACCAGATCGGGCTCGGGCAGGTCACGGCCCCAGTTGACGCCGGTGGTGTGGAAATCGACCGCGTTGGCGCCGCAAATCCAGTCGGCCATGACGGCCACTTCGCGGTCGGCCACGATTTTGAGCGGCTTTTGCAGGCCGATGGGGCCGAGGTAACCGGGCTTGCAGCCAAAGTGCGCCTCGATCTCGGCCAGGCTGGCAAAGCGAAAACCTTTGTCCAGGCCGGGCACCTTGCCGACCTTGATCTCGTTCATGTCGTGGTCGCCGCGCAGCAGCAGCAGCCAGACCTGGCTTTGGACGATCTCGCCCGCTTCGTTCGTCTCGTCGGTGGCCAGCACCAGCGATTTGACGGTGCTCGCCAGCGGCACGTCCAGCAGCGCGGCCACGTCGGCGCAGGTCGCCTTGCCGGGGGTGGGCATTTTTTCCATGGCCTTGGCCGGTGCGGGGCGCGTGTGCGTGGGGGCGGCGGCCTCGGCTTTTTCCATGTTCGCGGCGTAGTCGCTGCCGGGGCAATAGACGATGGCGTCCTCGCCGGTGGCGGCAATCACCTGGAATTCTTCACTCAGGTCGCCGCCAATGGCGCCCGAATCGGCCGCCACAGCGCGGTAGGTCAGGCCGAAGCGGTCAAAAATGCGCCGGTAGGCCTGCGCCATGGCCTGGTAGCTGGCCTTGGCGGCCTCAGGGCTGCGGTCGAAGGAGTAGGCGTCCTTCATGATGAACTCGCGCCCGCGCATGAGGCCAAAGCGCGGACGGCGCTCGTCGCGGAATTTGGTCTGGATTTGGTAGAAGTTCTTGGGCAGCTGCTTGTAACTGCGCAGCTCCTGGCGGGCGATGTCGGTCACCACCTCCTCGCTGGTGGGCTGGACGATGAAGTCGCGCCCATGGCGGTCTTGAATGCGCAGCAGCTCGGGGCCCATTTTCTCAAAGCGGCCCGTTTCTTGCCACAACTCGGCAGGCTGCACCACGGGCATGGTGACCTCGACTGCGCCGGCGCGGTCCATTTCCTCGCGCACGATGGCCTCGACCTTGCGGATCACGCGCAGGCCCATGGGCATGTAGTTGTAGATGCCGGCGCCCAGCTTCTTGATCAGGCCCGCGCGCATCATGAGCTGGTGGCTGACCACCTCGGCGTCGGCGGGGGCTTCTTTCAGGGTGGAGATAAAGAACTGGGAGGCTTTCATGGCGGGGGAACCCTAGGGGGCTATGCGGGCAAGTACCCTGGGCGGGCACGAGGCAGCGGGCATAATGGCTGCAGTTTAAAAATTTGGGGTTAGATTATGCTCGACCGGGATGGCTTCAGGCCCAACGTCGGCATCATCCTGCTCAACCACAAGAACCAGGTATTCTGGGGCAAGCGTATCCGCACCCACAGCTGGCAGTTTCCGCAAGGGGGCATTGACCGGGGAGAAACCCCCGAACAGGCCATGTTCCGCGAGCTGCACGAGGAGGTCGGATTACAGCCACAGCATGTGCGCCTGGTTGCCCGCACCCGGGATTGGTTGCGCTACGAGGTGCCTGACCGGTATATCCGCCGCGACGCGCGCGGCCACTATCGCGGCCAGAAACAAATCTGGTTCCTGCTGCAACTCACTGGCCACGATTGGGATCTGAACCTGCGTGCCACCGACCACCCAGAGTTTGACGCCTGGCGCTGGAACGATTACTGGGTGCCGCTCGACGTCGTCGTCGAATTCAAGCGCGGCGTGTACGAAATGGCTCTGACCGAGCTGGCACGCTTCGTGCCCCGGCAAGATCAGCGCACGCGCTACCTGCGCAGTGCAATGCGCAGCCGCGAATACCGCGAGCCCGCCACCAACGCACCCGCCTTGTCCGGGCTGCTGCGCGGCGGTGTTTTGCAGCCCCCACCCGGGCTGGAGTTACCCCCCGGGGCCAGCTTTGACCCCGACCCACAAACCGGGAGCCACGAGCCCTGAAACGAACAGGCCCGCAACGCAGCGGGCCTGTTGTCTTTATGCCGGTGCCAGCACCAGATTGTCGCGGTGCACCATCTCCGGCTCAGCGGCGTAGCCGAGCAGGCTTTCAAATTCGCTCGAAGGCTTGCGGCACAGCAAACGGGCTTCAGCGCTGGCGTAATTGGCCAGGCCGCGCGCAATTTCACGCCCGGCGCTGTCGCGCACGGCGATGACGTCGCCGCGTGAGAATTCGCCCTCCACCGCCGTCATGCCAATGGGCAGCAAGCTCTTGCCTTCACCCTGGAGCTTGGCCACGGCGCCGGCATCGACCAGCACGGCACCGCGCAGCTGCAGGTGATCGGCCATCCACTGCTTGCGCGCCTGGGTCTTGGCGGTTTGCGCCACCAGCAGGGTGCCAATGGCCTCGCCCTGCGCCAGGCGCAACAGCACGTCGCGCTCACGCCCCCAGGCGATGACGGTGGAAGCACCCGAACCGGCCGCGCGCTTGGCGGCCAGAATTTTCGTGATCATGCCGCCCCGGCCAATGCTGCTGCCAGCGCCGCCGGCCATGGTTTCGAGCGCAGACTCGCCAGCGCGCGCCTCGTGCACGAACTGCGCCGCCGGGTCTTTGCGCGGATCTGCGGTGTACAGGCCCTTTTGGTCGGTGAGGATGACGAGCGCATCGGCCTCGACCAGGTTGGCCACGAGCGCGCCCAGGGTGTCGTTGTCGCCGAACTTGATTTCGTCGTTGACCACGGTGTCGTTTTCGTTGATGACCGGCAGCACCCCCAGCTGCAGCAGCGTCAGCAGCGTGGAGCGGGCGTTGAGGTAGCGCTCGCGGTCGGCCAGGTCGGCGTGCGTCAGCAGCACCTGGGCGCTGCCCAGGCCCTGCTCGCGCAGCTTGGTTTCGTACATCTGCGCCAAGCCCATCTGGCCGACGGCGGCAGCCGCCTGCAGCTCGTGCACCTCTTTGGGCCGCGTGGCCCAGCCCAGGCGCTTCATGCCTTCGGCAATGGCGCCGCTGGAGACCATGATGACCTCGCGCCGCCCGCTGGTATCGCCCTGCACCAGGGCGGCGAGCTGGCGGCACCATTCACCGATCGCGTTTTCATCCAGACCCCGGCCCTCGTTGGTCACGAGGCTGGAGCCCACCTTCACCACGATGCGGCGGGCATCGCGCAGCACATTCGAAGCCATTTTTAAGTGTCTTTTTGGCCTCTAACGCTTATTAGACAAGCGCTAGCAGCTATGAAAAAAAGAGCATTCTAGCGCCCGCTCACGGCGCGGGCTGCTCAACAAAGCGTGGATCAACCTCGACCACACCCTGCTCGATTTGCTGCTGGGCGTGCACATGCTGATAGATGGACTTGATCAGCGGCTCGCAGCCTTCGCGCGTCAGGGCAGAGATCTCAAACACCGGCCCCTTCCACTTGAAGCGCTTGACGAAGTCCTTGACCTTGGCGGCACGCTCGTCGCCCGGCACCATATCGAGCTTGTTGAGCACCAGCCAGCGCGGCTTGCCATACAGCGCCTCATCGTATTTTTTCAGCTCGCCGACGATGGCCTTGGCCTGCGCCACCGGATCGACGGCCTCGTCAAACGGCGCCAGATCAACGATGTGCAGCAGCAAGCGCGTGCGCTGCAGGTGGCGCAAGAACTGGTGGCCCAGGCCCGCGCCCTCAGAGGCACCTTCGATCAGGCCCGGAATATCGGCCACCACAAAGCTCTGCTCGGACCCGACGCGCACCACGCCCAGATTGGGATGCAGCGTGGTGAAGGGGTAGTCGGCAATCTTGGGGCGCGCGTTCGAGACGGCGGCGATGAAGGTCGATTTGCCGGCATTGGGCATTCCCAGCAGGCCCACGTCGGCCAGCACCTTGAGTTCGAGCTTGAGGCTTTTGCGCTCGCCCGACCAACCCGGGGTTTTTTGCCGGGGTGCGCGGTTGATGGCGCTCTTGAAGCGCAGGTTGCCAAAGCCGCCATCGCCGCCCTTGGCGATGGTGATGCGCTCGCCGGGGGTCAGCAGCTCGTACAGCACCGCACCCGTCTCGGCGTCGGTGATGATGGTGCCCACCGGCATCTTGAGTGTGATGTCGTCGCCGGCAGCACCAAACATGTCCGAACCCATGCCGTGCTCGCCACGCTTGGCCTCGTGGCGGCGCGAATAGCGGTAATCGACCAGCGTATTGAGGTTGACGTCAGCCACCGCATACACATGGCCGCCACGCCCGCCATCACCCCCATTGGGGCCGCCGAATTCCTTGTATTTTTCATGCCGAAACGACACGCAGCCGTTGCCACCATCGCCAGCGGCAATGTCTATATAGGCTTCATCGACGAATTTCATGGGGGTGTTCTTCCGTTAGAGCGCGCCAGTTTACAAAACCGCTGCGCGCAAAAAGCACAAAGCCCCGCACGGGCGGGGCTTGGCAGCAAATGCAGCGAGCGGGGCTTAGGCCGCCGGGGTCACATTCACCGTGTGCTTGTTCAGCGCACCCTTGGTGGCGAACGACACATGGCCATCGACCAGGGCAAACAGCGTGTGATCCTTGCCCACGCCGACGTTGTTGCCGGGGTGGAACTGGGTGCCGCGCTGGCGCACGATGATCGAACCGGCGCTGATCAACTCACCGCCGAAGGCCTTCACACCGAGCATTTTGGGCTTGGAATCGCGCCCGTTTCGCGTAGAGCCGCCGCCTTTTTTCTGTGCCATGACTCAAACTCCTTAAGCAGTGATGGCGCCGATTTGCAGTTCGGTGAACTGCTGGCGGTGGCCTTGGCGCTTTTGATAGTGCTTGCGACGGCGCATCTTGAAAATGCGCACCTTGTCGTGCTTGCCGTGGGCCACAACCGTGGCCTTGACAGCTGCGCCGGACACCAGGGGCGTGCCGACCTTGAGTTCAGCGCCGTTGCCGACAGCCAGAACCTGGTCAATCACGATCTCCTGGCCAACGTCCGCAGCAATCTGTTCTACTTTGATTTTTTCGCCGACAGCAACGCGATACTGCTTGCCGCCGGTTTTTATGACCGCGTACATGGATAACCTCTTTGGTTGGAGTTCCGCAGGGCCATCCCTGCAGAACCGGCGATTGTAGCAGCCACCCCACAATTTTGCCAAGCCCTTTGCGCGCTGGCGAGCGCAGCGCAGGGCCTTCCTATAATCGCGGGCGCAATGGCCACGCCTGGTTGGCCCCGCGCTGTTAGACCCTGGCTCGATCTTGACCACCACCACCTCCTCCTCCCCTCTGGGGCTCATCGCCGGCGACATGCGCGAAGTCGATCGCGTCATCGCCGAACGCCTGAGCACCAGCGTGCCGTTGATCGGCCAAATCTCGCACTACATCATTGCCGCTGGCGGCAAGCGCCTGCGCCCCGCCCTGCTGCTGCTGGTGTGTGGCGCCCTAGGCTACGAAGGCGCGCAACGCTTCAACCTGGCCGCCGTGGTCGAGCTGATTCATACCGCCACCTTGCTGCACGACGATGTAGTCGATGAATCCACCCTGCGCCGGGGCCGCGCCACGGCCAACGAGAGTTTTGGCAATCCAGCGAGTGTACTGGTGGGCGATTTTTTACACACTCGGTCGTTTCAGATGATGGTCGAGGCCGGCTCCATGCGCATCATGGAAATTTTGTCAGCTGCCACCAACGTCATCGCCGAGGGCGAGGTGATGCAACTCATCAACATGCACGACGCCTCGCTCGACGAAGAAGGCTATCTGCGCGTGATCCGCTCCAAAACCGCCAAGCTGTTCGAGGCCAGCGCACAGCTGGGGGCCATTCTCGCCAACAGCAACCCCACCGTGGAAGCCGCCTGCGCCACCTACGGCCAGGCGCTGGGCACGGCATTTCAGATCATCGACGACGTGCTCGACTACGCTGGCAACAGCGCCGAAATGGGTAAAAACATTGGTGACGACTTGCGCGAAGGAAAAGCCACCCTGCCCCTGATCGCTGCCATGCAACGCGGCACCCCCGCACAAGCCGCCATCGTGCGCGAAGCGATCGAGCAAGGCTCGACCGAATCGCTGGATACTGTCGTCACCATCGTCAAGGAAACCGGCGCCCTGCAAGTAGCCCGCGCCGCCGCCGCCGCCGAAGCCGAGCGCGCGATCGCAGCCCTCCAACATCTGCCAACCAATCCACATGCCGCAAGTTTGCTACAATTAGCGGCTCAGCTACTTGATCGACGCCACTGAGCGAAAATTCAAGCAACTGCGGGGTGTAGCTTAGCCTGGTAGAGCGCTACGTTCGGGACGTAGAGGCCGGAGGTTCGAATCCTCTCACCCCGACCAGAATTACCTTGTAATTCAAGGACTTAGAACAGCCGCCGCGACGCGGCTGTTTTGCTTTCTGGCGGTTCTGTGCCAATTCTGTGCCAAACGGCCGGGATTCAACGGCCAGCTACCGGGTCCATATAAGCCCACTGCCTACAGGAGTCTCCTCATTAATCGGAGATATCCATGGCACACATTGCCAATCGCAGCCGCTTTCGCGTCACCGTCAAGAACAAGCCCGACCTGACCCTGTACTTCAGCTTCAACAAGGTGGCTGAGGTCGAGACGTACATGCGCGACCTGCGTGCCCAAGGCTACAAGCCGATGGTCGTGCAGTTCGACGAAAGCTGGCTGGTCGGCATTCGCGAGCAGGCCTTGCTGCGCACCTAGTTATCCACGCGTCGGACTGTCAGTGCCCCCAACCCTCAAGTCCGTAAACACGGACACAAACGACTTAAAGACTGCGTTTGAGGACACGCCCATGAGGCCCCGAAAGTGCCGTGGCGCGAACGTTCAGGATGCTGGCCACAGCCGCGTCAGCATCTCTCGAATGACGATGTATTGGATGGCGCATAGCAGCTGAGCTTCGGCGCCCAAGGTTGCCTGCGCCGTTTCCTTGTCGTCACCGGCAGGCATGCCCTGCACCCTGGCCGCCGCTTCTTGCTGGATGCTTTGCGCCAGTGCTTCGGCCTTGCTAGCCAGGTCTTTTTTCATCGTCAGCAGTTCACGCTCTGCGGTCTTGCGCGCCAAGCCCAAAGCTTCTCCAGCTTGCAGCAGGCTCTCCACCGTGACATCTGCGAACCTGCTGACCGGCCCCATGGCTACGCCCAGCTCACTCTTGGGCCAGATGGCTTTGTCGGCCCCAGCATAGACCACGGCGTCGTAAACGCCCGTGCAAAGCAAGTCATAGAACGGGGCGAGCTCCACCCCCTTGGCCGTCACCTTGAAAGAGATGTTCTTCAGGTGGTTGTCGCCATTGCCCACCAAGACGTTGAACGCGAGCCAACGAAAGAGCTGAATGCGTGCGCGTGTCTTGGACTGGCACCGGCGCAACGCCAACTGGAGAGTTTCCAGATTGGCGTTGTGATATTTCACCTGCCTCGACTCGTTCAGGAGCTGGCAGGTGTCAATGATGTGCTCGCGCTGAACGGCATCACCGTTTACCGCAGGCGTGCGGTCAAACCGCTGAACCAAGTACACCGGCTCGGGCACATGGATGAGGCGCACGTCTGGTACATCCAGCCCCATGGCCTTGGCTAGGCGCATCGTGAAGTACTCGTTCATCACCGACGAGGGGTAATGGCTCGACGGGGAGTCCGGCTTCAGGATATGCGTGGAAGCGGTGCCCTGCAGGGGTTCGAAGATTCCCTTGTCGGGGTCGTTCTCCCGCAGAACTACCACCATCTTGTGCTGCGCACCAGCCAGCGACATGCGCTTGGGCGAATTCAGAGTCATCGCCGCCTGAGGCAGGTTTCGGATACGCTGGCTGAGCTCTGACAAGGGCAACGGCTTCAGACCTTGGGTCGCCGCAAGCGCACCGGGGTCAAGCAACACCAGCGAACCTGCAGACTCGCCGCCGAAATGACGCAGTAGCCCGAACGCGTCCGTGTGCTCGAGCTTTGCCTCCCGTGCCAAGATTCTGAGGAGCTCTTCTTCGGGGAGCAAATTGTCAAAGTACCACTGAACCGGTCGGCTGGAAGCGCCATCCAGATGTACGCCTGTGGCGAGTGGCAACCCCGGGGACAGGGCGAAGGCGTCGGGTGCCGCGCGCCAATCAGGGCTGTACTCGAAGGCCCAGATATTCTTGGCGTCTATCAGCCAGCCCACCTCCCGGTCGTTGACCAGCACGACCAGGACACGGGGTTCGATGCCCTCTGCCAGAAGCTCACGCACGCGCTCACTGCGCTCGGCGACCAGCGGTAGGCCGGGTGCTATGTCATTCATCTGTCCCACTCCCAGACAGTGATGCAGTGCCGTCTGTCGCGCCGTCGGTATCGGTGTCGGCCAGCACACGCTGGCCACGTTTCGCTCGGCGCAGACCATTGGTGCGCAAAGTGGCAAAAACGGGCTCCGCCTCCGTCGGTACATCCACGGTCAAGCGCAAGCCCGCCTCATCCAAAAGGCGCAGCACCCTCCCCAACTGGACAGTGTCTTTGCCGTGCTCCACATCAATAAGAAATACGTGCCCCACCCCGGCGGCTCCCGCCAGGTCATCACCGCGCACGCCCTGGGCCTTGCGGGTGGCACGCAGTGCGAGACCGAGGTCAGAAACGGTATGGATGGGGACTCGCATAAGCACTCCAAAATCTATGGCTACGCATAGATTTTACCCGACAGAGTTTAGACAGACCAGAAAATCTATGCTATCGCATACATTCATCGAATCTCAGTTGGTTCTTCAAGAAAATATATGCAACAGGCTAGATTTTTATATACGGAGAAAAGCACATCGCAAAAAATATGCAATCACATAGATAAAAGCGGCGCCCGCGATGTGGAGCGCTTGGCCCATGGCTGGGCTCCTGAAAGGAAGCGTTCCCCGAAACAGATGTTTTGCTTTTTGGCGGTTCTGCGCCAAACGACCGGGATCCCCCCCTTCTGTCTTTTGTTTTTTGCATCGCCACCACAACCAAGGATTTACGCTGCTATGCAGCCCCGGCGTGATCGACGATGATAGGATGAACCTTCCGCATCTTTTGACTCTCGGTTCATGGCAGCTGTTGATACCGCACCCAAACAAGCCCCTGCAATCGCCCTTCCCGGTCTGGGGCGGGCGCTTATGTCTGCGGGCAAGCTGACCCAGCAAGCGGCGGAAGACATCTATAAAAAATCGCAGCTGAGCAAAACCAGCTTCATCGCCGAACTGACCGGATCGGGCGCAGTCTCCGCCAGCGATCTGGCCTATACCGTGGCCACCATGTTTGGCGCGCCCTTGCTCGATCTGGCCGCCATAGACCCTCTACGCCTGCCCAAGGAGTTGCTCGACGCCAAGCTCTGCCAGTCGTACCGCGTCCTGCCCCTGGCCAAACGCAACAACCGCCTGATCGTTGCTACCGCCGACCCGACAGACCAAGAGGCGGCAGAAAAAATCAAATTCACCACCCAAATGGGGGTGGACTGGGTCATTGCCGAGTACGACAAGCTCACCAAGCTAATCGAGGCCACCACAAAGAGCGTCAGCGAATCCATGGATACGCTGACCGCCGGGGGCGATTTCGAGTTTGGCGACATCCCGGTCGAGGAAGCCCAGGAAAGCAACGAGGCCGAGGCTGCCGGCGACGTGGAAGACGCCCCGGTCGTCAAATTTCTGCACAAGATGCTGCTCGATGCGTTCAACATGCGCGCCTCCGACTTGCACTTCGAGCCCTACGAGCACAATTACCGCGTGCGCTTTCGTATCGACGGCGAGCTGCGCGAAATCGCCTCACCGCCGATTGCCATCAAAGACAAGCTGGCATCTCGCATCAAGGTGATCTCACGCCTGGACATTTCTGAAAAGCGCATCCCGCAAGACGGGCGCATGAAGCTCAAGGTGGGCCCCGACCGCGTCATCGACTTCCGCGTCAGCACGCTGCCGACCTTGTTTGGCGAAAAAATCGTGATCCGTATTCTCGATCCGAGCAGCGCCAAACTGGGGATTGATGCACTGGGCTACGAGCCACAGGAAAAAGAGCGGCTGCTCGCCGCTATCAACCGGCCCTACGGCATGGTGCTGGTGACTGGGCCAACGGGGTCGGGCAAAACGGTGTCGCTCTACACCTGCTTGAACCTGCTCAACAAGCCGGGGGTGAACATCGCCACCGCCGAAGACCCGTCGGAAATCAACATGCCGGGGGTCAACCAGGTCAACGTCAACGAAAAAGCCGGCCTGACCTTTGCCGCCGCGCTCAAATCCTTCCTGCGCCAAGATCCTGACATCATCATGGTGGGCGAAATCCGCGACCTAGAAACCGCCGACATCGCCATCAAAGCCGCCCAAACCGGCCACTTGGTGCTCTCCACGCTGCACACCAACGATGCTCCGACCACACTGACGCGGATGCGCAACATGGGCATTGCCCCATTCAACATTGCATCGAGCGTGATCCTGATTACCGCACAACGCCTGGCCCGGCGCCTGTGCGCACAGTGCAAGGCACCCGCAGACATTCCGCACGAAGCCCTGCTCGAAGCCGGCTACAGCGACGCTGAAATCGACGGCTCCTGGGTCACCTACAAACCCGTAGGCTGTTCTGCTTGCAACAATGGTTACAAAGGCCGCGTTGGCATTTACCAGGTGATGCCAATTTCTGAAGAAATTCAACGCATCATCCTGCAGGACGGCAGCGCCCCCGACATCGCCAGACAAGCCAAGCTCGAAGGCGTGCGTTCTTTGCGCGAATCGGGGCTGCAAAAAGTCAAGCTCGGACTGACATCGCTTGAAGAAGTGCTCGCCGTCACCAACGAATAAAACAACCACACCACGGGGAACCACGAGGGAGCACCATGGCCACCGCAGCATCCAGGGACATCAAAGAATTCGTCTTCGAATGGGAAGGCAAGGATCGCCACGGCAAAACCGTGCGTGGCGAAGTGCGTGCCGTGGGCGAAAACCAGGTGCAAGCCACCTTGCGCCGCCAGGGTGTGCTGCCCACCAAGATCAAAAAGCGCCGGATGCGCGCGGGCAAGAAGATCAAGCCCAAGGACATCGCCCTGTTCACGCGCCAGATGGCGACCATGATGAAGGCCGGCGTGCCACTGCTGCAGGCGTTCGACATCGTCGGGCGTGGCAACGCCAACCCCAGCGTGACCAAGCTGCTCAACGATATCCGCGCCGATGTCGAAACCGGGACTTCACTCAGCGCCGCATTTCGTAAATACCCCCTGTATTTTGATAGCCTGTACTGCAACCTGGTCGAAGCGGGCGAAGCTGCAGGTATTCTTGAAACACTGCTCGATCGCCTTGCCGCCTACATGGAAAAAACCGAGGCCATTAAAGGCAAGATTAAATCTGCCTTGATGTACCCAATCTCCGTGGTGATTGTGGCTTTTGTTGTCGTGACCGTAATCATGATTTTCGTGATCCCAGCCTTCAAAGAAGTTTTCACCTCTTTTGGCGCCGAACTCCCCGCCCCAACTTTGTTTGTGATGGGTATGAGTGAGATTTTCGTGCAATGGTGGTGGTTAATTTTTGGCGTTATTGGCGGCGGCTTCTATTTCTTCATGCAAGCCTGGAGGCGCAGCGAAAAAATGCAAATGGCCATGGATCGTTGGCTGCTGAAAATGCCGGTGTTCGGCGACTTGATCAACAAAGCCGCCATTGCCCGCTGGACACGCACCCTCTCCACCATGTTTGCCGCCGGCGTCCCCTTGGTCGAAGCGCTGGACTCGGTCGCTGGCGCTGCTGGCAACTCCGTCTATGCCGTCGCCACCGAAAAAATCCAGCAGGAAGTCTCTACCGGCACCAGTTTGACGGCTGCCATGGGCAATGCAAACGTATTTCCCACCATGGTCATTCAAATGTGCGCTATTGGTGAAGAATCGGGCTCCATTGACCACATGCTGGGCAAGGCTGCTGATTTTTACGAGGAAGAAGTGGACGATATGGTGGCAGGGCTCTCTAGCCTGATGGAGCCTATCATCATCGTTTTCCTGGGTGGTTTGATTGGCGGCATCGTCGTCTCCATGTACCTTCCTATTTTCAAGCTCGGTCAGGTGGTTTGATGTTGTTGGATCCGTGGCTGGCCAGTACCCTGGCCGGCATTTTTGGCCTGCTCATCGGCAGTTTCCTCAACGTCGTCATCCACCGCCTCCCCAAAATCCTGGAGCAGCAATGGGCGGCGGATTACGCCCATTACGCTGCCGAGCAAGGCGCGGCCCCCGCAGCAGCCACGGCGCCCGCCATCAGCCTGTCGCACCCACGCTCGGCCTGCCCGCATTGCGGCCATGCCATTGCCTGGTATGAAAACATTCCCGTTCTGAGCTACCTTTTCCTGGGCGGGCGCTGTGCCGGCTGCAAGGCCCGCATCAGCCTGCGCTACCCCCTGGTCGAGCTCGTCACGGGCGCGCTGTTTGCGTTTTGCGCCTGGCGCTGGGGAATTACCGCCACCGGCGCCGCCTGGTGCCTGTTTTGCGCCCTCATCGTCGCCATGGCAGGCATCGACTGGGACACCACTTTGCTGCCCGACGACCTGACGCTGCCCCTGCTCTGGGCTGGCCTGCTGGCCTCGGCCCTGCAGTGGATCGAGGTACCGCTGTTTGCCGCCGTCATGGGTGCCGCCGCAGGCTACCTGTCGCTGTGGCTGGTGTACTGGGGCTTCAAGCTCGCCACCGGCAAGGAGGGTATGGGGTACGGCGACTTCAAACTCTTTGCAGCGCTCGGCGTCTGGTTTGGCTGGCAGGCGCTGGTGCCCATCATCTTGCTGTCCTCGGTCATTGGCGCCATCGTCGGCATCGCCATGAAATTCTCCAGCGGGCTGCGCGAGGGTGGCTACATCCCGTTTGGCCCTTTCCTCGCCGGTGCCGGCCTGACCGCACTGATCTTTGGCCCCCAAACCATGATGCAGCGGTTCCTGGCCCTGCTCGGACTCTAGCCCTGGGGGGCCGCCATGCTGCGCCTGGGGCTGACCGGAGGCATTGGCAGCGGCAAGAGCACGCTGGCACGCATGTGGGCGGCGCGCGGCGCTGCCTGGATCGACGCTGACGCCAACGCCCGTGCGCTCACGGCCCCCGGCGGCGGCGCCATTGCAGCTATTCGCACCCAATTTGGGGAGGCGCTGGTGGACCCCAGCGGCGCCCTCGACCGCGCCGCCATGCGCGCCCTGGTGTTTGCCCAGCCGCAGGCACGCCAGCAGCTCGAAGCCATCATCCACCCCTTGGTCGGGCAAGCGACGGCGGCGCAGGCCGCGCAAGCGGCCGCCCGGGGCTGCCGGGTGGCGGTGTTTGACATTCCGCTGCTGGTCGAATCCGGGCACTGGGCGCAGCGGCTCGATGCTGTGGCGGTGGTCGATTGCAGCGCCGAGACGCAAATCCAGCGCACCATGGCGCGCAGCAGCCTGGAGCGCAGCGCGGTGCAGGCCATCATCGACGCCCAGGCCAGCCGGGCGCAGCGCCGAGCGGCGGCGGACATCGTGATCGACAACGAAGCGCCCTCTTTGGCCGCATTGGAGGCGCAAGCCGAGCAGATCGCAATCTGGTTGCAGCTATGATTGCTTTCTTCAATGCCCCCCAGGAACCCGGCAGCGTGATCCTCTACGAATATCCTTTCAACGAACGGCTGAGAACCTATTTGCGCCTGGAGCAATTGTTTCGCCGGCTCGGCGAACTGGTGTCGCGCACCCATCCGCTGGATCACCACTTTGCCCTGGTGACGCTGTTCGAGATCATGGACGTGGCGGCGCGCGCCGACCTCAAGGCCGACGTGCTCAAGGATCTGGAGCGGCAAAAACACCTGCTCGACGGCTACCGGGGCAACCCGTCGATTTCCGAATCGGCGCTCAACGCCATCATTGCCCAGCTCGACCGCTGCTTTACCGCCCTGAGCCAGCAAAACGGCAAGGCCGGCCAGGCACTGACGGAAAACGACTGGCTGATGGGCATCCGCAGCCGTCTGGGCATTCCCGGGGGCACCTGCGGTTTTGACCTGCCGGGCTACCACACCTGGCAGCATAGCGACCCCGCCTACCGCCAGCGCGCGCTCGAAACCTGGGCCAGCACCATGGCGCCACTGGCCGAATCGATCTACCTGCTGCTCAAGATGCTGCGCGACGCCGGCGTGCCGCAGCGCGTGGCCGCCAGCCAGGGGCAGTTCCAACAAAACCTGCCGCAGGGGCGCTCGTTCCAGCTCTTGCGCCTGCGCATCGACCCCAGCCTGGGCCTGGTGCCCGAGATCAGCGGCAACCGCCTGCTGGTGTCCGTGCGCCTGATGCGCATGGAGCCCGACGGCCGCCTGCAAGCCAGCCAGGAGGACGCAGCCTTCGAGCTGACGCTGTGCGCATGAACCGCCCCCAACCCACCACCGCCCGCACCATCGCCTGCCCGCGCTGCGCCGGCCCGAGCCTGTTCGCCCCCAGCAACCCCTGGCGGCCGTTTTGCAGCGAGCGCTGCCAGAAAATCGACCTCGGCGCCTGGGCGAACGAGGAATTTCGCGTTCCCAGCGCCAGCGGGCCGCAGGACGAAGCCTTTGGCGACCCCAAGCGCCAGGACGCCTGATTTTTAAGGGCAAAAACGGCCTCTAGCGCTTATCCAGCAAGCGCGAGCAGCTATTCATTTAATAGCAATTTCGGATCGAAATCGAGCCCACGCTCCTGCGCCAGCCAGCCCAGCACGTCAAACGCCCCCGGCAGCACCGGGCGCACGCTCAGGGGCAGCTGCTGCCAGGCCATTTGCTGGCCCTCGCGCATCTCGAACGCGCCCTGCCAGGCAAACACCTTGCACCAGTGCAGGCGCACCAGGGCGTGCGGGTAGTCGTACTCGGTCACGCGCCAGGGCTCGGCGGCGCTGATGGTCACGCCCAGCTCCTCGATCAGCTCACGGCGCAGCGCCTGCTCCACGCTCTCTCCCGCCTCGATCTTGCCGCCAGGAAACTCCCAATAGCCCGCGTACGCCTTGCCCGGCGGGCGCGTGGACAGCAGCAGCGCGCCATCATCGGCGCGGATGAGGATGCCCACCGCCACCTCGGTATAGGGCCGCTGCAACGCCGCCTCAGTCATGCTGGCGCCCCACGTAGTCGCGCGCAAACTGGTAGGCCACGCGGCCCGAGCGCGCGCCGCGCTCCAAGGCCCACAGCAGCGCCTCGGGCCGTGCAGCCTCGATCTGCGCCGGGGCCAGCCCCAGGCTGGCAAGCCACTGTGCGGCGATGTGCAGGTATTCGTCCTGGCTGAAGGGGTAGAAGCTCACCCACAGGCCAAAGCGCTCGGAGAGCGAGATTTTTTCTTCCACCACCTCGCCGGGGTGGATCTCGCCGTCGGCACCGCGCGTTTGCGCCAGGTTGTCCCGCATGTACTCGGGCAGCAGGTGGCGGCGGTTGCTGGTGGCGTAGATCAGCACATTGGGCGTGGCGGCAGCCACCGAGCCGTCGAGGATGGACTTGAGCGCCTTGTAGCCGCCCTCGCCGTCCTCAAAGCTCAGGTCGTCGCAAAAGATGATGAATTTCTCTGACCGCCCGGCAACCACCTCGACGATGTCGGGCAAGTCGGTCAAATCATCCTTATCGACCTCGATCAGGCGCAGCCCCTGGGGCGCAAAGTGCTGCAGGCAGGCACGGATGAGCGAAGACTTGCCCGTGCCGCGCGCGCCCGTCAGCAGCACGTTGTTCGCCGTCTTGCCGGCGACGAACTGGGCCGTGTTGCGCACGATTTTTTCCTTCTGCACCTCAATCTCGCGCAGCTCGGCGAGCGCCATCGGCGCCAGGTGGCGCACCACCTCCAGCCGCCCCTGGCCGCTGGCACGGCGGCGGTAGCGCCAGGCCACGCCGGCCGCCCAGTCGGGCGCCTGCAAGGGCTGCGGCAGGGCCGCCTCGATGCGCGCCATGAGCTGCTCGGCACGCGCAATCAGGCGCTCAAAATTTTCATTCATTTTGGCCTCTAGCGCTTGCCAGGCAAGCGCAAGCAGCTATTAAAAAAATAGCGATATCAGGAACGGTAGTCGGCGTTGATGGTGACGTAGTCGTGGCTCAGGTCGCAGGTCCAGACGGTGTCGCTGGCCGTGCCCCGGCCCAGGCAGACGCGCACGGTGATCTCGCTTTGCTGCATCACGCGCTGGCCGTCTTCCTCGCGGTACTGGGGGTTGCGCCCGCCCTGCACGGCCACGTGCACCTCGTCGAGGTACAGGTCGATGTGGGTCTGGTCCAGGTCGGCAATACCGGCGTAGCCCACCGCCGCCAGGATGCGGCCCAGGTTCGGGTCGCTGGCGAAAAACGCCGTCTTCACCAGCGGCGAATGGGCGATGGCGTAAGCCACCTGGCGGCATTCATCGCTGGTTTTGCCCCCTTCGACGCGGATGGTGATGAACTTGGTCGCCCCCTCGCCGTCGCGCACGATGGCCTGCGCCAGCTGCTGCGCCACGGCCAAGAGCGCGGCCTTGAGCTGCGCGCCCTCGGTGCTGTCCAAAGAGGTGATAGCCGCATTGCCCGCCTGGTGCGTGGCGACGAGCACGAAGGAGTCGTTGGTCGAGGTATCGCCGTCGATGGTCACGCGGTTGAAGGACTGGTCGGCAATCTCGCGCACCAGCGGCTGCAGCAGCTGCGGATCGATGGCGGCGTCGGTGGCGACAAAGCCGAGCATGGTCGCCATGTTCGGGCGGATCATGCCCGCGCCCTTGCTGATGCCGGTGATGTTCACGCTCTGCCCGCCCAGGGTGATCTGGCGGCTGGCGGCCTTGGGCAGGGTGTCGGTGGTCATGATGCCTTCGGCCGCGCGCGCCCAGTGGGCGGGTTGGGCGTCGGCCAGGGCGGCGGGCAGGCCGGCGGTGATGCGCTCGACCGGCAGGGTTTCCATGATGACGCCGGTGGAAAACGGCAGCACCTGCTGCGCCGCCAGGCCCAGCTGCGCCGCCAGCGCGTCGCAGGTGGCACGCGCACGCGCCAGGCCGTCGGCGCCGGTGCCGGCGTTGGCATTACCGGTGTTGATGACCATGGCGCGGATGGCGCTGCCCGCAGCCAGGTGCTCGCGGCAGACCTGCACCGGCGCGGCGCAGAAGCGGTTTTGCGTGAACACGCCGGCCACGCTGGCGCCCGCGTCGAGCAGGAACACCGTCAAGTCTTTGCGACCGGCCTTGCGCACGCCGGCTTCGGCCACGCCAATGCGCACGCCGCGCACGGGGTGCAGGTCAGCAGGGTTGGGAGCAGAGAGATGTACGGGCATGGGGATGATCCTTCCAAAAACAGGGACGACGATAAGGCGCCCCCAAAAAACATGGACCGCAACCCCCTGAAACTGGCGCGGCCCACACCAGCAGACACCGCGCAAGGGCCGCCCCGCCGCGCTGGTGTCGTCCCCCTTCCCGGCGCAGCCGAGAGAAGGGGGAAGCGGCGCAGCCGCTCAGGGGGTTGTGCCTGGTTCTAGGCAAGTTTGCCGTGGCACTGCTTGTATTTTTTACCGCTGCCGCAGGGGCAGGGGTCGTTGCGGCCCACGCGCACGCCCTGCGGCGTGGCAGCAACGGTGGCCGGATCGACGGTCGATTCGGCCTCGCCACTTTCGTTGGGCGCCGTGTAGGTGACGTTGCTGATGGCCTCGGCGCGGCTTTCCAGCGCCTCGGTGGCAGCGTCCATCTGTGTCGGCGACTGCACCTGCACGGTCAGCAAAATGCGCGTGACTTCGTTCTTCACCTGGTCGATGAGCTGGCGGAACAGCTCGAAAGCCTCGCGCTTGTACTCCTGCTTGGGCTGCTTTTGCGCGTAGCCGCGCAGGTGGATGCCCTGGCGCAAATAATCGAGCGCCGAGAGGTGGTCGCGCCAGTTGCTGTCAAAGCTCTGCAGCAGCACGGCGCGCTCGAACTGCATGAAATTCTCGCGCCCGACCAGGGCCACCTTGGCCTCGAAGGCGGCGGTGGCGGCCTGCAGCACTTTCTCCAGGATTTCGTCGTCGGTGATGCTGTTGGCGCCCGCCACTTCCTGCTGCAGCGCCAGCGCCAGCTGCCACTCGCCGGCCAGGGCTTTTTCCAGGCCGGGCAAGTCCCACTGCTCTTCCACCGACTCGGCCGGCACGTACTGGCGCACGACGTCGGTCAGGCAGTCTTCACGCATGGCGGCGATCATGGGGGCCAGGTCGGTGGCGTCCAGAATGTCGTTGCGCTGCTGGTAGATGACCTTGCGCTGGTCGTTGGCGACGTCGTCGTATTCGAGCAGCTGCTTGCGGATGTCGAAGTTGCGCGCCTCCACTTTGCGCTGCGCGCTCTCGATGCTGCGCGTGACGATACCGGCCTCGATGGCCTCGCCGTCGGGCATCTTCAGCCGATCCATGATGGCGCGCACGCGGTCGCCGGCAAAGATGCGCATCAGCTGGTCGTCGAGCCCGAGGTAGAAGCGCGAGGAGCCGGGGTCGCCCTGGCGGCCCGAGCGGCCGCGCAGCTGGTTGTCGATGCGGCGCGACTCGTGGCGCTCGGTGGCGATGATGCGCAGGCCGCCCAGGGCCGCGACCTTGGCGTTTTCCACCTTCCAGTCGGCGCGCAGCTGCTCGATCTGCGCCGCCCGCTGTTCGGCGCTCAGGGTTTCGTCGGCCTCGATGGCGGCGATGGATTTTTCAATGTTGCCGCCGAGCACGATGTCGGTGCCCCGGCCCGCCATGTTGGTGGCGATGGTGATCATGCCCGGGCGCCCGGCCTGGGCGACGATGTCGGCCTCGCGGGCGTGCTGCTTGGCGTTGAGCACCTGGTGCGACAGGCCGGCCTTGGTCAGCAGCTCGGAGATGATTTCCGAGTTCTCGATCGACGAGGTACCGACCAGCACCGGCTGGCCCCGGCCATGGCATTCGCGGATGTCGGCAATCGCCGCCTCGTATTTCTCGCGCGTGGTTTTGTACACGCGGTCGAGCTGATCCTCGCGCTTGCTCGGGCGGTTGGGCGGGATGATGACGGTTTCCAGGCCATAGATTTCCTGGAACTCGTAGGCCTCGGTGTCGGCCGTGCCGGTCATGCCGCCGAGCTTGTTGTAGAGGCGGAAATAATTCTGAAAGGTGATCGAGGCCAGGGTCTGGTTCTCGGCCTGGATGGCCACGCCTTCCTTGGCTTCGACGGCCTGGTGCAGGCCCTCGCTCCAGCGCCGGCCCGACATCAGGCGGCCAGTGAATTCATCGACGATGACGATCTCATCGCCCTGCACCACGTAATGCTGGTCGCGGTGGTACATGTGGTGCGCGCGCAGCGCGGCGTACAGGTGGTGCACCAGGGTGATGTGCGCCGGGTCGTAGAGCGAGGCGCCCTCGGGAATCAGCCCGGCCTGCGCCAGGATGCGCTCGGCGTTCTCGTGCCCTTGTTCAGTGAGGAACACCTGGTGCGTCTTCTCGTCGAGCGTGAAATCGCCCGGCTTGGTCACGCCCTCGCCGGTGCGCGGATCGGCCTCGCCCTCCTGGCGCGTGAGCTGGGGCACGATGGCGTTGATCGCCAGGTACATCGCAGTGTGGTCTTCGGCCTGGCCGCTGATGATGAGGGGCGTGCGCGCCTCGTCGATCAGGATGGAATCGACCTCATCGACGATGGCGAAGTTGAGCCCGCGCTGCACACGGTCGCGCACCTCGTACACCATGTTGTCGCGCAGGTAGTCAAAACCGTACTCGTTGTTCGTGCCGTAGGTGATGTCGGAGCCGTAGGCGGCCTGCTTTTCCTCGCGCGGCATCTGCGGCAGGTTGATGCCCACCGTCAGGCCGAGGAAGTTGTACAGCCGCCCCATCCAGGTGGCGTCGCGGCTGGCCAGGTAGTCGTTTACCGTGACCACGTGCACGCCCTGGCCCGAGAGCGCGTTCAAGTACACCGGCAGCGTGGCGGTGAGCGTCTTGCCCTCGCCGGTGCGCATCTCGGCAATCTTGCCGTAGTGCAGCGCCATGCCGCCGATGAGCTGCACGTCGAAGTGGCGCATCTTCATCACGCGCTTGGAGCCCTCGCGCACCACGGCAAAGGCTTCGGGCAGCAAGTCGTCAAGCGACGTACCCTGGGCCACGCGCTGCTTGAATTCCTCGGTCTTGGCCCGCAGCTGCTCGTCGCTGAGCTTTTCGTACTCAGGCTCCATGGCGTTGATACGCGCCGCCTGCTTACGGTATTGCTTGAGCAGCCGGTCGTTGCGGCTGCCGAAAATTTTGGTGAGAAAGTTGGTGGCCATGCGAACAAAAGCCGCTGCCACCGCATTGCGCCGGCACAGCGACCCAAAATCCCTAAAAAGTACGGAAGTTCAGGTGGGGCCACTGCCCAGCATTGCAAGCTGCGCCTGCACCGGGAAGCGGGAAACCAAACGCGCCATTTTACTGCCCGCCCCCAAGCCAGCACCGCAAGGCGGCGCCCACGCTGGCGATAATCGCCCCATGCACCGCCGCCACCACGCCATCAGCCTGCAGCAAGCCGCGACCGAAGCGCCCACGCTGGCGCAGCTGGTCACGCTCACGCGCGACTCCAGCGCCCGCCTGCAGGCCATCACCCCGCTGCTGCCGCCCGGCCTGCGCGCCCTGGTGCAAGCCGGCCCGATCGATGGCAGCAGCTGGTGCCTGCTGGTGCAGGGCAACGCCGGCGCCGCCAAGCTGCGCCAGCTGCTGCCCGCCCTGGCGGCGCACCTGCGCAGCAAGGGCTGGGATGTGGCCAGTATTCGAATCAAGGTGCAAAGCGGGGGCTATTAGCGCCCGGCCGCCTGGTCACGCAGCGGGTTTTGCTCCTTCCCCCTCTGGGGCTTGTGTATGCACACATCTTTTGACGGCTCCCATCCGCCTGGTCAAAGGGCGGTTTTTGCTTCCCTCCCCCCTCGCGGGGGAGGGGCTGGGGGAGAGGGGGCGCTGGCAGCACCTTGCCTATTCACCCCTCTCCCCAACCCTCTCCCGCAAGGGGAGAGGGAGTGCAAACCAGCGCCAAACAAGCGTTGTGCGCTATCAAAAAAAGATATGTACATGCACAGGGCTGCGCAGCTTCACGCCGCAAGCCCCGCAACCTTGCGCCTACGGCGGGTCGCTGCGCGCCCCCAAGAGCGCGCCGGTCATTCGACCGTCACGCTCTTGGCAATCAAACAACCCTTGTGGCTGCGGCACGCTGCTGCGCAGCTTCACGCCGGCTGCGCCGACATGAGCCTGCGCCGCAAGCCCCGCAACCTTGCGCCTACGGCGTGGCGCTGCGCGCCCCCAAGAACGTGCCGGTCATTCGACCGTCACGCTCTTGGCAAGGTTGCGGGGCTTGTCCACGTCTGTGCCGCGTGCGCAGGCGGTGTGGTAGGCCAGCAGTTGCAGCGGCACCACGTGCAAGAGCGGGCTCAGGGCGCCGTAGTGCTCGGGCATACGGATGACGTGCAGGCCCTCGGCGCTGTCGATGCGGGTATCGGCATCGGCCAGCACGTAGAGCACGCCGCCGCGTGCGCGCACTTCCTGCATATTGCTCTTGAGCTTTTCCAGCAGCGCATCGTTGGGTGCGACGGTCACCACCGGCATGGCGCTGGTGACCAGCGCCAGCGGGCCGTGCTTGAGCTCGCCCGCCGGGTAGGCTTCGGCGTGGATGTAGCTGATTTCCTTGAGCTTGAGCGCACCTTCGAGCGCCACCGGGTAGTGCACGCCCCGGCCCAGGAAGAGGGCGTTTTCCATGCGCGCAAAGTCCTCGGCCCAGCTGATGAGCTGGGGTTCGAGCGCCAGCACGGCCTGCAGCGCCACGGGCAGGTGGCGCATGGCTTTGAGGTGCGCTGCCTCTTGCTCCTCAGTGAGCAGATTGCGCACCTGCGCCAGCGCCAGGGTGAGCAAGAACAGCCCGGCCAGCTGGGTGGTGAAGGCTTTGGTGCTGGCCACGCCAATCTCCACTCCGGCGCGCGTGACGTAGGCCAGCTGGCACTCGCGCACCATGGCGCTGGTGGCGACGTTGCAGATGGTCAGCGTATGGCGGTGGCCCAGGCTTTGCGCGTGGCGCAGCGCCGCCAGGGTGTCGGCGGTTTCGCCCGACTGGCTGATGGTGACGATCAGCTGGCGCGGGTTGGGCACGCTGTCGCGGTAGCGGTATTCGCTCGCCACCTCCACCTGCGTCGGGATGCGCGCCAGGCTTTCAAGCCAGTATTTGGCCGTGCAGCCGCTGTAGTAGCTGGTGCCGCAGGCGAGGATCAGCACCGAATCAATCTCCTTGAAGACGCGGTAGGCGCCGTCGCCAAACAGCTCGGGCGTGATGGCCTGCACGCCTTCGAGCGTATCGGCCAGGGCGCGCGGCTGCTCGAAAATTTCTTTTTGCATGTAGTGGCGGTAGGGCCCGAGCTCGGCCGCGCCGCTGTGCGCGTGCACGGTGCGCACCGGGCGGCTGCCCTCGGGCAGCGGGCGGCCATCGGCGCCGGCAATCCAGTAGCGCCCGGGCTGCAGATCGACCAGGTCGCCCTCCTCCAGGTACACGATCTGGTCGGTGACACCAGCGAGCGCCATGGCGTCGCTGGCCAGGAAATGCTCACCCTGGCCCACACCCAGCACCAGTGGCGAGCCGGCACGCGCACCCACCACGCGCTGCGGCTCGTCCTTGTGCATCACGGCAATGGCGTAGGCGCCGTGCAGCTGGTGCGTGGCGGCGTGCACGGCAGCGAACAGGTCGCCCTCGTACAGGCTATCGACCAGGTGGGCGATGACTTCGGTATCGGTCTGGCTGACGAACACGTAGCCGCGCGCCTGCAGCTGCGCACGCAGCTCCTCGTGGTTCTCGATGATGCCGTTGTGCACCAGGGCGATGCGCCCGGGTGCGTCCAGCCCGGCGCCCGGCCCGGGGCTGAAATGCGGATGCGCGTTGTGCACCGCCGGCGCACCATGCGTGGCCCAGCGCGTGTGCGCAATGCCGGTTGCACCCGCAATGTGCTCGTGCTCGACCTGCGCCAGCAGCTCGGCCACGCGCGCCGTGCTGCGCGCGCGCTGCAGGCCGCCACTGCCGCCCAGGCTGGCGCCGTGGATGGCAACGCCGCAGGAGTCATAACCCCGGTATTCCAGGCGTTGCAGGCCCTGCACCAGGATGGGAACGATGTTGCGCGCAGAGACTGCGCCGACGATGCCGCACATAAAAAAACCGCCTTTGTGAAAGATGGGGCGATGCTAGGCAAAGCAAAAAGAAATTTCAGATTGTTTTTTTGAAATTTATGAAATTAAATTACACCAATACCCATGTGAGAAATAAAATTTCAAAACCATGGAACAAACGCAATTAGACGATACGGATTGGCTGCTATTGCAAGCCCTGCAAGAAGACGCCAGCCAAAGCAACCAGGCCCTGGCCGAGCGCGCACACATCTCCGCCCCCACCTGCCTGCGGCGCGTGCGCCGGCTGCAGGCGCTGGGCCTGATCGAGCGCCAGGTGGCCATCTTGCGGCCCGAACGCCTGGCGCAGCTGATCGGCCATGGCCTGTCGGCCATCGTCGAGGTCAGCCTCGATCGCCAGGGGGCCGAATGGCTCGACGCCTTTGAGGCCCGCGCCGTGGCCGAGGCGCAGGTGCAGCAGTGCTGGCGTGTCTCGCCCGGGCCCGACTTTATTTTGGTGACGCACACGCGCGATATGCCGGCCTACCAGGCGCTGGCGCAGCGCCTGTTCACGCAAGACGGCAATGTGCGCAACGTGAAGGCGTTTTTCAGCGTCAAACGCGCCAAGTGCCAGTGGGCGCTGGCGCTGGAAAAATAAGCAGCGTCAGCCGCGCGCGTCCACGCTGATGATGCGCTCGACCGTGCCGTGCGCGAGCCCGCCGCGCACGCCGATCAGGTGGTCGTGCAGGTTCACCGTCGGGTCGCAGTGGCCGGGCACCAGCCACAACATGCGCCCGAGCGCCGGCAGGCGCGCCTTGGAGCCGCGCACGGTCAGGATGCCGTGCTCGTCACCGCCGTTGGCAAAGCCCAGGGCACGCTCGGGCGCCAGGCCCCAGACCTGGGGCAGGCCGGAGTCGATGGCGTGGCTCTTGTGGCCAGCGTCGCACACCACATGCGTCTCGCGCGCCGAAATCACCTGCGTCTTGATGAACAGCGCCTGCTCGAACGCCGGCTGCGCCGGCTCGCGCTCGTTGCGCGCGTAGTCGGCATCCATGAACAGAAAAGAGCCCGGCTGCAGCTCGCCGTAAACGCCGCTGGCAGCCTCGTGCACCAGGGTGCCGGTGCCCGAACCGGTGACCAGCGGCAGCCCCAGGCCGGCAGCCTCGATCAGGCTGCGCGCCTTGGCCGCCAGGGCGGTGGCGCCGGCAATGGCGGCGCGCCGCTCGGCGCAGCTGCGCAGGTGCTGGGCGCTGCCGTGGTAGGCCTGCAGGCCGGCAAAGCGCAGGCGCGGCTGCGCCGTGATGGCTTGCGCCAGGGCCACGGCCTCGGGCCCGGGGGGCAGGCCGCAGCGGCCCTGGCCGACGTCGATTTCCACGAACACGTCGATGCCGGCGCTGCTGCCCGCCACCTGCATGGCCTCGGCCAGGCGCGCCACGCCCTCGGCGCTGTCAACCGCCAGCGCCAGGCGCCCACCGCGCGCCGCCAGCTGCGCCGCCAGACTGGCCGCGCGCAGCAGCTTGCTGGCCGCGAGCAGCTCGTTGGTGAGAAAGATGTCATTGACGCCGCCCGCCGCCAGGGCCTCGGCTTCGGCGAGTGTTTGCACGCAGGCGCCGCAGGCGCCGGCCTGCTGCAGCTGCAGGGCGATGTCGGCGCTCTTGTGCAGCTTGGCATGGGGGCGCCAGCGCACGCCGTGCTTGCGCGCGAACTCGGCCATGCGCTGGATGTTGCGCTCCATGGCATCGAGATCGACGACCGGGGCCGGGGTTTCAATCAGATCGACGCGCAGGCCGATGCTGGCGCGCAGGTGTTCAGGCAGTGGTTTCATCACGGCTGGCTTGTTCGAGGTGGCCGGTATCGGCCCAACCCACCAAGCTTAGCCCATGACCGGGGGTCCACAGCAGCCGGTTGATGGCCGTGTTCGTCAGCTGCCAGGTGCGCGGCGCCTGGATGCTCTGGCGCGTGGCGGCGCGGTAGAGCACGTCGAGCACGCCGCCATGCGCCACCAGCAGCAGCAGCGCGCCCGGGTGGCGCGCGGCAATGCCCTCGGTGGCGGCGTGCACGCGCGCGCGCAGCTGCAGCAGGGTTTCGCCGCCCTCGGGAGCGTAGTCCGGCTCGCGCTGGCGCCAGCGGCGCGCTTGCTCGGGCAGCTGCGCCTCAATCTCGGCAAAGCTGCGCCCCTCGAAAGCGCCAAAGCCGCGCTCGCGCAGGCCGGCATCGAGGTGCAGCGGCGCCCCCGTGGCCTCGGCCACGGCCTGGGCGGTGGCCTGGGCGCGCTGCAGGTCGCTGCTGTAGATGGCGGCCAGCGGCTCCTGCGCCAGGGCGCGCGCGAGCTGGCGCGCCTGCCATTGGCCGGTGGCGTTGAGGGCGATGTCGGTATGGCCCTGGATGCGGGTGTCGCGGTTCCAGGCCGTCTCGCCATGGCGCACGGCGATGATGCGGGTCACTTGCATGGTTACTGCGTGGGAATTTCGCTGCGCACCTGGCGCGCACCGGCGGGCGGGTGCGGAAAGCCGGTGAGCGCGGCATCGAACAGGGTGCCGAAGATGAGGCGGTCGTTGCTCCACACCTCTTCGTGCGTGGCCGAGGTTTCATACACCAGCTGCTGCGTCTGCGCATCGCGCATGACGATGCCGACCGAGCGGTACTGCAGGGTCGGCGGCCGGTCGAGCATCCAGGCGCCGCCCAGGCCGCCGTGGCGGTGCCAGCCCCAGCCCATGCCCCAGCCCCAACCACCGCCGCCCGGGCCGTAGGGCCAGTTCTCGGGCAAGGTGGTGCGCGCCTGGGCGCTGATTTGCACCACCAGGCGCGGCTGCGCCTCATCGCGCTGCAGGCCGACCTTGGCCAGGGCCTGCACGGCCTGCGCCTCGATGGCGGCGAACTGCCCGGCCTGCGCCTGCTGCGAAGGCAGCAGCTCCAGCCGGTAGGTGGGCGGCGCCGGCAGGGCCTGCAGCTGCGAATAGCTCTGCACCTCGGCCTGCACGGCGCGCTGCGTGGCGCAGCCCGTGAGCAGCAGTGCGCCCACCAGGCCCAGCGCCGCAGCACAACGTTGAAACAACAGCATGGCAACTCCTTGGGTGTTGACAAAGAGGGAGGGGCAGCGCCGGGAATTGGTTCCTGATGCTATTTATTTAATAGCTGCTTGCGCTTGCCTGGCAAGCGCTAGAGCCACTTTTTGCTTGCAATCACCCCATCTGGATGACCTGCATCCCCGGCAGGCTGGGGGTGGCGGGGAATTCTTCCTCGTCAAACACCATGTCGCCATTGGGATCGGCAATGCCGGTGGCGCGGGCGTTGTAGAAGTCGTAGAGCTTGGGGTCCATCATGTGCGTGGTCACCACGTGGCCCATGGCGCGCAACATGCTCTCGATGCGGCCGGGGAATTTTTTGTCCCACTCGCGCAGCATTTCGTTCACGACCACGCGCTGCAAGCCCTCCTGGCTGCCGCACAGGTTGCAGGGGATGATGGGGAACTGCTGGTACTGCGCCCAGCGCGCCGTGTCCTTCTCGGGCACGTAGCACAGCGGGCGGATGACGACATGCTTGCCGTCGTCGGACACCAGCTTGGGCGGCATCCCCTTCATGCGTCCGCCGTAGAACATGTTGAGCATGAGCGTGGCGACGATGTCGTCGCGGTGGTGGCCCAGCGCCAGCTTGGTGCACTTCAAGTCATCGGCCACCTTGTAGAGGATGGCGCGGCGCAGGCGACTGCACAGGCTGCAGGTGGTCTTGCCCTCGGGCACGACGCGCTTGACGACGCTGTAGGTGTCCTGGTTCTCGATGTGGTACTCGACGCCTATGCTCTTGAAGTAGTCGGGCAGCACGTGCTCGGGAAAGCCCGGCTGCTTCTGGTCGAGGTTGACGGCAACGATCTCGAACTTCACCGGCGCACGCTTTTGCAGCTTGCGCAGGATGTCGAGCAGGGTGTAGCTGTCCTTGCCGCCGGACATGCAGACCATGATGCGATCGCCCTCCTCGATCATGTTGAAGTCGGTGATCGCGCGCCCCACCTCGCGGCACAGGCGCTTTTCCAGCTTGTGCGCCTCGCGCTCGATTTTGGGCTTGTTGCTGGCCGTGCTGGTGGTGCCGGCGGCGGCGGGTTCGGCTTCTTCGGTCAGCCAGGGGTTGTCGGTGGCGGCGTTCATGGTGCGCTAGTAAACAAAAAAAGAGGCAGCGCGCCCAGGGTGGGCAGCGGCGGGGGCGCAAATTGTCCCTGTATTTGCGCCCTGGCAGCGGTTTTTAGGGCTTTTTGGCAACGATGGCAGGCCCGCCAGCGCACCCCACCATCCGGCACCCGCCCGCCATCAGGCAGCTATCAGCCAAGCGTGCTAAGGTCATCCACACCATGCTCGTAACTGCCTTGCAACGCTCGCTCAAAACCCGCATCACCCTCTGGGTGCTGGCCTTGCTGCTGGCGGGCATGTGGGCGCTGGTGTTGCTGGCCCAACAGCGCCTGCGCCAGGAATTGCAGCTGCAGCTGCAGGAGCGGCAGATGGCCGTCGCCACCCTTTTGGGCCAGGAAATGGAGCAGGCGCTGCAAGAGCGCACCCAAGCCCTGCAAAGCGTGGCCGCCGTGCTCAGCGCCGCGCTCGAACGCTATCCCGACGACCTGCCCGAGCGCCTGACCAGCCGCACCGTGCTGCAGCAGATGTTCACCGGCGGCACCTTTGTGACCGACAGCGCGGGCAGCGTGCTCGCGGCCTATCCGCACACGGTGTTTCACACCGCCAGCGCCCTGCACCAGGGCTTTAGCAGCTACGTGCAGGCGGCACTGGGGGGCTTGACCGTCATCAGCCACCCCATGGCCGGGCCCGATGGGCAATATCCCATCGTGGCGCTGGCAACGCCGGTGCGCGGCATGGACGGGCGGGTGCTGGGCACCCTGGTCGGGCTGGTAAACCTGAGCCAGCCCAACTTCGTCGATGCCGTACAGCTGCTGTCCGAACGCCAGCTGGGCGACTACTACGTCATCGCGCGCCAGACGCGCACCATCGTCGCCGCCAGCGACCGGCGCCGGGTGCTCGAAGCGCTGCCGCCCGTGGGCGTGAACCCGGAAATGGATCGCTTCATCCGGGGCGCGCTGCAAGAGAGCACCGTCGCGCCCATGGGCAAGGTGCAGGTTCTGGCATCGACCCGGCATGTGGCGCTGCCCGACTGGATGGTGGTGGTGGTGCAGCCCACGGCGCAAGCCTTTGCCCCGTTGCAGCTCGTGCAGCGCCAAATTTTGGCCGGTGCCCTGGCGCTCACGCTGCTGGTGGTGGGCACCATGTGGTGGCTGCTGCGCCGCGAGCTGCAGCCGCTCGAACGCATTGCCAGCCAGCTCAGCGCCATGGCGCAGGGCCAGAGCCCGCTGGCGCCGCTGACGGCGCCGCGCCCCGATGAAATCAGCCTGCTGGTGCGCGGCTTCAACCACTTGCTGGCGCAGCTGCGCCAGCGCCAGCAAGCCCTGGGCGAGAGCGAGGAGCGCTACCGCCAGGCGTTCATGACGAGCCACGACGCGCTGGACATCACGCGCCTGGCCGACGGTCAGATCCTGGACATCAACCACAGCTTTGAGCGCCTCTTTGGCTGGCCCCGCAGCGACGTGCTGGGGCAAAGCGGCCCGTCGCTGCAACTGTGGCCCGACCCGAGCGAGCGCACGCCCATCATCGAGCAGGCACTGGCGCAGGGCTACAGCACCCCCAGCGAGCAAGAGCTGCTCACGCGCGACGGCCAGCGGCTGACGGTGCGCATCTCCGCCAGCTTGCTGCACCTGGACGGCCAGCCCTGCCTGCTGTGGGCGGCGCAAGACATCACCGCCTACCGCCAGGCGTCCGAGCAAATCGAGCGCCTGACGCACACCGACAGCCTCACCGGCCTGTGCAACGCCCAGCACTTGAGCACGCTGCTGGCGCAGGCGCAAACGCGCACCCTCGAACGCCGGCAGCTGGGCGCGCTGCTGTGCCTGGACCTTGACGATTTCAAATCCGTCAACGATGCCTGGGGCCGCGACCAGGGCGACGCCCTGCTGCGCCAGCTGGCGCAGCGCATCAGCACCATCGTGCGCCCGCAGCACCCGGTGGCGCGTCTGGGGGCCGATCAGTTTCTGGTGCTGCTCGAAAACCTGCCGCCGGTGCTGGCCGCGCACGACGCCCAGCACCTGGCCGAACGCCTGCAAAAAGCCCTGGCCGAGCCGCTGACGCTGGCGGGCGTGCAACACCATGCCAGCGTCAGCATTGGCATTTTGGTGTGGGGCGAGAGCTACCAGGAGCCGCAAGAGCTGCTGCGCCGCGTGGTGCTGGCGCTGAACCAGGCCAAGAACGCCGGTGCCGGTAGCGTGCTGTTTTTTGAGCCGCAGATGCAAGACCAGGTCAGCGGCCGCGCGCGCCTGCAGCGCAGCCTGCGCGAGGCGCTGCAAAAACAATCGTTCGCCCTGCACTACCAGCCCCAGCTCGATACCGCCGGCCAGGTTGTCGGTGTGGAGGCGCTGCTGCGCTGGCACCTGCCGGGCCACGGCATGGTCTCGCCGGCAGAATTCATTCCGCTGGCAGAAAAAACCGGCCTCATCGTGCCGCTGGGGCGCTGGGTGCTGCACCAGGCTTGCAGCCAGCTCGCGGCCTGGGCGCAGGAGCCGGCGCGGCGCCACCTGACGATGGCCGTGAACGTCAGCGCCGACCAATTTCGCCAGGAAGATTTTGTGCAGCAGGTGTACGAGGTGCTGCACGCCACAGGCGCGCCAGCGGCGCAGCTCAAGCTCGAACTCACCGAGAGCCTGATGCTGCACGACACCGAGCAAGTGATTGAGCGCATGAACGCGCTGCGCCAGCTGGGGCTGCGCTTTTCGCTCGACGACTTCGGCACGGGTTTTTCTTCGCTCGCCTACTTGAAGCGTCTGCCGCTCGATCAGCTCAAGATCGACCAGAGCTTTGTGCGCGACCTGCTCGACGACGCCAACGACGCCGTCATCGCCCAATCCATCATTGGCCTGGGCCTGAGCCTGGGGCTGGAGGTGATTGCCGAGGGCGTGGAAACGCAGGCACACCGCGACCTGCTCCACGGCTGGGGCTGCCGCTACTACCAGGGCTATTTTTTCAGCCGCCCGCTGCCGCTTCGGGAGCTGGAGGATTACCTGCGGGCCCAGGCCATAGCCGCAGCCGCCAACACCTGAGCTACCACTGGCCGCTTTCCATGCGGATGGCGACCTCGCAGTCGTCAAAAATCTCCAGCTTGGCGATTTTCACGCGCACGCCGATCACGCCCGGCAGCTGCAGCAGGCGCTGCGCGAGCTTGCCGATCAGGCTCTCGAGCAGGTTCACGTGCTCGGCGCGGCACTCGTCGATGATGATCTGGCGCACCTTGCGGTAGTCGAGCACGTGCAGGATGTCATCGTCTTGCGGCTTGAGGGGCTGCGTGCCCAGGTTCAGCTCGGCATCGACCTGGATGGGCTGGGGGGCAGTTTTCTCGTGCGCCAGGATGCCCAGATTGGCATCGAAGCGCAGGCCCGTCAGGGTCAAAATTTGCGTACCGGCGGGGTTGTACATGGTCAAACTCACATCAAGGAAAAATCGCGTGTAAAGCGCTGCAGGTGCTGGCCGCCATCGACCAGCAGCGTGGTGCCTGTCACCGCCCGGTTCTCCAGCGCAAAGCGCACCGCCGCCGCCACCTCGGCCGGCTCGGAGCTGCGCCCGAGCGGGCTCAGGGCGTGCAGCTGGGCAAAGCGCTCGGGCGCGAGCATATGGCTGGTCAGCGTCAACCCCGGGGCCACGCCCACCACCCGCACCAGCGGCGCCAGCGCCAGCGCCAGCATGGTGCCTGCGGCTTCGAGCGCGGCTTTGGACAGGGTGTAGCTCAAAAAATCGGGGTTCTGGTTCCACAGCTTCTGGTCGAGCAGGTTGACCACCGCACCCTGCACGTCGGCCTCGCCCGCCGCCTGGCGCTGCAACAGGTGCGCGTGCAGCGCCTGCGCCAGCACAATGGGCGCGCCGGTGTTGCTGCGCACATGCTGCTCCAGGCGGGCGTAGCTGAAGCTGGCGGCGTCGTCATGCTCGAACAGCGCGGCGCTGTTGACCACGGCGTCCACCCGGCCCCAGTGCGCGCACACGCGCGGCAGCAGGCTGCGCACCGCCGCCTCATCGGCAAAATCAGCATCAAAACAGGCGCTATCGCCCGCCAGATCAGCGCAAGCAGCTACAGTTTGCATAGCATCCTGGCGCGAACCCCGGTAATGCACGGCCACGCGCCAGCCGGCACGCGCCAAATCCAAGGCAATCTCGCGCCCCAGACGCCGGGCCGCGCCAGTCACCAGCACGGTGCGAAAAGAGGGTGGGGGCATGGCAAAGAGTCGGGGACAATCCCGGCTGTGATGAGCAACGAACCGAAAATTCTACCCAGCGCCCCCGAATCACCCTTGTCGTCGGTGATTTGCGCGGCGATCACCCAGGCCGGCGGCTGGATCGGCTTTGACCGCTTCATGGAACTGGCCCTCTACACCCCGGGCCTGGGCTACTACAGCGGCGGCCTGCCCAAAATCGGCGCCATGCCCGAGGGCGGCAGCGACTTTGTCACCGCGCCAGAAATGTCCCCGCTGTTTGGCGCCACCTTGGCCGTGCAGGTGCAGGAGGCGCTGGTGCACACCGGCACCGACGAGGTGTGGGAGTTTGGCGCCGGCACCGGCGCGCTGGCGGCGCAGCTGCTCACCGCCCTCGACGCCCTGGGCCAGCCGCTGCGGCGCTACCACATCGTCGATCTCTCGGGCGACCTGCGCGCGCGCCAGCAAGAACGCCTGGCCGCCTGGGGCGAGCGGGTCTGCTGGCACAGCACGCTGCCCGCGCACATGACCGGCGTGGTGCTGGGCAACGAGCTGCTCGACGCCATGCCGGTGCAGCTCATCGCCCGCGTGGACGGCCAGTGGTACGAGCGCGGCGTGGCCTGGCAGGGGCACGGCTTGGCCTGGGAGGATCGCCCCACGGCGCTGCGCCCCCCGCTGGACGTGGAAGGCGAGCACGACTACCTGACCGAGCTGCACGCGCAGGGCGAAGCCTTCATCCACACCCTGGGCGAGCGCCTCGCGCGCGGCGCGCTGCTGCTCATCGACTACGGCTTTGGCGAGAGCGAGTACTACCACCCCCAGCGCAGCATGGGCACGGTGATGTGCCACCAGGCGCACCGCGCCGACCCCGACCCGCTGACCGCCGTGGGCGCCAAGGACATCACCGCCCACGTCAACTTCACCGCCATCGCCGTCGCCGGGCAGGAGGCGGGCTTTGAGGTGCTGGGCTACACCTCGCAGGGGCATTTTTTGGTGAACTGCGGTTTGCTACAAAAAATGGAGCTAGTCACGCTTGCCCAGCGCGCCATGGCGGCCAAATTGATGCTGGAGCACGAAATGGGCGAGCTGTTCAAGGTGCTGCTGCTGGCCAAGGGTGCACCCTGGCCCGCCGTGGGCTTTGGCCACGGCGACCGCACGCACCGGCTCTGACACGGTTAGGAAAAAATCGCCGCCAGCGCCTTCTGGTCGCGCCCGGGCAGCGCCGGCGTGGGCTGCGCCTGCCAGGGCAAGGACTGCTCGATCAGGCCGGCGTGCAGCGCCGCCCCCAGGGGCAGCACCTCGTCGTTGAAGTCGTAGCGGCTGCTGTGCAGCGCCGCACCGCCCTGCACGCCGCCCTGGCCCAGGCGCAGGTAGGCGCCGGGACGGGCCTGCAGCATGAAGGAAAAATCCTCCGCCCCCATGCTCGGCTCCAGCTGGCGCTCGACGTTATCGGCCCCGACCAGGCTTTGCGCCACGTCGCCCGCCAGGCGCGCCTGCTCGGCATGGTTGAGCGTGGCGGGATAGACGCGCTCATAGCGCACGCTGGCCGACACGCCCAGGCCCAGGGCCACGGCGCTGCACAGCTCCTTGAGCCGCGTCTCCACCAGCTCCTGCACCCCGGCGTCAAACGTGCGCACCGTGCCCACCAGGGTGGCGCAGCCGGGCTGCACGCTGAAGGCGCCCAAGTCACCGGCCTGCATGGCGCACAGGCTGATGACGGCGCTGTCGAGCGCCCGCACATTGCGCGCCACGATGCTCTGAATGGCGGTGATGATGTGCGCGCTCGCCAGGATCACGTCCTGCGTCTGGTAGGGGTGGGCGCCGTGGCCGCCCCGGCCGCTGATGTCGATGGTGATGCGGTCTGCCGCCGCCATCATGGCGCCGCCGTTGAGGCCCACCATGCCGGCGCGCAGCGCCGGCCAGTTGTGCAGGGCGTACACCGCCTGCACCGGAAAACGCTCGAACAGGCCGTCTTCCATCATCACGCGGGCGCCGCCGCCGCCCTCTTCGGCGGGCTGGAAGATGAGCACCGCCGTGCCGTCAAAGTAGCGCGTGGCCGCCAGGTAGCGCGCCGCGCCCACCAGCATGGCCGTGTGGCCGTCGTGGCCGCAGCCGTGCATGAGGCCGCTCTTGCCGGACTTCCAGGCGAAGTCGTTGTGCTCGGTCATGGGCAGCGCGTCCATGTCGGCGCGCAGGCCGACCATGGCGCCGCCGCCATCGCCCCGGCCCCGGATCAATGCCACCAGGCCGGTGCGGCCGATGCCGGTGTGGATTTCATCAACACCGCAGGCTTGCAGCGCCTCTTTCACCCGCGCCGCCGTGTAATGCTCCTCAAAACCCAGCTCGGGGTGCGCGTGCAAATCGCGGCGCAGCGCCGTCAGCTCGGGGTGGAACTGGGCAATCTGCGCAAACACGCGGCCACTGGCCCTGTAACGTAATGCCGGCATACAAGCCCTCTGCAATGGATAAGGGGAGCGCCCATGCTAGCAGGCAGCAGGACGAAAAAAAGCCCCTGCACGCAGGGGCCTGGGAGCAAACCGGGAAAGCCCAGGGAAGGGCTTTAAAGGCTTACGCGGCAGCTTAGAAGCGGTGGCGCAGGCCGACGGTGAAGCCGGTGCGGCTGCGGGCGCCGAACTTGTCGATGGTCATGCCATCGCCGCCACTGACCTTGGTGTAGTCGATAGCAGCGTACGCATCGGTGCGCTTGGAGAAAGCGTAATCCACGGCCGTGACGAAGAAATTGGCATTGCCGTTGTACACGCCATTGGCCGAGCCGGACTGCTTGGCGTGGAAGTAATGCGCGCCAGCGTTGATCTGCGGCGTGACCTGGTAGCCAAAGCCGATCTTGAACATCTCGCGCTTGCTTGCGGAGTTGCCGACCTGACCCACGTTCTGCGGCTGCAGTGCCCCCGCGTCAAAGTCATAAATCATAGGACCGGGCATGAAACCGCCGTTGGTCTGGCCCGACCAGTAGGTGGACAACAGCACCGCATCGGCCATGCTTGGCACCGTGGCGTTGAACGGGTTCTTGACCTTGTTCTGACCGTAGCCAGCGTTCAGGTACAGGGCGCCAACCTTGTAGGAACCGCCCAGGGTGAAGGCATCGACCTTGGTGCCGCCGGGCAGCTTGAAGTTCATGTAGCCACCGCCGACGGAAATGCCGTTCTTGGAGTAGCGCACGAAGCCGCCGTAATTTTGCACCGGGCCCTGCAACTGGGTCACCAGCGCTTCTTTAGCGCCCGGCTTGAGCAAATCAATCAAGGGCATGTCCTTGACTTCATTGTTCTCGCCAAACGAATACTGCAGGCCAGCGGCCAGGCTGCGGTCGGCGTTCGCAATGATGTACTTGAGCGAGTTGCTGGTGCGTGCGCCCATGGCCATGCCCAGCTCGGGCTTGTAGGCGTCCATGTAGGGCGAGTACGGGAACGAGGCGTAGGTGCTGGTCACCACGTCGAACAGTACGTTCCACTGGCGGCCCATGGTCAGGCGACCGTAGGGGCCTTGCAGGCCCACGTAAGACAGCTGGAAAAACGGTGCATCGACCGGCTTGGTGTCTTTCTGGCCGTTGTCGGTGTTGAAACGGTGCTCCATATAAGCCAGAGCCTTGGTGCCCGAGCCCATGTCTTCTTCAATGGTGAATTCCAAGCGGCTTTGCGACATGCCGCCGCCCACCATACGGTTGAGGCCGCCTTGATCTTTGCCTTCGTTGTTGGTATAGCGATAAGCAGCATCGACCACGCCAGAGAGCTGCACCTTGCTGGTGTTAGCGGGCGCAGCTGCGGGCTGGGACTGGGCCAGGGCAGCGCCTGCGCCGCACAGGGCCAGGGCTGCGATGACGGTTTTCTTCATGGAAACGACTCCTCTAGGATGGGAAAAATTGCTTGTTTTCATTCGGACGGTACAGGCCAGCCTGCACCCAGAATAACGGCGTGTGACCGTGACAATCACCTCGCCTGCTACCCAAGCCGGCTGCGCCATCCCTGTTGGGGACGGCAAAGGGAAAGTGAACCGATTGTTCAAATCTCTCACCGCACCGGCAAGCGCGCTGGGCACATACACCACAGGCGTTAACCCTAGGGCCATGTCACACAAGAGACACTTGCTTTGAAAGGGTGAAAAAAAACCGCTGCACGCGGCAGCGGTTTTTGTGCTTCTTGGCACTGGCTGGCTTGCGCCAGCCGGTGATTAGAAGGCGTGGGTCACACCAACTTGCAGACCTTGCTGCGAACCGTTGTCCTTCACAGCAGCCTTGCTGGAAATACCCCAAAGGTTGTCTTCGTTGCTGTTCTTCAGGTACGAGTAGGTACCGTACAGAGCCGTACGCTTGGACATGTTGTACACATAACCAGCGCTGAAGTGGTTAGCAGTAGTCTTGCCGTCATCAAAGCGTGCTTCATAACGGTTGTAAGAGGCGCGAACCAGACCAGGGCCCACAGGGGCAGTCACAGCCAGCATGTAGCCCTTGGTCTTCAGATTCGGAGTGTTATCGCCCAAGAAGCCCTTAACGGTCGACTGGCGATAGCCAGCCAGCAGCTTGGCAACACCCAGGTCGTAAGAACCACCCAGGCTAATCGCATCGGTGTTACCCAGAGCCAAAGCATTGCCCGGCTTGTTCATACGCTCCAGACCAAAACCCAAGCTGATCGGGCCGTTGTCGTAGGTTGCGGCAGCGCCCATGTAACGGTTGTCGCTGTTAGCGCCAGCCACTTCGCCAAAGCCGTAGTTCACACCAACCTTGAAGCCAGCAAAATCAGGCGACACGTAGGTCACAGCATTGCTCACACGCTGATCGGTAGTAGAGCGAGCCTTGATAACAGTCGTAGGATCGACAGGAATGCTGAACACACCGCCGTTAGCCCACAGCTGGGAAGCACCCAGACCCACAGAGCCGAACACGTCGTAACGCGCAGTGGCGTTGTAAGCAGCGGTCAGCTCACGACCCAGGCGCACTTCGCCAAAGCCGCCAGACAGGCCAACAGTGGATTGACGCTGGAACGAGAAGCCGGTGCTAGCAGCTGCACCAGCAGGAGCGCCGGAGTTGCCATCACCAGAATCAAGATTCAGACCACCTTCCAGGACGAAGTTGGCTTTCAAGCCACCGCCCAGGTCTTCCACACCCTTGAAGCCGAGGCGGCTAGTTTTGTTTTGGCCGGATTCAACGCCAGTGAAATTCTTACCGCCGTTGACATAGGTCACGCCAGCGTCGGCCACGCCGTACAGGGTCACGGAGGATTGGGCCATGGCGGCGCCGGAAGCAGCCAGCACGGCCAGGGCGATCAGGGATTTTTTCATTACAAATACTCCAAGGTTTAACAGTGGAACCGGGGCGCTGCGCAAGCAGCGCCAGGGCGCGCCCTACCGATCCCGGCCAACCTCCTGATGGGGAAGTTGCACCAATTGCACCAGAGCCGGGGGGACAGCGCAAAGAAAATCCCCATGCCAACGTACGAAACCGCCGATTTCGTTGCTGTAGTGCAACAACCACACACGGGCTTACACCCACGGGTTTTCACGGCCATGGCGGCTCCGTGCCCCGGTGATGGCATTTCAGGCCGCCACCACCTCGAAACCCGTGGTGATCTGCGCCGTCTTGCCCAGCATGACGCTGGCCGAGCAGTATTTTTCGTGGCTCAGGGCGATGGCGCGCTCGACGGCGGCATCGGGAATGTTGTGGCCGGTGACGGTGAAGTGCATGTGGATCTTGGTGAACACCTTGGGCTCGGTATCGGCACGTTCGGCCGAAAGCTTGACGCTGCAGCCGCGCACGTCGTGGCGGCCCCGGCGCAGGATCAGCACCACGTCGTACGCGGTGCAGCCGCCGGTGCCGGCGAGCAGCGTCTCCAGCGGACGCGGCGCCAGGTTCTGCCCGCCCAGGGCGGGTTGCTGGGCGTCGGGCGCGCCGTCCATGGTGAGGACGTGGCCGCTGCCCGTCTCGGCCACAAAGCCCATGCCCGAGCGCGTGCCCAGGCCCCCTGTCCAGTTGACGGTGCATTCCATCGTCTTGCTCCCTGCAGTGAAGAAAAGGGCTCGATTGCAACAAAAAAATCCGCCCTTCGCCTAGAAGGGTCGCACTATGTTGCACCGCAACATAAATGCGCTACAATCGCCGCCATGCAATGCCCTGGGCGTTGCGCCTCTTGTCTCCTCCACCTCCTCTAACGGTGGATTCAGCCCCCGGCCCTGCGGCCTGGGGCTTTTTTTTGCTCTGCGGGCGACGGGCCTATGATTTGGGGTTTCCCCCTGCCCTTGCCCGCCGACCATGAGCCAGCCCCTGACCCCCCTCGACTATCTGAAGAAAATCCTCACCGCCCGCGTCTACGACGTGGCGGTGGAGTCGGCGCTGGAGCCGGCCAAGTCGCTGAGCCGGCGCCTGCACAACAAGGTGCTCTTGAAGCGCGAGGACCAGCAGCCGGTGTTCAGCTTCAAGCTGCGCGGGGCCTACAACAAGATGGCGCAGCTGGCACCCGAGCTGCTGCAAAAGGGGGTGATCTGCGCCTCGGCCGGCAACCACGCCCAGGGCGTGGCGATGAGCGCGCGCAAGCTCGGCGCGCGCGCCGTGATCGTCATGCCGACGACCACGCCGCAGCTCAAGATCGATGCCGTGCAGGCGCTGGGCGGCGAGGTCGTGCTGGCGGGCGAGAGCTTTACCGACGCCTACCAGCACTCGCTGCAGCTGCAGCAGGCGCAGGGGCTGACCTTTGTGCATCCGTTCGACGACCCGGACGTGATCGCCGGCCAGGGCACGATTGCGATGGAAATTTTGCGCCAGCTGCAAAGCCTGGGCAGCCAGCGGCTCGATGCGGTGTTCGTCGCCATTGGTGGCGGCGGGTTGATTGCCGGCGTGGCCAACTACATCAAGGCGCTGCGCCCGGAGATCAAGGTGATTGGCGTGCAGATGAACGACTCCAACGCCATGATCGAGTCCGTGCGTGCGGGCGCGCGCGTGACGCTCGCTGATGTGGGCTTGTTCTCCGACGGTACGGCCGTCAAGCTCGTGGGCGAGGAGACGTTTCGCGTCACCCAGGGCCTGGTGGACAATTTCATCACCGTCAACACCGACGCCGTGTGCGCGGCGATCAAGGATATTTTTGTCGATACGCGCAGCATCGTCGAGCCGGCCGGAGCGCTGGCGGTGGCGGCCATCAAGCAGTACGTGGCGCAGCACAAAACCAAGGGCGAAACTTACGCCGCCATCCTCTGCGGCGCGAACATGAATTTTGACCGCCTGCGCTTCGTCGCCGAGCGCGCCGAGGTGGGCGAGGAGCGCGAGGCACTGCTGGCCGTCACCATCCCCGAGGCGCGCGGCAGCTTCAAGCGCTTTTGCCAGCTCATCGGCCAGCTGCCCGGCGGGCCGCGCAACATCACCGAATTCAACTACCGCATCGGCGACAGCGCGCGCGCCCATGTATTTGTGGGCATGACGACGCATGGCCGGGGCGAATCGGAAAAACTCGTCAAAGCCTTTGAACGCCAGGACTTCGAGGCCCTGGACCTGACGCACGACGAGCTGGCCAAGGAGCACCTGCGCCACCTGGTGGGCGGGCGCTCGGCGCTGGCGCAGGACGAGCGCCTGCTGCGCTTTGAGTTCCCCGAGCGCCCGGGGGCGCTGCTCAAGTTCCTGAGCCTGATGGCGCCGGGCTGGAACATCTCGCTGTTTCACTACCGCAACCAGGGCGCAGACTATGGCCGCATCCTGATTGGCCTGCAGGTGCCGCCCGAGGACGGCGCCGCCTTCGACGCCTTCCTGGCGCAGCTGGGCTACCCCTACGCGGAGGAAACGCACAACCCCGCATACAAGCTATTTTTACAAACAAAATAAGCCTCCAGCGCTTGTCCAGCAAGCGCGAGCAGCTATCAAAACAAGAGTATGCAAGCCCTGCAGCAAGCCCTGCGCCACTACCTGCTGGCGGTGCAGTTTTTCACCCGCATCCCCGTCACCGGGCGGCTGGCGGCCTGGGTGGGCTACAGCCCGGCCATGCTGCGCGCCAGCGGTGCGCATTTCCCCGGCGTCGGGGTGCTGGTGGCGCTGGCCGCCTGCGCCAGCTATGGCGTGCTGGCGCTGGCGCTGGCCTACAGCCCCTGGGCCAGCGCGGTGGCGGCGGTGGGCGGCACCATCGCCACGGTGCTGCTGACCGGCGGCTTTCACGAAGACGGCCTGGCCGACATGGCCGATGGCCTGGGCGGCAGCGCCGATGCCGCGCGCGCGCTCGACATCATGAAGGACTCGCGCATCGGCGCCTACGGCAGCATGGCCCTGGTGCTGGCGCTGCTGGCCAAATGCCTGCTGCTGGCGCTGCTGGGCGCGCACAGCCTGGGCGCGGCGCTGGCGGCGCTGGCCGGCGGCCAGGTGCTCTCGCGCTTTTGGCCGCTCTTCATCATCCGCAGCCTGCCCCATGTGGGCGACAGCGCCCGCTCCAAAAGCAAGCCGCTGGCCGACCAGATCAGCGCCGCCGCCCTGGCCGCCGCCGGCCTGTGGTGCATTCCGGCGCTAGGGCTTGTCTGGCAAGCGCAAGGCGCTCTGTTTTTAATAGTAACTGTGCTGTGCAGCGCGTTCGCCGCCTGGCGGGTGCAGCGCCTGTGCGCACGCCGTCTGCAGGGCTTTACGGGCGATTGCCTGGGGGCCGCGCAGCAGGTGGGGGAAATTGGTTTTTACCTCGGCGCCGCCCTGGCGCTGGGCCTGGCGCAGCAGGTGGCCTGATGGCTTTGTGGCTGGTGCGCCACGCCCAGCCGCTGGACGCGGCCGGCCGCTGCTATGGCCGGCTCGATCTGGCGGCCTGCCCCGCTGCCACCGCCAGCGCCGCCCAGGCCCTGGCGCAGGTGCTGCCGCAGCGGCTGCCGGTGTACACATCGCCGCTACAAAGATGTGAGCAGCTCGCGCTGGCCCTGCAAGCGCTGCGGCCCGATTTGGCCTACAAAACCGAGCCGCGCTTGCAGGAGCTGGACTTTGGCCGCTGGGAGGGCCAACCCTGGAGCGCCGTGCCACGCACCGAGCTTGACGCCTGGGCGGCCGACCTGGCCCACTACCGCCCCGGCGGCGGCGAGGCCCTGGCGGCCATGCTGGTGCGGGTGCAGCAGGCACTGGCGGCCACACCCACGCCAGCGGTCTGGATCAGCCATGCCGGCGTGGCGCGCTGCCTGGCCTGGCTGCGCAGCGCCGCCCCCGGGCAGCTGCCGCAGGCGCAGGACTGGACGCTGCCGGCGCCGGCATTCGGCGCCTGGTGCTGCTACCCGCCGCTGCCGCCCCAGTCCAGCGTCTGACCCGTCAGACGCGCGTGCTCGCGTGCGGCGTAGCGGTCGGTCATGCCGGCGATGAAGTCGGCCACCACGCGGGCATGGCCGGCAGCGCTGCGGCTGGCCTGGGCACGGGCGGCGTAGGCCGGCTTCATCTGCGCCGGATCGGCCTGGTAGGCGGCAAACAATTCGCGCACCACCTGCTGCGCGCAGGCCGTGGTCGCCATGACCTGGGGGTGGCGGTACAGGTTCTGGAACAAAAAGCGCTTGAGCGCCAGGGATTGGGCGCGCATCTCGGGGCTGAACTGCACCAGCGCCGGGGCGGCGCGCACCGCATCCACATCGGCAGGACGGGCGGCGGCGAGCGCGGCGCGGGTGGCGGCGATGACGTCGTACACCTGGTCGCTGAGCATCCGCCGGATGGCCTCGTACAGCAGGCGGCGCGGCGCCTGCGCCAGCGCCGGGTGCTCGGCCTGGGCCTGGGCGCGGTAGCGCGCAAACAGCGGCACGTCCTGCAGCTGCGCCAGGGTGAGCAGGCCCGAGCGCACGCCGTCGTCGATGTCGTGCGCGTTGTAGGCGATCTCGTCGGCCAGGTTGCACAGCTGCGCTTCCAGGCTCGGGCGCTGGCCGAGCAAAAAGCGCGCGCCAACGCCACCGGGCTCGCGCGCCTGCAGGCGCTCGGCGTTGGCGCGGGCGCAGTGCTTCAAGATGCCTTCGCGGGTTTCAAAGGTGAGGTTCAGGCCGTCGAACGCCGGGTAGCGCTCCTCCAGCACATCGACCACGCGCAGGCTTTGCAGGTTGTGCTCGAAGCCGCCAAAGTCGGCCATGCAGGCGTTGAGCGCGTCCTGCCCGGCGTGGCCAAACGGCGTGTGGCCCAGGTCGTGCGCCAGGGAGATGGCCTCGACCAGGTCTTCATTGAGCTGCAGGGTGCGCGCAATCGAGCGCGCGAGCTGCGCCACCTCCAGCGAATGCGTCAGCCGGGTGCGAAACAGGTCGCCCTCGTGGTTGAGGAACACCTGGGTCTTGTACACCAGGCGCCGGAACGCCGTGCTGTGCACGATGCGGTCGCGGTCGCGCTGGTAGTCGCTGCGCGTGGGCGCAGCGGGCTCGGGGTGGCGCCGCCCCCGGGTGCGCGCCGGGTCGCAGGCGTAGGGGGCAAAAATAGTGGTCAAATCAGGCTCCAGCGCTTATCCAGCAAGCGCAAGCAGCTATCATTTATGCAGCACAACAGGCGTCGATCACGGCCCGCACCAGGGCGTCGGGGGCGCTGCGCAGGGCGGCGCGGCCCGGGCCGTCGATGACGATGAAGCGGATCTCGCCCGCCTCGGCCTTTTTGTCCACGCGCATGAGCTGCAGGTAGCGCCCGGCGTTGTCCTGGGCGTCGAGCTGCGGCGCGCGCACCGGCAGGCCGGCGCGCTGCACCAAGGCCGTGAGGCGCTGCACAAAGGCCGCATCAACCAGCCCGAGCTGCTGCGACAGCGCGGCCGCCATCACCATGCCCGCGCCCACGCCCTCGCCGTGCAGCCAGGCGCCGTAGCCCATGCCGGCCTCGATGGCGTGGCCGAAGGTGTGGCCGAAGTTGAGGATGGCGCGCAGGCCGGTTTCGCGCTCGTCCTGGCCGACGACCTCGGCCTTGATCTCGCAGCTGCGGCGCACGGCATGGGCCAGGGCGGCGCCGTCGCGCGCCATGAGCGCATCCATGTGCTGCTCCAGCCAGTCAAAAAACGCCATGTCGGCGATCGGGCCGTATTTGATGACTTCGGCCAGGCCGGCGCTGAACTCGCGCGGCGGCAGGCTGGCGAGCACGTCCAGGTCGCACACCACCTGCTGCGGCTGGTAAAAGGCACCGATCATGTTCTTGCCCAGCGGGTGGTTGATGGCGGTTTTGCCGCCAACCGAGGAATCAACCTGCGCCAGCAGCGTCGTCGGCACCTGCACAAAGGGCACGCCGCGCATGTAGCTGGCGGCGGCAAAGCCGGTCATGTCGCCCACCACGCCGCCGCCCAGGGCAAAGAGCACGGTCTTGCGGTCGCATTCCTGCGCCAGCAGGGCATCAAAAATCTGCTGCAGGGTCTGCCAGTTCTTGAATTCCTCGCCATCGGGCAGCTGCACCTCGTGAATGTGCGCAAAGCGCCCGGCCAGGGCGGCGCGCAGCTGCGCCGCATACAGGGGCGCAACAGTGGTGTTGCTGACGATGACGGCGCTGCGCGCAGCGGGCAGGCCGTCGTAGGTGGCAGGGTCGGCCAGCAGGCCGCTGCCAATGGCAATGCGGTAGCTGCGCGCGCCCAGGTCGATCGAAACGCTGTGCAAAAGGCGGGGCATGGGAGAAAAAGGGGCAGGCCCAAACAGGGGTTACGGTGATGCCGGCGTGGCAGGCGCAGCGCCGGCGGCCCATTGTGCCTGTTCGAGCTGCATGGCAATCAGGTTGACCACCATCTGCGCCGTGCCGTGGCCGGCATCGACGGTGCTGTGCGCCACCTCGCGGTACAGCGGATCGCGCTGCGCAAACAACTCGCGCAGGCGCTGCAGCGGGTTGGCCACCTGCAGCAGCGGCCGGCGCTGGTCGTGCTTGATGCGGCGAAAAATCTCCTCCGGTGTCGCCCGCAGGTACACCACCTGCGCCACCTGGCGCAACGCCGCGCGGTTGGCCGCGCGCAGCACGGCGCCACCGCCGGTGGCAAGCACGCCCATGGCGCCCTGGGCCAACAACTCAGCCAGCACGGCCTGTTCGACATCACGAAAAGCCTCTTCGCCCTCACGGTCGAAGTAACTGCGGATGCTGCAGCCCAGGCGCTGCTCGATGACCGCATCCGAATCACCAAATTCCTGACCCAGCCGGCGCGCCAGATGCCGGCCAATGGTCGATTTGCCACAACCGGGCATACCTACGAGGACGATCATGGGGAGAAAGAATGAAAAAATCCCCGGCGGGGCCGGGGATGAAGTCATAGAAGTTTTATCGATACATATTAGAACTTACAAACACCTGCGCCAGAACCAATCACAAACTTAACCTTGCGCATCGTTGTTTGACCACCACGCGTTGCTCGAATAAAGAACGCATCGCTAGTGCAATCCATCAAGGCAGGAGACGTCGTAGCATCCGACGATCGCACGAACAATATTCCCAGCGGATCCATAGTAACCCATGATGGATTTTGAATTACCGCCCACGAAGCAAGCCCTGTACCAGGACCAGATACCGACAATACACGTTGATAGAAAAATTCCGGAAACGGCGCCGTCGGATTAGCAATAGTAATAGCACAGGCTGCATTCACATCCGAACCACAACCAGAAAGATTAATTGCCAACGGCGGCTGGAGCAGCGGATCAATGCCTGGCGTAACATCAACCTTAATTGTTGCATTACCAGTCAAAGAAGTTCCTCGGTTATCCGTCACACGGAACGATACGTTATAAGCACCTGGCAAGGTGACACTAGGCGTACCGCTGATAACGCCAGAAGAGCTCAAACTCAAACCATTAGGCAATCCCCCCAAAGAGACCCAAGTATACGGAGCCACGCCACCCTTAGCGCTCAAAGCATAAGCATAAGGTATGCCGTTTGCAGCATCTGGCGTTGCCACATCCACCAAAACCACCGGATCAATAGTTGGCGCCGTCACCGCGCCATTGGAGACTGGCACAGCCAAATACGACACCACCGGATCTTGAAGGCCGTTGGTTACGTCATTATCAAAACGATCTGCCTTGATCTCCAACAAAATAACACCCTCATTCTGACCACTAGAGAGCGAAAATGTACCAACCCCATTCACCGTCGATACCCAGGCAACGCTGGTACGATTTTGGGAAGACAACAAAGTTGCCCCCAAACTCCCAGCACCGGAAACAATTCCAACCTGAAGATTGGCCCCCCCCCCAGCAGAAACAGGCTGATTCGAGTCATCCCGCACCTGCACTTGTATTGCAGATGCCGTGGGTACATTATTCAAATTCCCCTGGGAACCGAGCGATTTGTATGCAGCAATAGCCTCAATGCTTGCAACTTTACCCGTCGGCCCACCGACAGTGATATCAATACTTGCAGATTTTTGCTGCTTATCGCGCGGATCAGTAACAGCACAGGTTACCCTAGAAGTTCCGACTTGATTGCCAGCATGGAAATGGAATGAATTACCACCAGCATTAGAACCCAAAGTAATAGAACGATAGGCACCAGGAACAGAAATTTTCCCACCTTGACCATCATCCACTTGAATCTCATGATCCGGATTGCCATCCAAATAATAAAGACTACCAGAATTCAGACCACCAGATACATTGCACCCAAAAATATCCACCCCTCCAGGAATTGGCTGCCCAGCAACAGTTGCCTGAACGTATAAAACAGTAGTATAGGGAGAATAAACACCCTTACCTGGCCCTACACCAGCAACGTTTACGGGCAACACCACTTTATCAGCGCGGAGTGTTATTTCATATTCGGCCGCAGCACCACCACCGGAACCGCTCCCCGAACTACCACCACCACCACCACAAGCAGAAAGTCCTGCCAATGCCAGCAAGGCCATCCCATTGAGTACTTTATTCATTTTCACTCCACTTGACAAATTAGTTAGAAGCCGCACGTTCAGAAATAACCTTCGGCGTCACAAAAATCAGCAACTCACGCTTTTCCGAATCCCGCGAACGGCTCTTGAAAAGGTTGCCCATCACCGGAATATCTCCCAGCACTGGCACTTTGTTTTCCTGATTGGATTCTTCCATTTCAAAAATACCACCAATCGCCACCGTGCCACCGTTTTCCACCAGCACCTGCGTACGCACATGACGAGTATTGATAGAAATACCCCAGGGCGTGGTCTCGCCCCGGTTGTCGCGGCTGATGTCCAAGTCCATGATGATGTTGCCTTCGGGGGTGATCTGTGGCGTCACCTCCAGCTTCAAGACGGCTTTTTTCCACTCGATCTTGTAGGCGCCCATGGCGTCTGCGACCTGGGTCGGGAACTCGTTACCCTGCTCGATCAAGGCTTTGGTCTGGTCGGCTGTGATCAGGCGCGGGCTGGAGATGACGCGGCCCTTGCCGTCGGCTTCCATGGCCGAGAGTTCGAGCGTTAGGAAACGGTTGGCGGCGGTGTTGAAGATCGACAGAGCGAATGAGCCCACGCTGTCCACACCGCTGACCTTGGCCGGCAGGTTGACGAAGTTGCCGCTGGTATTGGTCGTGCCCCCAGCGCCACTGGAGCTGACGGCGTTGCTGTAGTCGGTACCCCAGGCGACGCGGTTGCCGCCGCCAATGCCGTAGCCACCATCACCGCCCCGGTTGGCGCGCAGGTCGGTGGCGCCCAGGCGCACGCCCAGCGAGCGGCCAAAGGTGTCGCGGGCTTCGACAATGCGCGCCTCGATCAGCACCTGGCGGATAGGAATATCGAGCTTGGCCAGCAGCGCCTTCACTTCTTCGAGCTTGCTCGGGGTGTCGGTGACGAACAGCTGGTTGGTGCGCGGCTCGGCAATGGCGGAGCCACGCTCGGTCAGGAAACGCGTGGCCGTGGTGCCGGTGGAAGCGCCACCACCGGCCGTGGCGTTCTGGTTGGTGGTCAGTTGCTTGACCATTTCCGTCGCCTTGGCGTAGTTCATCTGGTACGCCTGGGTTTTGAGCGGCTCCAATTTTTCGATGGTCTGCGCGGCTTCGTAGTCTTTCTTCGTGCGGGCATCGATCTCGTCCTTGGGCGCGATCCAGAGCACGGAGCCGGTCTTGCGCATTCCCAGGCCCTTGGAGTCCATGACGATTTGCAGCGCCTGGTCCCAGGGCACATCTTTGAGGCGCAGGGTGAGCGAGCCGGTGACGGTGTCGGAGGTGACGATGTTGAAGTTGGTGAAGTCGGCAATCACCTGCAACAGCGAGCGCACTTCGATGTTTTGGAAGTTCAGCGAGAGTTTCTCCCCCGAAAAGCCCGGGCCCTGGGTGAGTTTGCTCAGGTCTTGCTTCTTCTGGCGCACCTCGATGACGAATTGGGTGTCGCTTTGGTAGGCGTTGTGCTCCCATTCGCCGGTGGGGTCGATTTGCATCCGCACGCGATCGCCCTGCTGGGTGGTGGTGACCATTTGCACCGGGGTACCGAAGTCAGAGACGTCGAGCTTGCGGCGCAGCCCTTCAGGCAAGGAGGTGTGCAGGAATTCGGCCACCAGGCTCTTGCCCTGCTGGCGCAGATCGACGCCGACTTGGCTGTTGGCCAGGTTGACGACGATGCGGCCCGCACCATCGGGGGCGCGGCGGAAGTCGATATCGCGCAGCGGCAGGGTCTCGGTGTTGGCGTCGGGGGCAAACACGGTATTCACCTTGGCGGCGACGGGCACGGTGCCGGCAGCCACGGGGTCGAGCGTAATGAACAAGGACTTGCCTTGCAGCTCGGCTTTGTAGGAGGTGGGCTGCTTGAGGTTGAGCACCAAGCGGGCGCGCTCACCGGCCTGCACGATGTTCACGGTTTTGAGGTTGCCCTGGTTGATATCGACCAGGTTGCGCCCCACGCCGTTGGTGGCCCCCGGCAGGTCGATGGCGATACGCGCCGGCGACTGGATGGCAAAGCCGGTGGGCAGGCTGCTCAGGGGCTCGGCCAGGTCGATTTTGATGACCTCGGCCCCGCCCTGCAGAGCGCCGGTGATGGATTGAATGGCGTTTTGCGCCAGGGCGGACAAAGGCAGGCCACTGGCGGCCAGCCAGCCCAGCACCGCCAGGCAGCGCTTGAACTTTGGAGTCGTCGTTGTGTTCATCATTTTTTCCCCTCTTGCTTACCTTCTTGTAGGTCCAGCGTGGTGTGGCGTTCTATCCAGTCTCCGGTGGAGTCCTGCACGATTTCCCGCAGTTCAATCGCGGTTTCGGTGATCTTGGCGATTTTTCCGTAATTCAAACCGAGGTAGTTGCCGCGTTTTACCGGGTAGATCAGGTTATCGACCTTGAGCAAGGCGGTGGGCCCATCGGCCTTGACCAGGTAGCCGACCATGGTCATGGCGTCGATGGGGAAGGCCTCCAGCGGCTCCTTGCGCCGCGCAAGTTCGGGCGCGATCAGGGCGGCGTTGGATGCCACTTGGCTCGAATCGCGACGCAAAGCCAAAGTCAGGCGCTGCGGGCTGTAGGGATCAGCATCGCCGCTGCCCAGGTAGTCCTGCGGTTTGAATTCCTTGGGCTCTTCGATGGGGATGATGCGCGGACGCGCATTGGCGCGTTGCTCCTGCATCCATTGGCGCAGCTCGTCTTCATCACTGCTGCCGCAGGCCGCCAGTGCCACTGCTGCGCATAGCAGGGCGGTGCATTTCAAGAGGCGGCTCATTTCTTCTTCCCTTCTGTGGCTTTGCGCTGTGCCTGGATCTCTTCAGGATCGAGGTAGCGGAAGGTGCGCGCCGTGGTATCCAGGGTCAAAACGCCGGCACTGTCTTTGTTGGCGGGCGCCAGCGAAATGTTATTGAGCGTGACGATGCGCGAGAGGTGGGCGATGTCGGCGGCGAAAGAACCGATGTCGTGGTATTTGCCTGTCACGCGCACGGCAATCGGCAGTTCGGCATAGTAGTCGCGCACCACCACCTGGCCGGGGCGGAACAGTTCAAACTGCAGGCTGCGGCCCAGGCCGGCCTGGTTGATGTCGGACAGGAGCGCCGCCATCTCGGCCTTGCTGGGCAGCTGCTTTTCCAGCTGGATCACGTACTGCTGCACCTGTTCACGCTGCTTCTTGAGCAAATCCAGGCTGACCGCCTTGATGAGCTTTTTCTCGTAATCCTGGCGCAACGTGACCTCTTCAGCGCGCGCGGCTTCGAGCTCGACCTCATAGTCGGTCAGCCAGGCGAACCACAGTGCCACAGCCACGGCCACAGCGATAAACGCGCACAGCAACACGCGCGGCAGCAGGGGCCAGAGCGAGGGGTCTTTGGGATCGAGATTGGTAAATTGCTTTTGCAACTGCAGTTGCAGCTGCGCCATGTCGATCGACGGAGTTTTATTTTTTTGGGCCATGTGTCACCTACTTGGCAGCCGCAGCGCCCTTGTCGCCCTCGGCCTTTTGGGCGTCACCGGGGCGCGTCAGACGAAAACGCAGGTTGAACGAGGCCACGCGGCGCTGGTCGCGTGCGGTCAAAGCCACCTGGGCGGCGACGATCTCAACCAGCTCGGGTTTGGAAATCCAGGGCGTGTTGTCGGCCAGGTTGCGCAGCATTTCGGAGACGCGTTCGTTGGACTGCGCCATGCCGGTCATGGTGACGACCTGATCGGCCTGCTTAAGGCTGGTGATGTAAACGCCGTCGGGCAGTTGCTTGACCAGCTCGTTGAGCATGTGCACCGGCAGGTTGCGGTCAGCCTGCAGGTCTTCCACCGCTTTCTGGCGCGCGCGCAGGGCGGCAATTTCGTCTTCGATGGTGGCAATTTCCTTGATCTGGTTTTCCAGCACCTTGATTTCAGTGGTGAGAAAGGCGTTGCGCTCACGCTGGGTTTCGATCATGCCCTGGAACCAGGTATAGATCGCACCGGCAATGAGCAGGCCCACCAGGAAGGAGATGCCCATAGCGACCTGGTAAGCATCTTTGCGGCGCTTGCGTGCCGCCTCGCGGTGCGGCAATAAGTTGATGAGTATCACTGCAGGAACCTCCGCATGGCCAGGCCGCAGGAGGTGAGGTAGGACGGCGCTTCACGCACCATCTTCTTCAAACGCACCGCACCGCCAATTTCCATACCGTCAAACGGATTGATCAGGCTGCAGGCAAAGCCTGTTTGCTGCGTCACGGCTTCGGGCAGGCCGGCCAGGGGCGCCGAACCGCCAGCGAGCATGATGTGATCGACCCGGTTGTGCGGCGTGCTGGTGAAGAAAAACTGCAGCGCACGGCCAATTTCTTGCGCCATGCTGTCCACGAACGGGCGCAGCACGGCCGACTGGTAGTCCTCGGGCAGCTCGCCGCTGCGTTTCTTGGTTTCAGCTTCTTCTACAGAAAAGCCGTATTGGCGCACGATGAGCTGGGTCAGCTGGGCACCGCCAAAAGCTTGGTCGCGGTCGTAGAGCACCTCATCGTTGCGCATGACCTGCATACTGGTGGTCAGGGCGCCCACTTCAAACAAGGCCACCAGGGCATCGACGCCTTTTTTCGGCAGGGCTTCAATCAGGCGGCCAGCGGCCAGGCGCGAGGCGTTGGATTCGATATCGACGATCACGGGCTTCAAGCCCGCCGCCTCGGCCAGGCCTTGGCGGTCTTGCACCTTCTCGCGGCGCGAGGCGGCAATGAGCACGTCCACGTCACCCGGGGAGCTTTTGGTGGGGCCGACGACGCAAAAATCCAGGCTCACTTCTTCGAGCGAGAACGGGATGTACTGGTTGGCCTCGGACTCGACCTGCACCTCCAGCTCCTGGTCGCTCATGCCACCGGGCAGAGAAATGCGCTTGGTGATGACGGCCGATGGCGGCAGCGCCAGGGCCACGTTCTTGGTGCGCGTGCCGCTTTTTTTGACCAGGCGCCGCACGGCCTCTGCGACCTCGTCGAATTTTTCAATGTTGCCGTCGGTGATCCAGCCGCGTTCAAGCGGCTCGATGGCGCAGCGCTCGAGGACCAGTGCACCTGCCTTATCGCGCCCGAGTTCGACCAGCTTGACGCTCGACGAACTGATGTCGATACCCAACAAGGGGGCAGGCTGGCGACTGAACAAAGTCTCCAGTGAAATCAAGATGGAGTCCCTCCGATGTGTACGATGGATTGCACGCCGGGCGCGCAAAGCTGTTTATTACTTGGCAACGATACTAGCAGCTAGCCCGTTCGCCTCGAAAGAGATTGAAACCGGGAAAAACACCGCTTTTCACCCCTGGCGTTGCCAAAACCACACGCCGGCACCGCCAGCACCACCTTCCAAGCCCCTGCCCGGCGGGCTGGGAGGGCAGATTTTTATAATGCCCGCTCCAACCTTGCCCAGAGGCTCGTCCAGAGCCCTGCCTGCGCTTCATGCCCACCTCCGAGCCGAATGAAAAAAACACCGCCACCCGTACCAGCGGGGGCTTCTCGTGGCTGCGCTTTGCGCTCAAGCTGCTGCTGTGGCTGTTCGGCCTGGCAGCGGCGGGGGCCATTGCCCTGGCCCTGACTATCGCCGTAGCGCTGGCGATGGCATATCCGAATTTGCCCGATGTGTCGGATTTGGCCGACTACCGCCCCAAGCTGCCCATGCGCGTGTACTCCAGCGAAGGCGCGCTGCTGGGCGAATTTGGCGAGGAGCGGCGCACGCTCACGCCCATCTCCGAGATCCCGCAGGTGATGCAGGACGCGGTACTGGCCATCGAGGATGCTCGCTTCTTCCAGCATGGCGGCGTGGACTACAAGGGCCTGGTGCGTGCGGCGCTGGCAAACCTGGGAAAGGTCAAAAGCCAGGGCGCCTCGACCATTACCATGCAAGTAGCGCGCAATGTGTATTTGTCATCCGAGAAAACTTTTTCCCGGAAGATTTACGAAATCTTACTGACTTTCAAATTAGAACACTTGCTCACAAAAAATCAGATTCTTGAGATTTATATGAATCAGATTTTCCTGGGCAATCGCGCCTACGGCTTTGCCGCCGCCTCCGAGGCTTACTACGGCAAGCCGCTCAAGGACATCACCATCGCCGAGGCGGCCATGCTCGCCGGCCTGCCCAAGGCGCCGTCAGCCTACAACCCCATCAGCAACCCCAAGCGCGCCCGCGTGCGCCAGCTCTACATCATCGAGCGCATGGAGGAGAACGGCTACATCACGGCGCAGCAGGCGCAGCAGGCCAAGCAAGAGCACCTCAAGATCCGCGCGGCCAACGCCAGCAACACGCGCGTGCACGCCGAATATGTGGCCGAGATGGCGCGCCAGATGGTGTTCTCGCAGTACGGCAACGAAGCCTACACGCGCGGCCTGAACGTTTACACCACGCTCAACGCGGGCGAGCAAGACGTGGCCTACCAGGCGCTGCGCCGGGGCATCATGGACTACGAACGGCGCCAGCATTACCGGGGCCCGGAGCAGTTCATCACCCTGCCGAGCGCGGCCGATGCCCGCGACGAGGCCATCGACGAGGTTCTGGCCCAACACCCGGACAACGGCGACCTGCTCGCCGCCGTGGTACTCGAAGCGACCCCGCGCAAAGTAGTGCTGACACGCGCTGACGGCGACCCCATAGAAATCACCGGCGAGGGCTTGAAGCCCGTGCAATCGGGTCTGAGCGACAAAGCGCCGCCCAATATCCGCCTGCGTCCCGGCGCCGTGGTGCGCATCGCCAAGCTGGCCAAGGGCGGTTACGAGCTGACGCAGCTGCCCCAGGTCGAAGGCGCCCTGGTGGCCATCGACCCGCGCGACGGCGCCATCCGCTCTTTGGTCGGTGGCTTTGACTTTGACAAAAACAAATTCAACCACGTCACCCAGGCCTGGCGCCAGCCGGGATCGAGCTTCAAGCCCTTCATCTACTCCGCTGCCCTGGAAAAGGGTTTCACTCCGGCCACCGTCATCAACGACGCCCCGCTGCACTTTGACGCCGGCACCACCGGCGGCCAGGCCTGGGAGCCCAAGAACTACGACGGCAAGTACGACGGCCCGATGTCCATGCGCACCGGCCTGGCCAAGTCCAAGAACATGATCTCCATCCGCCTGCTGCAGGCCGTGGGCCCCAAGACGGCGCAGGAATGGGTCACGCGCTTTGGCTTTGACGCCGACAAGCACCCCGCCTACCTGACCATGGCACTGGGCGCGGGCTCGGTCACGCCGATGCAGATGGCGGTGGCCTACTCGGTGTTTGCCAACGGTGGGCACCGCGTCAGCCCCTGGCTCATCACCAAAATCACGGACAACAAAGGTCAGGTGCTGTCCGAATTCACCCCGCCGCCCCTGGAGCAGCAGCCGCGCGCCATTGACGCACGCAACGCCTTCATCATGGACAGCCTGCTGCAAGAGGTGACCCGCGCCGGCACTGCCGCCCGCGCCCAGGCCACGCTCAAGCGGCCCGATCTGTACGGCAAGACCGGCACCACCAACGACCAGATGGATGCCTGGTTCGCTGGTTTTCAGCCCACCGTCACCGCCATCACCTGGATAGGCTACGACCAACCGCGCAACCTGGGCAGCCGCGAAACCGGCGGCGGCCTGAGCCTGCCGGTGTGGATCAGCTTCATGGCCAAGGCGCTGCAGGGTGTGCCCGTGACCGAGCCCGCCGTGCCCCCGGGCGTGGTGCAGGCCGGCGGCGATTGGGTGTTTGAGGAGTTTGCGCGCAACGCCGGCGTCACCAGCCTGGGCCTGGACGCAGCGCCCACAGGCGCTGGCGGCGCCACCGAGCCGCCCGCAGCGCCTGCGCCCGAGGAGCGCAACAAGATTCTTGACCTATTCCGCAATTGAGAATTACAAGCCAAAACAGGTGCTAGCGCGCACCAGTCAAGCGCTAGCAGCTATTAAATTGATAGCATCAAGCACTGAACTGCAACGCCTGCCCGGCCTGTTCGCTGGCGCAGCGGCCAAGGTGGGCAAAAAATTCGCCCGCGCCCTTGGTGTCGCACCACTGGGCGCCGTCGAAACGGTAGTGAAAGCCACCGGCGCGTGCGGCCATCCAGACCTCGTGCAGCGGTTTTTGCCAGTTGATAACGATCTGGCTGCGGTTGGCAAAGGTGATGGTGACGACGCCACCGTTGCGCTGCGCGTCCAGGTCGGCGTCGGTGGTGTCGTTGATGCGGTCGCAAGCCTGTTCGACAGCGAGCAACAGGCGCTCGGCGCGGTCCATGAATTCAAGGTCGGTCATACAATTTGGGCATGTTCAAAGCCAGCCAAATTCTAGTCAGGGTATTAGCCCTTGCTGCGGCTGCGGCCACCCTGGTCGCCTGCGGCCAGACCGGCGACCTGTACCTGCCGCAAGAGCCTGCCGCCCGTGAGCGCGCCAGCCTGCCCCAGACGCTGACGCCGCAGCTGCCCACGCGCAGCGCCGACGCGCCCCCCTCCTCCTCCACTGCCCCCCGCACCGCTCCATGACCGCCCCTGCCCTGCCCGGCCACCCGCACCTTGCCTACCAAGGCGCCGAACTCTGCCTCGAAGGCCAGCCCCTGGCCGCGCTGGCCCAGGAATACGGCACGCCGCTGTACGTCTATTCCAAGGCCGCCATGCTGCAGGCCCTGGCCGCCTACCAGTGCGGCTTTGCCGGGCGCCAGGTGCAAATTTGCTACGCCATGAAGGCCAACTCGTCGCTGGCCGTGCTGCAGCTGTTCGCACGCGCCGGTTGCGGCTTTGACATCGTCTCCGGCGGCGAACTCGCGCGCGTGCTGGCCGCCGGTGGCGACCCCGCAAAGGTGATTTTTTCCGGCGTCGGTAAAACCCGCGCCGAAATGCGCCAGGCGCTGCAAGCGGGCATTGGCTGCTTCAACGTCGAGAGCGAAGCCGAACTGGAGGTGCTCAACCAGGTCGCCCTGGAGCTGGGCCTGCGCGCGCCGGTGAGCATCCGCGTGAACCCGAACGTGGACGCCAAGACCCATCCCTACATCTCCACCGGCCTCAAGGGCAACAAATTTGGCATTGCGCACGAGCGCACCCTGGCCACCTACCAGCGCGCAGCCAGCCTGCCGGGGCTGCGCGTGGTCGGCATTGACTGCCACATCGGCTCGCAGATCACCGAGCTGGCGCCGTACCGCGACGCCATCGAGCGCGTGCTCGATCTGGTGCAAGCGATCGAGGCCGCCGGCATCACCATCGAGCACCTCGATTTTGGTGGTGGCCTGGGCATCACCTACCACGACGAGCAGCCGCCAGCGGCCGACGCGCTGTGGACGGCGCTGCTGGCCCAGCTCGACGCACGCGGCTACGGCGGGCGCAAGATCATGATCGAGCCCGGGCGCTCGCTGGTGGGCAACGCCGGCGTCTGCCTGACCGAGGTGCTGTACTTGAAGCCGGGCGAGCAGAAAAATTTCTGCATCGTCGATGCCGCCATGAACGACCTGCCGCGTCCGGCCATGTACGAGGCCTACCACGCCATCGTGCCGCTGCAGCCGCGCCCGGAAGGCGTGCGCTGCCTGTACGACGTGGTCGGCCCGGTGTGCGAGAGCGGCGACTGGCTCGGGCGCGAACGCCACCTGGCGGTGCAGCCGGGCGACAAGCTCGCCGTGCTCTCCACCGGCGCCTACTGCGCCTCCATGGCCAGCAACTACAACACGCGCGGGCGCGCTGCCGAGCTGCTGGTCGATGGCGCGCAGACGACGCTGATCCGCCCGCGCGAGAGCGCCGCCCAGACCTTTGCCCACGAGCGCCTGCTGCCATAGCATAAAAAGAGCCGCCAACGCTTATCCAGCAAGCGCGAGCAGCTCCTAAATAAATAGCAAAAAGCCCTGCATTGCAGGGCTTTTTGCTGGGGCATCCGACGGGTTTACAGCGTGCCGTAGCTGTGCAGGCCGGAGAGGAACATGTTCACGCCGAGGAAGGCAAAGGTCGTGACCACCAGGCCGGTCAGCGCCCACCAGGCGGAGACCGTACCGCGCAAGCCCTTGACCAGGCGCATGTGCAGCCAGGCGGCGTAGTTCAGCCAGACGATCAGCGCCCAGGTTTCCTTCGGGTCCCAGCTCCAGTAACCGCCCCAGGCTTCGGCAGCCCAGAGCGCGCCCAGCACGGTGGCGATGGTGAAGAAGGCAAAACCAACGGCAATCGCCTTGTACATCAGGTCATCGAGGATCTCAAACGCCGGCAGCTGGGCCGCAATGCGCTGGCGCGCGAGCAAAATGCCGCCGACGATGAGCGCCGAGATGCCGAAGTACACCATCCAGTAGCTGCTGCCGCCTTCCACGCCTTTTTGGCGGAACACGATGGGCTCGAAGCACAGCACCATGCCCAAAATCCACAGCGGCGCCAGCTTGTACCAGCGCGTCTCGCCCGCCTGCTGCTTGATGAGGTAGGCAAACGCCACCATGGCCGAGAGCGCGAACGTGCCGTAGCCGATGAAGTTGGCCGGCACGTGCAGCTTCATCCACCAGCTTTTGAGGGCCGGCACCAGGGGCTGGATCTGGTGTGCCTCGCGCACCACCGAATACCAGAGCAAAAAGCCCACCGCCGCACTCACCACCAGCATGACGAAGGCGCCCAGGGCGCGGGTCTCGTACTGCTTTTCGTAGTACAGGTAGAACAGCGCCGTCATCCAGCAGAACATGACGAAGACTTCGTACAGATTGCTCACCGGGATATGGCCGACGTCGGGGCCGACGAGGTAACTTTCGTACCAGCGCACCATGGTGCCGATCAGCGCCAGCGCCACCGCCACCCAGGCCAGGCGCGAACCGACCAGTGCCATGACGTCGCCCTGGCCGCGCGTGAACATGCCGATCCAGTAGAACAGCGTGCTCATGAAGAACAACATGCTCATCCACAAAATGGCCGATTGACTGGAGAGGAAGTATTTAAGGCCGAACACGGCATCGGCCCGCGCCAGGCTGCCGCCATCGGCCCCTTGGTACAGACCCAGCGCCAGCAGCGACAGACCGGCCACGGCCAGCATCAGCGTTGCCAGCGGGCGCCAGAACCAGCCCAACCAGATCAAGCTCGGGATGGTGCACAGCAGAATGCCTTTTTCATACCCATCCATGAAGGCAGCGTAGCGCTGCAAGGCAAACAGGCCGCCAGCGACGACGAGCAGGGCAAACAGCCAGTCAAACCAGTTGCGGCGGGAAAAATACCCTTCGTTCAGGGTCAGCGTGGTGGTCGCGGTGTTCATGTGGAGGCTCCCGGCGCCTGCGCGCCAATGAGTTTGCGGCTGAGGTCGGCGAAGTCGCGGTCGCCGTCGAGGGTTTTGCGGTTGCTCGACAGCGCCATGGTGGCGTGCACGCGCCCGTCCTGCGGTGCCAGCCAGACCCAGATGCGCCGGTCACGGATGTAGAGCATGGCGAACACGCCCAGGATGAGGAAGGCGCAGCCCAGATAGACCACGTTCTTGCCCGGCGCCCGCGCCACCTGGAAGACGCTGGCCTGCACCTGCTGGAAGTCCTCCAGCGCAAAGGCGATGGGGGCGGGGTAAATCTGCGCGTCGCTCAGGGCGAACACGGCCTGCGTCATGAAGGCTTGGGTGTGGGCACTCGGCTGCATGGGCGCCAGGCCGGCCTGGGTGCGGCTGAGCTGCGCCAGCTCGAACAGGGCGCCGTTGAGGATGCGGATAAAGACCTCGCCCGCACGCTCGCGCTCGGCCTCGGGCACGCCCGCCTCCATGAAGTCGGAGATGGCCTTGAGACCACCATGCCATTGGCCATCTTCGCCGCGCGTGCCGGCGTACAGCCCCAGCGCGCGCTGCGCCGACACGGCCAGCTGCGCGCGCAGCTCCTTGCGCGCCGGATCGACGGCCTCGGCCACGTAAGCCTGCACGGCGCGCTCGCGCATGGCCGGGTCGTTCAGGGCCGCGCGCAGACGCAGGAAGCCGTCGAGGTTGCCCTGCTCATCGGCAGGAATGCGCAGGTAGCGCATGGGCTGGCTCGGGCTCTCGCGCACGCCCAGCAGGTACAGGGGCACGCCCTCGCCCAGATCGACCGGCAGCTGGTAGTTGTTGTACTCGCGCGCCTGGCCGGCGCCGTCGCGCAGCTTGTAGCTCACGCTCGGGCCGACGTTGCGCAGGTCTTTTTTCGTCGCCGTCTTGTGGCCTGCACCCAGGCGTTCCTCGATGGCGCTGCGCAGATCAACCTTGCGCACATCGGCACCAGAGGCCTCGTCTTCCATGTTCTCGACGTTGATGGTGCGCAGGCCGGTAAATTCAAGTGTGAGTTTCTCGCCGCTGACCGGGTCCGTAATGGCCGTTTGGCCACCAACCTGGCCCTGCACCGCGAACGGCTGCACGCCCGCCGCCATGGGCACGGCGCGCAGTTTGAGGTGCGAGCCGCCGTCGTCAAAGCTCGACTGGTAAATCTCCACGCCCTTGTAGTGGCCGGGGTGGTTGACCTCGATGCGCTGCTCGACCTTCTCGCCTGTGGCCTTGTCGTGGATCACGACCTCGCTGGCAAAGAGCTTGGGCATTCCGGTGTCGTAATGCTCGACGATGAATTTTTTCAGCTCGACGCTAAAGGGCAGCTCCTGCAGCAAGATGCCGTCGGACTGCGTGAGCACCGCCGTACTCGACTGCCCGCCCTCGGACACCACCAGGTTGCCCCGGAACGTGGGGTTGCGCTCCGACAGGAAATGCTCGGGCCCGACCTGCGACACCGTGCCGCTGCCGGTGAACGGCGTCTTGCCGCCCAGCCACATCTGCGCGCGCACGATCAGGTCGCCATCGAGCAGGCCGCCCAGGCAAATGAGCACGATGGCGCTGTGCGCGGCGATGTAGCCAATCTTGTGCAGCCCCCCGGTTTTGGCGGCCACCATCCAGCCTTCGCCCTGGGGCGTGCTGCGCTGCTGCAGGCGCACCTTCCAGCCGCCGCTGACCAGCAGCTGGCCAATGCGCTGCGCTGCCACCTCGCTGGTGGCATCGGCCACATCCGCCTGCGCCTTGTGGTGGAAGGCTTGCAGGTTCTGCACCCGGATGTTTTCTTTGTAATTGCGCAGATCGGCCAGGTACTTGGGCGTGTGGCGCGCCACGCACAGCGAGGTGCTGACGACGAGAAAAGCCAGAATCAGCAAGAACCACCAGGCGCTGTACACCGCGTTGAGCTTGAGCGCCAGAAACAGCTCGGCCCAGAACGGTCCAAACTGGTTGACATAGTTGACCAGGGGCTCTTGCTGCTTGAGCACGGTACCAATGACCGACGCAATGCAGATCACCGTCAACAAGGCGATGGCAAAGCGCATCGACGACAGCAACTCCACCGCAGCGCGCAGCACCTGGGAGCGGGAATGAATACGAAGGCCGTGGGTGGAGTCCGTCATGAAGGGCGCCAAAAATACAAAAGGCGGAACCATCGTCTGCGATGGGCCCGCCTTTGTTGGGATTGCTCGTGGGCGAAAGGTTCCGGGGGCTATGCCAAAGTGGCGCCCGGATTTTGACGCGAATCAATAACTATCAGCGCAACCCGGCAATGTAGTCCGACACGGCCTTGATCTCGCGGTCCGTCATCTTGGCGGCGACGCCGGTCATTTGCGGGCTGTTGGCACGCTTGCCGTCGCGGAAGGCGTTGAGCTGGACGACGGTGTATTCAGCGTGCTGACCCGACAGACGCGGGTACTGGGCCGGAATGCCAGCACCGTTGGGGCTGTGGCAGCCGGCGCAGGCGGCAATGTGGCGATCTTGCAGGCCACCGCGATAGATGCGCTCGCCCAGGCCGACGAGTTCCTTGTCTTGCGCCGCGCCGGGCTTGGCCTGCTGCGTGGCGAGCCAGGCGGAGACGTTCTTCACGTCCTCGTCGGTGAGAATCGCAGCCATGCCGGCCATGATGGCGTCGGCGCGCTTGCCGGACTTGAATTCCTGCAGCTGCTTGGCCAGGTATTCAGGGTGCTGCTGCGCCAGGCTGGGCTGGGTTGGGATGGCGGAATTGCCATCGGCACCGTGGCAGGCGGCGCACACGGCAGCGTAGCTGGCCTCCCCTTTGGTCAGGTCGGGCTTGGCCGGGGCCTGGTCGGCAGCAAAAGCGGAGAGCGCAGGGGCCACCAGAGCGGCAGCTGTCAGCAAGGAGGCGAGCAACTTCATATCGAGGGCAGTCTGGTTATGTCATGTCAGGGAAAATCCGCGCAATTCTACAATGAGGGATTACGGCATCCCCATCTCCCATGACCAAGCTTTGCGCTGCATCTAATGCAGCCCCTTCCCCCCTCGGCGTACCCGACGCAAAAACCGCCATGGGCTGGATGCACACGGCGCGCTTTTTCACTACCGCTGCGCAGTTGCACCAGCTGCCGCCCGTCGAGGTGCCGGAGTTCGCCTTCGTCGGCCGCTCCAACGCCGGCAAGTCCACCTGCATCAACACCTTGACGCAGCAGCGCCAGCTCGCTTTTGCCTCCAAAAAACCCGGACGCACGCAGCACATCAACCTCTTTGCCCTGGGCAAGCAAGGCGTGACGGACGCCGTGCTCGCCGATCTGCCAGGCTACGGCTACGCCGCCGTCTCGCGCAGCGACAAGCAGCGCTGGCAGCAGGTGATGGCCAACTACCTCGTCAGCCGCAAGGGGCTTACGGGCATCGTGCTGCTGTGCGATCCGCGCCTGGGGCTGACCGAGCTCGACGAGGCGCTGCTCGAAGTGGTGCGCCCGCGCGTCGAAGCGGGGCTGAAGTTTTTGGTGCTGCTGACCAAGGCCGACAAACTGACGCGCGCCGAGCAGGCCAAGGTGCTGTCGATTACGCGTCTGAACGCCGGCGGCGGCGAGGTGCGCCTGTTCTCGGCACTCAAGAAACAGGGCGTGGAGGACGTGGCGCAGCTGCTGTGGCAATGGGCGCACCCGCCGCAGGCCGAGGCCGCCCAGGCCCCCGAGGCGCAGGACATTGCGCCTACGCCCACTGCAGATAGCCCAGAATAGCTATAAAAATGATAGCTGTTAGCGCTTGATAGACAAGCGTTAGGAGCCTGTCGGACTTGGAAATCGTCGGCTGCAAATCGACCGCAGCGGCCCATTTTTGGCTTCGCCGCTCTTCGAGAACACCGTCTTTTTGCCCAATAGCTCGGCTATTGGGCTGCCAATCCGGCAAAAACTGGTCTCGCTGGGGCCGATTTTCGCTTTCGACGCTCCAAGTCCGACAGGCTCCTAGCGCCATAAAACACCCTCAATACACCGACGACTGCCCCTCAGGCCGGGTCTTGAAGCGCTTGTGCACCCAGTAGTACTGGCCCGGCATGGTGGCGATGGCCGCTTGCAACTCGCGGTTCATGCGCGTGGTGTCGGCCACCACGTCCTCGGTCGGGAAGTTGTCCCAGGCCGGGGTGATCTCGGCCACGTAGCCGGTGGGCGTCATGCGCGTGTACATGCCCAGCACCTTGGCGCGGCCCAGGCGTGCAAAGCGCGAGAGCGAGGGCACGGTGGCCGCCTGCTGGCCAAAATACGGCACGAAGATCGACTCCTTGGCGCCAAAGTCCATGTCCGGCAGCAGGTACAGCAGCCCCCCTTGGCGCAGGTTGGCGATGATGGGCTTGACGCCGTCGGCGCGGTTGAGCATCCGCACCTCGCCAAAGCGCTGGCGCCCGGCCATGAACCAGGCGTCGATCGCGGGATTGGGATGGGTGGAAAAAATCGAGGTGAAGGCCCGTGCCGTGTGCAGCGGCAGCGCCAGGCCGCCAGCGTCCATGCCGTAGAAGTGCGGCGCGAACAAGATCGTCGGCGTCGTGCCGTCGAGCTCGTGCAGCGCCCCTTGCAGCTGCACGCGCTGCGCCACCACCGCCTGCGGCGCCGACCACAGCCAGCTGCGATCGAGCCAGGCCTGGCAGAAATACACAAAGGTCTGGCGTGCCCAGGTGCGGCGCTGGGCGGCGCTGGCCTCGGGGTAGCACAGCTGCAGGTTGCGCAGCGCCACGCGCCGGCGCGGCCACACCAGCAGGTACAAAACCTGCCCCAGCAGCCAGCCCAGGGCGCGCAGCCACGACAGCGGCAGCCGGGCCAGGGACTGCATGAACCAGATGCCGGCGCGCGCCATCATGCCTGGGCCTCCACGCGCGGCTGCTTGTAGCGCGCATAGCCCCACAGGTACTGCTGCGGGCATTGGCCGATGGTGGCCTCCATCGCCTGGTTGAGCTGCAGCACGGCAGCGTCGAGCTGATCGGACAGGGGCACAGGCAATTCCTCCAGAATCAAGGTGTAGCCACGGCCCCAGGCGCGGCGCTCGCAGCGCGCCAGCAGCACGCTGGCACCGGTTTGCTGTGCCAGGCGTGCCGCCAGGGTCATGGTGTAGGCCGGACGGCCAAAAAACGGCGCCCACTGGCCCTGGCCCTCGGGCGGAACCTGGTCGGGCAGCAGGCCCACGGCCCGGCCCCGGCGCAGGGCCTTGAGCATCTGGCGCACGCCCGAGAGATCGGTGGGCACCGCCTGCACCCCCGGACGGTTGCGCGCGGTGCGCATGATGGTGGCCAGCCAGGGCTGGCGTGCCGGGCGGTAGAGCACGGTGATGGCGCCATGCGCGCCCGCCCAGCGCTGCGCCGCCGCCTGCACCGAGAGTTCAAAGCAGCCCAGGTGCGGCGTCAGGAACACAATGCCCCGGCCCGCCGCCCAGGCACGCTCGACGCACTCGGCATTCACGATGTCGCAAGCGAGCGGCGCCCCGAGCCACAGGCGCGGCAGCTCGGCCACCATGCGCCCGGCGTGACCGACAGCGGCGCGCACCTGCGCAAAGCCGTAGCCCGCCAGCTGCGCGTGGGCCAGAAACCGGCGCCGGTACGTGGCCGAGGCCACAAACGCCACCCAGCCCAGGGCCGCGCCCAGGCCGTGCAGCAGCCACAAAGGCCACAAGGACAAAAACCGGAAGATCAAAGGCATTAAAATACAGGCTTGGTCGCCGAGTTAAATGAGCAACTTGCAGGGCGACGGTAAACAAAACTGCTAAAGCGTTCGCCAAGCTCCCAGAGCAAGGGCAACGCCCAAAATGCTGCAACCTGTGGAGTTTATTCAAATGGCGAACGACTTTCTCTTCACCTCCGAATCCGTCTCTGAAGGCCACCCCGACAAGGTCGCCGACCAGATCTCGGACGCCATCCTGGACGCAATTTTTGCGCAAGACCCGCGCTCGCGCGTCGCTGCCGAGACGCTGTGCAACACCGGCCTGGTGGTGCTCGCCGGTGAAATCACCACCAACGCCCACGTGGACTACATCCAGGTGGCGCGCGACACCATCAAGCGCATCGGCTACGACAACACCGAGTACGGCATCGACTACAAAGGCTGCGCCGTGCTCGTGGCCTACGACAAGCAGAGCAACGACATCGCCCAGGGCGTCGATCACGCCAGCGACGACCACCTCAACACCGGCGCCGGCGACCAGGGCCTGATGTTCGGCTACGCCTGCGACGAGACGCCCGAGCTGATGCCCGCGCCCATCTACTACGCGCACCGCCTGGTCGAACGCCAGGCGCAGCTGCGCAAAGATGGCCGCCTGCCCTTCCTGCGCCCGGACGCCAAGAGCCAGGTGACCATGCGCTACGTCGATGGCAAGCCGCACAGCATCGACACCGTGGTGCTGTCGAGCCAGCACAGCCCCGAGATGAGCGACGGCACCAAGATGAAGAGCGCCTTCGTCGAGGCGGTGATCGAAGACATCATCAAGCCCGTGCTGCCCAAGGAGTGGATCACGGCGGACACCCAATACCTCATCAACCCCACCGGGCGCTTCGTCGTCGGCGGCCCGCAGGGCGACTGCGGCCTGACCGGGCGCAAGATCATCGTCGATACCTACGGCGGCGCCTGCCCGCATGGCGGCGGCGCTTTTTCCGGCAAGGACCCGACGAAGGTGGACCGCAGCGCCGCCTACGCCGCGCGCTACGTGGCCAAGAACATCGTCGCCGCCGGTCTGGCGCGCCAGTGCCAGATCCAGGTGGCCTACGCCATCGGCGTGGCGCGGCCCATGAACGTGACGGTCTATACCGAAGGCACGGGCGTGATCCCCGACCACGAAATCGCCAAGCTGGTGCAGGAGCACTTCGACCTGCGCCCCAAGGGCATCATCCAGATGCTCGATCTGCTGCGCCCCATCTACAGCAAGACCGCCGCCTACGGCCACTTCGGCCGCGAGGAACCCGAGTTCACCTGGGAGAGGACGGACAAAGCCCAAGCGCTGCGCACAGCGGCGGGGCTGTGAGAAAAATAGCCGCCAGCGCTTATCCACCAAGCGCTAGCAGCTATATTTTTCATAGCAAACACATGCTCGACACCGCCGTCCTCATTGGCCGCTTCCAGCCCGTGCACCACGGCCATCTGGCACTGCTGCAGGCGGCGCTGGCGCAGGCGCGGCAGGTGGTGGTGGTCGTGGGCTCGGCGCACCAGGCGCGCAGCCCGAAGAACCCCTTTACCTGGCAAGAGCGCGCCGCCCTGCTGCGCGCCGCCCTGCCCGAGGCGGAGCAGGCCCGCCTGACCGTGCTGCCCGTGCGCGACTACTACGACGAGCCGCGCTGGGCCCAGGCCGTGCAGCAAGCGGTGCAACAGGCGGTGGCGGCACACACCACGCCCGGGGCGCGCATCGGCCTGGTCGGCCATTTCAAGGATGCCAGCAGCAACTACCTGCGCGCCTTCCCGGGCTGGGAGCTGATCCGCATGGAGCGCCAGGGCGCCATCGACGCCACCGCCATCCGCGACGCCTATTTCAACAGCCCCGCCGCCCTGGCGCCACTGGCCGAGCAGATGCCTGCCAGCACCCTGGCCTGGCTGGCCGCCTTTGCCCAACTGCCGGCCTACGCCGCCCTGCAGGAGGAATGGCAGGTGCTGCGCGCCTACCGCGCCAGCTGGGCCGGCGCGCCCTACCCGCCGGTGTTCGTGACGGTGGACGCCGTGCTGCGCTGCCAGGACCGGGTGCTGCTGATTCGCCGCGCCCACGCCCCGGGCAAGGGCCTGTGGGCGCTGCCCGGGGGCTTTCTGGAGCCGCAGGACACGCTGTGGCAGTCCTGCCTGCGCGAGCTGCAGGAAGAAACGCATTGGCCGCTCGATGCTGCGGCCATGCAGGCCGCGCTGCAGGCCGTGCGGGTGTTTGACCACCCCGGGCGCAGCCAGCGCGGGCGCACCGTGACGCACGTGCATTACTTCGATCTTGGCGCCGCTGCCCTGCCGCCGGTGCGCGGCGGCGACGATGCGGCGCAGGCGCAGTGGCAGCCCATCGCCAGCCTGGCGGCGCTCGAAGATGCCTTCTTTGAAGACCACTTCCACGTCCTGCGCCAGTTCCTGCCCCTGGGTTGACACGCACAACCCCGGCTCTTGAAACCGCCGCAATCGCCCTTATCATTAGCACTCGTTGGGGTCGAGTGCTAACAACACCCCTCCCATGCATTCGCCAGCCTGTTGCAGGCTGGTTCGGTCCACCCCTTGGTACATCTTCAGGAGAAACCATGAACCTTCGTCCCCTCGCCGATCGCGTGATCGTCAAGCGCCTCGAAAACGAAACCAAGACGGCCTCGGGCATCGTCATCCCCGACAACGCCGCCGAGAAGCCCGACCAGGGTGAAGTGCTGGCCGTCGGCCCGGGCAAGCGCAACGACAAGGGCGAACTCAGCGCCCTGACCGTCAAGGTCGGCGACCGCGTGCTGTTCGGCAAATACAGCGGCCAAACCGTGAAGATGAACGGCGAAGAGCTGCTGGTCATGAAAGAAGACGACCTGTTCGCCGTCGTCGAGAAATAAGCCGATCGCTATTTAATTGATAGCTGCTAGCGCTTGATTGACGGGCGCTAGAACCGTATTTCATTCAAATTCGTAGGAGCCACACATGGCAGCAAAAGACGTAGTTTTCGGCGGCGAAGCCCGCGCTCGCATGGTTGAAGGCGTGAACATCCTGGCCAACGCGGTCAAGGTGACCCTGGGCCCCAAAGGCCGCAACGTGGTGCTCGAGCGCTCGTTCGGCGCCCCCACCGTGACCAAGGACGGCGTGTCCGTGGCCAAGGAAATCGAACTCAAGGACAAGCTGCAGAACATGGGCGCGCAGCTCGTGAAGGAAGTGGCCTCCAAGACCAGCGACAACGCTGGTGACGGCACCACCACCGCCACCGTGCTGGCCCAGGCCATCGTGCGCGAAGGCAGCAAGTACGTCGCCGCCGGCATCAACCCGATGGATCTCAAGCGCGGCATCGACAAGGCCGTCGCCGCCCTGGTCGAGGAGCTGAAGAAGGCATCCAAGCCCACCACCACCAGCAAGGAAATCGCCCAGGTGGGCTCCATTTCCGCCAACTCTGACTCCAGCATCGGCGAAATCATCGCCAACGCCATGGACAAGGTCGGCAAGGAAGGCGTCATCACCGTCGAAGATGGCAAGAGCCTGAACAACGAGCTGGACGTGGTCGAAGGTATGCAGTTCGACCGTGGCTACCTCTCGCCCTACTTCATCAACAACCCCGAGAAGCAAGTTGCCCTGCTGGACAACCCCTTCGTGCTGCTGTTCGACAAGAAGATCAGCAACATCCGCGACCTGCTGCCCACGCTCGAAGCTGTGGCCAAGGCTGGCCGTCCGCTGCTCATCATTGCTGAAGACGTCGAAGGCGAAGCCCTGGCCACGCTGGTGGTCAACACCATTCGCGGCATCCTGAAGGTTGTCGCCGTCAAGGCCCCCGGCTTTGGCGACCGCCGCAAGGCCATGCTCGAAGACATCGCCATCCTGACGGGCGGCAAGGTCATCGCTGAAGAAGTCGGCATGAGCCTGGAGAAAGTCTCCCTGGCCGACCTGGGCCAGGCCAAGCGCGTCGAAATCGGCAAGGAAAACACCACCATCATCGACGGTGCGGGCGCCGCAGCCGACATCGAAGCACGCGTCAAGCAAGTGCGCATCCAGATCGAAGAAGCCACCAGCGACTACGACCGCGAGAAGCTGCAAGAGCGCGTGGCCAAGCTCGCTGGCGGCGTGGCCGTGATCAAGGTCGGCGCTGCCACCGAAGTCGAGATGAAGGAAAAGAAGGCCCGCGTCGAAGACGCCCTGCACGCCACCCGCGCTGCCGTGGAAGAAGGCATCGTCGCCGGTGGTGGCGTGGCCCTGCTGCGCGCCAAGCAGGCCGTGGGCAGCACCGTCAAGGGTGACAACGCCGACCAGGACGCCGGCATCAAGCTGATCCTCAAGGCCATCGAAGCGCCGCTGCGCGAGATCGTGAACAACGCCGGTGGCGAAGCCTCGGTGGTGGTCAACGAAGTGCTGAACGGCAAGGGCAACTACGGCTTCAACGCTGCCAACGACACCTACGGCGACATGCTGGAGATGGGCATTCTGGACCCGACCAAGGTCACCCGCACCGCGCTGCAGAACGCCGCTTCCGTGGCTTCGCTGCTGCTGACGACCGAGTGCATGGTCGCCGAAGCGCCCAAGGACGACGCTGCAGCCCCGGCCATGCCCGACATGGGCGGCATGGGTGGTATGGGCGGCATGGGCATGTAATCAGCCCGGCCTTGCGCCAAAAACAAAAGGGCCGCAGCTGCGGCCCTTTTTTTGCGCCTGTTTTTTAAATCAGATGCGCAATCAGCCCGGCGGTGGAGGCATCGAGCCCATCGAGGGCGCCGCCCTCCAGGCCCGCCACCAGCTCCAGCGCCAGCTGCTTGCCCAGCTCCACGCCCCACTGGTCAAAGCTGTTGATGCCCCAGAGCGCGCCGCTGCAGAACACGCGGTGCTCCTGCAGCGCCAGGTAGGCGCCCAGGGTCTCGGGCGTGAGCGCATCGAGGACGAAGAAGCTGCTCGGGCGGTTGCCCGGAAAGTGGCGGTGGCCGCAGGCGCTGCTGCGCCCCACGAGCAGTGCCTGCGCCTGCGCCAGGGCGTTCGCCAGCAGCAGCCGGTGGTGGCCGGGCAGGGCGTGCGCCGCCTGGTGCACGGCAATGATTTCCAGCGGCAAGCGGTCGCGCCCCTGGTGCAGCATCTGGAAAAAGGCGTGCTGGCCGTTGCAGCCGGGCTCGCCCCAGAGAATGGGGGCCGTGGCCATGGGCAGGGGCTGGCCCGCCATGTCCACGCCCTTGCCGTTGCTCTCCATTTCCAGCTGCTGCAAGTACGCTGGCAGGCGCTGCAGGCCCGCGTGGTAAGGGGCAATGCAGCGGCTGCCGAAGCCGAGAAAATTGCGGTACCAGATATCGAGCAAGGCCAGGCGCAGTGGCAGGTTGGCCGCCAGCGGCGCCTGGCAAAAATGCATGTCCATGGCATGGGCGCCGGCCAGCAGCTGGCGAAAGCCGGCGCTGCCAATGGCAATGGCAATCGGCAGGCCAATGGCCGACCACAGCGAATAGCGCCCGCCCACCCAATCCCAGAAGCCAAAGGTGGTGCGAATGCCCCAGGCCGCCGCCTTCTCCGGGCAGGCGGTGAGGGCGGCAAAATGCCGCGCCACGTCCTGCCCGCCCTGGGCCTGGAACCAGGCCAGCGCGGAGCGCGCGTTGGTCATGGTCTCCAGCGTGGTGAAGGTCTTGGAGGCGACCAGGAACAAGGTGTTCTCGGGCCGCAGCCGGCGCAGCACGGATTGCAGCTCGTGGCCGTCGATGTTGGAGACGAAGTGCAGGCGCTGGCCGGGCTGGGTGTAGGCGTCGAGCGCGCGCACCACCATCTGCGGCCCCAGGTCCGAGCCGCCGATGCCGATGTTGACGATGTCGGTGATGGCCGCGTCGGCGCGCACCTGCTCGGCAAAGGCGAGCATGGCGTCGAGCGTGGCGTGCACTTCGTGCAGCGCCTGCGCCAGCCAGGGCTGGTCTCCCGCCAGCGCCAGGCCACGCGGGCGGCGCAGCAGGGTGTGCAGCACGGCGCGATCCTCGGTGCGGTTGATGGCCTCGCCGGCAAACATGGCGTCGCGCTGCGCCGCCAGGCCGCACTCGGCCGCCATGGCCAGCAGCAGGGCCTCGGTCTGCGGCTGCCAGAGATTTTTTGACAGGTCGGCAAACACCCCCGGCGCCTGCTGGCTGAAGTGGGCAAAGCGCCCGCCGTCCTGGGCGAAGGCGCGGCGCATGTCCAGGTCTTGCAGCTGCTGGGCGTGCGCCTGCAGCTGGGGCCAGGCAGCGCTCTGGTCGCAGCGCAGGAAGGGCGCCGCCATCAGCGCTTGCGCACGACTACGCTGCCAACGGAGTAACCGGCGCCAAAGGAGCAGATGACGCCGGCATCGCCCGCCTGCAGATCGGCGCGGTGCTTGTGAAAGGCAATGATGGAGCCGGCCGAGGCGGTGTTGGCGAACTCGTCGAGGATCAGCGGCGCGCGCTCGGCGCTGGCCTCGCCGACGAGCTTCTTGATCACCAGCTGGTTCATGCTCTGGTTGGCCTGGTGCAGCCAGTAGCGGCGCACCTGCGCCGGCTGCAGCGCCAGCGCCGCCAGGTGCGACTCGATGTGCGCCGAGGCGATCGGCACCACCTCCTTGAACACCTTGCGCCCTTCCTGGCGGAAGGTCTTGTCGCGGGCGTTCGGGTCGCTGTCTTCGCTGCGGTTCAAGAAACCGAAGTTGTTGCGGATGTTGTTGGAGAACTGCGTCGCCAGCTGCGTGCCCAGCACCTCCCAGGTGTCGGCGGCGGTGGCCAGGTCGGCGCGCTCGATCAGTAGCGCCGTACACACGTCGCCGAAGATGAAATGGCAGTCGCGGTCATTCCAGGCGTGGTGGCCGGAGGTGATTTCGGGGTTGACCACCAGCGCGCAGCGCACGCTGCCGGTGCGCACGGCGTTGACCGCCTGCTCGAGGGCGAAGGTGGCCGAGGAGCAGGCCACGTTCATGTCAAAGCCGTAGCCGCCCGCGCCCAGCGCCTGCTGGATCTCGACCGCCATCGCCGGGTAGGCGCGCTGCATGTTCGAGGCCGCGCACAGCACCATATCGACGTCGGCGCCGCTCTTGCCGGCCTGCGCCAGCGCCTGCTCGGCGGCGGCGACAGCGATCTCGGCCATGAGCGAGAGCTGGTCGTCGGCGCGCTCGGCGTAATGCGGGTACATGCGCGCCGGGTCGAGGATGCCGGTTTTCTCCAGCACGTAGCGCTGGCGGATGCCGGAGGCTTTCTCGATGAATTCAACGCTCGAATGCGCCAGCGGCGCACGCGTGCCGGCCTCGATGGCGGCGGCATGGCGCGCGTTTTCCTGATCGACGTAGCGGTTGAACGCTTCGACCAACTCGGCGTTGCTGATGGTGTAGGGCGGCTGGTACAGGCCGGTGCCGCTGATGACGACTTGGTGCATAAAAGAAAAAATGGGAGCCACCCGTCATGCGGGCGTAACACGCGAGTTTACGAGGTTCGTAGCAATCAGGCGGCCAGCACGAGCTGTTCGAGTTTGAGCGCGTCAGCGGCAAAGGCGCGGATGCCCTCGGCCAGCTTTTCGGTCGCCATGGCGTCTTCGTTGAGGGCGTAGCGAAAGCCCGCCTCGTCGTACTGCACAAAGGGCTGCGCCTGGTGCCGGGCGGCCTCGGCGTCGAGCGCACAGGGCAGCGGCGCATCGTTGTTTGCCAGCTGCGCCAGCAGCTCGGGGGCGATGGTCAGCAGATCGCAGCCCGCGAGCGCCTGGATCTGGCCCACGTTGCGAAAGCTCGCACCCATGACCTCGGTGGCAACGCCGAAGTGCTTGTAGAACTCGAAAATCTTGCGCACCGAACGCACGCCCGGATCGTTGGCGCCGGCCATGGCGGCCTCGTCCCACCCGCTGCCGGCCTGCTTCTTGTACCAGTCATAAATGCGCCCGACGAAGGGCGAAATCAGCTGCACCTTGGCCTGACCGCAGGCCACCGCCTGGGCAAAGGAGAACAGCAGCGTGAGGTTGGTGTGGATGCCTTTGCTTTCGAGCTTGCGCGCCGCCTCGATGCCCTCCCAGGTGGCGGCGATTTTGATGAGCACGCGGTCGATGTGCACGCCCTCGCCCTGGTAGAGCTCGATCAGGCGCTCGGCCCGCGCCACGGTGGCCGCCGTATCAAACGACAGGCGGGCATCGACCTCGGTCGAGACGCGGCCCGGGATCTGCGCCAGGATCTCGCAGCCAAAACGCACCAGCAGGCGGTCGATGACGGCGTCGAGCGCCTGCCCCCGGTAGCGCGCCACGGTGGCCTGCAGCAGCGGCGCGTACTCGGGCTTTTGCACCGCCTTGAGGATCAGCGACGGGTTGGTGGTGGCGTCGCGCGGCTGGAACTGCGCCAGCTGGTGAAAGTCGCCCGTATCGGCGACCACGGTGGTCCATTGCTTGAGTGCGTCGAGCTGGTTCATGCCTGTGTTGTCCTGTAACGAATAGCGGTCGCCGACAAGGCGGCGGCCCAAGTGTATGCCCCGCCAGGCGTTGAAACCGCGTTACATTCGGCGCCAGCCTCCCCCCGCCGCCACCGACTGCCCATGCTCGACCGCATCACCGCCTCCCTGCCCTCGCTGGCGCCCGCCGAGCAGCGTGTGGCCCGCCTCGTGCTGCACGACGCCCGCGCCTTTGCCCGCCTGCCGGTGCGCGAGCTGGCGGCGCGCGCGCACGTGAGCAAGCCCACCGTGGTGCGCTTTTGCCGCAGCATGGGCTACGACGGCCTGGCCGATTTCAAGCTCAAGCTCGCCGGCAGCGTGAGCGAGGGCGTGCCCTTCATCCACCGCAGCGTGGACGCCGACGACAAGACCGGCGACGTGCTGGTGAAGGTGGTGGACAACGCCGTCGCCGCTTTTTTGCAGTACCGCAACGCCGCCAGCACGGCCGCCGTGCAGCAGGCGGCCGAAGCCATTGCCGCCACCTGGCAGACGGGGCGGCGCATTGAAATCTACGGCGCCGGCAACTCCGGCATCGTGGCGCAGGATGCGCAGCACAAGTTCTTTCGCCTGGGCGTGACCAGCATCTCGGCGAGCGACGGCCACATGCAGGTGATGAGCGCGACGCTGCTCGGCCCCGGCGACTGCGCCCTCATCATCAGCAACTCCGGGCGCACGCGCGACCTGATGGACGCGGCCGACATCGCACGCAAGAACGGCGCCACCACGATTGCCATCACCGCCAGCGGCTCGCCCCTGGCCAGCGCCTGCGCCATCCACCTCGCCGCCGACCACCCCGAGGGCTACGACCGCTACAGCCCCATGGTCTCGCGCCTGCTGCACCTGCTGGTGATCGACGTGCTCGCCACCTGCGTGGCGCTGCGCATCGGCCCGGCGCTGCAGCCGCTGCTGCAGCAGATGAAAGACAACCTGCGGGCCAAGCGCTACGCCTGATTTGCTATATTTTTAATAGCTGCTCGCGCTTTACTGGCGTGCCTTACACGCCATTTTCATCCTGAAATTCAGGGCAAATCGCGGTACGGCTCGGGCTGGGCCGCGTCGCGCGGCCCAATCTGGCCCAGGCGCGCCTTGAGCGACTGCGGCGCGCCGCTGAGCAAGGCGGCGTAGTTCACGGTGTTGGCCAGCACCTTTTTCACGTAGTCGCGCGTCTCGGTAAAGGGCACGTTCTCGGCCCAGATGGCGGCGTCGAGCAGCGGGCCGTTGCGCCAGTTGCGCGGGCGCCCGGGGCCGGCGTTGTAGGCGGCGGCGGCCAGCGGCATGGAGCCGGCGAAGTCGTCCAGCGCCAGCTTGAGGTAGGCGGTACCGATGGTGATGTTGGTGTCGCGGTCGGTGATTTGCTCGGGGCTAAAGCCCGCCAGGCCGATTTTCTTGGCCGTCCAGCGCGCCGTCGCCGGCATGACCTGCATCAGGCCGGAAGCGCCCACGCCCGAGCGCGCATCCATGATGAAGCGGCTTTCCTGGCGGATCAGGCCATAGACGTAGGCCGGGTCCAAGCCGATGCCGCGTGCACGCTCGAGCACCTGGGCGCGAAACGGCGTCGGGTAGCGCTGGCCCATGTCCACCACGTCACGCGTGCGCTCGCTGGTGTTGATGCAGCGGTCCCACACCTGCTGCTGGCAGGCCAGGTCGGCGGCGGCGAGCAGCTCGCGGTCGCCCATGCCGCCGCTTTGGTGCAGGTTGGTGGCGTAGTTCCACTCGCGCACGCCCTCGCTGCGCAGGCCGATCTGGATGGCGTACAGGCCGCGCTGCAGCGCCGGGTTGGCCTGGGCAGCGGCCTTTTCTGCCGCCGTCAGGGGTGCGGGCGCCAGCGGCAGCATGATGGGCTGACCCAGCTCCTCCAGCGCCAGCTGCTCGTAAAAGCCGCGCGCGCTGGCAATGCTGTGCAGCAGCTGCTGCGCCTGCTGGCGCTCGGCCTCGCCCGGGCGGCCGGCGAGCAGGGCGCGCGCCTTCCAATACACCCAGGTGCTGTCGGCACGCCCGGCCTCGCTCATGGCGTCGATCGCCTGGCGCACGGCCTTCCACTGCCCGGCGCGCAGCGCGGCGCGCGCCTTCCAGGCCAGCAGCTCGTCGCTCAGGTCGGCATCGCGGCTGACCTGGGCGAAGTAGCCCGGGGCCTCGTCCGACAGGCGCTGCGCGGCGCGCTTGCCGATCACGCCCCAGACCTGGTTGCGCTCCTGCACGCTCAGCTGCGGGCCCCATTTTTGTTCCAGCAGGCGGGCGGCGGCCTCGTAGTCGCTGGTGGCGAGCTTGATGAGCGCCAGCGCCACCAGTTCGCGGCGCAGGTGGCTCACCGCCGTGGCGCGGCCCGTGAGGTATTTGGTGGGCGATGCCTGCAGCTGCGCCAGCTCGGGCAGCGCGTCGCTGGAGACCATGGCCACGGCGTCGCGCACGGCGCGCGAGCGCCCGGCCTCCATCGCCTGCTGGGCGCGACGCCAGATGTCGGCCTCGCTGATTTTCTTGTCGCTGTAGAGCTGGCCCACCAGGCGCGTGCAGCCGTCGTCGGCGTCGCGCTGCGCGTACCACAGGCTGCGCGCCTGGTTCTCTATCTGCGCCGGCGCCTGGCCGCGCAGCAGATCGACGTAGAGCGCGTAGCAGCGCACCTCGCGGTCGTCGCCCATGCGGTACTGCGGGTGCACCTCGGCAAAGCGCGCCCAGTCGCGGCGCTGGCCCAAGAGCAGCAGCCAGTCGTTGCGCAGCCGGTCTTCCTGGTAGCTGCCGGCGTAGCGCGTGAAAAAGTCCTGCAGCTCCTGCGGCTGCGCCTCATCGAGGCGCGCGCGCAGCTCCCAGTAGGCGGCCCAGGGTTCGAGCGGGTGGCCGCCGGCCTGCGCCAGCAGCTGGCTGAGCTTTTTGCGCTCACCCTTGCGAAACGCCTGCTGCATCTGCAGCAGCACCTCGTCGCCCGCGTTCTGGGCCCAGGTGGCGGGGCTGGCGGCGCCCAGGCAGGCGGCGGCCAGCAGCGGTGTCAAAATCTTGTGCCATTGCATACCGGGAATTATGTGATGGACAAAGCCGCCCTGCGCCGCCAACTGATATCGCAACGCCTGGCCCTGCCCGATCGCCAGCTCGCCGCCGAAGCCCTGCAGCGCGTGCTGCGCCTGTGGCTGCTCGGGCGCACCGACACGGTCATCGGCGCCTACTGGTCGATCAAGGGCGAGTTCGACCCCCTGCCCGCCTTGCACCGCTGGAAGGAAGACGGCGAGCTGCTCGATGCCCCCGAGCGCCGGCGCATCGGCCTGCCGGTGATCGACAAGCAGCACAAGACGCTGACCTTTCACGCCTGGTACCCCGGCTGCGAGATGGAGGAGGACGCCTACGGCATCCCCAAGCCCAAGAACACCGAGCTGCTCAGCCCCACGCTGCTGTTCGTGCCCTGCGTCGGCTACGGCCCGGGGGGCTACCGCCTGGGCTACGGCGGCGGCTTTTACGACCGCACCCTCGCTGCCCTGCAGCCACGCCCGGCAACCGTCGGCCTGGGCTACACCGTGGGCTATATCGACGACTTCGAGCCCGAGGCCCACGACCTGCCACTGGACGCCATCCTGAACGACAACGGCGCCATCTGGCCAGTATAAAAATGATAGCTACTCACGCTTGCCCAGCAAGCCTTAGAGCCAGAAACAAAGGATGAAACCCATGCTGCAGCTGTACATCGGCAACAAGAACTACTCCTCCTGGTCCATGCGCCCCTGGGTGCTGCTGCGCCAGGCGGGCATCGCGTTCGAGGAAAAACCGCTGCGCTTCGACAGCTTTGCCCCCGACTCACAGTTCAAGGCCCAGCTCGCCAGCCTCTCGCCCACGGGCAAGGTGCCGCTGCTGGTCGATGGCGCGCTGCACATCTGGGACAGCCTGGCGATTGCCGAGTACCTGGCCGAGTCTTATCCCGACAAGCATTTGTGGCCGCAAGAACGCAGCGCCCGGGCGCGCGCGCGCAGCGTGGTCGCTGAGATGCACAGCGGCTTTGTGCCCCTGCGCAGCGCCTGCGGCATGAACATCGAGGCGCATTTGCCCGAGGTAGGGGCGCTGATCTGGCGCGACAACGCCGGCGTGCGCGCCGACGTGGCGCGCCTGGTGCAGATGTGGGACGCGCTGCTGCAGGAGTTTGGCGGCCCCATGCTGTTTGGCAATTTCAGCATTGCCGACGCCTTCTACGCCCCGGTGTGTATGCGCCTGACCACTTTCGCCCTGCCGCTGCCGGCGCCCATTGCCGCCTACGTGCAGCGCGTGCAGGCGCTGCCGGGCGTGCGCGCCTGGATCGAGGGCGCGCTGGCGGAGCAGGACTTTCGCCCCTTCGAGGAACCCTACCGGCTCTCGCGGTAAGCCGCCCAGCCGCGTGCGCGCAGTGCGCAGGCCGGGCAGGTACCGCAGCCGTGGCCCCAGGGCTGCAGCGCGCCGCGCTCGCCCAGGTAGCAGGTGTGGGTGTCTTGCACGATGAGATCGACCAGCGCCTGGCCGCCCAGCTGCTCGGCCAGGCGCCAGGTGGCGGCCTTGTCTATCCACATCAGCGGCATCTCGATGCGCAGGCGCTGGTTCAGCCCCAGGTTCAGCGCCAGCTGCATGGCCTTCATGGTGTCGTCGCGGCAGTCGGGGTAGCCGGAAAAATCCGTCTCGCACACGCCGGTGACCAGCACCTGCAGGCTGCGCCGGTAGGCCAGCGCCCCCGCCACAGTCAAAAACAGCAGGTTACGCCCGGGCACGAAGGTGTCGGGCAGGCCATCGGCGCGCAGGGCGATGGCGCGCTCCTCGGTCAGGCTGGAGCCGCCAATCTGGCGCAGCACCTCCAGGCCCAGCACATGGTCTTCGCCCAGGCGCGGCGCCCAGTGCGGGAATTCACGCCGCAGGCGCGCGAGCACCGTGCGCCGCGCATCGAGCTCTACGTGGTGGCGCTGGCCGTAGTCAAAACCCAGGGTTTCGACGCGCTCGTAGCGCGCCAGGGCGTGGGCCAGGCAGGTGGTTGAATCCTGCCCGCCAGAGAAAAGAACCAGGGCGCTGGTATGCATAGGGGGTCACTTCTAAACGTGCGAAACGTGCGCGGGCCAATCAAGGTGGATGGTGCAGCCAGCGCCAGGTTGCGCCTGGGCCGTGATGCGCGCGCCGTGGCGCTGGGCAATCGCCTGCGCCAGCGCCAGGCCGACGCCCAGGCCCTCGAACTCGCTCTCGCGGTGCAGGCGCTGGAACAGGCCGAACAGGCCCTGGGCGCGCGCCAGGTCAAAGCCGGCGCCGTTGTCCTGCACGCTCCAGCGCCAGCCGCCGCCGGCCAAAGGTTCGGCCCGCAGCGCAATCTGCGCCGGCGCCCGGCCCTGGCTGAACTTGAGCGCGTTCTCCAGCAGCGCCTGCAGCAGCTGGCGCAGCTGCGCCGCATCGGCCTGCAGCAGCACCGGCGCGGCGGGCCACTGCCACTGCACCAGGGCGCCGGGCGCGGCCAGCTGCGCCGCCAGCGCCTGCGCCTGCGCCACCAGGTCGATGGGCGCGGGCTGCAGCGGCCCGCTGGCCGTGCGCGAGAGCAGCAGCAGGGCGTCGATCATGCGCGCCAGGCGGCGCGCGCCCTGCTCCATGGGCTGCAAAAATTCTTCGGTTTCGGCGCCGGCAGCCAGGTCGCCCGCCTGCAGCGCCTGCACGGCCTCGCGCAGCAGCGGCGCAAACGAGCTGATGTGGCGCAGCGGCGCGCGCAGGTCGTGCGAGACGGCGTGCAGCAGCCCGGCGTGCGCCTGGCGCAAGGCCGCCAGCTCGGCGCGCAGCGCGCTCAGCTCTGCGCCGGCGTCTCGAGCGTCTTGGGGGTCTTGCGCGGGCGTTGCCATTGGCTGGCGCTCAGGCTGGTTTGCTTGCCCCGGGCGACGGTGAGCACGCCCGCCGGGGTGTCCTTGGTGATGGTCGAGCCGCCGCCCACGGTACCGCCCGCGCCGATGGTGACGGGCGCCACCAGCACGCAGTTGCTGCCAATGTGGGCGTCGGCCTCGATCACGGTGCGGTGCTTGTTCGCGCCGTCGTAGTTGGCGGTGATGCTGCCGGCGCCGTAGTTCACGCGCTCGCCCACGCTGGCATCCCCCAGGTAGGCCAGGTGGTTGGCCTTGGCGCCGTCGGCCAGGGTGGAGTTTTTCACTTCGACGAAGTTGCCGATGTGCACCTCGCGCCCGAGCTGCGCGCCCGGGCGCAGGCGCGCAAACGGGCCGACGAGCGCGCCGGGGCCGACGCTGGCGCCAGCCTGCTCGCCGTCGATGTGGGTGAAGGGGTGGATCACCGCACCCTCGGCAATGCGGGCGTTGGCAATGCAGCAGTAGGCGCCAATCTGCGCGCCCGCGCCCACCTCGACGCTGCCGGTAAAGATGCAGCCCAGGTCGATTTCCACGTCCTGCCCACACACCAACTGGCCGCGCTGGCCGCTGCGGGCATCGGCGCGCAGTTCAAAGCGTGCCGGGTCAGCCAGGCGCACGCCCTGCTCCATCAGCGCGCCGGCCTGGCGCAGCTGGTGCGCGCGTTCGAGCTCGGCGAGCTGCGCCGGGCTGTTCACGCCCGCCACCTGCTGCGCGTCCGTGATGCAGTGCGCCACCACCGGCAGACCGTCGTGCACGGCCATGGCGACGATGTCGGTCAGGTAGTACTCGCCCTGGGCGTTGTCGCAGGTGAGCCGCGCCAGCCAGGGCGCGAGCAGGCGCGCCGGCACGGCCATGATGCCGCTGTAGATTTCGTCGATGGCGCGCTGCGCGGCGCTGGCGTCCTTGTGCTCGACGATGCCCTGCACCGCGCCATTCGCACCGCGCAGGATGCGGCCATAGCCCGCGGGGTCGGGCAGGCGCACGGTCAGCAGCGCCAAAGTCCCGCCCGGCACGGCCTGCGCCGCCGCCACCAGGGCGCGCAGGGTGTCGGCCTGCGTCAGCGGCACGTCGCCCGAGAGCACCAGCACCAGGCCGTCGCCGCCAAACTCCGCCAGCGCCGGCATGGCCTGCTGCACGGCGTGGCCCGTGCCCAGCTGCGGTTCCTGGCGTGCAAATTTCAGGTCAAAATTTTGATCAAAACCGGCTCCAGGGCTTACCAGGCCAGCGCAAGCAGCTTCTACTTCTATAGCACCGTGGCCGGTGATGGCGACCACGCGGCGCGGCGCCAGCTGCGCGGCCACATCGAGCACATGGCCCAGCAGGGCACGCCCGGCCAGGCGCTGCAAGACCTTGGGATGGCGGCTTTTCATGCGCGTGCCTTTGCCGGCCGCCATGACGAGGATGTCCAGGGGTGGGGTGCTCATAAAAAAGATTGAACGGTAAGCAGTGGTGACAGCTGCTGATTATCCCGCCAGCGCCCGCCACCCCGAAGCGGGCAGCAGCGGGCGTTTTTTCTTGATCTAGCGCAGCGATGTTCAGAAGAACTGACACACCCGGGTAATAACCACAATAAAAAATGGGCCTTTAAGCGAGCATGGTGCATTGCCATCACCGGAGGACACAAACAATGACATTCATGCCATGGACCAGCACCTTGGAGCTGGGCATTACGGAAATCGACGACCAACACAAGGAATTGGTGCGCCTGACCAACGCCCTGCACGAGGAGCTGGGCCGCCCCGCGCCCCAGCGCAGCGTGATTGGCGAGGTGCTCGAAGGCCTGGTGGACTACACGCACAACCATTTCATCGTCGAGGAAGTGCTGTTCCAGCGGCACGGCTACCCGGAAACGCCGGCGCACCAGGCGCAGCACGACCGCTTCACGGCCAAGGCCATGGATTTGCTGCTGCGCTTTGAGGACGGCGCGGAAGTCTCGCTCGAAGCCCTGGACTTTCTCAAGGACTGGCTGATCGACCACATCTGCAAGGTCGATCGCGCCTACCTGCCGTTTTTCCGCGCCGCCCTCGGGCTCGAACCACAAGAGGCGCTGGCCGCCTGAGCCCGTCCCGGCCGCTCAGGCCAGGGTCACGCGTGCGAACTTGCGCTTGCCCACCTGCACCACGTAGGTGCCAGCGGCCAGCTTCAAGCCCTTGTCACTGACCACGCCGCCATCGACGCGCACGCCGCCGCCATCGACCAAGCGCCCAGCCTCGCTGGTCGAGGGCGCCAGGTTGGCCTGCTTGAGCAGCGCAGCAATGCCCAGCGGCGCGCCCGCGAGCTGCACGGCGGGAATATCGTCGGGAATGCCGCCCTTGCTGCGGTTGGTGAAGTCCTGCTCCGCCGCATCGGCCAGCGCCGCGCTGTGAAAGCGCGTGGTGATCTCCTTGGCCAGCGCCACCTTGGCGTCCTTGGGGTTGCGCCCGGCGGCGACCTCGGCCTTGAGCTGCGCAATCTGCTCCAGGCTCTGGAAGGACAGCAGCGTGTACCAGTCCCACATCAGGTCGTCGGAGATCGACAGCACCTTGGCAAACATGGTGTTGGCGTCTTCTGTGATGCCGATGTAGTTGTTCTTGGACTTGGACATCTTGTGCACCCCGTCCAGGCCGACGAGCAGCGGCATGGTGAGCACGCACTGCGGCTCCTGACCCCATTCCTGCTGCAGGTGGCGGCCCATCATGAGGTTGAACTTCTGGTCCGTGCCGCCCAGCTCCAGGTCGGCCTTGAGCGCCACCGAGTCGTAGCCCTGCAAGAGCGGGTACAGGAATTCATGCAGGCTGATGGAGCTACCGTCGGTGAAGCGCTGGTGGAAGTCGTTCCTCTCCATCATGCGCGCCACGGTGTACTTGGCCGCCAGCTCGATCATGCCGCGCGCGCCCAGCGCGTCGCACCACTCGCTGTTGTAGCGCACCTCGGTTTTGGCGGGGTCGAGCACCTTGGCCGCCTGGGTGTAGTAGGTCTCGGCGTTGGCCTGGATCTGCTCGGCCGTCAGCGGCGGGCGCGTGCTGTTGCGCCCGGACGGGTCGCCAATCAGCGTGGTGAAGTCGCCAATCAAGAAAATCACCTGATGGCCCAAATCCTGCAGCTGGCGCATTTTGTTGAGCACCACGGTGTGGCCCAGGTGGATGTCGGGCGCCGTGGGATCGAGCCCGAGCTTGATGCGCAGCGGCTGGCCGCTGGCCTCGGCACGCTGGAGCTTTTTCAACCACTCATCCTGGGGCAGCAATTCATCGACGCCGCGCAGGCTGATTTCCATGGCCTGGCGCACTGCGGCGCTGGGCGCGGGGGACGTGGTAGCAGATTGATTCATAAGGGTTTTCGAGGATGCCGGGGGAGCGCTCACCGCTATACTTCGGCCTCATTTGCAAAAGGCGGATTCTAATAAAGCCGCCCCCTTCGACTGCATCGAAGGTGCTTTTTCCGGTTTGTTCAGTGCGTCCAGGCTCCCCGACCCGAGCTGGGGTTTCGCCTCTCGCGGACGCACTTCACCCAGAGGATCGACTCTTGAACAACGGTTTGACCACCGCCTGCCACGCCATGCTTGCCTCTTTGGCCCGCCTGGCACGCCAACACCCGCGCCGCATCACCGCCGCCATCGCCACCTTGCTGCTCACCGGCGGCGGCGGCGCCTACGCCGTGGCGTCGCTCGGCCCCGACCCGGCTGAGCTCCCCGTCACCACCGTCAGCCTGCCGGTGCAGTCCCTGGCCGAGGGCCAGACCCTGGCCGCCCTGGCCGACACCATGCCGGCGTTCTCGCTCTACCGCTCCGACCAGGTGCGCAGCAGCGACACCGCCGAGTCGCTGCTGCAGCGCCTGGGCGTGGCCGACCCGATGGCCGCCGCCTTCTTGCGCAAGGACAACCTGGTGCAGCAGCAGCTGCTCGGGCGCAGCAACCGCCTGGTAACGGCCGAGGCCAGCGACGACCACCGCCTGGTGCGCCTGACCGCACGCTGGGCACCCGACGACAGCGGCAGCTTCAAGCGCCTGGTTGTCGAGCGCAACAGCGCCGGCGCCTGGGTCACACGCATCGAAACGGGGCAGCTGCAGGTCAACACCCGCCTGGCTGGCAGCGTCATCCACAGCAACTTGTTTGCCGCCACCGACGACGCGCGCATTCCCGACGCCGTCGCCAACCAGGTGGCCGACGTGTTCTCCGGCAGCATCGACTTTCGCCGCTCGCTGCGCAAGGGCGACCGCTTTGCCGTCGTCTATGAAACCCTGGAAGCCGACGGCGAGCCGCTGCGCAGCGGCCGCCTGCTCAGCGCCGAATTCCACAACAACGGCAAAACGCACCAGGCCATCTGGTTCCAGGCGCCGGGCGCGCGCAAGGGCAGCTACTACCAGGCCAACGGCGAGAGCCTGCAGCGCGCCTACCTGACCTCGCCCGTGGCCTACACCCGCGTCTCCAGCGGCTTCAAGATGCGCTTTCACCCCATCTTGAACACCTGGCGCGCGCACAACGGCACCGACCTGGCCGCCCCGCACGGCACGCCGGTGCGCACCGTGGGCGATGGCGTGGTCGAATTCGCCGGCGTGCAAAACGGCTTTGGCAACGTCGTCTTCATCAAGCACCGCAACGGCCACGAGACGGTGTACGCGCACCTGAGCCGCATCGACGTGAAAAAAGGCGCCAGCGTGGGCCAGGGCGAGCTCATTGGCGCCGTCGGCGCCACCGGCTGGGCCACCGGGCCACACCTGCACTTTGAATTTCGCGTCAACGGCCAGCAAAAAGACCCCATGACCATCGCCCAGCAAAGCGAATCGGCCGCCCCCATCCCGGCAGGCCAGCGCCAGGCGTTCGCCCGCGTGGCCGGCATGATGAGCAGCCAGATGGCCGCCGCCGAAACCATCGAGCAAGCCAGCGCCAACTAAGCCGCCACACAGCGCCCCGCCCATGCCCGCACTGTTCATCGGCCTGATGTCGGGCACCTCGCTCGACGGCGTCGATGCCGTGCTGGCCGATTTAGGGGCAGCCCGGCCCGAGGTGCGCGGCCACGTCGCCCTGCCCCTGGCGCCGGCCCTGCGCGCCGAGCTGCTGGCCCTCAACGGCAGCGGCGCCGACGAGCTGCACCGCGCCGCCCTGGCCGCCAACGCCCTGGCACGCACCTATGCCCAGGCGGTGCAGCAGCTGCTGGCGCAAACCCAGACCCCCGCCCACCGCGTGCAGGCCATAGGCGCCCATGGCCAGACGGTGCGCCACCGCCCGCAAGCCTTCGACGGCACCGGCTACACCCTGCAGCTGAACAACCCGGCCCTGCTGGCCGAGCTCACCGGCATCGCCGTGGTGGCCGACTTTCGCAGCCGCGACCTGGCCGCCGGCGGCCAGGGCGCGCCGCTGGTGCCGGCCTTCCACCAGGGCTTTTTCGGCCAGGCGGGGCAGGAACGCGCGGTGCTCAACATCGGCGGCATCGCCAACCTGAGCGTGCTGCACGCCGACGCCAGCGTGCTCGGCTTTGACTGCGGCCCCGGCAACGCCTTGCTCGACCACTGGTGCCAGCAGCACCGGGGCCAGCCCTACGATGCCGACGGCGCCTGGGCCGCCAGCGGCCAGGTGCTGCCCGATTTGCTCGCCGCCCTGCGCCGCGAGCCCTTCCTGGCCCTGCCACCGCCCAAAAGCACGGGGCGTGATCTGTTTCACCCCGCCTGGCTGCAAGCGCACCTGGCCCACTGGCCGCAGGCAGCGCCCGCCGATGTCCAGGCCACATTGACCGAATTGACCGCCAGCGCTTGTGCAGACTGCGCGAGCAGCTATGCAAACAATAGCAAACTACTGATCGTCTGCGGTGGCGGCGCGTACAACCGCCAACTGATGGCGCGCCTGGCCGCACGCCTGCCCGGCTGGCGCGTGCAATCTTCGGCGCAGCATGGCCTGCCGCCGCTGCAGGTGGAGGCCACCGCCTTCGCCTGGCTGGCGCAGCGCTGCCTGCAGCGCCTGCCGGGCAATCTGGCCGCCGTCACCGGCGCCGCTGGCCCCCGGGTGCTCGGCGCCATCTACCCGGCCTGACCCCCCAGCCATCGGCATAAAAAAACCGCCCCAAAAGGCGGTTGCTGGCGCGGGCCCAAGCGGGCATCAAGAGAAGCTCGAACCGCAGCCGCAGGTGGTCTCGGCGTTGGGGTTTTTGATGACGAACTGCGCGCCCTGCAGGTCTTCCTTGTAGTCGATCTCGGCGCCCACCAGGTACTGGAAGCTCATGGCGTCGATCAGCAGCGAGACGCCGTTCTTGGTCATCACGGTGTCGTCGTCGTTGGTGATTTCATCGAACGTGAAACCGTACTGAAAACCCGAGCAGCCGCCGCCCTGCACGAACACGCGCAGCTTCAGGTCGGGGTTGCCCTCTTCGGCGATCAGGTCGGCCACCTTGGCAGCAGCGCTGTCGGTAAAGAGGATGGGGCCGGGGATTTCTTCGGTGGGGGTGGCTTGGGCAACGGCGCTCATGGCGTTCTCCAGAATTCAAAACTGGGGCGATGCTACTGCAAACCCGGGGCCCCAACGGCCCACGGCGCCTTTGCGCCCCCAAGGGATAGGGATTTTGCACCCACAAAGCACAAGGCCACCCGCAGGTGGCCTTGGTGCTGTGAGCAGGTAAACCGCGCGAATTAACGCTTGGAGAACTGCTTGGCGCGGCGGGCAGAGTGCAGGCCGACCTTCTTACGCTCGACTTCACGCGCGTCGCGGGTGACGAAGCCGGCTTGGCTCAGCTGCGGCTTGAGCGCGGCGTCGTAGTCGATCAGGGCACGGGTGATGCCGTGACGGGCAGCACCTGCCTGGCCGGATTCACCGCCGCCGTGGACGTTGATCTGGATGTCGAAGGCTTCGACGTTGCCAGTCAGCACCAGGGGCTGCTTGGTAATCATGATCGAGGTTTCGCGGCCGAAGTACTGCTGAATGTCTTTGCCATTCACAGTGATCTTGCCCGAGCCTTTTTTCAGAAACACGCGAGCGACGCTGGACTTGCGACGGCCGGTGCCATTGTTCCATTCACCAATCATCTCGGCTCCTTAGATTGCCAGGGGCTTGGGCTGCTGGGCGGTGTGCGGATGCTCTGCACCACCGTAGACCTTCAGCTTCTTGATCATGGCGTAGCCCAGGGGGCCCTTGGGCAACATGCCCTTGACGGCCTTTTCCAGGGCGCGACCGGGGTGCTTGGCCTGCAGGTCACGGAAGTTCGTGGCCGTAATGCCGCCCGGGTAGCCGGAGTGACGGTAGTAAACCTTGTCCAGGCTCTTGGTGCCGGTGACCTTGAGCTTGGAGGCGTTGATGATGACGATGTAATCGCCGGTATCAACGTGAGGCGTGTAGATGGCTTTGTGCTTGCCGCGCAGACGCAGGGCCACTTCGCTGGCGACCCGGCCGAGCACCTTATCGGTGGCGTCAATCACAAACCAGTCATGCACAACCTCAGCGGGCTTTGCGCTGACAGTAGTAGTCATGGTTTTTCTCTTGAACTAGAGGGGTTGGCGGCCCTTTTCCACGGTCGGTGCTCTTCTCAAAAGGAGCCTCTTAGGTGGGGATAAAACTTCGTCGCGGGGCCAATCAAAACGCTGCGAAGCCCGCCATTATACAAATTTATGCAAATCAGGGCGAGAGGCGGCGGCGCTCGGCCTCGGCCTCGTAGTGCTTGCGCTGCGCCACGCACACCGGGTGGCGGGCCAGGCCGGGCTTCTGGCATTCGTTGTACAGGCACATCGGGCGGGCGATGAAGTTGGCGTCGGCGCAGGCATCTTCGGGGTTGCGCACCGGGGTGGGTTTGGGCTCGGGGGCGGGCGGCGACGGTGCGGCAACGACCGGTGCAGGCGCGGGGAGCGGCGCGGCAGGCTCGGGCGCGGCGCGTTGCGGCGCATTGCGGCGCGGGCGTGCCGCCACCGGGGCCTGTGCGGACGTGGATGCAGGCGCAGCAGCCACCGGTGCGGACGCAGGCTCGACCGGGGTTTCCACAAACTCCACCACTTCCTCGGGCTCCTCTGCCGCCGAGGCCGGCGCGGGTGCGGCCACGACCTCAGGCGCGGGCACGGGCGGCGCCAGCGCCGGCGCCGCCGAGCGCGACCACCACCACAGCGCGGCAGCCAGCAACACGCTGCCCAGCAGCACCAGCATCAGCAAGCGCTGGCGGCGTTGAACCCGGCGGTCGATGCGTGGGCGCGGCGCCGGCACAGGTTCGGCCACAAAGCCCTGCGGCGCGGGGGCCGGGGCCTGGGTCACGGCGCGCACGCTGGGAATGGGCGTAGCACCCGCAGCAGCGGGCGCAGCGGCGGTCAAATCCAGGTCCAGCGCTGCCAAATCGGCCGGAGCGTCGAGAAAACGGGTCGGCAGCTCAGCCTCAGAGTCGAGTTCCTGCTCCGAAGCCAGGGCCTCCTCCGAAGGCGCCCAGCTCGACCCCAGCTCCTGGCGCCAGTTGAACTGCGCCAGCCCGGGCGGGGCGCTGTGCATGTCCATGAGGGCCAGAAAGGCGTCGATGCTTTGCGGGCGCTGCTCGGGCTGGAGTTCCAGCGACTGCGTGATGGCGGTGCAAAACGGCTCGGAATATTCAACGCCAAACTGGCGCTTGACGGTCTTGCCCACGCGCGAGAAGCGCACCATGCGGTCGCGGATGGCGCGCAGCGAGGCGGGCAGCGGCATGTCGTTGCACACGCAGCCGTGCACCACGGCCGCCAGGGCGTAAAGATCGCTCCAGGGGCCTTGCGCCAGCGGCGGCTCGCCGTCGGCGCTGCCGCCGTGGGCGTACTGCTCGATCGGCGCGTAGTTGACCTTGAGGATGGCGGTGAGCTGGCGCTGGGTATCGGTGATGGCGTGGCGCGCCGCACCCAGGTCGAGCAGCACGGGCGGGCCCACGTCCTGCAAAAAGATGTTGTCCGGCGAGATGTCGCGGTGCAGGGTGTCGTGCTCATGCAGCACGCGCAAGGCATCGAGCACGGCCCACAGCACCTTGCGCAGCCAGGCCTCGGACGGCGGCTTGCGCATTTGCAGGCGCGCCTGCTTGAGCGTGATGCCCTGGTACAGCGGCATCACCATGTAGGCGGTGTTGTTCGCCTCCCAAAAGCGAAACACCTTGACCAGCGACGGGTGATCGAAGCGCGCCAGCAGCCGCGCCTCATCGACGAAAGAGGACAGACCGGCCTGAAAGCTCTGCGCATCAACCGAGGTGCGCACCGACAGCTGCAGCCCCGAGGAGCGCCCGGCGAGCGCCGCCGGCATGTATTCCTTGATGGCCACCTGGCGGCGCAGGGAATGGTCGAACGCCTTGTAAACCATGCCAAAGCCGCCGACACCGAGCAGGGCCATGATCTCGAACTCGCCCAGGCGTGTGCCCACGGGCAAGGCATCGACGTGATCGACGCCGACGGCCAGGTCGGGGAGAGAAGTAGAAGTCATGGACACACGGTTGCAGGGAGATTGGGTGCGGCCCGATTGTGGCGCACATGGGCCCGCTACCATAGCCGCATGTTTAGTTATCGCCACGCTTTCCATGCGGGCAACCACGCCGACGTGCTCAAGCACACGACCCTGGTTGCAATTTTGCAATATCTTACACAAAAGGATGCTGCGCTCCAGGTGCTCGACACCCACGCCGGTGCCGGCCTGTACCGGCTCGACGGCGACTACGCCCACACCAGCGGCGAGGCCGCCCAGGGTTTTGGCCGCCTGCTGGCCGCCGCCAAGGAGCAACCCCTGGCCCCGGCGCTGCAAGACTACGTGGAACTGGTGCGCGGCTTCAACAGCGGCGCCGAGGCCAAGATTTACCCCGGCTCACCCTTCATCGCCCAGCGCCTGCTGCGCCCGCAGGACAAGCTCAAGCTCTTTGAGCTGCACCCCACCGACCACCGCCTGCTCAGCGGCAACATCGCCCAGCTCGAAGCCGGGCGCCAGGTGGCGACGCTGCTCGAAGACGGTTTTGAGGGCGTGAAGAAATTCCTGCCGCCACCGAGCCGCCGCGCCCTGCTGCTGTGCGATCCCAGCTATGAAATCAAGAGCGACTACGCGCGCGTGCCAGCCATGGTGCAGGATGCGCTGCAGCGCTTTGCCACCGGCTGCTACGCCGTCTGGTACCCCATCATCGGCCGCCAGGAGGCGCACGACCTGCCCCGGCGCCTGAAAATTTTGGCCACCAAGGCCGGCAAGGGCTGGCTGCACGCCACGCTGACGGTGAAATCGAGCAAGCTCACACCCGGCCAGGACAAGCGCCCCGGGCTGCCGGCCAGCGGCATGTTCGTCATCAATCCGCCCTACACCCTGCACCCAGCGCTGCAGCAGGCGCTGCCGCAGATGCAGGCCCTGCTCGGCCAGGATCGCCACGCCGCGCACAGCCTGGAGCACGGCGGCTGATCAATCGCCCGCACTTTTGGCCGCGTCCTCCTCGGGCGGCGGGCCGTCCTCGCACAGCGCGCCCGCGTCCAGGGGCGCGAGCGACACCTGTTTGATGCCCAGGCCCTTGCCGCCGATTTTTTCTGCCGCCGCCTGGCTCAGGTCGATCACCCGTTCGGCATGGAACGGCCCCCGGTCGTTGATGCGCACCTCCACCGCGCGCCCGTTGAGCAGGCTGCGCACGCACACCCGGGTGCCAAACGGCAGGGTGCGGTGCGCCGCCGTAAAGCCGCGCATGTCAAAACGCTCACCACTGGCCGTGCGTTTTTTGTGAAAGCGCGCGCCATACCAGGAGGCCGCACCGCGCTCGGTTTCGCGCAGCCCGTAGGACGGCGGCGCGGGCAGGTCGGGTGCGCTGTCGTCGTCCGCATCGGCATCGGTGGCGCTGCCCTCGGGGTCGAGCAGCATGGCCTCGCCCGGCGGCGTCAGCACCAGCGGGGCAAAGTCCTGCGCCTTGGGCTGCAAACCTTCGTTGGCCTGCGCCAGCGGCAGCACCAGGCACAGCGCCAGCCATCCGAAACAGCGCAGGTGCCAGCCCATCTCAGCGCCCCACCTCAGCGCCCCAGGCGCTGGCACAGCGCCAGCGTGGCGGCGCTCTGGTTCATGGTGTAGAAGTGCAGGCCCGGCGCGCCGGCAGCCACGAGCTGCTCGCACAGGCGCGCGATCACGTCCAGGCCAAAGGCGCGGATGCTGGCCGTGTCGTCGCCAAAGCCTTGCAGGCGCAGGCGGATCCAGCGCGGAATCTCGGCGCCGCAGGCGTCGGAAAAGCGCATGAGCTGCGTGGCGCCGGTGATCGGCATGATGCCGGGCACGATGGGCACATCAGCCCCCAGGCGCTGCGCCTCATCGACGAAGCGGCTGTAGGCGTCGGCGTTGAAAAAATACTGGGTGATGGCCGCATCCGCGCCCGCGCGCACCTTGGTGGCAAAGGCTTGCAAATCCGCCTCGAACGACCGCGCCTGCGGGTGCATCTCGGGGTAGGCCGCGACTTCGATGTGGAAGTCGCGCCCGGTTTCCTCGCGGATGAAGGCCACCAGGTCGCTGGCGTAGTGGAACTCGCCGCCCAGGCCGTAGCCGCTGGGCAGGTCGCCGCGCAGCGCCACCAGGCGCTTGACGCCCATGGCCTTCAATTCGGCGAGCTGCTGGCGCACGCTGTCCTTGGTGGCGCCGATGCAGGAGAAGTGCGAGGCCGCCTGCTGGCCCTCGGCAATGATCTCGCGCACCGTGGCAAAAGTACCGGCCTGCGTGGAGCCGCCCGCGCCGTAGGTGACGGAGCAAAACTGCGGCCGCTGGGCGTAGAGCTGCGCACGCACGGCGCGCAATTTTTCAGCGCCCTCGGGCGTCTTGGGCGGGAAGAACTCGAAGCTGATCGGCAGGCTCATGCCGCCCTCCTTGCGTGGATGAAGAATTCGCGGTTGCCGTCGCCGCCCTCGATGGCGCTGTCGTGCCAGCCCACTACCTCCAGGCCCAGCTCCTTGCAGCAGTCGCGCAGGCGCTGCTCGACCAGCGGGTAAAGCGCCGCGTCGCGCACGATGCCGCCCTTGCCCACCTGGCCGGGCTGCAGCTCGAACTGGGGCTTGACCAGCATCAGCAGCGCGCCGCCCGGCGCCAGCAGCGGCACCAACGCCGGCAGCACCAGGGTCAGCGAAATGAAGGACAGGTCGCCGGTGATGAGAGGAAAGGACGGTGTCAGGTCGTCACCCTCGCGCCCAGGCAGGCGGCGGCGCACGGTGGCCACCTGGCCTGCAGCGCGGGCACGGGCCTTGGCGCTGCGCTCGGCCTTGAAGGCCTCGATCTCGTGCTCCTTGGCGTCAGCGCTGTCGTCGTACTCGATGTCGATCATGCCGCCGTTGCGCATCCAGGCGTAGGGCGCCTCGGGCTGGGTGTCGTTGTCCTCGACCTCGGCCTCGACACGTTCCGAGATTGCCTCCTCGCAGGCCTCGGCCAGGCCATCTGCCGTCAGGTGGCGCGCGTTCACGCCCTCGCAGCCGATCACCCGCGCGTCCTGGCGCAGGCGCTCGTGCAACTGGGCCTGGCCCACGTCCACGCCAATCACCTGGGCGGCGCCCGCCTGCAGCAGGCAGTCGGTAAAGCCGCCCGTGCTTTGGCCCACGTCCAGGCAGCGCAGGCCGGCCACCTTGACGCCGCTGGCGGCCAGCGCACCTTCGAGCTTGAGCCCGCCGCGCGACAAATACTTGGCCTCGGCCGCGTCGAGCAGCTGCAGCTCGGCGCCCAAGGGAATCTCGTCGCCGTTCTTGGCCACCTTGTTCCACGGCAGCGTAGGCGCCAGGCGCCACTGCACGCCAGCGGCAATCAGGCGCTGGGCCTGCGAGCGGGTGGCGGCGTGGCCGCCTTCGACCAGGAATACATCGGCGCGCATGGCGCTTTCCTTTATCAATCAAATAGGGCTGCAATGCTTATCCAGCAAACGCGTGCAGCTATGTTTTTTGCATTCACCCCTTCCCCCTTCGGGGGAGGGAGCAATACCTCAATAGCGGTAGGTATCGGGCTTGTACGGCCCGCTCTTGCCCACGCCGATGTAGGCGGCCTGGGCGTCGGTCAGCTCGGTGAGCTGGGCGCCGACCTTCTTCAGGTGCAGGCGCGCCACCTTCTCGTCGAGCACCTTGGGCAACACGTAGACCTTGCCCACCTGGTAGGCGTCGGGGCGCGTGTACAGCTCGATCTGCGCCAGCGTCTGGTTGGCAAACGAGTTGCTCATCACGAAGCTGGGGTGGCCGGTGGCGCAGCCCAGGTTCACCAGGCGGCCCTTGGCCAGCAAGATGATGCGGCGGCCAGACGGGAAGATGACGTGATCGACCTGGGGCTTGATCTCTTCCCACTGGCAGTGTTCTTCGAGCTTGGCCACCTGGATTTCGTTGTCGAAGTGGCCGATGTTGCAGACGATGGCCTCGTTCTTCATGGCCGCCATGTGCTCAAACGTAATCACGTCGCGGTTGCCGGTCGTCGTCACGAAGATGTCGCACTTGTCTGCGGCGTATTCCATGGTCACCACGCGGTAGCCTTCCATGGCCGCCTGCAGGGCGTTGATGGGGTCGATCTCGGTCACCCAGACCTGGGCCGAGAGCGCGCGCAGGGCTTGGGCCGAGCCCTTGCCGACGTCGCCATAGCCCGCCACGCAGGCGACCTTGCCGGCGATCATGACGTCGGTGGCGCGCTTGATGCCGTCCACCAACGACTCGCGGCAGCCGTAGAGGTTGTCGAACTTGCTCTTGGTGACCGAGTCGTTGACGTTGATGGCGCGGAACTTCAGCTCGCCCTTGGCCGACATCTCGTTCAAGCGGTGCACGCCGGTGGTGGTTTCTTCCGTCACGCCCATGATCTGCGCGCTCTTGCGGCTGTACCAGGTGGGGTCTTGTGCCAATTTGGCCTTGATCGCGGCGAAGACGATTTTTTCTTCCTCGCTGCCCGGATTCGCCAGCACCGACAGGTCCTTCTCGGCGCGCTGGCCCAGGTGCATGAGCATGGTGGCGTCGCCGCCGTCGTCCAGGATCATGTTCGGGCCTTCGGCAGCGTCGCCCTTGGGGCCGAATTCAAAAATGGCGTGGGTGTAGTCCCAGTAGTCTTTGAGCGATTCGCCCTTGATGGCGAACACCGGCACGCCCGTGGCGGCGATGGCGGCAGCGGCGTGGTCCTGCGTGGAGAAGATGTTGCACGAAGCCCAGCGCACATCGGCGCCCAGGGCTTTGAGCGTCTCGATCAGCACTGCGGTCTGGATCGTCATGTGCAGGCTGCCGGTGATGCGCGCGCCCTTCAGGGGCTGCTGCGCCGCGAACTCCTCGCGCACCGCCATCAGGCCGGGCATCTCGGTTTCAGCGATCTTGATTTCCTTGCGGCCCCAGGCGGCCAGGGTGATGTCGGCAATGGCCGAGTCGTGGGCTTTGAATGCTGCGCTCATGGTGGCGTCCTCATGAAGAAGAATGAAAAAAGCCACGCGCCTGGGGGAGAGTTCACGGTTCACCGCACAGGACAGGCGTGGGTGAGCGTCGTTGCGAATGCAAGTCTCCCGAGCCTCACGCCCCGCTGTGCTGGGGACGCTGCAACGCTCCTCGGGAGGAGCCGGCAATTATACCGAGAGGGCCCTACCGGTAAAATCGCGCACCTTCACCCTCAAAAAGCCGCGCCCCACCCGGCCGTGCGCGCCCACCCAAATTCTTGCCACTGTGTCCCACGCCCCCGAAACCCGCCGCCGCCGCACCTTCGCCATCATTTCCCACCCCGACGCGGGTAAAACCACGCTGACGGAAAAGCTGCTGCTGTTCTCGGGCGCGATCCAGATCGCCGGCGCCGTCAAGGGCCGCAAGGCCAGCCGCCACGCCACCAGCGACTGGATGGAGATCGAGAAGCAGCGCGGCATCTCGGTGGCGTCGAGCGTGATGCAGATGAGCTACCGCGAGCACGTCATCAACCTGCTGGACACGCCCGGCCACAAGGACTTCTCCGAAGACACCTACCGCGTGCTCACCGCCGTCGATTCCGCCCTGATGGTGATCGACGCCGCCAACGGCGTGGAAGCGCAGACGCGCCGCCTGATCGAGGTTTGCCGCCAGCGCGACACGCCCATCATCACCTTCGTCAACAAGATGGACCGCGAGGTGCGCGACCCGCTGGACATCCTCGACGAGGTGGAACGCGAGCTGGGTATGCCCTGCTGCCCCATCACCTGGCCGGTAGGCCAGGGCAAGAGCTTCGGCGGCATCATCGACCTGCGCACGCAGAGCATGACGGTGTTCCAGCCCGGCAGTGAAAAACGCCCGGAGGATTTCGAGGCCATCCCTTTGAGCGAGGTGGACAAGCTGCGCGCGCGCTTTGGCCAGGCGTTCGACGACGCCATCGAGAGCATGGAGCTGGCCGTGGGCGCCTCCATCGCCTGGGACCACCAGGAGTTCCTGGCCGCGCGCCTCACCCCCGTGTTCTTCGGCTCGGGCGTGAACAATTTTGGTGTGCAGGAGGTGCTCAACGCCGTGGTCGATATGTCGCCGCCACCGGGCGCGCGCATCGCCTACCGCGAGGTGAACCGCGAGCGCGAGCAGGTCACCATCCACCCCGAGGACAAGGGCTTTACCGGCGTGGTCTTCAAGGTGCAGGCCAACATGGATGCCAACCACCGCGACCGCATCGCCTTCGTGCGCGTGGCCAGCGGCAAATACACCCCGGGTATGAAGATGAAGGTGCAGCGCACCGGCAAGGAGCTGCGCCCCACCAGCGTCGTCACCTTCATGAGCCAGCGGCGCGAGGCCGTCGATGAAGCCTACGCCGGCGACATCATCGGCTTCACCATCCACGGCGGCGTGCAGCTGGGCGACAGCATCACCGACGGCCCGGCGCTGCAGTTCACCGGCCTGCCCTTCTTCGCCCCCGAGCTGTTCATGACCGTGGTGCTGAAGAACCCGCTGCGCTCCAAGCAGCTGCAGCAGGGCCTGATGGAGCTGGGCGAGGAAGGCGCCATCCAGGTCTTCAAGCCCGATGCCGGCGGCAATATGCTGCTGGGCGCCGTCGGCCAACTGCAGTTTGAGGTGGTGCAGCACCGCCTGAAAACCGAGTACGACTGCGACGTGCGCCTGGAGAGCTGCCAGTACACCGGCGCGCGCTGGATCACCGCCGACACACCGGCCGAGCTGCGCGAATTCGAGGCCGCCTACCCGCTACGCCTGGCGCACGACGCGGCCAACACCCTGGCCTACCTGTGTACCAGCCCGTACGACGTGCGGCTGGCGCAGGAGCGGTTTCCGAAGATTCACTTCCATCCGCTGCGCGAACATGCGGGGCTGGCGCTGCAGGGGATGTGAAGCCATCTATGGCTCAGCGCCCGCAGGAGCAACTGCGACTTTTATTTTCAACCGTCTGGCTGGCCTGGATGCTAACGACAGCCATGCGGCAGGTCATCCGCTACTTCCCGCCGCCGGGAGCGGAACTCAATGGCGATGCCTATTGGACGTACCTGCCCAGCGCACGCCTTTTCCTGTCCGACCCTTGGTCGTTCATGACTGCCGATGCGTCAAGCATCCACGTCGCGCCGCTAGGCTACATCTGGCCAGCCATTTGGGGAGCCAACCCTGTCATCACACAAGTGGCCAACAGCGCCCTTTACCTGCTGGCCGTCCCCTTAATGTGGCAGCTAGCCTCCCGCCTGGGCGGTTTGATTGCAGGCATGGTGGCCACGGGTCTGCTGGTTCACTTTCCCGAACTGGCAAGCTACATCCCCCAGGTGCTGACCGAACCACCCTACATGTTCGGGCTATTGCTGTTCTTGACAGGACTGACGGAATATGTACTGACCGATCATCGGTGCCTGTGCTGGCTGGCCCTGGCGGCCACAGGGCTGGCCGCAACGCTGCTCGTAAGGCCCGTGCTCCAGTTGTATGCCATCCTGACATTCGTCGGCCTGCTGGGCCTGCTCATGGTGCGTCACATCAAGCCGTACCGGCTTGCTGGCTGGGATCGGGTTGTCAATCGACACGCCGTGCTTGCCCTGGCTCTAGCCCTGTTGCCGCCAGCATTGACCGTGGTGAAAAACGGGGTGTACTTTAACCACTGGGGTATCAGCACTGGCGCTGGTTCTGGCCTGCTCTATGGCATAAGCCCATTCAAGATGGGGCTGGAGCCGGTATTTAGCGGCTTTGAATACGACGCAGGCATCGTCACCCAAGAGGCCGACCCGACTACCGCAGGCCATCCGCTACGCGCCCGTTCCGACCATATTCAGTCCCGCGCAGCGCTCAGCATCGTCCAGTCCACCTCGCTGCAGGACAACGTGGCGTTCTTCTGGTTCAAATTCAAAGCCTGGATGTTCTACGGCCCTGAAGACACTTTCATGCGCCCCAAGCTGCGGCAGTTCCGCGTATTTGAATGGCTGAGCATCTTGGGTGCCGCTGCCTGCCTTGCCTGGCGACGATGGTCTGCCCAACAACATCAGCACCTGAACGCAGCATTGCCCAACGAAGACGGCGGCGCAGCGCGACGCCTGGGCATGAGCGCCTTCATCCTGCTGCTCGCATTGGGTATGGCCGGGCAACTGCTGCCGGTGCTCTACAACATCCGCTACAACATATTTTTGATGGATTGGCTGCTGATGCCGCTTGCCGCTGTCGGCATCGCCATCATGGCTCGACTGATCTGCACCCGCATTCAGCGCCCCGGCCTGCGCCACATGCTGCAAGCCCTGGCCGCTATAACCCTGGTCGGCGTACTCATGGCCGCGACAGGAGCGCTCAGCCGTTCGGCTGCCAGAAACATGTCCTGGTCCATGGATCCGGCGCGCCCCGGCCCCACCGAGTTGGTGCTGGGCCGCGACGCCGTAGGCGCACCGAGCATGTCGAATGCCCGGATGGCGGCGGAAGACACCTGGGTGCTCACCGCCACCCCCGGCACGCTATCCATTCCACTGACCGTGAATCAGTCACTGAATTTCATAGATGGCATCTGGCGGCTCAAGCTCACCGTCGCCGCACCCAAATCCAGCCACCAATGCATGGCTGTCAACATCTCCCTGGAACAGCCTGCACCAGAAACCAGTTGGTATGTGCCCCGCCCCATTCTTCATATAAATCTGGACGGCAAACCGCACATGTACGCCATCCGGGGCAACGGCGCGCTGCGCCCTGCCGCATCAGGCAATCTGAACCTTGTGTTCCACTGCCCGGCAGGTACGTTAGTGCAGTGGCATGGCGCGCAATTGCTGCGCTCAAGCATGCCAGAGGCCACGCACGCCTTGATCACAAATGGCCGCCCCATCAACCCCTACAGGGCAGATGACATTCGGTGAAACACCCCATACCAAAAATCTACACACCTATTCCCCACGCTCATGCTGCACCATCAGACCCGAGCCTGACGCTAAGCCGTCTTACCCATCCCACATGCCCCTAATCCTCACTCTCCAAACCCTGGCCTGTGTTATTTGCATTTCCATCGGCCAACTCCTGTTCAAAAAAGCCGCCGCCGCCCTACCCGAAACACTTTCCCTCATGGCGCTGGTGACCAACGGCTGGCTGATCGCCTCGCTGGCCCTGTACGGCTTCACAACCCTTGGCTGGGTCTGGGTGCTGCGCCACGCGCCACTGCACCTGGCCTACCCCTTCATGGGGCTGGCCTTCCTGATCGTGCCCACACTGGCCTGGGCATTCCTGGGCGAACCCCTGCACTGGCGCACGTTGGCGGGCGGCGTACTGATCATGGCCGGCGTGGCGCTGGCCTCCACGAGTTGAGGATTCGAACCTGATGATGCGTATTGCCGTCGCCATCCCCTGCTACAAAGTCACCCAGCATGTGCTGTGGGTGATTTCCGCCATCGGCCCCGAGGTGGAGACCATCTACGCCGTGGACGATGCCTGCCCAGACGGCAGTGGCCGCTTCATCGAGGAACACAACCGCGACCCGCGCGTGCGTGTGCTCTACAACCCGGAGAACCGCGGCGTCGGCGGCGCCATCGTCACAGCCTACAAGGCGGCGGTCGAGGACGGCATGGACATCGTCGTCAAGATCGACGGCGATGGGCAGATGGATCCCGCCTTGCTGCCCCTGTTCGTGCGTCCGCTGCTGCAAGGCAGGGCGGACTACACCAAGGGCAACCGCTTCTTCCGCCCCGAATCGGTCCAGGGCATGCCGCCCGTACGGCTCTTCGGGAACGCAGTGCTGTCCTTCCTGACCAAGCTCAGCTGCGGCTACTGGAACGTGATGGATCCAACCAATGGCTACACCGCGGTGCGCACCTGCGTGCTGGCAGAACTGCCGCTGGACAAGCTGGAGCGCCGCTATTTCTTCGAGAGCGACATGCTGTTCCGCCTGAACACGCTGCGCGCCGTGGTCAGGGACGTGCCCATGGATTCGGTCTATGCCGACGAGGAATCCAACCTGAAGGTCGGCAAGGTGCTGCCCGAATTCTTGCGCAAGCATTGCTCGCGGCTATGGCGCAGGTATGTCTACAACTACCTGGTGCGCGACTTCAACGTGGGCTCGCTCTACAGCATCTGCGGCGTGCTGCTGGTGATCGCGGGCACTGCGTTTGGCGTTGCCCGCTGGCTGGACAGTTCACTGACCCACAGCCCGGCCACCAGCGGCACCGTGATGCTGGCCGCCTTGCCGGTTCTGGTCGGCATCCAGTTCCTCATTGCCTTTCTGCACTACGACGTGAGCAACGTGCCCACGGAGCCGCTAAGTCTGTCGCTGCAAACGCAGGAGCAAGACGCCCAATGACCCTCCAGCCTTCCGCTATCCCCGCAGCATTGTTCGCCGCCCTCCTGGCGGTAGCGCCCGCATGGGCACAGCCACCCCAGCAACCAGCCCACCAGCCATTCATCATCGCCCCCACCATCGAGGGCATGTATCTCTGCGATGAGGCTACGAAAAATGCACGCATCACTGACATCCACGCAGCGGAGTCGTTCTGTCGTTCGCATAAACGCAACGGGGCAGCTGCCGTCATGCGCCTACTCGATACCCTGGAGCCCGGCGGCCCCAAGGGGCGAACGCAGGTGGGCTTCACCCTGACGCTGCAACTGCTGGGCCTCTACCAAAAAGCACCTAATGGCAGTTGGCACATCGACGCAAACCGGATTGATGCAGCCCTACAGCTCGTCCGCGACATTAAGCGTCCGGTGGTGATCTATCTGGCCGCAGATCATTTCGACACCGTCGGACCGTTGTCAAAAACCTTGGCACAAGACCCGCAAAATCTGATGCAGTTGCGCGATGGCACAGTGCCACAGCTGGGCTACTTCGGCTACCCCATCCTGCCTTACACCCTGTCCACTGACCCAACAATACCCGTCAACAAATACCGATTCGAGGCACTAGAGCTGGTTGCCAAACGCATTGCATCACTACCTACTGCAGTGCAGCGACGCATCGTCGCCATCAACCTCCTGGGCGAACTGCACCAGATGTTCCCCGACTTCGAAAACGGCATGGGCATGGCCGTCACGATGCGCACGACCGACTACAGCCCGCAGTCAGTCGCCGGTTTTAGACAGTGGCTGCAGGCCAAGTACCAAACGACGGATGAGCTGCACCAGCGTACCGGATTACGTTACGGCAGCTTTGGTGATGTTCCCGCACCCTCCAAGGACATCCGCACCGAGACACTACAGAGCTTTGGAGAGCATTACGACACCTATGCCGCTGGCACCCTGCCGCTGGGCGGCTGGCTCTGGGATCCCGACAACGCCATCCAGCGGCTGGAGCTGTATGTCGATGGCAAGCCGTCGGACACCATCGGCCGCTACCTGAACCGACTGGACGTCTATCGTGCCCTGGCCGAGGTCACATCGCCCAACACGGGCTACCGCATCGACTACGACTACACCGGCCTGCGCCCCGGCAGGCATATTGCGCAGGTTATTGCCCACTCGCAGCAGGGCCGCTCCCTGCTGGCTGAGCGCGAATTCGTGGTCGTTCCGCGCGACCAGTCGCGTACCAGCTCGCGCACACCGACGGGGCTGAAGAACCTGAACTCAACTGAAAAAATACTGCCCGGCATCCGTACGTACATGGACATGCCCAAGCCCCTGCAGGACGTCTACTACAACCCGCTAGCGCGCGACTGGAATGCCTACCGCGCAGCTCAGGTCTATGCCTTCCTGGATGGGTTTTACGAGCGCGCCGTGAAAGCAGGGCTACCGGCAGACAAGCTGTACTCACATCAGATCGTCCCCAATGTGAATTCATCCTGGAACCATCAGCTATTTGCTGTCGACACCACCCTGCAAGGCAATACCCGATGGAAACAAGGATTGAACATGTATGGCGGAGCCACCAACAGCCCATGGATGAATTCCTTCATCGCCCAGCGCAAAATTACCGGCTATGGTGTGCCTGAGTTCAACCCACAGCAATGGAAACGTGAAGGCGTGCATCTTGCCGCCATGCAGACCCACATGAATGCCGGCGCACGTTTCATTGCCCCATACTATTTTTCCGTAGTGCCGCAGCGCTTTAAGGCCAATGTAGAGCAAGACGTAAATCGCATGGAACTGGCACCGGACAACCCAAAAGACGGATCCGACAAGTTTTACCGAGCCATCATCGAGTTGGCGAAACAATGATGCAAGCCCTCAGCCAGTGGCCCGAAAACACCCGCACACCGATACAAGGCGTGCTCACCGACATCGACGACACCCTGACCACCGACGGCGCCATCACGCCCGATGCGCTGCAGGCATTAGCCGATTTAAAGGCCGCCGGCCTGCACGTCATCCCCATTACCGGCCGCCCGGTGGGTTGGAGTGCGCCCTTTGCCACGAGCTGGCCGGTGGACGCCATCGTGGCCGAGAACGGGGCCTGCGCGCTGCTGCCACAAAATTCAAGCCAAAATGGGCTGCAAGGCGCACCAGACAAGCGCGAGCAGCTATCAAAAATATACCAACAGGATGCCGCCACGCGCGCCGCGCAGTACACGCGGATGCAGCAGGTGCTGGCCACCATCGAGGCCCAGGTGCCGGGCGCGCACCGCGCCACGGATTCACCCGGGCGCGAGTGCGACATCGCCATCGACCACAGCGAATTCACCCAGCTGCCGCAAGCTGCCATCGACGCCTGCGTGCACATCATGCGCGCCGCCGGCATGAACGCCACCGTCAGCAGCATCCACATCAACGGCTGGTTCGGCGCGCACGACAAATGGGTGGGTGCCGAGTGGCTCGTGCGCGAGCTGCTCGGGCGTGACCTGGCGGCCGAGATCGAGCGCTGGGTGTACATCGGCGACTCGACCAACGACCAGAAGATGTTCGAGCGCTTCCCGCACAGCGTGGGCGTGGCCAACATTGCACGCTTTGTGCCGCAACTGGCCCATCTGCCGCGCTACGTCACGCCGAGCGCGCGCGGCGCCGGGTTTGCCGAGCTGGCCCAGGCTCTACTCGAAGCCAGAACCCACCGCAGCCAGGACTAGAATCCCCTTTTTTTCAAAAGGGTTTCACCATGGTCCAGCGGATACGAGGGGTTTTGGCGGCGGCATTGATGGCGGTGGCGGTGTGGCAGCCGGCCGCAGCAGCAGGCCCCAAACCCGACCTGGACACCCGCTTCAAAGAGGCCATGAGCAACCCGCAGCTGGCTGACCAGCTGTACAAAACCGGGCGCAAGGTGGCCGCCGTGTGCGCCAACTGCCATGGCGAGGGCGGCAACAGCACCAAATCGAGCGTGCCCAATCTGGCCGGGCAGAACCCCGCCTACCTGATGGAGCAGATCCGCCAGTTCAGCGATGGCCGGCGCCGCTACGAGTTCATGGAAGGCATGATCCGCGCCATGAACAACGACGAAAAAATCGGCATGGTCTTGTTCTACGCAGCGCAGGAAGTGGTCCACAAGCCCAGCAGCAACAAACCCCTGGCCGACCGGGGCGCAGACATCTTCAACAAGAACTGCTTTCGCTGCCACGGCAACGCCGGGCGCGGCAGCGACCAGGTGGCGCGCATCGCCGGCCAGCAAGACGAATACCTGCGCACCACTTTGCAGCGCTACCGCGCCGGCACCAACGTGCGCGTGAACTCCATCATGACGCCCAACGTCAAGCTGCTGAGCGACCAGGACATCGAAGCCCTGGTGGCCTACGTGTCTTCCATGCCATAAAGCGCGCCCCGGGGCCACAATGGCCGCAGGATGGACTTCCGCCCCTGCCGCCATGACCCGCCTGCTCGACCTCCCCACCCTCGCCCAACTCGTTCGCAACGTTGGCCCAGCCGACTTCCTGCGCCAGCTGGCGGCGCAGATCGAGGCAGATTTTCAGCGCTGGCCGGCGTTCGAGAAAAACGCCCGCCTGGCGCACCACTGCGCCCAGGGCGTGATCGAGCTGATGCCGATCTCCGACGGCGCCCGCTACAGCTTCAAATTCGTCAACGGCCACCCCGGCAACCCGGCGCAGGGCCTGCCCACGGTGATGGCCTTTGGCGTGCTCGCCGACATGGCCACCGGCACGCCGCTGCTGCTGGCCGAGGCCACCTTGCTCACCGCCCTGCGCACCGCCGCCACCTCGGCCCTGGCGGCACGGGTTCTGGCGCGCCCGGACAGCCGCTGCATGGCCCTGATCGGCAACGGCGCCCAGGGCGAATTCCAGGCCCTGGCGTTTCACACCCTGCTGGGCATCACGCAGCTGCGCCTGTACGACCCGGACCCGCAGGCCAGCGCCAAGCTGCAGCGCAACCTGGCAGCGCTGGGGCTGCCAGTGCACATCACCCTCGCGGCCAGCATTGACGAGGCCATCGCGGGCGCCGACATCATCACCACCGCCACGGCGGCCAAGGCGCACGCGGCCCTGTTCGGCACCGCCCAGCTCACGCCCGGCCAGCACCTGAACGCCATTGGCGGCGACTGCCCCGGCAAGACCGAGCTGCCGCCCGAGGTGCTGCGGGCGGCGCGCATCTTCGTCGAATACGCGCCGCAAACGCGCATCGAGGGCGAAATCCAGCAGCTACCCGCCGAGCACCCAGTGACCGAACTCTGGCAGGTGCTCTCGGGCCAGGCACCAGGGCGCCAGAGTGCGGCCGACATCACGCTGTTCGATTCGGTGGGCTTTGCCCTGGAAGACCACGCCGCCCTGTGCCTGGTGCAGCGCCTGGCCCAGGAATGGCAGCTGGGCCACGACATCGCCCTGGTGCCCAGCGCGGGCGGGCCCAAGGACTTGTTCCGCGCCCTGCGCTGACCTGGGTGCTCAGCCTAAATCCTCGGGCTCCGGGTGCTTGACCACGGTCACCGGCACCGGGCTGTGCTGAATCAGCGCCTGCGACACCGAGCCCAGCAGCGTGCCGCGCAGGCCGCCCAGGCCGCGCGCGCCGATGATGAGGGCATCGCAGCCGCAGCGCTCGGCCATATCGACCAGGGTGGCAGCGACGCTGCCCAGGCCGATTTCGGTTTCGTAGCCCACGCCTGCGGCCTCCACCAGCGCAATGGCGGAGGCGAGCAGATCCTGCGCCGCCTCGACACTGGCCGCTGCCATGGTGTCGGCGCCGTGTGTCGCCAGCTCCAGCAGCGAAGCTTCCTCTTGCACATGGCCGAGCACCAGCGTAGCCTGCAGGCCGCCCCGGCGCAGCAGCATGGTGGCGTGGCGCACGGCGTCCAGCGCCAACTCGGAACCATCGACGGCAACCAAAATTCTCAGCATCGCTCTATCCTCCTGTGGTCATCAAAGTGTCTGAAAACCAGTGTAGGCCAGGGCCGGCCACAGTCTGGGAAAATCACGCCCCTATGTTGCAATTCGACCTGCTCGCCACCGACCCCAGCAGCCACGCGCGCCGTGGCCGCCTCACGCTCAACCACGGCGTGGTGCAAACCCCCATTTTCATGCCCGTGGGCACCTACGGCACCGTCAAGGGCGTGATGCCGCAAAGCCTGACCGACATGGGGGCGCAAATCATCCTCGGCAACACCTTCCACCTATGGATGCGCCCCGGCCTGGATGTGATGCAGAGCTTTGGCGGCCTGCACGGCTTTGAAAAATGGGACAAGCCCATCCTCACCGATTCGGGCGGCTTTCAGGTCTGGAGCCTGGGCGCCATGCGCAAGATCACCGAAGAGGGCGTGCACTTTGCCTCACCCGTGAACGGCGACAAGCTCTTCATGTCACCCGAGGTGAGTATGCAGATCCAGACGATTTTGAATTCCGACATCGTCATGCAGCTCGACGAATGCACGCCGTATGAAACCAACGGCCACCTGACGACCGAAGCCGAGGCGCGCAAAAGCATGGAAATGAGCCGGCGCTGGGCCGCGCGGTCCAAGGCCGAATTCGAGCGCCTGGCAAATCCGAACGCGCTCTTTGGCATTGTGCAAGGCGGCATGTTCGAGCACCTGCGCCAGGAGTCGCTCGAAGCCCTGGTGGCGATGGACTTTCCCGGCTACGCCGTGGGCGGCGTCTCCGTGGGCGAGCCCAAGGAGCAGATGCTGCAGATCATGGCGCACACGCCGCACCGCCTACCCAAGCACAAGCCGCGCTACCTCATGGGCGTGGGCACGCCCGAAGACCTGGTCGAAGGCGTGGCCTGCGGCGTGGACATGTTCGACTGCGTCATGCCCACCCGCAACGCGCGCAACGGCACCGTTTTCACGCGCTACGGCGACCTCAAAATCCGCAACGCCCGCCACAAGACCGACCACCAGCCCCTGGACAGCAGCTGCACCTGCTACGCCTGCGCCGGCAAGGACGGCGTGGCCTGGGACGACGGCGGGCGCGGCGGCTTTAGCCGCGCCTACCTGCACCACCTCGAACGCTGCGGCGAGATGCTCGGGCCCATGCTCACCACCATCCACAACCTGCATTACTACCTGAATTTGATGCAGGAAGTGCGCGATGCACTCGACGCCGGGCGCTTTGCCGCCTTCCGGGCGCAGTTCAAGACCGAGCGCGCACGCGGGGTGTGAGCACAGCCATGCACGCTACGGATTTACGCCCGACGCTGGCCGTCTCCATCGTCAGCCACGGCCACGGCCCCCTGGTGCAGGAACTGCTCCTGGGCCTGGCCCAATACAGCGGCGCCGGCATTGCACGCGTCATCCTGACACTCAACATCCCTGAGCCACCGCCGCAAGCGCCCACAGGCGGCTGGCCGTTTGTGCTCGAACTGCGCCACAACACCCACCCCCTGGGCTTTGGCCCGAACCACAACCGGGCGCTGGCGGGCGCCACCGAGCCCTTCGTCTGCATTCTGAACCCCGACGTCAAGCTGCACGCCACCGATCCGTTCCCCGCCCTGATGCAAACGGCCGCCCAAACCAGCGTCGGCTGTGCCTACCCACTGCAGCTCGATGCCCAAGGCCGGCACCAGGATAGCGAACGCAGCCTGCCCAGCCCCTGGCAGGTACTGCGGCGCAGGCTGCGCTGCCACCCGGCGCCACCGGCCACGGTGGAGTGGGTCAACGGCGCCTGCCTGGTACTGCGGCGCAGCGTCTGGCAGGCCCTGGGCGGGTTCGATGAGGGCTACTTCATGTACGGCGAGGACGTCGATCTGTGCCTGCGCCTGCGCCTGCAGGGACTGCAGCTGGCACGTGCGCCAGCGCACATCGAGCACACCGGCCAACGCGCCAGCCGCCGCGCCTGGCGCCCTTTCTGGTGGCATGTGCGCAGCCTGATGCGACTGTGGCGCTCGCCCGTGTATAAAGCCGCCCAGCAACTGCGCCACGCCCCCGAGAAAACGACCACCGCTTCATGATCTGGCTTTCACTCATCGCCTTTTTGACCGCTGCGCTTGTAGCAGGGGCCATCATCCGGTTTGCACGCCATCACGCACGGCAGTACGGGCACGATATGCCCCAGCGTTTTCACCACGGCCACGTACCCCGGCTCGGCGGGCTCGCCATCGTGTTCGGCATGGGTTTGAGCTGGCTGCTGGGCATCGCCTCCACCCTGTGGGACGATCCCGCCTCGCTGCGCATGGGGGAGTGGGCGGTTTTTTGGTTCATCGCCCTGCTGCCCAGCGCCTGCGGCGGTATCGCCGAAGACATCACGCAGCGCCTGTCTGTGCGTTACCGCCTGCTCCTCACCGCGCTCAGCGGCCTGCTCGCCGTGCTGCTGCTGCAGCTGCGCGTGACAGAACTCGACATTCCCTGGATCGACCAATACCTGCTGCAGCCCCTGCCCTGGCTCGGCATCGGCATTGCCCTGCTGGCCGTGGCGGGCCTGCCCCACGCCTTCAACATCATCGATGGCTACAACGGCCTCGCCGGCATGGTGGCCCTCATCATCTGCCTGGCCCTGGCCCACGTCGCCCTGCAGGTGGGCGACCGCACCCTGGCAGCCCTGCTGCTCAGTACCGCCGCTGCCACCGGCGGCTTCCTGCTCTGGAATTATCCCAAAGGCCTGCTGTTCGCCGGCGACGGCGGCGCCTACATCTGGGGTACGGTGATCGCCATGGCCTGCCTGTACCTGGTGCAGCGCAACGCCGGCATCTCGCCCTGGTTCCCCGTCCTGCTGCTGATCTATCCGATTTGGGAAACCTGTTTTTCCGCCTACCGCAAGCTGGCGCGCGGCATCTCCCCCGGCGTTGCCGACGCACTGCACTTCCATCAGCTGATCTACCGCCGCATCGTGCGCCGCACCTTCGACGAAGACATCGCACGGCGTATGCTCAAGCGCAACAACCGCACCTCGCCCTACCTCTGGGCCTTTGCCCTATTCACCGTCGTACCCGCCGTCATTTTTCGCGGCAACACCGTGGTCTTGATTGCCCTGACGCTGCTGTTCATCGTCTGCTACGTGCTGGCCTACCTGGCCATCATTCGTTTTAAAGTACCCGGTTGGTTCCAGCCTTGAAACACCGCCCACCCATCCTGCGAGTCTGCCCATGAACACCATCGCCCCCCAAGACCACGCCGCCATCCTGGCCCAGGCCCTGCCCTACCTCCAGCAGTACCAGGGTAAAACCATGGTCATCAAGTACGGCGGCAACGCCATGACCGAGCCGGCCTTGCAGCGCGCCTTTGCGCACGACATCGTGCTGCTGCAGGTGCTGGGCATTCGCCCGGTGGTGGTGCACGGCGGCGGCCCGCAGATTGAAAACGCCCTGCAGCGCCTGGGGAAAAAAGGCCAGTTCATCCAGGGAATGCGCGTGACCGACGCCGAAACCATGGGCGTGGTGCAATGGGTGCTGGCCGGCGAGGTGCAACAAGAAATCGTCGGCCTCATCCACCAGGCTGGCGGCAAGGCCGTGGGCCTGAGTGGCCGCGACGGCGCCCTCATCCAGGCACAAAAACTACGGCTGCGCGACCTCCAGGATCCGAACATCGAACACGACGTCGGCCAGGTTGGCGACATCGTCGCCATCAACCCCGGCGTGATCCAGACGCTGCAACAAAGCGGCTTCATCCCCGTCATCAGCCCCATCGGCTTCGGCACTGACAATGAAAGCTACAACATCAACGCCGACGTCGTCGCCAGCCAACTGGCAACCACGCTGCAGGCCGAAAAACTCCTGCTTCTGACCAACATTCCGGGCGTGCTCGACAAGCAAGGCCAGTTGCTGACGCAGCTGACCCCAGCCCACATCGACGCCCTGGTGGCCGACGGCACCATCTCAGGCGGCATGTTGCCCAAGCTCGCCGGCGCCATGGACGCCGCCAAGGCCGGGGTAAAAACCGTGCACATCGTCGATGGCCGCGTGCCGCACGCGATGCTGCTGACGATTCTGACGGCGCAGGCTTGCGGGACGATGATCCAAGCGCAGTAAGGAAATGCAGCCCGCCAGATAGAGCGCGTACATCATCCCTGCATTGGGGATAATTCAGGGATGACGCAGAACAATGACGAGTTGCATGTTTATTCCCGCACCATCGATGCCCACGACCGCACTTCGCTGACGGTGCTGGCGCAGCTGATCCCCCCGGCAGCCCAGGTGCTTGACCTGGGCTGCGGCAGCGGCGCCCTGGGCGAGTATCTGGCACGCACCCGCAATTGCACCAGTGACGGCTTGACCTGGAGCGAAGCCGAAGCGGCACAGGCACGCCCACACTACCGCCAGATGATCGTCGCCGACCTGGAAACCGCCGACCTGCTGCAACTGTTCCCTCGCAAAAGCTACACAGCCATCGTCTGCGCCGATGTGCTGGAGCACCTGAGCCATCCCGAACGCATACTCCAAGCCTGCCGCGAGCTGCTCGCGCCCGATGGCCAACTGTTCTTTTCCGTCCCCAACGCCGGCTATAGCGGCTTACTGGCGGAACTTCTTTTGGGCGAATTCGAATACCGTAACGAAGGTATTCTTGACCGCACCCACCTGCGCTTTTTCACCCGCCGCTCCCTCAGCCGTTTTTTAGGCAGCCAGCGCTGGAAAATCACCCAAATCGACACCATCGAGCGCACCCTGCCGGAATCGGAATTTCGCGTCGCATTCGACAGCCTGCCGCCAGCCATGGCACGGCACCTGCTTGCGAGTCCCGATGCGCTCACCTACCAATTCATCGGCTGCGCCCAGCCAGCAGCACAGGTAGAGCCGCCCCTGGCCGACGCCCCCCCCTGGCCTGGCACCGCACATTTCACCGCTCAGCTGTACCTCGGCCAGGCTGATGGCTTCGACGAAGAGCGCAAACTCACCTGCACCGGCACCATCGGCCAAGCGCGACAAATCCTGCGCTTTGAACTACCACCAGGCCCCACCACCCAACTCCGGCTCGATCCAGCGGATCGCCCGGGGTTCCTACACCTGCATCGCCTGACCTTGCGCACCGCAGGTGGCGACATCTGCTGGCACTGGCAAGCCAGCGATGGCCCCTCTGCCCTGTGGTCTCCAGCCCCTCCCAGCCAGATCGTTGCGCAGGCCCTCTTGCCCAGCGTAAGTGACGCACTGCTGCTTCTGCTCACCGGTGACGACCCCTGGTTTATCCTCGCAGCCCCCCCCGCCCAAGTGGCAAGCAGCACCCACCTGGAGGTAGAGCTTGGCTGGCCGATGTCAGCCGATTACGCCATATTGTCTAGCACCGTCAAGCCACTACAAGACCGCATCCTGACTCTAGAGAGCTCCCAGGCTGATACACACGAGCGGCTCGCCAACACCCAGGCACAACTACAACACGCCAATACATCACTTGGTGCGGCTCTTTCTGCTGCCCAAGCCCAAAACCAGGAGCTCCGCCAGCACCGCCACACCCTCACCCAGGCCCATACCCGCCTGCAAACGGAATACCAGCAACTGGCGCAGCACCTGCAAAACCTCGAAAACTCCACCATCTTTCGGGCCACGCGCCCACTGGTACACGCCAAGATGCGCCTCGACCGCCTACTGGGCCGCAGCCCCGCCCCGGCCCCATCGGCTCCACCGGCCACGCCCCTGCCCTGCCCCCCACACCCGGTGGACATCATCGTGCCGGTCTATCGCAGCCTGAGCGATACCCGCCTGTGCATAGACTCCGTCCTGGCGGCACCCACACGTACGCCGTATCGCCTCATCGTCATCAACGATTGCAGCCCGGAACCCGAAGTCACCGCCTGGCTGCGCGAACGCGCAGCGCAAGACCAGCGCATCACCCTGCTGGAAAACACCGAAAACCTGGGCTTTGTCGGCACCGTCAACCGGGGGATGGCACTGTCTGGCGACAACGACGTTTTATTGCTCAACAGCGACACCGAAGTCGCCAACGACTGGCTCGACCGCATCCGTGCCGCCGCCTACGGCGACCAGCGCATCGCCAGCGTCACCCCCCTCTCGACCAACGCCACCATTTGCAGCTACCCACGCTTTTGCCAGGACAATCCCCTGCCCCCCGGTTACGACACGGCGCACCTCGATGCCTTGTGCGCCCACACCAACCCCGGCGTGGTGGTGGATGTGCCCACCGGCGTAGGCTTTTGCATGTACATCCGCCGCGACAGTCTGCTCGAAGTGGGTCTGTTCGACACGGAAAATTTCGGCAAAGGCTACGGCGAGGAAAACGACTTCTGCCAACGCGCTGCCAGCAAAGGCTGGCGCAACCTGCACTTGCTCGACACCTTTGTGCTGCACACCGGGGGCGTGAGCTTTGGCGACAGTAAAAGCCCACGCGAGCAAGCCGCCATGGCTACACTGGCACGCCTGCACCCACGCTACGCACACCAAGTCCACCAATTCGTACAAGCCGATCCGGCCCGCCCCTACCGCCTGCGGCTGGACATGGCACGCCTGCAAACAAGTGGCCTGCCCACCATTCTTGCCGTGCTGCACAACCGCGCAGGTGGCACGCTGCGCCACGTACGGGAACTGGCGCAGCACCTGGCGGCACAGGCACAATTTCTCACGCTCACGCCAGCGCCTAACGCCAGCGTGCTGCTGCGCATGACCGCTGCAAACGAAGGCTTTGAGCTCACCTTCCGCCTGGCAGACCAGTTCGACGACCTGCTGCACATACTGCGCACCCTGGGCATCTGCCACGTGCACTACCACCACCTGCTCGGCCACGGTACCGAAGTACGTGAACTCGCCGCACTGCTAGGCGTACCCTACGACTTCACGGCACACGACTATTACAGCTACTGCACCCACATCAGCCTCACAGGCAACAGCGGCCACCTGGTGACCGAACCCGCCCCAGGCCAATGCGGCTGCTGCCCCCCCAGCATGACAGAGCCGCTTTTTGGCACCGTCGCCCAATGGCGCGGCGCCAACGCCGAACTACTGAATGGCGCACGCCACGTATTCGCCCCCAGCCACGACTGCGCCCGGCGCATTGCCGCCTTTGCGCCAGCAGCCAAGGTATTGACCGCTCCGCACACCGACATCACCCCCGACACACAGCTGCCCGAACCCCAGCCAGCCCCCCTCCAAGGTGCACGCCCCCTCAAAATCGTCGTCATTGGCGCGCTCAGCGTCATCAAGGGCGCCGATGTCCTCGAAGCCGTGGCCCTCGAAGCCGCCAAGCGCAACACCCCTCTGGAGCTGCACCTGCTGGGCTACTGCTACCGCCACCTGCAAACCCAGCCCCGCGCACGCCTGACGGTGCACGGCGAATACCAGGATGAAGACCTGCCCGGCCTGCTGCAGTGGCTACAACCCGATGCGGTGTGGTTCCCCGCCCAGTGGCCCGAAACCTATAGCTACACCCTGAGCGCAGTACTGCAGGCCGGCTTGCCTGTGGTGGTGCCCGATATCGGCGCCTTTGCCGAACGCGTTACAGGACGCCCCTGGAGTTGGGTCTGCCCCTGGAGCGGAGCGCCTACGACATGGATTGATTTCTTTAACCACATCCGCAGCCAGCACTTTTGCACTGGCAACGCACCAAAGCAGCCACTCGCCCCCCCCAGCTTTAAAGCAGCAGATGGCTGGAGCTACCTTCATCACTACCTTGCAGGATTCCCACAACACCACCCCAGTACCGACATGCTGCCCGATGCACAGCGCCTATCCCTGCACATCGCGCCCCCCTCCTCTGCAAGCCCGCACGGTAGGTGCCTTGAGCTACTTACGAGGAATGCCTGTACTGAGCCATGCTGCCCAAGCCATTCCCACGCACTGGCAGCGCAAGGTAAAGAATTGGCTACTCAAGTAGCTAGGAACCCTGGGCAGTTTCGCATACACTCGCACCCCAGCGACGAAGGAGTCGAGGTTGAGTGCGCCTTAGGTTGGCATGTTGTATTTCTTCAACAGCCCCTTCCCCTTATGCATCCATACAACCTCTCTCCTAGAGTGCTGTGCTACGATTTATCAGCGTAATCGATCTTGGTAGTTGCGCTTATCAACTTTTATCTGGAGTGTTTATGAAAAAGAACGTTCTCGCCGTGAGCATTGCTGCCATGATCGGCGGCCTGGGCCTCGCCGGCGTTGCATCCGCCGGCACCGTTATCACAGCTGGCACAACCGCCAACACGCTGCAGGTGAGCCCCACGGGCGTAGGTCACATTCTGCTGGTGCCTTATTTCAGCACGCAAAACGGCAACGTCTCGTTGCTGAACATTACCAACACCGACACAGTCAACGGCAAGGCCGTCAAGCTGCGCTACCGTGGCGCCGCCAACTCTGACGATATCTACGACATCACCATTTTCCTGTCGCCTGGCGACATGTGGTCGGCGAACGTGAGCCAAAAGGACGGCGTTTCCACCCTGGTGACCAAGGACAACAGCTGCACGCTGCCCGCCAACGTCAATGCCAGCTTTGGTACGGCCCGTCTAGCCCCCACTGACACTGGTGCCGGTACGCTCGAAGGCTATATCGAAATCCTGAACATGGCCGACATCCCTTCAGGTTCGGCCCTGTATAACTCGATCAAGCACGTCAACGGCGTTGCTCCCTGCGCTAACATGCCTAGCCAAAAGACAGACTTGGCTGCTGATGGCTCGGATGCCGCTGCACGTGGTTACGCCAACCCCACCGGTGGTCTGATGGCCAACTGGATGATTATGAACCTGGGCAAGGCTGGTTCGTTTACCGGCGAAGCAACAGCTATCGAGGCAACGGGCCCTGGCAAAGCAGCCAATATCGTGTTCTCGCCCCAGGAGGAGGATGCTGTCGTCACGCCAGCACAGGCCGCCCTCCTGACGGCAGATCCGCTGCTGGCCCAAGGCAAGCTGATCGCGAAGAACTACGATTTCCCCGACCTGTCCACGCCTTATGTCACCGCTTCCGGCGCAGGCGCTGCATTGGCCCAGGCACACTTCCTGTCGAACGCACTGGCTACGGCATCGGTTACCAACGAATACATGACCAGCCCTGACGTTGGTTTCGCCACCGACTGGACTTTCTCCATGCCTGCGCGCCGCTACAACGTGGCTGTAGACTATGCTGCGTCGGGCGACAAGCGTGTGTTTGCTACTGGCGGTGCCTACTTCACGATCGCCAATACCAGCTGGGATAGCGTCAAGCAACAAATTTGCGTGGGCTCCAAGTTTGACGACCTGTCTTACTTCGATACCAGCGAAAACGTTAAGGTTGCGACGCCTGGCGGTTATGTGATTTCGCCCCAGAAACCTGGCACAACGCCCACCCTGGCATTCTGCGGTGAAACCAGTGTGCTGACGTTCAACAAGACTCTGGTTGACGCTGATGGCACACCTGTGCTGGGCGCAATGATTGCACGCCAAAGCCTGCAAATGACCAGCAAAGCCAATTCGACCGACGTGTACACCGACGGCTGGATGGCCTTGAAGACTCCGGGCAACGCCGTCGCCGGCGGCACCCTGGGCCTGCCGGTGATCGGCCATGCCTTCGCCAAGGCCCTGACCAGCAACAGCGTCAGCCTGGGCGGCATCTGGAAGCACCGCACCAGCAAGACGAACATCGTCGTTGCACCCTAATCCGCTTTTTGCGGTTTAGCTGAAAAAGGGCGGAACTTCCGCCCTTTTTTTCTGCTCAGCATTCTGAGTTTTGTTTCCGCGCCTATCGCGCCTTGTATCTACTATGTCCGCCCTGCTCCAGCCCCTGTCCCTTTGTGCATCTTATGCCGCGCGCAGCGCCTGCCTGGCCGCAGCCCTCTTAGGACTACACGGAGCAGCAACAGCCCAGGCCGCCCCTGCGCTGCTGGGCGAAGGCCCGCAGGCCGTAACGGCAGCCGACATACTTGCCGAGACCCAGCCCCTGAATGCCGCCAACCGGGCCAGTGTGCTGTCGTCGCCGGCATCCGTGCAGCGCATGGCAACCGACATTTACCTGCGCCGCAGTCTGAGTGCGCGCGCTATTGAACAAAAAATCGACGAAAAAACCGAGGTACAGCGCGTGCTGCAGATTGTGCGCGAGCGCGTGCTCGCCGACGCCTTGACACGCGAAGTTGAAGCGCAAGCCCGCGCAGCGCAGCCAAAATCGGTACTGGAAAAACTGGCTGAACAAAACTACAAGGCCATGCCGCAGCGCTTTCAGCAGCCCGAGCGCCTGCACCTGCGCCATATCCTGATTCCTGCCGACGCCACCGATGCACACGCCCAAGCCGAAACCCTGCGCCAGCAGCTACAGCAGGGCGCGAGCTTCGAGGTGCTGGCGCGCGAGCATTCCAAGGATCCAGGCTCGGCTGCCAAAGGCGGCGACCTGGGTTTCGTTACACGCGGCAAGATGGTGGCGCCCTTTGAAGAGGCCGCCTTCGCGCTGGAACAGCCCGGCCAGCTGAGCGGCGTGGTGGAAACGCAGTTTGGCTTTCACGTCATCGAGCTGGTGGAAAAGCGCCCCGCCGGGCTGCAGCCGTTCGACGAAGTCAAGGACAGGCTGGTAGAAGAAGCCGCCGGTGGCGTAGGCGTAGCCGCACGCCAAGAATTGGCACGCCCCATTCTGGAGTCGGCCACGCCGCATGTGGAGGCCATTGAGGCATTTTCTGCCAGCTACCGCAACTGAAGCGGTTGGCAGCTGAAATTATTCCTGCGCGCCGCTTGCCACAGGCCAGAGCGGCTTTAGCCGTGAATTCTGGTTAAAAAACACCCAATTTGAACGTCATGGCGCCCGATCCAATGCATTGGCTCACCCGCGACCTGCAGTCGCTCTGGAGTTCGCGCCGCCTGCTGTGGGTCATGGCGCAACGCGAGGTAACAGCGCGCTACGCTGGCACAGCCGCCGGCGTAGCCTGGGCCTATGCCCAGCCGCTGCTCACGGCGGCAGCGTATTACTTGGTATTCGACGTGGTGTTCGCCATGCGCCTGGGCGAACATGCACCGACACGCGCCGTCGGCACCTACCTGATTGCCGGCATGTTGCCCTGGATGGCCTTTTGCGAAGCGCTGTCGCGCGGCATGAACAGCCTATTGGAAGCGGGTAGCGTGCTACAAAAAAATGCCTTGCCTCCGGTGCTGTTTGTGGCCCGCTCGGTGTTGGCCAGCACGGTCATCCATGCGCCACTGTTGCTAGCGCTGGCGTTGTTTTACGGGCCTCTGCACCACTTCCACCCCGCGCTGGTGACGCTGCCGGCGCTGTTGTTGCTGCAGCTCGCGCTGTGCCTGCTGTGGGGCTATGTGCTCGCCATCTTGGCGGCAGCGCTGCGCGACACGGCGCAGCTGGTGGGATTTACCTTGTCAGTCGGTATTTTTGTCTCACCCGTGCTGTTTCCCATGACCATGTTTCCGCAAGACTGGCGTTGGGTACTCTGGCTCAACCCTATGACGCCCTGGGTCACAGCCTACCAGGATGTGTTGCTCCAGGGAGCATGGCCTTTGATGCAAAATTGGCTTGCAGCCCTTGCCTGGCTTGCGCTAGGCGCTATTGTTTTAGAAATCTTGTTGCGGCGCAGCCATGAGCAGCTGGTGGATTGGCTATGAACGCATCCCTGCAACCAACACAGGTTTCCGTGCTTCAAGTGCAAGATTTGGGCAAAGAATACCGCCTGTATGCCTCGCCACGCAGCCGCCTGAAGGCCCTGCTGACGGGGCGCCCCACGCACCGCAGCCACTGGGCCCTACGCGGCGTTTCGTTTGAGCTACGACGCGGTCAGTGCCTGGGCGTGATTGGCAACAATGGGGCAGGCAAGAGTTCACTGCTCAAGATGCTGGCGGGTACCATGCACCCTTCCACCGGCCTGCTGCAGCGCCAAGGGCGTGTGACGGCGATCCTTGAGCTCGGCGCAGGCTTTCACCCCGACTTCACGGGACGCGACAACCTGTACTTCGGCGGCAGCCTGATCGGCATCGACGCACAGGCCATGCGCGCGCTGGAGTCGGAGATCGTGGCGTTCTCTGAGCTGGGCGAGGCTATAGATCGGCCGGTGAAAACCTATTCATCGGGTATGGCGGTGCGCCTGGCGTTTGCGCTGGTAACGGCGGTGGAGCCTGACCTGCTCATCATCGATGAGGCGCTGGCCGTGGGCGACCAGCATTTCCAGAAAAAATGCGTGGAGCGCATCGAGCAGTTCCGGCGCAACGGCTGCACGATTTTGTTTTGCTCGCACAGTCTGTACCACGTGCGCCAGCTGTGCGATGCGACGCTGTGGCTGGACAAGGGCGCGCAGCAGGCCTTCGGCCCGACCGAAGAGGTGCTGGCCGCCTATGAGGCTTTCGTGCGCGCGCAGGAAGGCGGTGACGCAGCGCCTTCAGCCGGAGCTGCTGCTGCAGCCGCCCAGGGCGACGCCCCGCGCACCAGCGGCCAGCCCGCACCGGGTACGGCTGGTATCGTGTCGGTGGATGTGGCGCAGCTCGACAGCAGCGCTGTGCCCATACTGCAAGGCCCCGACCTAGAGGTGACGGTGGTGGCACAAGCGCCGGACGGCGAATGTCCGAGCATTGGCGTAATGCTGGAGCAGGCGCATGGGGTGGGAATTACCTCGGTCACCACGCACAACGATGGCGCCACCCCTCAGCCGCTGGGCCAGGGCCTGTGGCGTGCCCGCGTACGCTTTCCCGCCCTGGCGGTGCACACAGGCGAGTATGTGCTAAGCGTGTATCTGTTCGATTCGCAGGGACTTGTGGTGTATGAGCAGTGGATGCGCTGCGTACATTTCCGCCATGTGTATGCGCAGAGTATGCCGGGCCTGGTGCGCCTACCCCACGAGTGGGATTGACGATGGCGCGCGCCACTAGCCGCCTGCGCACGGAGTTGCGCGATCTGCTGGAGCTGATATTGCTGCCGGGCCTGGCAGCGGTGCTGCCCTGGCCGCTGTGCTTTCGCATCTTCCGGCGCCTGGCACGCTGGGACTGGCTGTACCACAACGCCTGCCATACCGCGCTCGCGCAGGCTCGCGCACACGGCTGGGCACTGGACGAAGCGGACTGGCTACTCAAGCGCCGGTTGATAACGCTCGTGGATCATGCGGACTTTTATCTGGGGCGCACACGCAGCGATGCCTGGATGGCGCGCCACCTGCGTGTGGAGGGTACCTGGCCGGCCCCCGGCGCCAGCGGCCTGCTGTGTACCTTTCACTGGGGGGCCGGCATGTGGGGCCTGCGCCATGCACATGCCCAAGGGCTTGTCGCCCATGCACTGGTGGCCGCACTGGAGGGCGCCCATTTCAAGGGCCGCGCGGTACTGCACTGGTATGCCCGTGCACGCACGGCAGAAGTGGCCCGTGCCCTGGGTTGTCCAACGCTGGATGTATCCGCCAGCCTACGTCCAGCGCTGCGCGCGCTGCGCCAGGACGAACAGGTGCTGGCGGCCATCGACGTACCATCAGACCAAGTAGCAGCATCCGAGCCTGTAACGCTACTAGGCTTGCGCGCCCTCATGCCAAAAGCGCTGCTGCGACTGGCGGTGGAGCAACGCATTCCCATGACGCTGTACCTGACTGGCCTGGATTTCGCCACCGGCAAGCGCTTTGTGCGCGTTCAGACCCTGGGCGTGCGCGATGACGTGGGCACACTGGCGCGGGAAGTATTCCAGACGCTGGATCACGCCATCCAGGCGGAGCCCGCCGCCTGGCATTTCTGGGGCGAGGCCCCGCGTTTCTTTCACAACCCATGATGCGCCGGGCCAGCGTACGCCCACGGCGGTTGCCGCTTGTCCTGCACTGGCTGGCGTGTGTGGCACTGTTAGCCTTGGCACTACATGGACGTACGGCCGGCGCGGCCGAGGTTGTTACAGTCGAACCAGTCGGCCATGTGGATGCACTGGCCTATATGCCGGCAACACAACGCTTGCAGGTGCAGGGCTGGGCCTGGGATATCGCAAGCGGACAGCCTGCAGCCGACCTGCAGGTAGTGGTGGGCAACCAGCGCTACGCTGTGGACGTACTGACCCGCACAAACCGCGTCGACGTACGCGCAGCCTTGGGGCCTTCGGTTGGACAAGCAGGTTTTGCAGCCTCATTACCCTTGCCGACGGATTGGTCCGAGGGTGTTTACCCGGTGGCGGTGACCGCCGTATGGCCCGATGGCACACAGCTGCTGCTGCCCACAGCCCAGGCGGGCCAGGTGCGCGTGCAGGCAGCTGTCACACCGACACGCCACTGGATGCTGCTGGTTCTGGTGGTGGTCTGGATTGCGTTCGCCTGGATGCCCCAGACGGTTTCCTGGGGCGAGCGTCTGGGTGCGGCCGTGGCACGCCACACGCAGCGGACGGCGGCCGCGCTGGTGGCACTGTTCGTGCTGCTGGTGGCTCTGGGCGTTACGGGCAGCTCATGGCAATTACTGGCCCAGGGGATTGAAGGGGGGCTGGTGCAATTCCAGGCAAATGCCTTGCATATGTTTGCACCGCGCTACATCCGATCCGACGAGTGGGCCATTCTGACCACGAATGTGCTTGCACAGTGGAACCACCTGCCGCCCTTCCCGGTGGTCAATGCCAATCTGGGCCCCGAGGGGCAGAACATGGGCGTGATCGGGATGACGGGCGTACCCATTGCACAGTGGGCAGCGTTGGCGCGCCCGGCAACCTGGGGGTATTTTTTCCTGCCCTTGTCGCAAGCCATGGCTTGGCACTGGCAGCTGCCATTTTTTGCCTGTCTGCTGGCGCTGTGGCGGGCGCTGGCCCTGCTGCTGCCGGGCCGACCAGGGTTCAACCTGGCACTGGCGGTGACGTTCTGCGTTGCGCCCTACGCGGCGGGCTGGTCGCTGTGGCCGCTGTATGCCTCCTTCTTTCCCGTGGCGCTGTTCGTTGCCCTGGCAGCGCTGCTGCAGAGCAACAAGACCGGGCGAGCGCTAGCGCTGGGTACGGCGATGGGTTTTTTGCTGGCGGGTTGGGTGCTGGTGCTATACCCGCCCTGGCAGATCACGGTGGGCACATGCATGACCTTGCTGACGCTGGGCTGGGTGCTGGATCACCGTGCCCAATTGCAGTGGCGCACGCCGCAGTGGCTCGCGTTAGCGCTGATGCTGGCCGTGGCAACGGCCTTGCTGGCCAGCTGGTGGCTGGATACCAGTGACGCTATCGCACGTATGCGGGCCACGGTCTACCCCGGCGCCCGCACAGCCCTGCAAGGGGCAGAGATTACCGGCGCGCCTTGGTGGACGTTGCGCGGCTACCTGAATACCGAGACGCTGACCTTTGGGCTGGGAACAGACGCACAGATCCTCACGCCTTCGGTGAATGTGAACGAGAGCGAGATGAGCTCCTACATCCTGCTGCCCTTGCCATTGCTGCTGCTGGGGTTGTGGCGCAGTGTGCGGCCACAGCGTCACCGCTGGACGCTGCGGGCCTGCATGGTGTTTGTCTTGTTCTGGCTGGTGTTTCGTTTTGCCGGGGTGCCGCTGTGGCTGGCCCAGTCCACGCTGTGGAGCTATGTGCCGTCGATTCGGCTGGATCTGGCTCTGGGCCTGACCTGCACGGCCCTGTTCGCGCTGCTGTGGATGGATAGGCCAGCCGCGCCAACAGATTCGTCACCTCGGCGCGTGCTGCTGCGCCGGCTGGGGTACGCTGGCATAGCCCTGTCCAGCGCAGGCCTAGTGGCCCTGGAATTCAGCTGGATGCCCCGGGGCTTGCTGCCGGTCGACAGCGCACCCTTGCACTGGGCCATCGCACTGGCGATAGGCTATAGCGCATGGTGGGTGATGCACGGGCGTATGCGGCCTGCGGCTGGGCTGCTACTGCTGCTGAACCTAGTGGCAACGCTGGGCTTCAACCCCTGGTCACTGGCGCCGCATTCGATGCAGCTGGCGCCCGGCGTGACTGCCCTGGCAGCAGACCAGGGCCGGCTGCAGCGTACGCTAGTCATCAGCGACGACGCCAAGGCGGCCGTGACGCTGGTAGCCGCCGGGGTGCCGGTGGTGAACAGCGTCTTGTACTACCCACACCCGCAGCTGTGGCAACGCATGGGCCTGACGCAAAAAGATTGGAGCGAAGTGAACCGTTACCAGCATCTGATTTTTACGGTAGGCAAACACCCCCCGGACGAGGCTCCGTTCAAGGCGCAAGGAAACATGGATTTTGTGCGAGTCACCATTGACGCCTTGCGCTTTGACTTTACAAGCACAGGCGCAAGCCGCGTGACTGCGCAAGAAGAATCGGCAGGGCTGTTGCGCGGTAACCCTGGCCTACAAGAGCTGGGCTCGCACGCGGGCTTCACATGGTTTGCGGTGCGCTGAGGGCGGCGAAAAAATTCATATTTGATAGCTGTCTACGCTTGCTATACAAGCCTTACAGGCAATTTTCATCTGCTTCCTGGCGCCGCCGGGGTGACTCGCATCAGCACCCAATCCGCCCCACTGGCCACCGCCGTGAGGCCGGGGTTCGCCTGCAAAGCAGGCATATCGCCCAGCGGGGCCAGAACCAAACTGGCCTGCAGGGTTTCAAATGGGAATCGGGCGGGATCGAGTGATAACACCACTTCGTCCAGGCGTGGGGTTTCAAGCGCGAACGGTCGAGCATGGGCCGGCTGGCTTTGCAGGCGCAGCAACAGGCGCTGATAGCGGTTGTGAATGGTGGCATCGCGGCCTTCAGGGTCGAGTTGCCGCCATAGCGCCTGCGGCGGGTGATAGTGCACGCTATTAACGACGGCTACACCGGCAGCGGGCAACAGCAGCGACCAGCGACGCTGGCCGATGACGGCGACCCGGTCATCTGCCGCTATCTGGCCTGCGATTGCGGGAGTCAAGATGGGGCGCTGGGGGGCCCTTACCATAGGGTGAAAGGGGATGGCGGTGGCCAGCGTCCACACAGTGAGCAGCGCCGTCGCTACGGGGAAACGTCCCGCAGTCAGCCAGTAGGCGGCCCAACCCCATGCCAGGGCCGATAGCCACAGGAAGGCGGGCGACAGTGCGTCAGCAATGAGGGCGGGCAGTGCTTGATAGCACCAAGCCACGGCTGCAAAACTCAACGCGGCGGCAACCATGCCCAACCAACGCGAGCCCGTATAGGCTGCACGCCACAGGGTGGCCAGCAGCAGAACCTGCGCCAGCCCCAATGCAAGATCCATGCGATAGCTGGTGGCGCGGCCCCACTGGCTGATGCGGGCCAGCGGCTCGGGCAGGCCAACGTACAGGTAGTACATAAGGAAGGTCAGATAACTCGCCAGGGCCAGAGTGATAGCGTCGGTACGCTTACGCTGCCACCAGTGCAAGGCCACGCAGGCAAGCAGCGCGATAAGCAGGCAGATAATGGCGCCGGCGTCGCTGGCGTCCATAAGCACCGGCGTCTGGTACATGGTGCTGGTGCTCAGCAGGCCCTTGATCATGTACCAGGGGTCTATGTCGCCGCCCACGCTGGTGCTGCGCTGACCGGGGTAAATGGTGGCCTGTATAGCGTGCACGGCTGGTGCGGCGCCATGCCACCACGCACCGAGCAGCACGGCGCTCCCCCCGAGGGCGGCTGCGCACGCCAAGCATTGGGCAATGCCCCATTGAAGCGTATGTCTATTGTTCCAGGCCCAGGCTGCCAGGTACGCAGCCAGCAGGTAACCGACCGAAATCTGCCAAGCAGGGTACAGGATGAGGACGTAGCCGGTGAACGCGATGCCCAGACCGCAGCCCCATAGCACGGCGGATCGCCTATGGGCCGTCTGCAAGATGTACATGCTGCACAGCACACCGGCCGCACCGAAAAACACCAGGTAAGCGGGCCAGCCCGAGAATGCCACGCTATAGGGCGAATACGCGACGGCCGCTGACCATGCGGCAGCAGCCCGCCAGTCCATCGCAGCAGCCCTCTGCAACAGGAGCCAGAGGACAGCAAAACAACCGAAGAAGGGAAACCACCAGTACCAGGCCAGAGCCTGAGGCAGCGGCAACAGGAAAAACCCCCAGGTAGCAGGCTTTGCCAAGCTACTGACATGGGCGACAGGCACACCACTCATGCCCACAACGAGCATGTTGTGCCCGCCGGTACCCAGGTTCTGGTTCTCGACGGGATAGGGCGGCTGATGCGCCCGCTGACTCAGGGCCATGGGTGTGATGACTTCCCACTCGTCGCTACGCACGGAGCGTGCCTGCCCCATCCATAGAGGTGCATCAGCGGCCACGGGCCCCGCATTTTGGAGTAACAGTGGCAAAGATGAGCCGGTGGTACCGCTGAGTACGAGTGCGCAAAACGCCAACGCGACCGTGCTGGCGAACACCCCAGGCGAGCAACAGCGACGGGCCGATGTGTGCTGAGGTAGGGCCAGATGCAGCAACACCACCCCGACAGGCAGGGCGAGCAGCCCAAAGATGGCCCAAACAGGCAGCAACCACGGGCTTGCATCGCCGATGGTGACGGTGCGTACCGCCTCGGTATGACGAAGCTCAAATTCCTTCCCATCACCCAGATGGGCGAAAACCCGCACAGGATAAGTACCGGACGGCATATCCCAGGGTATGCGTGCCACAATTCGAAACCCCGATTCCAACCAGTCCGGACGCTGTGTCGCCTGAACCACATCGGGGCGCTGTGCACCTTGCCAGCGCCCACGGTAGATGGTGCGTTCCGCCAGAGCAATCCTGAGATTGGTGATGAAAACCTGCGGCTGTTCCGAACCCATCCAGCCCAAAACAGTCAGCTCGCGCCGTTCGGCATCAAGGGTGGCGGCGTCCACCATACCCTGCCCGCCTAGGACGGACGCCATGGTGGGCATGTTGCAGATCAGGGATACCAGGAGGGCCGCAAGGCACAGAAGCCAGCGGTTTGTCGTTACGGAGCTCATGAGGCGGCATTGTCGGCCACACGATAGCCCCCGCTGAAGAAGAAGAGGGATGGCCTCTTCTGGCGTCACATGGGTTCGTACTTGTACCACTGGCCGTCTTCTTGCAGCCAGGTTTCAGGCATGTCCGTGCTCAGGGTCTCCAGACCAGCGCGTCCACCGTACTGTGCTTCGATACGCACGACGACCGTGCATTTTTCGGGTTCGCATTTCGCAGATTGGACGATGACGTTCTTCCAGCGCGGCACGCCCACGAAGCGTTCCCGGTAGCGCTCGACCGGCATGGTGGTACGGAAAGCTGGCGTGAGGAAGGTGTGCGCTTTCGCCCAGTCCGCCGCCATGAGTGCCTTCCAACGTTGGTCGGCACGCGCAGTAACGGCTTGTTCTGGCGTAGCAGGCTGGAAGGATGCGCAACCAGCAAATAGTGTTCCGACAGCAAGGGCTGCAATAAGGCGCAACGCGGAAGAGGAAAGGAGGCTCATCGGCATAGTTTTCTTCTGTGTCAAGGATGATGATTTAGCTAACCATAGAAGGTAGCTTTAACCACGAAGGGCTCACTGCGGTGGCGAGGGCTGGAGGGCCGAGCTAGCGGGTGTTGATTTGGCACGATCACGCATTTCAATGATGCCTAAACCCTTGAGGCGATCTCGTAACTCTTCACTGACCTCGCGGATCTCAGGGTCGGTACGCACCACCTTGGGGGTGATGACAACGAGCAGCTCGGTGCGCTTGCCAGTGTCGTTGGTGTTACTAAACAAGTTGCCGAGCAACGGGACGTCCTTGAGAACCGGAACGCCGGCCTTGCCCGAGGTGCGATTGTCCTTGATGAGGCCACCGAGCACGATGGTCTCGCCGCTGCGCACCGCGACTTTGCTGCCAATCTGGCGCTGCAGGAAGATGGGCTGGTTGTTAGCGCCCACACTGGCTGACTGATCGGTCATGGTCTGGTCAATCTGCATAGTGACCAAGTTGCCAGAGTTCACCGAGGGCGTCACCGCCAGGCTGACGCCGGTGTCGCGGTATTGCACGGTGCTGGTGACGGCGCCGGTGGTGGTGAGAATGTCGGTAGTGCTGGTGAGAACTGGCACTTGGTCGCCCACGGCCATAGTGGCGGTGTGATTGTCCAACACCATCAATGAAGGGCTAGAGATGACCTTAAGCAAATCCTGGCTGGCCAAGGCGTTGAGCACAACGCGCACATTGCCCGCCGAGTTGATGAGTGAGTAGGAAAAGCCACTGCCCGCCGCGACGTTGAGGCTGCCGCTGTTATTCGGGTTGTTACTGCCGGTGGATAGCTGGCCAATGCCCGTACGCCCGCCGCCAGTACCGCCACTAAAGGCCCATTGCAGGCCGTATTGCAGGCTGTCGTTGAGGGTGACTTCAATGATGGAGGCGTCTATGAGCACCTGTGTGGGCGGTAGATCCAGGCGCTTGAGGGTAGATTCGATCTTCAAAAATTCGGCGCGCGTGCTCCAGACGAGGATGGAGTTATTGAGTTCGTCAGCCATAACTCGGACGCTACCGATGTTGGCGACAATCGGGGTGGCCGTAGTACCAGCCGGGAATCCAGCGGTGCCACCCAGGCCTTGGCGGTTCTGCGAGGCGAGCCCACCGCCCCCCGAGTTCAGACGACCAAAGGAGTTGCCAGCACTAGTCCCGAAAGTGCCACCGGAATTGTTACCCCAATTCCCACCAAAGTTGTTACCGAACTGGCCAAAGGTATTGCTGGCCGCACTGTTGAGACCAGGTGCCACACCCGTGGGTTGTGTACCGCCGGCCGCAGTACCGCCAAAGATACCGGCAAGCACGCCCGCAAGGTGTTTGGCATTGCCGTTTTCCACCTTGTAAATGTGCAGTTGTGGATCGGCACCGTTGTCGCTCGGTTGATCCAATTTCTCAATCCAGCGACGCGCCTCTTCCAAGTACGCAGCACGCGGCGTTACCACGAGGATGCTGTTAATCCGCGCAATGGGCAGAATGCGCAGCGCGCCGCGCAGCGGAAAACTATCGCCATCAATCGCGACAACAGGACTGGCAGCCGGTGCCGGGGTGACTGCACCCGCTGGCTGCGCAGCGCCAGTTCGTGCAACGGCCGGCGCACCGCCAGCAGCTGAGCCAGCACCACTGGCCGAACCAAGTAATTGCAGAGCCGCTTCGACTTCGGCGATGCTGGCGTGTTTCAGGGGAAATACACCTACCGACATGCCCTTGAGCATGTTCACATCGAAGGTGTTGACCAAATCAAGCCAGCCTTCAGCCTGTACGCGCGTGCCCGCCAGCACCAGAAGATTGCGTACGTTGTCTACCCGCACAAGTGCCTCGGTAGGCATCAGAGGCTTAAGAATCGTTGCCATCTCCGAGGCGCCAATGTACTGCAGCGGCACAACGATGGCCCCATAACCCGGGGGCAGACCGCCCTTGTAAGGCTGGCGCACCGAAGTGCCGATGTTGCGCAGCACATCGGGCTTGCCCACATGGAATACGCCGCGCGTATCGCGCACCAGGATCAACCCGTTGGCCAACAAGGCCGATTCCAGCATAGCGACGGCATTATCAGGTGTGACGGGAACACGAGTATCCAGCGTAATAGAGCCGGCTACAGGATGATGCAACTCGTAGCCCACCTTCAAAATGTCTCGCATCATCACGTGCACGACTTCACTGATTGGGGCGTCTTCAAATTTGAAAGCGCTGGCAGGCCCTTCGAGGCTGGGCACGTTACGAGGCGGCGCAATAACCTGATCGTCACCCTTGATGATGCGGGGTTCAAGCCGCGATTCCTGCTTGTTTGGCACACCAGTATCAACTGCACCCTCTTTCGCCGCAGCCGGGCTCGCAGGCTGTTGCGGCGCAGGGGCCGGCTCGGGAGCGGCCTTGACAACAATCGGGGGCGGTGACGCCTCAGCCGGCGTTGCCGACTTGTCGGCAGGTGCGGCGCAGGCAGCTAGGGCCAGCACGGCCAATGGGATGGCAGGTCGCTTGAATGTCATGACTTTAAATCTTTTATCAACTGCGGGTGAGCATGCAGCAGCGCATGATTGCAACGCAATCCATCATTTTCGGGATTGAATTCCGCCGTATTGCGGCGGGGATGCCGGCGTGGGTGGCGTTGACGCAACCGGCTGCTCAGGCTGAGCAGGCGCCTGTACTGAAATTTGCGGCACGGACTGTGCCGGCGCAACGCTAGTAACCTTAGCACCTTTGGGCGGTATGTAGTGCACGAGTTCAAGCACATGCTGACGCGTACCACGACGGAATGTCAGGCGATTGCCATCAATGGAAACGAGCTGCCAACCTTTGACGGCCTGATTCACGGCAAGGCGAAGATTCTTGCCGTCAACGCCGAGGATTGCGCCGCCCTGGCTGCCTGTGCCGTAAATTCCATAAATATGGACACCCGTCAAGGGCGAGGCTGCTTCTTCTGGGGGTGCGGACGGCTGTGGCGGCGGTGGCGGGCGGCGCGATGGAGAAAACAAAGGCCTGTCCAAGGTTTCAAGAAACTGGCCCTGCTCAAAATTACGCACCGGCAGGGGCGTAATCAGGCCTGCAACGTCCAGGCTCTTAGGTTCAGGCTGCGCCCAATGGATATGGCGTATCTTCCCCTGGGTATCGACCCATAGGGTTAGCAGGATCACCAGTAGTGCGAGACCCAACAATAGTAAGCTCGTCCGAAGCATATGCGGCCTCATGGATGTACCCGCCACGCAGAAAGCTCCATTTGTATGGAAAGATTTTGCGGCACTTCCACGCGCGCGGCGCCCATCACACTTACCGACAGGCTGTCGACGAAAACTGCCGGTTTAATGCTCTTGAGGCCGATCATGGCCGTTTGCAGGGCCAACAATTCACCTTCAGCCTTGATGGTTAACTGGATACGATCAAGGCTGGTGCTGTCCGCTTTCGGCGGCAGCACCTGACTACTGCCCACACGCAAACCACCTGCGGACAACACATCGCGCACCTGCTGCTGCATTTCGTTGCCGGCCTGATTGAGCACTTTGTCAGCTGGATACAGGTAAGCGCCCAGCATAGCGTCGGCTTGCTGGTTCGCCTGCTCAAGCCCGGATTCAGCAGCCAAGATACCCGCCAAGCGCGCATAGCGAGGCTCGAGTTCTGCTAGCCGGACAGTGGCCCACTGGTGCTTTTGATATACATAAACGCCCCCGCCAATGATCGACGCGAGCAACACCAGCGCGGTGGCAACAAGAACCCAATTGCTTTTGACGACCTGCAGGTTCATGGCGTAGCCCTTTCGGACGCGGCAGCACGCGATGCATCGAGCATGAATTCAATCTTGAAATTATCCTTGTTGCTACCAAAACCCCGTGTAGCCGGAACGGGTGCGACCACATCCTCGAAGCCTGGCTGCTTGCCCAGTAGTTGCATAAGCTCTGCGGCATTGGTGGTCTGTCCCTCCAACGTCACCTTCCGCCCCTTGAAATATAGAGCTGTAAGGCTGGTGTCGTCGCGCAGCGCCCGAGTCAGCAGATTCAGGGCCTGCACTGGATCAAGCGTTTCGTGGAGCAGGTTTTCTATCTGCTGAACACGCTCGGACGAGCGCACCAGAGCTTCGCGGCTAGCGACCGCATTGCGCGATCGGGTATGGAGATCGTCGTACGCCTTCACGGCCTCAATGGCACGTGCACGCAGCTGCAAGGTGGGGGTGATCGCAATCAATACCACAAGTACCACGATGAACCCAACAATCATCAGATTCAGGGTGCGACCCAAACGGTGTTGCGCCCGTCGGGCCTGTTCACCAAACCCCTGAAAAACCAAATATTGCCCCGGTGTCGCCTCCGACCTCGCCCAAACTTCAGGCGCACACCTGACGTCGGGCAACAACGCTCCACGGCCAGCAAGATACTCCTCAACCTGACGACGCGATGCGAGCACAAGTTCTACTTCTACTTGGCTAACCGCTCCCTGGACGAGGTGAATAGCACGATGCCCCCAGCACAGATCCCCCGCCGGGAAAGGACTACTGGCGATGGCTTCGAGCTCGATGGCACGCTGCAGCTCACTCTCTTCCAGCTGCGGCAGCGTCACGCACCTGTGCAATACCAATGCCTGTGGCAATTCCACAGCGGCATGGTCTGCACGGCCCTGTGACTGCGGGCCGGTTATATCCCCATGCAAAGATGCTACCCACAGCACCTTCCCGCCATCTACCCCCACCAAAGTAACTGGAACCGAGGGGGTCAACGCGCGCACCCAAAACCAACCGGGGGCCTGCTGCCAAGGTTTGGCTACCGCAGCCCAGACGCTGCGCCAGCGCAGACCTAGAAAGCGGTCGTTTTCCATATTTTCTGCCATTATGTGCGCAAGGGAGACTGTTCACCACATCGGAGTTGTTGGGGCATCGCACTGCTGGCTTTCCCACGGTAGCGCACCAGATCTGCGACCGAAAAAAGTCACGTCACAAGCCACCGTGGAAATAGCTTGCGCACTCTCAGCTGGCTGGGCATACAGTCGCAACCTGTTGGAACCGCTGGAAGTGAGGAATGCGGGGTTGAATCCAGACTGGTCGGCAGTGCCAGAGTCTCTGCCCGCCTCGAAGGCTGCGACCGCCGCCTGATTTCCCTCTGCTAGAACTCTCAGCAATGCTGGGGGAGCGGCATAGGGATTGACCTGACTGCTGCCTCCCGCATTGACTGTTATGAGCGGCGCGAGTCTAGCATAAAGCTCGTAGTCCACTCCCGGTAGCTGGAGCAGGTCTTCAATGGCGTCAAACTGGGCGGTTGCGCCCTGTGGCGTACGTGCCGAGCGTATTTCGATCAGCGCTGCTGCAAGGTTCTGGGCAGCGTCCGGCGCCAAGCCGCCCGCATGTTGAAACAGCGCGGCCAGGAGTGCTACCGGCGCCCGGTTGATGTCCAGCAGACCATTGAGCGGCAGCGCCAAAACGTCCACGGCGGTGCCCTCGAACAAGTAAGTGTGTCGCTCGGGGCGCTCCAGCCTTCTGCGGTTGCTGGCGTCCAGTTCCTGGAGCGCCAGCGCCATCGCGGCCCGACCCATGGCCCTGTCTGCAGCGCCGGTGCGCACGGCGGCGACCTGGCGCAGCTCGCCCTTCACCATATACCCGATGCTGGTGACGACGATAGCCAACGCAGCGGTGACCCATAGCACCATGATGAGTGCCATGCCCCGCTGCGTGGATCGGTGAAATGCGTACATCACCATGGAATACACCCCATGCACGCTAGCTTCCTGGCCCATGGGAATACATACTTGAACGCCCCCCACCCGGCGACAGGGCGCGTGTCCCGACGATCCACAACGGCCAGGCCCCATCGCGCGTAGTCACGCCTAGCCGTATGCGCACGGGCAATGACTCTGTCTGCGCCCAAACGGGCACCCATTGCTGAGGCGCCATCTCCTTGCCACCGTAGCCGATGTCCATGCCTACTACGTCGGACACAAGAATGCGCGAACGGGCGGCCGACCAGTCGGGCAGGGATACCTCGCCCTGCCAGGGTTGGTAGCGCAGCACCAGGGCCTGGGCTGATGCCGCCGGCTCGACGGCGAGCCGAAAAAAATACCGACCGCCCATGCCATGTCGGGCGGGCATGATGCCCAACCATTCGATCGACTGCTGCGTGCCGCTGAACAAAAGCAGTGCTTTGCCCGGTTCTTGCAAACCTGCACGCCTGCTCGAAAGACGCTCCAAGACGGTCTGGACAAAAGCAGTGACCGACTGAAGTTCATCGGCACGTGCGAAACGCTGATCAATGCGGTCTTGCGTTTGGCCCATGGTGCGCATCGCGAAAACCATACCCAGCGCAAGCAAGGACAGCAGTGCCATTGCGATCAACATTTCGATCAGCGTGAAACCGGACTGGTGATCCGCACGCCTCATCGCGCACCTCCGTTGACCAATGGTGGCGGCCGCTGCGGAACTAGGATACCCAATACGACCGAACGCGCACGGCCCTGCTCTTCCCAATCAACCGTGACTTGCAGAGCGTGCAACGGCACAGCATCCGGGCTGCTGCTCTGCACCACCGTCGCATAGGGCCGGGAATGCACGCTCCAGCGAAAAACCCCAGACTGGCCTTGTTCATTCCAGCCGCCCTCAGGGAGGTCGGCGTTCGCGTACAACAAACTCTCAGCCACGAAAACCGCCTCCTGGTAGCGACCGACATCACCCGCAGCACGGGCGCTGCCGCCCAAGGCGCGGTACAGCATACCCAAGGACATGGCCATGATTGCGACAGCCACCAAGAGCTCCAACAAGGTCATGCCACGACTTCGGCGAGCGCAGCCTCCCATCATGGGGTTAGCGCCTCTTGGGCAACCAGACCCGAGAGCCAATCAACGCGCAGACGCACCCCCGATCCCGACGCGCGCAGGACATCGATGCTGCCACCCGTCGCTCCGCCGCGCGGCAGGAAACGAATCGAAGCGATGCCCGAGGGGCTCGATTCGACACCCGCGACAATGGCACGCAACTCCAGCGATGAAGGCACCTCGTGCCGCTGCTCCCCTTGCAGTCCATAAACCCTTTGGCGCATGTCCACGGTGAAGCGTGTTTCTTTGCCGGTCATCAATGCCTCGCGGCGTGCCTTTCGCATATCCGCCTGGATAGTGCGCAAGGTGTCGCGGTATTGCACAGCCTCGCGCATCCGATCGAATGCAGCAGGTACGACCGAAACGAGCAGCGCCATGATGACAAACACTACCAGCAGCTCGATCAGCGTGAAGCCTTGGACGCGTCGCATGGTGCTATCTCCCCATCGTACGAACGGCCTTAGTCGCACCTACCAGACAGGATAAGACATCAAGGAATGTTACGAATATCAGCGTCCTCACCCTCGCCGCCCACGGCGCCATCCGCACCGAGCGAGACGATGGCGATTTTGCCGCCGGTGTTCGCATACTGGTAGACGCGGCCCCAGGGGTCGGTCGGCACACCACCTTTGAGGTAGGGGCCGTTCCAGGCATTGGCACTGCCAGGTTTTTTGACCAGGGCGTCGAGCCCTTCTTCTGTCGTCGGGTAGCGGCCTACGTCGAGTTTGAAGAGTTCGAGCGATTTATCCAGGTCGGCAATTTGCACTGCCGCCGTTTTCGATTTGGCGCCACCGAGTTGACCGAGCACGCGCGGCCCCACCAGGCCCGCAAGCAGCGTGAGGATGGCAAGCACGACCAGCAGTTCAATCAGCGTGAAGCCGCGCGCGCGGCGACGGGAGCGGGTACTCACCATGGAACGGTCTTTCTTGGGCAAACGAAAATTATACGGCGAGGTCATTGATCGACAGAATACCGAGCAAGATGGAGATGATGATGGCGGCAATGAGCACACCCAGCACCAGGATGAGCACGGGCTCGACCAGGGTGAGCAGGCGCTTGATACCAGTTTCGACCTCACGGTTGAGGATGTTCGACAGCTCCAGCATCATGGGGCCAACGCGGCCCGTCTCCTCGCCTACTCGGATCAGGTTGATGGCCAAAGGTTCAAAAATGCCCGTTGCAGCAATGGCGTGCACCACCTTGCCGCCTTCTTTGACGATGGGGGCCACCTTGGCCAGGGCCTGCTGTAAAACGGTGTTGCTCACGGTGTCGGTGGCGATGTGCAGCGCTGTCAGCATGGGCACCCCATTGCCCAGCAGCGTGCCCAGTGAGCGCGAGAACAGTGTGAGTTGGTACCGGAGGGTCAGCCGCCCCACCAGCGGCAAGCGCAACAGCCGCGTTTGCCACCACTGCAAACCGGAAGGGGAGCGCAGCCAGCGCAGTAACAGCATAACGACCCCTGCCGCAGTGATGGCCATGACCAGGCCATACCGCCGAAAGGCGTGGCCCATTTCCATGACGATGCGGGTGGGCAGGGGCAGGGCATCGCCCATGTCGGTGAAGAGTTTTTCAAACTGCGGCACGACAAAGCCGAGCATGACCACGAGCGAGAGCACGGCCACGCCAAGCAAGATGGCCGGGTAGATGGTGGCTGAGACGACGCTCTCGCGCAGCGCACGCTGGCGTTCGAGGTGCTCGACCAGGCGGTCAAGCACAGCAGACATCTGGCCGCTGATCTCGCCCGAGCGCACCATGTTGATATAAAAATCGCCAAACAATTCCCGGTGTGAGCCCAGCGCACGCGACAGCGGTGTGCCGCCTTTGACGGCATCGAGGATGCCCTGCACCAGCTCACGCAGGCGCGGCTTGTGCGCCATGTCGATGAGCACGCGCAGCGCGTTATCGAGTGCCAGGCCGGCACGTAGCATGATGGCCAGCTCGGCGGTGAGTGCGTGCACATCGGCCGCAGTGACCGGCCCCTTGTCTATCCGTGATGGGGATGATGCCGGTAAAACGGGAGATGCATTACCACGCGCCGTTTGCGCAGGCGCTGCCATGCCAGTAGCGCCCACGGCAGTCGCCACTTCCAGCCGCAGCGGGGTGAGCCCCTGGGTGCGCAACTGTTTGAGGGCTGCAGCCTCACTGGCAGCACTCAGGTGGCCTTCTTCGACCTTGCCCGCCGCTGTGGCGGCCCGCCAGGCGTAATCAGGCATCGGACTGGTCCTGGGTCACGCGGGCGAGTTCATCGAGCGTGGTGACGCCAGCGGTCACCTTGCGCAAACCGTCTTCGAACAAGCTCAGCATTCCACCCTGGGCAGCGAGTGCATTGAGGGCGTTGGCGTCTTTGCCATCAATGATGGCGCGGCGCATAGGCTCGTCGAGCACAAATAGCTCATGGATGCCGGTTCGCCCCCGGTAGCCCGACTGGCGGCAATGCTCGCAGCCCACTGCGCGGTAAATGGCCTGCCCCGGAGCGGTAAAGCGTGCCAAGCCGGTGCGCTGGCGAAGCTCCTCATCGGGGGTGTAAGCCTCTTTGCAATGGTTGCACAGAGTACGAACCAGGCGCTGCGCCAGCACGCCGTTGACCGAGGAGGTGATAAGGTAGCTCTCGACCCCCATGTCCTGCATTCGAATCACGGCGCCTGCGGCCGTATTGGTGTGCAGCGTGGACAACACCAGGTGCCCGGTCAGGGCCGATTGCACGGCGATCTGCGCGGTTTCGCCGTCGCGCATTTCGCCGATCATGATGATGTCGGGATCCTGGCGCAGGATGGAGCGTAGCGCGTTCGCAAAGGTCAGGTTGATCTGCGGGTGCACCTGGATCTGGTTGATGCCTTCGAGCTGGTACTCGACCGGGTCTTCCACGGTAATGATTTTGTTGGCCTGGGCATCGATCTTGGACAGCGCTGCGTACAAGGTAGTGGTTTTGCCCGAGCCGGTGGGGCCAGTGACGAGGACAATGCCGTGGGGCCGCGCCAACAGGGCATTAAAACGTGCCAGCGTATCGGGGGCAAAGCCCATGGTGTCGAGGTTCAGGCGCACGCTGGCACGGTCGAGCACACGCATGACGATGCTCTCACCGTGCACGGTCGGCACGGTGGAGACGCGCAGATCGAGTTCGCGGCCCTTGACACGGGTTTTGATGCGGCCATCTTGCGGCAGGCGACGCTCGGCGATGTCCAGGTGTGCCAGCAGCTTGACGCGCGAGCCCACAGCAGCGGACAGGCGCGGGGGCACAATTTCACCGGGGTGAATGACGCCATCGACACGGTAGCGCACGTGCAGGCCGTCATCGAAGGGTTCGAGGTGAATGTCGGAGGCGCGCAAATCGGTGACGCGACCAACGATGGTATTGACCAGGCGGATGACAGGTGCCTCGCTGGCCAGATCTTTCAGGTGCTCGACGAAATCACCACCATCGAGGCCGTCGGAGAACCCGCCCTCTTCCTCTTGCTGCTCCTGCTCCTCGGGCTCGGCCAGGGCTTTTTCAATGTCACCTTCGAGCGCCAGGTAGGGCCGGATGGTGCAACCGGTGGCCAGGTGCAGCGCCTTGAGCACAAACGCATCTTGCGGCACCGCCAGCGCCACATGCAGCTCCTGGCCCTCTTGTCGCAGCGGGAATGCAGCATGGGCGTGCAGGAATTCAGGCAGTAGGCCGTCCACCTCGGGCATCAGTTCGGGGAATGACTCCGCCGCTACCAACGGCACGTTCAACTGGCGCGACAGGGTCTGTGCCACGTCCAGCTCGGACACCAACCCTAGGCGCACCAGCACGCGCCCGAGCATTCCACCCATTTCCTGCTGGGCGGAGAGGGCGCGATCGAGATCGCGGGCACTGAGCTTGCCGGCCTGCACCAGCAACTCGCCCAGATAGGGACGCAGGCTGGCGACCGGTTCCGCCTGCGCGGGCGTCGGGTCGGATAAAAATTGTGTCGTCATGGGAAACCGCCTCACACACGATGGAGGCATGAATGGGCGAGAGTGTAATGCCCGGCAACGCAGCGCCGCAGAAGCGCCCAGAACCATGCACGCCGCTTGGTAGGATGCTTGGTTTGCACACCGTGCCGCCCGCTGTACCCTGCTGCACCCCGTCTGTTTCATGTCATCGTCTGATCCTCAACGCAGCCCTCTCGTCTGCCTAGCCACCGCCTGCGCCGTTCTGGTGGCAGGCGCCGCTGGCGCGTGGTGGTTTCGCCAAACCCTGCCGGTAACGGCTACCCCTGCAGGCACGATGCTGCTGGCACCCATGATGGGCGTCATCGACACCTGCATTGCACTACCAGCCCCCAGCACGCAGCCTGCGCCAGGTTCGCTCGCGCAGCGCTGCACGGGTGAGCAGGGCTCGGCTGCAGCGCTGATCGACGCCACCTTGGCACAGCTACAGCCCCATGCCGCATCCTCCGGCCATTACCCACTGGGCTACACCCTCCCAGTGCCGTTGCTGCAGTTGTTTCGCGCCCAAGGCGAGGATTGGGTGATTGATGCAGAGCGCGTGCAGCGGCTGGCACGTACCGTACAAGACAGCGCCAGGCCACTGATCCTGTATTTGTTTTCCACGCATTTTGGACAACACGCGCCCATTGAGCCCGTACTGGCCCGCGATCGGAGCAACCTCGCGCAGACGCGCGACGGCCCACTACCGATTGACAGCTATTACGGCGATCCGGTCTATCCCTGGAGCGTGGCGCGCGCCGACAACACGCTGTCCGTGCGGCGCGTGCAGGCCACCACGGCGCTGCTGAACGCTCTGTGCCAGTTGCCGGCGCAGGATCGCGCCAAAATCCGAGGCATCACCCTGCTGGGCGAGCTGCACCAGTTGTTTCCAGATTTTCAAGCCGGTATGGGCTATGCGCCACCATACCGCATTACGGATTACAGCCAAGCCTCAGCCACAGGATTTCAGCAGTATCTGAAAACCCAATTTCATACGATTGATCAACTCAACCGCGTCCTGGGGAGCGACTACCCCCACTTTGGGGCGGTACAACCGCCCTCCCGCGACATTCGCAGCGAGCCCCTGCAGCGCTATAGCGAACATATCGATCCCTACGCCCACGGCAGCCTGCCCATTGCAGGCTGGGCCTATGTACCGGGTGGGCGCAAAGCCTGGGTGCATGTGTACCGCAATGGCACTTTCATCGGCAAGGCGGCGGTCAACCAGGGGCGCCAGGATGTGCTACAGGCAAAGCCGGAGTTTGGCGACGCCAATACCGGCTGGCGCCTGGACATGGATTTTCGACAACTGCCCAGCGGGCTGCATCGCCTGGATCTTTTTCTGGAAACTGCACCCGGCAAACTCATGCCTCTGGGGCAGCGCGATATTGCCATCATGGGCCAAGACCAAAGGCAGCCAGTGCTGCAGCCGCAGCGCCCGCTACCGCCGAGCACTCCCGCCCCCCTGCACTTGCAAGCATATATCGACATGCCTGCGCCACTGCAGTCCTATTACTACAACCCGCTGGTACCGCTATGGCACGCATTTCGCAACCAGCAGGTGGTGGACTACCTGCACTTTTTTGATGGCGCGCTCAGCACATCCTGCCTGGCAAACACACCGCGCTACACACACCAGATCATTCCGTTTACCAACCCGGGTTGGGATAGCAATAAATTTGCCATTGATGCCTCACTGCGCGACACAGGCACCATCCGTCTGGGCGTGAGTTTGTATGGCGACGCCGCTTACGGTTCTGGCTTTAGTCGTTGGTACCGGGGAACGGGACGTAGCAGCTACGGCATTACGGAGTTTCACCCGCTCAAGGCACTCGATGCACCCGCGCTGCAGCAGGTGTTCGACACCCATGCGGCACGGGGCGCGCAGTTTTTATCGTTCTTTCTAGAGCCTTATTGGCAGGGGCAGGCCGTGGCGCGCAGCCATAACCTGTTTTCCTTCGACCCCAGCAATGACAAGTTTGGATCGGCCGCGCTGTATCGATCGATTCAAAGCATCCAGCCGTAGATGCACGCCTGGAGGCTCACCCCATCAAACAAACAGATGCGCCTGCGCCAGCAACACCCCCTGTGCATCCTTGGCCGACAATTGGGGCGGCTCGGCAAGGGGCCATTCAATTTTTAGCTGCGGATCATTCCACGCGATGCAGCGCTCAAACTGCGGTGCGTAGTAATCCGTGGTTTTGTACAAAAAATCAGCCGATTCGCTCTGCACCACGAAACCATGGGCAAAACCGGGCGGAACCCAGAGTTGGTGCTGGTTGTCCTCACTCAGTTCCGCACCCACCCACTGCCCAAAGGTGGGCGAGCTTTTGCGGATGTCTACCGCCACGTCCCACACGGCACCGCGCGCCACGCGCACGAGCTTGCCCTGGGGCTGCTGAATTTGGTAATGCAGGCCGCGCAGCACGCCACGGCTGCTACGGCTGTGGTTGTCTTGCACAAACTGGTAATTGGTGTCGGTGGCTTCGTTGAAGGCTTTTTGATTAAAGCTCTCAAAGAAAAAGCCGCGTGCGTCGCCGAACACCTTGGGCTCGATCAGCAGCACGTCGGGAATGGCCAAGGGGGTGGCGCGCATCAGTAGACCTTGTGTTGAAGCAGTTGCAGCAGGTATTGGCCGTAGCGGTTCTTGGCCAGGGGCTGGGCCAGGCGTTCGAGCCGGGCAGCATCAATCCAACCGCTGCGCCAGGCGATTTCCTCGGGGCAGGCGACCTTGAGCCCTTGGCGGTTTTCCAGCGTGGCAATGAACTGGCTCGCTTCGAGCAGGCTCTCGTGCGTGCCGGTGTCAAGCCAGGCGTAGCCCCGGCCCATGGTTTTCACCGTCAGCTGCCCCTGCTCCAGGTAGGTCTGGTTGACGCTGGTGATCTCCAGCTCGCCACGTGCGCTGGGCTTGACGGCCTTGGCAATATCGACCACCTGGCTGTCGTAGAAGTACAGTCCGGTGACGGCGTAGTTCGATTGCGGCGCCTTGGGCTTTTCCTCGATGCTGACGGCCTTGCCCTGGCCATCAAAGGCAACCACGCCGTAGCGCTCGGGGTCGTGCACGTGGTAGGCGAACACGGTGGCGCCGCTGGCCTGGGCATTGGCGGACTGCAGCAGCGGCTGGAAGTCATGGCCGTAGAAAATGTTGTCGCCCAGCACCAGAGCGCTGGGGGCGCCGTTCAAGAACTGCTCGCCGATCAGGAAGGCCTGCGCCAGCCCGTCCGGGCTGGGCTGCACGGCGTATTGCAGGTGGAGGCCCCACTGGCTGCCGTCGCCCAGCAGTTGTTCAAAGCGCGGCGTGTCCTGCGGCGTGCTGATGATGAGGATCTCGCGGATGCCCGCCAGCATCAGGGTGCTGAGCGGGTAGTAAATCATGGGCTTGTCGTACACCGGCAGCAGTTGCTTGCTGATGGCGAGCGTGGCCGGGTGCAGGCGGGTGCCGGAGCCGCCGGCGAGGATGATGCCTTTGCGTTGCTGTGTCATGGTGCTTTAGAGAATTTCGGTCAACATGCGCGCCACGCCCTGCTGCCAGTGCGGCTGTGTCAGGCCGAAGGTGGTTTGCAGTTTGCTGCAGTCCAGGCGCGAATTGTGCGGGCGCTGGGCCGGCGTGGGGTAGGCGCTGGTGGGGATGGGGGCGATGTCGGTTGCTTTGATTTTGATAGCTGCTGGCGCTTGACTGGCAAGCGCCAGCACGTGTTTTGCATACAAATGCCAGTTGGTTTCACCTGCGGCGGCGCAGTGGTACAGGCCACCGTCTTGCGGGTGGCGCTGCAGGTGGCGAATGGCGTGCGCGGTCACGTCGGCCAGCAGTTCGGCGCTGGTGGGCGCGCCCCATTGGTCGTCGATCACCGTCAGGCGCTCGTGCTCCTGGGCCAGGCGCAGCATGGTCTTGGCAAAGTTGCCGCCGCGTGCGGCGTACACCCAGCTGGTGCGCAAAATCAGGTGCTGGCAGCCCGATTGCTGGATGGCCTGCTCGCCCTCCCACTTGGTGCGGCCGTAGACCGACAGCGGGGCGGGCGTGTCGGTTTCCTGCCAGGGGCGGCTGCCGCTGCCGTCGAACACGTAGTCGGTGCTGTAGTGCACCAACCAGGCGCCCAGGCGGGCCGCTTCTTCGGCCAGCACGCCGGGGGTGGTGGCGTTGAGCAAGCGGGCCAGCTCGGGCTCGCTCTCGGCCTTATCGACGGCGGTGTGGGCGGCAGCGTTGACGATGACGTCGGGCTTGAGCGCGCGCACGGTCTCGCGCACACCCTCGGGATTGGAAAAATCGCCGCAGTGCTCCTGGCTGTCAAAGTCCAGCGCCGTCACCGCACCGAGCACGGCCAGGCTGCGCTGCAGCTCCCAGCCGACCTGGCCGCCCTTGCCCAGCAACAGGATGTTCATGCGCCAGCCCCGTCGGTTTCGTCGTATTGCTTGGCCACCCAGTCGCGGTAGGCGCCGGACTGCACGGTGGCCACCCAGCCGGGGTTGTCCAGGTACCACTGCACGGTTTTGCGGATGCCGGTGTCGAAGGTTTCTGCAGGCTTCCAGCCCAGTTCGCGCTCGATCTTGCGGGCGTCGATGGCGTAGCGGCGATCGTGGCCGGGGCGGTCTTTGACGTAGGTGATCTGGCTGGCGTACTTCGCGCCGTCGGCACGCGGGCGCAGTTCGTCGAGCAGGGCGCAGATGGTCTGCACGATCTCGATGTTGGGCTTTTCGTTCCAGCCGCCGACGTTGTAGGTCTCGCCCAGGCGGCCAGCGTCGAGCACGCGGGCAATCGCCCGGCAGTGGTCGCGCACATAGAGCCAGTCGCGCACCTGCATACCGTCGCCATACACCGGCAGGCTTTTGCCGGCCAGGGCGTTGACGATCATCAGCGGGATGAGTTTTTCCGGGAAGTGCAGCGGGCCGTAGTTGTTGCTGCAGTTGGTGGTCAGCACCGGCAGGCCGTAGGTGTGGTGCCAGGCGCGCACCAGGTGGTCGCTGGCGGCCTTGCTGGCGCTGTAGGGGCTGTTGGGCTCGGTCTTGTGCTCTTCGGTAAAGGCCGGGTCGGTGGGCGCGAGCGTGCCGTAGACCTCGTCGGTGCTCACGTGCAGGAAGCGGAACGCTTCTTTTTTGATAGCTGGTAGCGCGCTCCAGTAGTGCCTTGCAGCCTCCAAAAGCCTGAAAGTGCCGACGACGTTGGTCTGGATGAAATCCTCGGGGCCGTGGATGGAGCGGTCCACATGGCTCTCGGCGGCGAAGTTGACGATGGCCCGGGGTTGGTGCTCGGCCAGCAGGCGGTCGAGCAGCGCGCGGTCGCCAATGTCGCCCTGCACGAAGACGTGGCGCGCGTCGCCCTGCAGGCTGGCGAGGTTGTGCAGATTGCCCGCGTAGGTGAGCTTGTCGAGGTTGAGCACGGGCTCGCCGCTGTGGGCGAGCCAGTCGAGCACGAAGTTGGCGCCGATGAAGCCGGCGCCGCCGGTGACGAGGATCATGGTGTGCAGAGGGGGGGTACGAGGTAACCCGTAATTATCCCATCCCCTCCGCCGCGCCGACGATCAGAAGTGAATACCCCGCATCATGTGCTTGAGCGCTTCGGCTTCAGCGGCGATTTGCGGTTTGCCACCCTTGCCACCCTGCGCCGCATCCGAATCCGGGAACATACGGAAGCTGGTGTTCATGGTGATTTGCGCCACGCGCGGCAGCAGCGCGTGCAGCACCTGGCCGGTGATGCCCAGCTTGGTGGCGATGCGCACCGGCTTGAAGATGCAGGCCTGGGCGATCAGGTCGGCGGCTTCTTCAGGGCTGAGGGTGGGCACGTTGTCGTAGATTTTGGTCGGCGCGATCATGGGCGTGCGCACCAGCGGCATGTTGATGGTGGTGAACGTCACGCCCTGGTCGGCAAACTCGCTGGCGGCGCAGCGCGTCCAGGAATCGAGCGCGGCCTTGCTGGCGACGTAGGCCGAGAAGCGCGGTGCGTTGGTCAGCACGCCGATGGAGCTGATGTTGACCACATGGCCCTTGCGCTTTTCCACCATTTTGGGCAGCAGGCCCATGGTCACGCGCAGGGCGCCAAAGTAGTTCAGCTGCATGGTGCGTTCGTAGTCGTGGAAGCGCTCGTAGCTGCCCTCGATGGCGCGGCGGATGGAGCGCCCGGCGTTGTTCACCAGGAAATCCACCCCGCCATGCTCGGCTGTGAGCTGCTGCACGAAGCGGTCGCAGTCCTGCATGTCGGCAATATCGACGGCGTAGGCCACAAAGGCATAGCCTTTCTCCCGCGCCTCGGCGCAGGCGGCGTCGAGCTTGTCCTGGTCGCGCCCACAGATGAGGGTGGTGGCGCCAGCCTCGGCAAACTTGTGCGCCGCCGCCAGGCCAATGCCCGAGGAGCCACCGGTGATCAGCACCACCTTGCCCGCCACCGCGCCCTTGAGCGAGCGGTCGATGTGCAGCTCAGGGTCGAGGTGGCGCTCCCAGTAGTCCCACAGGCGCCAGGCGTAGTCCTTGAGATTGGGGCAGGACACGCCCGTGCCCTTGAGCGCCGCCGTGGTCTCGCGGCAATCAAAGCGCGTGGGGTAGTTGACGAAGGTGAGCATCTCCTCGGGCAGGCCCAAATCCTTCATGACGGCGTTGCGCACGCGGCGCACCGGCGCCAGCGCCATCATGCCCTTGCGCACGCCCTTGGGGATAAAGCCCAGCAGCGCGGCGTTGACGAACACGCTCATGCGCGGGCCATGGGCGGCACGCGAAAAAATATCGAGCACGTCGCCCACGCGGTAGCCCACCGGATCGACGAGGTGAAAGCAGCGCTGCGCAATCTTGTCCTGGTGGCTGATGGCAGCAATTGCATCCACAACATAGTCCACCGGCACGATGTTCACACGCCCGCCTTCGAGACCAATGGACGGCATCCACGGCGGCAGGATTTGGCGGATGCGCTGGATGACCTTGAAAAAGTAATACGGACCGTCGATCTTGTCCATCTCGCCGGTCTGGCTGTCGCCCACCACCATGGCCGGGCGGTACACCGTCCAGGTGAGCTTGGCGTCCTGGCGCACCAGCTTCTCGCTCTCGTGCTTGGTCTGGAAGTAGGGGTGATCCAGCCCCTCGGCCTCCTCGAACATGTCCTCGCGGAACACGCCTTCGTACAGGCCAGCAGCGGCAATCGAGGAAACGTGATGAAAGTGCCCGGCCTCGATCGCGCGCGCCAGCTCCAGGGTGTTGCGCGTGCCGTCGATGTTCACCGCCACCTGGGTCTCCGTGCCAGCGGCCAAATCGTAGACTGCAGCGAGGTGGTAGAAGTGATCGACCTGCCCTTTGAGTGCCTTGACATCAGCGGCACTGACGCCGAGTTTCTTGCTCGTCAAATCCCCGGCCACAGCAATCGCCCGGGTGGCCGTCACGCCCCAATACTTGCGCAGCTCAGCCGCCTTGTCGGCGCTCTCGGGGCGCAGCAAAAAGTACACCACCGTGCCCTTGCGTTCGAGCAGCTTCTTGACCAACCGTTTACCGATAAAACCCGTCGCCCCCGTCACGAAATACCGCATAGAAAAAGCTCCTTATTTAAACTCGCGCATTCTTGCCCGGCAGCGGCGCTGCCAGCTTCAGAAAAAACCCGCGTCGATGCTAGCGGCCCCGGCCTGCCCCCACCCTAGAGGTGCGGCTCTATGGTTTTTAGAAACCGTCACCTACACCCGCGCCGGGCAGCGGCGTACAGTGCCAACCCATGCGCCGGAATACAAAAATCTGGCATCCACCATCCACATTACCCCGGAGGTTTTCCATGGTTAAAAAATTGCAAAAAATCAGCGACGACAAGAAAAAGCCCAGCGCCGAACTGCCACGCGCCATCAAAGAATCCGCACAGCAAATCTGGCTCGCCGGTCTGGGCGCCTTTGCCAAGGCCCAGGAAGAAGGCAACAAGGTGTTTGAATCGCTGGTCAAGGAAGGGCTGTCGATCCAGCGCAAGACCCAGGCCGTGGCCGAAGAAAAAATCACCGAAGCCACCAGCCGCGTGACGCACATGGCCAACGACATCGGCTCGCGCGCCGCTGGCAAGTGGGACAAGCTCGAATCCATTTTTGAAGACCGCGTCGCCAAGGCCCTGTCCACCCTGGGCGTGCCGACCTCGCGCGACATCGAAGCCCTCAACGCCCGCATCGACGCCCTGGCCAAGAGCCTGGGCAAGGCCCCGCCCGTGGCCCCGGCCAAGGAAAGTGCCAAGCCTGCTGCCAAGCCCGCCGCTGCCAAAAAGCCCGCTGCCACGAAGAAGCCTGCCACCAAAGCCGCTGCCAAGCCTGTTGCCAAGGCCGCCACTGCCGACAAAGCCCCGGCCAAGCCCGCCGCCAAAAAGGCCGCCGCCAAGCCTGCAGCCAAAGCAGCTGCCAAGCCCGCTGCCACCAAGCGCCCGCCGTTCCCGCAAGTGGCACCGCGCGCGGTCGAGCCAGCTGCTGCTGCCGCTGCCGACACCCCGGCCGCCGCAGCCTAAATAGGCCCTCATCCGGCAGGCCCGCCCTGCCCTGCGGCTGCCCACCTCGCGGTGTGGCAGCCGTTTTTTTGACAGTTTTCTGACAGCGCCGCAGCGTCGGTTAGAGTTATCCGCCAGGGAACAACCTGAGGACTTCGCCCCATGGTCAAAAAAGCGCCGCGCCGCACCGCTGAACGCATTCTGGAAACCACGCTCGATCTGTTCAATCGCTTCGGCGAGCCCAACGTCTCCACCACCTTGATCTCCGCCGAGCTGCGCATCAGCCCCGGCAACCTGTACTACCACTACCCGGCCAAGGACGAACTCATCAACGCCCTGTTCGACCGCTACGACGCCAGCCTGGGCGAGCTGCTGGGCGCCAGCTCCAGCGTGCGCAATGTGGAAGACGCCTGGTTCTTCATGCACACCCTGTTCGAGCTCATCTGGCAGTACCGTTTTCTGTACCGCGACCTCAACGACCTGCTGTCCAAGAACCGCCGCCTGGAAACGCATTTCCAGGCCGTGCTCAAGCACAAGACCCGCGCCATGCGCCAGCTGCTCGATGGCCTGCAGCACGCTGGCGCCATCGAGATCGAAGCGCGCGAACTCGAACCCACCGCCACCAGCATGGTGGTGGTGCTGACCTACTGGCTGAGCTTTGAATACGTGCGCGATCCGCGCCGCGCGCTCGAACCCGAGAGCGCCCAAACCGCCCTGCTGCGCGGCGCGCACCACGTGCTCAACCTGCTCATGCCCTACCTCGAAGGCAGCCAGCGCCAGCACCTGCTGACCCTGGCGAGCGCCTACCAGACCCCGAATCCATAACCACCACCGACGGAGACTGCACACCATGGCCGCCTGGACCGCCTTTCCCCAGACCAGCGATTTCCCCTTCACCGCTGCCAGCGTGAAAAAGCACTGGGCACAGCTGCACGCCGGCGACTGCGAGCCCTGCCCGAGCGACAAAAAAGCCCTGGAAGCCTGGGCGCTGTTCCACAGCGGGCAGTTCGAGCAGGCCACCGCCACCGGCCTGGCCGCTGGCAACGCCGGCGTAGTGGCGGCCAACAAGGCGCAGGCCATCTACGCCACCTACCTCGAACCCAAGGAAAAAGTGCGCCTGGAGATGTTCCAGGCCATTGCCGAGCGCGCCCAGGCACTGACGGAGAGCGAGCCCGGCAACGCCAACGCCTGGTACCAGGTGGCCTACGCCCTGGGCCGCTACAGCCAGGGCATCAGCGTGGCCAAGGCGCTGGCGCAGGGGCTGGGGCAAAAAATCAAGCAGGCGCTGGAGCAAACCCTGGCGCTGGCGCCCGACCATGCCGAGGCGCACATCGCCCTGGGCGCCTTCCATGCCGAGGTCATCGACAAGGTGGGCGCGCTCATCGGCGGCATGACCTACGGCGCGAAGAAAGACCTGGGCCTCAAGCACTTCAAGGAGGCACTGCGCCTGCGGCCCGATTCGGCCATTGCCAAGATCGAATACGCCAACGCCCTGGTCATGCTCGATGGCGACAAGAAAATGAAAGAAGCCACCGCCCTGTACGAGCAGGCCGCTGCCAGCGTGCCGCAGGATGCAATGGAGTTCCTCGACGTGGAGCTGGCGCGCGCCGAACTCTCGGACGATTAAAGCGCTGACTACGCCGGCGCGCCAAAGCGGCGCGCGGCGATTTCCAGCAGGCCGTCGAAGATCAGGTTATCGACCAGCTCGAACGGCCGCGTCATGCTCGGCGCCATTTTCCAGCCGGCGCCGCCCGTCATCATGCAGGCGGGTTCCTGGCCGCAGTGCTGCGCCAGGTGCTGGAACAGGCGCTCGACGGCGCCGGCAATGGCGTAGGTGCCGCCGCTGGTGAGCGCGTCGCTGGTGTTGGTCGGAAACAGCGTGACTTCGCCCGTGGGCACGTGCAGGCCGGCAGTGCCCGATTCGAGCGCGCGCAGCATGATGCCGTGGCCGGGCAAAATCAGGCCGCCAAGAAAGCGCCCTTCGGTGTCGATCGCCTCCACCGTCACCGCCGTGCCGACCATGACGACGATCAGCGGCTGGCGCTCGCCGCGCGCGAGCAGGCGGTGGCGCGCGCCAATCATGGCCACCCAACGGTCTGCACCCAGGCGCAGCGGGTGGTCGTAGCCGTTGACCAGGCCCGCCTCCTGCAGCGCCGGCACCACCCACTGCGGCACCACGTCCCAGGGCGGCAGCAGTTCGAGCTGCTCCTGCACACGGCGCTTGACGGTGTCGCCCGCCACTACGCAGCCGAGCATGTGCGCCGGCGCGGGCAGGTGCCCCCAGCTGTCTTCGGCCAGGCGCTCGATGTGCTCCAAAAATTCCACCCCCTGCGCCAGCACGGCGGCGCCGGGGCCGGGCTGCTCGTACAACGCCCATTTCAGGCGGGTGTTGCCCACGTCGATGGCCAGAAAAGTCATAGGGCGCGATTTAAGCACGACTGGCCGCCGCGCCCCGAGAAAAACCCAGCCCTTTGACTTTGATTAAAAATGGCTCTAGCGCTTACTCAGCAAGCGCTAGCAGCTATCAAATCAATAGCTCCACAAAGCGCTGCTGATCGGGCGTGCTGCGCTGCTCTACGGCGCGGTGCTGCTCCAGTCGCTTCCACAGCGTGTGCTGCTGGCGCTCGGTGTCGCGCGCAGCGCGCACCAGCTCGCCGGCCACGGCCTCGATGGTGGTGCGCTGTGTCTGCCGGTCGTCGATCTGCGTCACGTCGTAGTTGCCCTCGCTGGGGATCAGCATCCCACCGTTGCGCGCCTGCATCAGGGTGGCCTTGAGCTGCATGTCCAGCACCTGCTGCACGCGCACGTCGCCAGGGCGGCGCTGCACGACTTCGGTTTTCTGGCTCAGGCGGTAGTCGGTGTGGCTTTTCTCGGTCAGGACGCCGTCGTCGTTCAGGCGCGAGGCGTCGCTGCTGAAGCTGGCCTCGAAATCGGCCAGGCCGCTGACCAGCTCCTGCGTGCGCGCCGCCAGGGCCGGCGCCAGGTGCAGCGGCGCCGCGCGCACACCCGGGGCATTGGCCTGGGCCGACTCCAGCGCCGCCCCGTGCATTTGCGCGAACGCGCTTTTGAACAGCGCCACCGTGGCATCGTCGGCATGGCCGCGCGCGCCCGCCTCGTCCACCGCGCGCAGCTGGCGCGCAATGGCCGCCTGGCGCTGCGCCGGCGCGGCGTTGGCCAGGGTGCCGGCGTTGTCCAGGCGCAGGTTGACCTCGCCGTTTTCGGTTTTCAAGGCCAGGCGGTTTTCGCGCTCGCCCAGTTGCAGGCTGAAGCTGCGCTGCGGGCCCTCGCCCGGCGGCACTTTCATCTCCAGGCGCAGGCTGGCGAACTGGCTGCGGTCAAAACCGAGCACATCCTGCAGCGCCAACTCCGGCCCACCGTCTTGGACCAGCCCCGCCAGGGCCTTGTCCAGGCCCTCGGCCAGGCGCCCCAGGGCCTGGCGCTCGCTGCTGCCCAGCGGGCCTTGGCTGCTCATTTGCACCTGCAGTCCGAAGACGCCATCGGCGCCGCCGCTGCCGCGCGAGCTCATGCGCAGCTCCACGCTCTGGCCGGCGCGGGTCTTGAGCTGCAGCGTGACCTCGGCCGCACCCTCGCGCAGGCCCTGCAGCTGGGCATCGAGCCCCTGGCGGCGATCGACGTTGAACGCCAGGGTCTGGGCATAGTCCTCGCCGGTGCGGGCAAATTGCGTCAAGAGCGCCCCGCCCAGGCCCTTGAAGCGCTGCGCCAGGCTGGAGCCGGCCTGCACGTTGCTCTCGATCTGGCGGCTCAGGCTGTCGTCGCTGCGCGCCGCCCATTCGGTGCTGCGCTGGGGCAGGCTGGGTTTGGGGTACACCACGGGCGCACTGGCGACCGAGAGGCTGACGCGGGTGCTGGCGCGCCCATCCTCGCTGCCCTGTGCCGGCTCGGCCTGCGCCAGAGGCGGGCGCAGAACCGCACTGGGAGCGACAAGGGGGCTGCTGAAAACCGGGGTGATGGCGGACATGCCGGGGCTCCTATCGGGAAGAAAAAGAGAGCAACCGGCACAGCAAGGACGAGGGCGGCAGGCGCTGCCCCCTTATCGGCCAAAAATGCCGGCGCTTGAGCCTGCCGCTCAGCCCTGCTGCCAGGGCAGGCCGCGCTGGCGCCAGCCGCTGCGCTGGCCGCGCTGGCCGTGCTCGTCGCGCTCGCCCTCGAAGCCTTCGAGGATGTTGTAGGCATTGATGCCCAGCTCAGCGGCGCGCTCGGCCGCCGCCACCGAGCGCACGCCGCTGCGGCACAGCAGCACGGCCTTCATGCCGGCGGGCACGGCGGCGCGCAACTGGTCGTCAAACGCGGGGTTGAGCGCCATGCCGGGCCACTGCTTCCAGGCCACGGCGACGGCGCCGGGCACGAAGCCGACCCAGGCGCGCTCGGCGTCGGTGCGCACGTCGATCAGCACGGCGGCGCCCGCTTGCACCCACTGCCAGGCTTGCTCGGGGGTGACGTCACCGGCGTAGGCCGGGCGGTGCGGTGTGGTCATGGCAAAAGCTCCAAAAAACAGTCAATCCCAGGGCGGGGCGGGTTGTGCGCGCAGCTGCTGGCGCAGCTGCGCGTAATCGGGCACCAAGGTGGCAACGATGCGCCAGAACTGCGGGCTGTGGTCCATCACGCGCAGGTGCGAGAGCTCGTGCACCACCACGTAGTCGATCAGCGCCGGGCGGTAGTGCAGCAGGCGCCAGTTGAGCATGATGCTGCCATCGCTGCGCGCGCTGCCCCAGCGCGTGGCCGCGCCCGACAGGCGCAGGCGGCTGTGCTGCACCCCGAGCTGGGGGGCAAAGTGCGCCAGCCGGGCATCAAAGTGGCTGCGCGCCTGGCGCAAGAACCAGGCCTGGGTGGCGTCGCGGATTTGCGCCGGCTGCGCGTCCTGCGCCAGACCAAGAAAGAGCTGCGCCCCGCCGTCAGCGTCGCTGTGCAGCAGCTGCTGGCGCCGGCGCTGCGTGGCGTCCAGGCGCAGCGTCAGCGGCGCGCCCAGGTAGGGCAGCTGCGCGCCGGCCTGCCAGACGATGCGCGCCGCTTCCTGCAGACGCTGGCGCTGCTGCACCTCGCCGAGCTTGCGCACGATCCAGTCGGCTTTTTCCTGCAAGGCGGCGTCGATGGTGGCGAGCGTGACCCCGCTGGGCGCGCGCACGGCCAGGCCGTCGGCGCCCACCGTCATGCCAATGCTCTTGCGCCGCGCGCGCTGCAGGCGATAGGGCACGCGCTGGCCGGCGAGCAGCACCTCGCGGCGGGCCTGGGGGCGCGGCCCAACGCCCGCTGCCGGGGGCGGCGCGGGCGCGTCGAGCCACGCGAGCACCTGCTGCACCCAGCTGGCCATGTCAGTCGCGGTAGGCCTCGGGGTCGAGGCGGCGCATCTCGGCCTCGATCCAGGTTTGCACTTCGCGCATGAGCTCGTCGGACTTGCGCCCGGCGGTGGCGATGGGCGCGCCAACAGAGACATCGACCAGCCCCGGCGTCTTGATGAAAGCCTTGCGCGGCCAGCATTTGGCCGAGGTCACGGCCACCGGCACCACGGGCACGCCGGCCTCGATCGCCAGGCGCGCGCCACTGGCCTGGTACTCGCCAGTGGTGCCGCGCGCCATGCGCGTGCCCTCGGGGAACATGATGACCCAGGTGCCCTGCGCCAGCAGCTCCTTGCCGCGCCGGATGACGTGCACGAAGGCGCGCGCGCGCTGACTGCGGTCGATGTGGATCATGTCCAGGCTGCCAATCGACCAGCCAAAGAACGGAATCTGGAGCAGCTCTTTCTTGAACACGTAGGCCAGCGGGCGCGGCATGATGGCCGGCATCAAGAACGTCTCGAAGGTGGACTGGTGCTTGACCAGCAGCACCACGCCCTGCTGCGGGTCTTGCGGCAGCTGCTCCATGCCGCTGATGCGCACGCGGATGCCCAGAATCCAGCGCGCCCCATCGACGCTCAGCGCCAGCCAGGCGCGGGCGATGCGGTACAGGCGCGGCCCGCGCAGCCCGCACCAGGAGCACAGCAAGATCGCCAGGGTATAGGGAACAATCGTGACGCCCATCCACAGCAGATGGGCCAAGGAGCGCAGCAGGGACATAAATAGGGGTGTTTTTTGCCTCTAGCCCAATAACGACAAGCGCTAGCAGCTATTGTTTTAATAGTAAAAATAGTAAATACAAACCTTAAACCACGTCTGCTGCTGCGGTTTGCAGCAGCCTGTCGGCAAAGGCCTGCAGGTCGGCGTGCACCTGGGTGCCAGCGGGCACCTCACTGGGCAGCGGCTGGCCCGGCGCCAGCTGGGCCGACAGGCCGGTGCACACCAGGTGCAGCTGCGCACCGATGGCAGCGCCGGCCTGCAGGTGCGTGGGGTTGCTGCCGACGACGCGCAGCTCGCGCGGCTCGACGCCGTAGCGCTCGGCAATCTGCAGCAGCAGGCCGGGGGCGGGCTTGCGGCAGCTGCAGGCGTCGTCGGGCACGTGGGGGCAGTAGAAGATGGCGTCGATGCGCCCGCCCTGGCTGCTGAGCTGGCGCAGCATCTTGGCGTGGATGGCGTTGAGCGAGACGGTGTCGAGCAGCCCGCGCCCCAGGCCCGGCTGGTTGGTGGCCACCACCACATGCCAGCCGGCACGGTTCAGGCGCGCCACGGCCTCCAGGGCGCCGGCCTCGGCCTGCCATTCTTCGGGCCGGGTGATGTACTCCTCGCCCAGTTGGTTGAGGGTACCGTCGCGGTCAAAGATGGCGATTTTCATGGTCGGCGATTATTCAGGAAAGCGGTTGCCAGGCGGTGACGTAGCGCCCCTGCCAGCGCCCCAGCGCCCACTGCAGCTGCAGCTGCTGGTGCACCGGTAGCGCGGCGGCGGCCGGGTCGTCGAGCAGCAGCTGCACCAGCGGCCCTTGCACATCTTGCGCATCCTGCCCCGCCAGGCGCAGCACCAGCAGCGTGCCACCCGTGGAGCGCAGCGACGGCGCCTGCACATGGCGGCCGACGATCTCGGCCTGCAGCGGCGCCTGCGGCTGCAGCCCCCGCAGATTGAGCGGCCCCAGGAGCTGCGCCGCCGCCCCCAGCGCACACACCAGCCACCACGCCGCCAGCAGCCCCCGCCGCACCCAGCGCCCCTGGCCACGGCGCACCAGCGCGCGCAACAAGAGGGTCAGCAGCGCCAGCGCCACCAGCGCCCCGGCCAGCGGGGCCACCCAGGCCCAGGGGTCTTGCGTGCCCACAAAGGGCTGCAGGCGCCAGACGGGTGCGCTCGGGTAGCGCTCGGCCTGCCAATCGAGCACCCAGCGCAGCGCCACCAGCGCCAGCGGCGGCGCCCAGAGCAGCCACAGCAGCTGCGGCGCCGCGCGCGCGCGTTCGGGGGCGGTGGTGGGGACGGTCATGGTGCTCAGGCCGCCAGGCGTGAGAGGTCGGCGACGCGGTTCATGGCCTGGTGCAGGGTCTTGAGCAGGCCCAGGCGGTTCAGGCGCACGTCCAGTTGCTCGGCGTTGACCATGACGTCGTCAAAGAAGGCATCGACCGGCGCGCGCAGCACGGCCAGGGTCTGCAGGCTGGCGGTGAAATCGCCAGCGGCAAACTGCGCGTCGGCCTCGGGCACGAAGCGCTGCAGCTGGGCGTACAAATCCTGCTCGGCCTGCTCCTGCAGCAGCTCGGGGTTGACGTGGGCGTCCACCGGGCTTTCGGCCTCGGCTTTTTTCAGGATGTTGGTCACGCGCTTGTTGGCTGCCGCCAGCGCGGGCGCCTCGGGCAATTGCGCAAAGGCGCGCACCGCCGCCAGCTGCTGGCCCACCAGGGCGAGCTGCTCGGGGCGCAGCGCCAGCACGGCGTCCACCTCTTGTGCGCTGTAGCCCTGCTCGCGCAGGCTGCCGGCCAGGCGCTCGTAGATGAAATCCTGCAGCGCCGCCGTCGGGTCTTGAATTTTGTCGCCAAAGGCGGGCACGGCAGCGGCCAGCAGCGCCGGTACGTTCAGCGGCAAGTCCTTCTCGACCAGCATACGGATCACGCCCAGCGCGTGGCGGCGCAGCGCAAACGGGTCGCGGTCGCCGGTGGGCAGGTTGCCGATGCCGAACATGCCCACCAGGGTTTCGAGCTTGTCGGCCAGCGCCACCACCAGGCCGACGTTGTTGCGCGGCAGGGCATCGCCGGCAAAGCGCGGCTTGTAGTGGTCTTCAATGGCGTGGGCGACGTCGTCGGGCAGGCCGTCGTTGACGGCGTAGTACGCGCCCATGGTGCCCTGCAGCTCGGGGAACTCGCCCACCATGTCGGTGACCAGGTCGGTCTTGGCCAGCAGCGCGGCGTTGTCTACGCAGGTCATCAAATAGTCCTGCACCACCTCGGCGTCCTGCGTGCCGTCAATCGCATGGCGCGCGGCCAGGGCCGCGAACAGCTGCGCGCCAATGGCCTGGGCGATGGCGCGCACGCGCTCCACGCGCTCGCCCTGGGTGCCCAGCTGGTTGTGGTAGACCACCTTGGCCAGCTGCGGCACGCGGCTGACCAGCGTCTTTTTGCGGTCCTGGTCGAAGAAGAATTTGGCATCCGCCAGGCGCGGGCGCACCACGCGCTCGTTGCCCTGAATGACGGCGCTGGCGTCTTGCGGTGCGATGTTGCTGACGATGAGGAAGCGGTGGGTCAGCTTGCCTTCGGCGTCCAGCAGCGGGAAGTACTTCTGGTTGGCCTTCATGGTCAGAATCAGGCATTCCTGCGGCACGGCCAGGAATTCTTCCTCGAACTGGCACACCAGCACGTTGGGGCGCTCAACCAGGGCGGTCACTTCATCGAGCAGCGCTTCATCTTCGATAGCACGTACCCCGCCCCCCACCTGCGCTGCAGCCTGTTGGAGCTGCTCGGCAATGGCGGCGCGGCGCTCGGCAAAGCTGGCAATCACGGCGCCCTCATCGCGCAGCTGCTGGGCGTAGCTGTCGGCGTTTTGCAGCACCACGGGGCTGGCCTTGGCTTCAAAGCGGTGGCCTTGCGTGTGGCTGCCCGCCGTGAGGCCCAGCGCTTGCACCGGCACCACGCTGCTGCCGTGCAGCGCCACCAGGCCGTGCGCCGGGCGCACGAAGTGCACGCTGCTCCAGCCGTCCTGCAGCTGGTAGCGCATGACCTTGGGGATGGGCAGCTTGGCCAGGGCCTCGTCCAGCGCTTTTTGCAGGCCCTCGGCCAGGGTGGCGCCCTGGGCGGTGCTTTCAAAGTACAGCACCTCGGCCTTGCCGTCGTGCACGCGCTTCAAGCCCGCCACGGCGCTGGCATCGGCGCCCAGGGCGGCGAGTTTTTTCAAGAGCGCGGGCGTGGCCTGGCCGTCGGCAGCCAGGCCCACGGCCACGGGCATGAGTTTTTGCGACACGGCCTTGTCCGGCGCCTGCGCCAGCACGCCGGTGATGTGCGCAGCCAGGCGGCGCGGCGAGGCGTAGGCGGTGCAGGCGGCATCTGGCGCCGCCAGGCCCTGGGCCACGAGCTGGGCGTGCAGCACGCTGGCAAAGGCGTCGCCCAGCTTTTGCAGGGCTTTGGGGGGCAGTTCTTCAACGAACAGTTCAACGAGCAAATTAGCGGTGGTCATGGGGTTCTCTCCGGCTCAGGCGGCTTTTTTGCTTTGTTGTTCGGCGGCCTTGGCCAGCTCGGCCAGCACCTCATCGGCATGTGCGCGCGGCGCCATGGGAAAACCCAGGCGCGCGCGGCTGTCGAGGTAGCTCTTGCCCACGGCGCGCGCCAGGTTGCGGATGCGGCCAATGTAGGCGGCGCGCTCGGTGACGCTGATCGCCCCGCGCGCATCGAGCAGGTTGAAGGTGTGCGCGGCCTTCAAGACCTGCTCGTAGGCGGGCAGCGCCAGCTGCTCGGCCATCAAATGCTGGGCCTGCTTCTCATACGCGCCAAAGGCGGTGAACAAAAAGTCGGCGTCGGAATGCTCGAAGTTGTAGGTGGACTGCTCGACCTCGTTCTGGTGGTACACGTCGCCATAACTCAACTTGGATCCATCAGGCCCTTCCGTCCAGGTCAGGTTGTAGACGTTGTCCACGCCCTGCAGGTACATGGCCAGGCGTTCCAGACCGTAGGTGATCTCGCCGGTGGCGGGCTTGCAGTCGATGCCGGCCACCTGCTGGAAGTAGGTGAACTGCGTCACTTCCATGCCGTTGAGCCAGACTTCCCAGCCCAGGCCCCAGGCACCGAGCGTGGGGTTCTCCCAGTCGTCCTCGACGAAGCGGATGTCGTTCTTCTTCAGATCAAAGCCCAGCGCTTCGAGGCTGCCCAGGTACAGCTCCAGGATGTTGGCCGGCGCGGGCTTCAGGACCACCTGGAACTGGTAGTAGTGCTGCAGGCGGTTGGGGTTGTCGCCGTAGCGCCCGTCCTTGGGGCGGCGGCTGGGCTGCACGTAGGCGGCGCGCCAAGGCTCGGGGCCGATGGCGCGCAAAAAGGTGGCGGTGTGCGAAGTGCCGGCGCCGACCTCCATGTCGTAGGGCTGCAAAAGCGCGCAACCCTGGTCGGCCCAGTAGGACTGGAGTTTGAGGATGATTTGTTGGAAGGTGAGCATGGCGGGCAATCCGGTAGGCGTGCCATGAAAACGCACGCGAACCGGACATTTTAGGGCGCCCTGGGCGCCCTCTGCTGCGGGCGCCACCGCGATCGCCCCCATGCAGGCCATGGCAGCTGCGGCGTAAGCTCTGCAGCCATGGCCCATACCCCACCGACTGCCTCGCGCACTGGCCGCTGGCTGCTGACCCTGTTTGCCCTGCCCTTTGCCGCCATTGGCCTGGGCATGTTGCTGCTGAGCGTGCTGCCCACGCTGTACGACTGGGCGCGTATGCAATTTTGGGAGCCGGTGCCAGCGCAGCTGCTGGTGGCCGAGCTGCGCAAAAAGAGCGGGAGCAAGTCCAGCACCACCTACCTGGCCCATGCCCAATACCGCTATCTTTTTGCCGGCCAGCCCTACGCCGGGCAGCGCGTGGCCATTGGCGGCGGGGCGGACAACATTGGCAATTTTCAGCAGCAGCTGGGCCAGCGACTGGAGCAGGCCCTGGCGCAGGGCGCGCCGGTGACGGCCTGGGTCAACCCCAGCGCCCCGCATGAAGCGGTGCTCGACCGCAGCCTGCGCCCCGGGCTGCTGGCCTTCAAGCTGGTGTTTGTGGTGATGTTTGGCGGTGCGGGGATCGCCATACTGGTGTTTGCCTGGCGCTACAACGCAACAGAGCAGGCCGAAGATCAACCCACCCCCACACCGGCGCCAGCGTACACCGCGCAGGGCTTGGCCCTGGAGGATCTGTGCCAACTCACGCCCTACCCCGGCGGCCTGCAGCTGCAGCAAAAGACGAGCCGCCATGGGCGCCGGCCCTTGTTTTCGCTGGCGCTCACCGGGATGGTTTTTCTGGGGATGCAGCAGTGGATGCGCGGCGCCACGCCGGGGTGGTTTGCCGTGGTGTTTGGCCTGGCTGGGGGCAGCGCGGTGTTGCTGGCCTTGTTTCGCCTGGCGCACAGCCGCGTGGTGCTCCTCGGCCAGCAAGGGCTGCGGATTGAGCAGCGCCTCTTGGGCCTGCCGCTGCGCTGGCAGCAATGGCCGCCGCAGGCACTGATTCACCTGGCGTTGCAACCGCATTACACCCTGCACCAAACCCGCCGCAGCATTGCGTACTACCGAGTGCTGGCCCAGTTAGACAACGGCGCGACGGTGACGCTCGCCAGCGCCCTGCCCGCACAGCACCTGGGCCAGCAGCTGCTGCGCCGGTTGGTGCAGGAAACGGGCTACCCCATCGCCCCCCAGCGGAAATAAAAACAGCGCAAGCACTATATTTTTGATAGCTGCTTGCGCTGACCAACAAAGGGATAGAGCCCTTATTTACTATTTTTCTTCTTTGCCTGCTTTGCCTACTTTGCCTCTTTGCGCATTCGCAGCGCTGCGTCCAGGCGCAGCTGCTCCTGGGGGGTGAACAGGCGTTCGCGCAGCTGCGCCAGACTGGCGCTGTCTTGACCCTGGGCCTGGGCGTATTGCGCCACGCGGGCCTGCCAAGCGCGCTCTTGCTGGTCGAGCTGGGCCAGGCGCTGGGCGGCTTCGTCACCGTAGGCGCTGCTGCGCTGGGCCAGGCGCGTGGCGTCGTCAGTGCCTTGTTGCTCAAAAGCGGCGGTTTGGGTGACCGCATCCAAAGCCGCCTGGGCCTGGGCGCGGGCAGCGCGCTCGGCGGGGGCGAGCAGGGCTTGGGCCTCTTGCAAGGCTTGCTGCTTTTGCGCCGGAGACAAGTCGGGATTGCCGGCAATGTCCAGGCGCGCGAGGGTGTAGTCGTCGAGCTGCTGCTGGTCGCTAAACAAGACGTCGTACTCCTCGGCGTCAAAGTGCTTGAGCTGCACCTGGCGCAGCTTGGCCAGGGATTGGCGCAGGGCGTCGGGGTCTTGCAAGTCCTTGGGCGGCTCAACCTGCTGCAAGCCTTCGCGGTAGTCCAGGTAACGCACCATCAGCGCCTGGGCGGCTTCGGTGTACGGCGGTGGAAAGTGCTGCGCCGCCAGCGCTTGCAGCCGCTGCCGCAAGGTGGCGCGGTCGCCGCTGGGGTCGGCAGCGAGCAGCCAGGCTTCGAGGGCGTAGCGCAGGCCGGGGCGGCGCAGCAGCGCCTCATGGGCCTGCTGCTCTACCGGTGAGCGCTGCGCCCGCGCCTGCTCTGCAGCGCCAGAGGCGGGCGCCGCAGCGCCGCCCAGCCCTGAATACACATCGGGCAGCGCCTGCGGCGCCAGCCACCACCACAGCACGGCGGCCCCGACAAGGCCGGCGGCGCCATACCGCCACAGTCGCTGGATCGCCATCACAGCCCCTGGGCTTGCAGGCGATGGGCGTGCTCGCGGTACAGCACCACGGGGTCGGGCGAGAACAGGCCGCGCAGCCCCAGCACCTGGTTGACTTCGTCAAAGTGGTTGTGGGCGTAAGTGCCAATCGTTTTGCCCAGGCGCGAGGAGCACACCGGCACCTGGCCGTCGTTGGGCTCGCTGAACAGCAGGCTCGTGGCCGTCAGCATGGCGTCGCTGGGATCGAGCAAGTTGGTGCTGGGCTTGTTGCCCGTCCAGGAGTAATAGCGCACGCCATCGACCAGCTCGGCGCCATCGCCGCAGCCACTGGTGGGCACGCCGGCGTTAAAGCGCTGGTTAAAGCGCAGGGAGCCGGCGGTGCTCAAAGATTCAAGCGCCGCCACGTGGTTTTGGGGCAGGTTTTTATTGCCCGTGCCCAGGTTGACCAAGCCCGTCAAGGCGCTCATGGCACCGGTGACGACTTTTTCCTGCACGCTGCCATGGGGGGCCAGGCCCAAGATCACATCGACCAGGCGCGTGCCCCGGTTGGGGCCGGCCACCGACGTGATGGAGGCCACCAGCTGCGGCGCCACGCCGGCCACGTAGCGCACGGTCGGGCCGCCGTGCGAGTGGCCAATCAGGTTGACTTTTTGTGCGCCAGTGAGGGCCAAAATGGTTTTGACCTGGGCCAGCAGCTGCTCGCCGCGCACTTCGGTGCTGTTGTCTGCCGAGACCTGGGCCACATAAACCTGGGCACCGCCTTGGCGCAGCGCCTGGGGGATGCCGTAGAAATAGTCCACGCCCAAGATGGTGTCAAAACCAAACAGGCCGTGCACCAGCACGATGGGGTTGCGCGTTTGCGTGTAGTTGTTGCCGGCTTGGGCAACGGGCCACAGCGCCAGGCAGGCAGCGGCCAAGGCCAGGCCACGCAGGGCGCGGCGCAGAAATCGGGTCATGAAAGCCTCCTTGTGTTGTAAGCGCAAAAAAGAACGAACGTTCGTTTCGCCAATTCATTATTACGAACACAAAAACCGCCCAAAACTAGTGAAACCCCGGCTTGTCGGCACACAAAAAAGCGCAAGCAGCTATACTTTTTATAGCTGCTTGCGCTTGATGGGCGGGCCTTAGAGCCCGATTTCACTGCAAATCAGATGTGCAGCGCATGGCCCAGCGCCTTGAGCGCCGCCTCCTGCACCGCCTCGCCCAGCGTGGGGTGGGCGTGGATGGTGTGGGCCACGTCCTCCAGGCGCGCGCCCATCTCGATGGACTGGCCAAAGGCGGCGGCGAGTTCGGCCACGCCCTGCCCCACGGCCTGCCAGCCGAGGATGAGGTGGTCGCTCTCGCGTGCCACCACGCGCACAAAGCCGCCGGTGGCTTCGAGCGTCATGGCGCGGCCATTGGCGGCGAAGGGGAAGGCGGCATCGATGCAGGCGATGCCAGCGGCACGGGCCTCGCCCGGGGTTTTGCCGACGACGACGACCTCCGGGTCGGTAAAGCACACGGCGGGAATGGCCATGGGCTCGAAGCGCCGGTTTTGCCCGGCGATCTGCTCGGCCACGCATTCGCCCTGCGCCATGGCGCGGTGCGCCAGCATGGGCTCGCCCGTCACGTCGCCAATGGCCCAGACGTTGCGCATGGAGGTTTTGCAGTGCGCGTCGATGGCGATGTGGCGCCCGGCCATGTCCAGCTGCAAACCTTCCAGCCCAAAGCCCGTGGTGCGCGGCCTGCGGCCGACGGCGACGAGCACGCGGTCGGCGGGCAGGGCAAAGTCCTCGGCGCGGGCGTCGATACGCACGTGCACGCCGTGCTGCGCGTCCCAGCCCGCCACGCTGCAGCCCAGGTGCAGCACGACGCCGCTTTTTTGCAGCGCGTCCAGCACGGGCTGGGTCAGCTCCTCGTCGTAGCTCGGCAGCACGCGCTGCGCGGCTTCGACCACGGTGACTTCCGCGCCCAGCTTGCGGTAGGCCATGCCCAGTTCGAGCCCGATGTAGCCCGCACCGACGACGACCAGGCGTTTGGGGATGGCGTCGGGCGAGAGCGCGTCGGTCGATGACCAGATCGCGCCGCCAAACGGCATGGACGGCAGCTCCACCGGCGTGGAGCCGGTGGCCAGCAGCAGGTGCTCGCAGTGCACGCGCTGGGTCTGGCCGTCGGCCAGGGTGACGGTGACGGTCTTGCCGTCCTCTATCTGCGCCCAGCCCCTCTGCACCTGCACGCCCGCCTTGCGCAGCAGGCCGCCGACACCGCCGGTCAGGCGCTGCACGATGCCGTCCTTCCAGCGCACGGTTTGCGCGATGTCGATCTGCGGCTCCTGCACGCGGATGCCGGTTTTGGAGCCGCCCGCCTGCTGGCGGGCATGCGCAAACTCGTGCGCGGCGTGGATCAGCGCCTTGGACGGAATGCAGCCGATATTGAGGCACGTGCCGCCCAGGCTCGCGCCTTCGACCAGCACGGTCGGAATGCCCAACTGACCGGCGCGGATACCGGCCACGTAGCCGCCGGGGCCGCCGCCGAGGATGAGCAGCTTGGTGGTGATTTCTTTCATGTTCTTGCCTCCCGGTTCAGTCCACAAACAGCAGCGCCGGGGTTTCCAGCAGGGCGCGCACGGCCTGGATGAAGCGCGCCGCGTCCATGCCATCGACCACGCGGTGGTCAAACGAGGACGACAGGTTCATGAGCTGGCGCGCCACCACCTGGCCACCGCGCAGCATGGGGCGCTCGATCATGCGGTTCACGCCGACGATGGCCACCTCGGGGTGGTTGATGACGGGTGTGGAAACGATGCCGCCCAGCGCCCCCAGGCTGGTGAGGGTGATGGTGGAGCCCGAAAGCTCCTCGCGCGCCAGCTTGCCGTTCTTGGCCCCCTCGGCCAGGCGGGCGATGCCGGCGGCGCATTGCCACAGGTCCAGGCTTTCGGCGTGGCGCAGCACGGGCACCATCAGGCCGGCGTCGGTCTGCGCGGCAATGCCCAGGTGCACGGCCTCGTAGCGCGTGATCTGCCCCGCGTCGTCGTCGTAGCGGACGTTGATCTGCGGAAAATCGCGCAAGCAGCACACCATGGCGCGCGCCAGCAGGGGCAGCAGCGTGAGCTTGCCGCGCTGCGCGCCGTGCATCTGGTTGAGCCGCTGGCGCAAGGCTTCGAGCTCGGTCACATCCACTTCTTCGACGTAGCTGAAATGCGGGATACGGCGCTTGGCCTCCTGCATTTTTTGCGCAATCTTGCGGCGCAGGCCGATGACGGGGATGTGCTCCTCGCCGTGGCGCTCGGCGTACTGCGTGCGGCCCACGCCCTGGGGCTGGCCGCCGTGGGCGGCGTAGGCGTCCAGGTCGGCATGGGCAATGCGCCCGGCCGGGCCGCTACCGTGCACGTAGCGCAGGTCGATCCCCATGTCCTGCGCACGGCGGCGCACGGCGGGCGAGGCCAGGGGGCGTTCGCCCTCTTTGCGCGCGCTGGCCGTGGGGCGCAGGGCGCTGGCCGGGCGGGGCGCTGGCACGGGCACGGGCACAGGCGCTGTGGCGGGCACGGGTGCAGCGGCAGGCGCGGCCTGCTGTTTTGCTACTGTATTGATAGCTGCTTGCGCTGTATGGACGGGCGCTGGAGCCGAATTTTCCTTGAAGTTTCCAGCGCCTTCCACCTCCAGCCGCACCAGTTCAGCGCCCACGGCGATGACCTGGCCGACCTGGCAGCCCAGCGCCAGCACCTTGCCCGTGACGGGCGAGGGCACTTCGACGGTGGCCTTGTCCGTCATCACATCGGCCAGGTGCTGGTCTTCGGCAACGCTGTCGCCCACCTGCACGTTCCAGCCCACCAGTTCCACTTCGGCAATGCCCTCGCCAATATCGGGCACGCGGATCACGTAAATACCCATGGTGTCAGGCCTCCACAGTGCGCTTGAGGGCCTCGGCCACGCGGGCCGGGCCGGGGAAGTAAGCCCATTCCTGGGCGTGCGGGTAGGGGGTGTCCCAGCCGGTCACGCGCTCGATGGGGGCTTCGAGCTGGTAGAAGCAGTGCTCTTGCACCAACGCCACCAGTTCAGCACCAAAACCGCTGGTGCGCGTGGCCTCGTGCACCACGACGCAGCGACCGGTTTTTTGCACCGAGGTGACGATGGCGTCCAGGTCCAGCGGCCAGAGGCTGCGCAGGTCGATGATTTCGGCGTCGATACCGGATTCGCGCGCCGCCGCCTCGGCCACCCAGACCATGGTGCCGTAGGCCAGCACCGTCACGGCCTTGCCGGGGCGGAACACCGCCGCCTTATCGAGCGGCACCTGGTAGTAGCCCTCGGACACGCGGCCCATGTCGTGCTTGGACCAGGGCACGACGGGTTTGTCGTGGTGGCCGTCGAACGGGCCGTTGTACAGGCGCTTGGGCTCCAGGAAGATGACCGGGTCGTCGCATTCCATGGAGGCAATGAGCAGGCCCTTGGCGTCGTAGGGGTTGCTGGGCATGACCGTGCGCAGGCCGCTGACGTGGGTGAACACCGCCTCGGGGCTTTGGCTGTGCGTTTGCCCGCCGTAAATGCCGCCGCCGCAGGGCATACGGATGGTGATGGGGGCAAAAAAATCGCCCGCCGAGCGGTGGCGCAGGCGCGCCAGCTCGGAGACGATCTGGTCGTAGGCCGGATAGACGTAATCGGCAAACTGGATTTCCACCGCCGGGCGCAGGCCGTAGGCGGCCATGCCGATGGCGGTGCCGACGATGCCGGCCTCGGAAATCGGTGCGTCAAAGCAACGCGTCTTGCCGTACTTGGCCTGCAGCCCTTCGGTGACGCGGAACACGCCGCCGAAATAGCCCACGTCTTCGCCATAGACGATGACGTTGTCGTCCTTGGCCATCATCACGTCCAGCCCCGAGCGCAGGGCGGCAATCATGCTCATGGGAACCTGGTTGTCCTTGTGTTCTGCCATGGCTTACACCCCCATCTGCTGGCGCTGGCGGCGCAGGTGCTCCGGCAGCTCTTTGTACACATCGTCGAAGATGGTCGCGGCGCTGGGCACGCGGCCATCGAGCAGGCTGCCGTAGCTCTCGGCTTCTTTTTGCGCGGCCAGAATTTCGGCCTCCAGCTCCTTGTGCGCCGCTTCGTGCTGCGCCTCGCTCCACTCGCCAATGGCGATCAGGTGCTGTTTCAGGCGCTCGATCGGGTCGCCCAGCGGGAAGCGCTGCCAGTCGTCGGCAGGGCGGTATTTGCTCGGGTCGTCGGAGGTGGAATGGGGCCCGGCGCGGTAGGTTTCCCACTCGATCAGCGTCGGGCCGTTGTTGCTGCGCGCACGCTCGGCCGCCCATTGCGAGGCGGCGTACACGGCCAGAAAGTCGTTGCCATCGACGCGCAGCGAGGCAATGCCCACGCCCACGCCGCGCTGGGCAAAGGTCGTGCCCTCGCCACCGGCGATGGACTGGAAGCTCGAAATCGCCCACTGGTTGTTGACCACGTTGATGATGACCGGCGCGCGGTACACGTGGGCAAAGGTGAGCGCGGTGTGAAAGTCGCTCTCCGCCGTCGAACCATCGCCAATCCAGGCTGAGGCAATTTTGGTATCGCCCTTGATGGCCGACGCCATGGCCCAGCCCACGGCCTGCGGCACCTGCGTGGCCAGGTTGCCGGAGATGGAGAAAAAGCCCGCGCGCTTGTACGAGTACATCACCGGCAACTGGCGGCCCTTGTTCGGGTCGCGCACATTGCTCATGAGCTGGCACATCATCTCGACCATGGAGATGTCGTCGCGCGCCAGCAGCAGCCCCTGCTGGCGGTAGGTGGGAAAGCACATGTCGCCGTCCTGCAGCGCCAGCGAGTGCGCCACGGCAATGGCCTCCTCGCCCAGGCACTGCATGTAGAACGAGAGCTTTTTCTGCCGCTGCGCCAGCACCATGCGGGCATCGAAAAGGCGCGTTTTCATCATCGCCCGCAGGCCCCGGCGCAGACGCTCGGGGTGGATGGCGGGGGCCCAGGGGCCAACGGCCTTGCCGTCATCATCGAGCACGCGCACCAGGCTGGTGGCCAGGTCGGCGGTGTCGGCGGGGGCGGTGTCGGTGGGGGGTTTGCGTACGCTGCCAGCGGGGGAGATGCTGAGGTACGAGAAGTCGGTCTTGCAGCCCGGCCTGCCAGTAGGCTCGGGTACGTGCAGCCGCAACGGGGTATGCGGGGTCATCCACGGTCTCCTTGCATCCGATCGTGTCGGACGCGGTGCTAGGAACAGGACAGGACGCGCCAGATCATGGCGCACTGTCCCGGTGCGCCAATGCGCTGCCGTGGATTCTAGAAGCGGGGGCTGCCGCGCCACCCCCGGATTTGCCCCGGGGAAACCCGGGGCGGCAGTGGCCTCAGGCGCCCTGCCAGCGGCGCAGCACCAGGCTGGCGTTGGTGCCGCCAAAGCCAAAGCTGTTGGAGAGCACCTGCGTGAGCTGTGCGTCGCGGGTTTGCGTGACCAGGGGCATGTCGCCCAGCGCCGGGTCGGGCGTCTCGACGTTGACCGAACCGGCGATGAAGCCCTTGTTCAGCATGATGAGGCAGTAGATCGCCTCCTGCACGCCGGTGGCGCCCAGCGAGTGGCCGGTGAGCGACTTGGTGCTGGAGAACGGCGGCACGGCATCGCCAAACACCGCGCGCATGGCGCGCACTTCCTGCATGTCGCCCACGGGCGTGGAGGTGCCGTGGGTGTTGATGTAGTCGATCGGCCCGGCCAGGCCCGCCATGGCCTGCTGCATACAGGCGATGGCGCCCTCGCCCGAGGGTGCGACCATGTCCTCGCCGTCGCTGGTGGCGCCAAAGCCGACCACTTCGGCCAGGATGGTGGCGCCGCGTGCCTGGGCGTGCTCCAGGCTTTCGAGCACCACGGCGCCGCCGCCGCCGGCGATGACAAAACCGTCGCGGTTTTCGTCGTAGGCGCGCGCGGCCTTCTCGGGCGTGGCGTTGTACTTGCTGGACATGGCGCCCATGCCGTCAAACAGCAGGCTCATGCCCCAGGAGAGTTCCTCGCCGCCGCCGGCGAACATCACGTCCTGCATTCCCCAGGCGATCTGCTGCGCCGCCGCGCCAATGCAGTGCGCCGACGTGGAGCAGGCCGAGGTGATGGAGTAGTTGATGCCCTTGACCTTGAAGTTGGTCGCCAGGCAGGCCGACACGGTGCTGCTCATGCAGCGCGTGACCTGGTAGGGGCCGACGCGGCGTATGCCTTTTTCGCGCAGGGTGTCGGCGGCCTCGATCTGGTTGGCCGGCGAGCCGCCGCCCGAGCCCATGATGAGGCCGGTGCGCGGGTGACTGACCTGTTCGGGCGTGAGGCCCGATTGCGCGATGGCGTCTTCCAGCGCAATCTGCGCGTAGGCGGCAGCGTCGCCCATGAAGCGCAGTTGCTTGCGGTCGATGCGCGCCTCGATGTCGATGTCCGGCACGCCCGCCACCTGGCTGCGCAGCCCCATCTCGGTCATTTTTTCTACGGCCTTGATGCCGCTGGTGCCGGCACGCAGCGCGGCCTCCACCGTGGCCAGGTCGTTGCCAATGCAGGAGACGATGCCTGCGCCTGTGATGACGACGCGCCGGGTGTTCATGCTGCTTCCTTCGCTGGATCGCCCTCGCGCAGGAACAGGCCCACGCGCAAATCGTTGGCGACGTAAATTTCCTTGCCATCGGCCAAGAGGCGCGCGTCGCCAATGGCCATGTTGAGCTTGCGCTTGATGACGCGCTTGATGTCGATCTCGTAGGTGACGAGCTTCACGTCGGGCCCGACCTCGCCGGTGAACTTGACCTCGCCTGCACCCAGGGCGCGGCCCCGGCCCGGCAGGCGCAGCCAGGTGAGGTAAAAGCCGATGAGCTGCCACATGGCGTCCAGCCCCAGGCAGCCGGGCATGACCGGGTCGCCCTGGAAATGGCAGGCAAAAAACCACAGATCAGGCTTGACGTCGAGCTCAGCGACGATTTTCCCCAGGCCGTGCGCGCCGCCATCGGCGTCGATGTGCGTGATGCGATCGAACATCAGCATCGGCGGCAGGGGCAGGCGCCCGCTGTCGGGGGTGAACAACCGGCCCTCACCGGAAGCAATCAGTTGTTCGTACGAAAAGGATTCAGCCATTGTCAGTCGCGCTCCAAAGGGGTGGTGGGAGCACCCCGGTTGCCTAAAAAACTGTCCAAGTGTGCCGCAGGCCGAACCTGCAGCGCAGCCCCCTATTATCAAAGCAAGTGCAGGCCCTGCCCACAATTGCGCCGCGCACGTCCGCAGCAGGCCCACAGCGGCACGCCCAGCGCCAGCGCCCACAGCGGCGCCAGCCCCCAGCGCGCCGCCCAGCGCGCGTACGGCGTGAGGCCGCCCTGGCCCTGCACCTGGCCCTGCAGCACGGCGCGGGTGTGCGCGGGCAGCAGCGCCTGCACCTGGCCCCGGTGGTCGATGATGGCGGTGGCGCCGGTGTTGGTGGCGCGCAGCATGGGGCGCTCGAATTCGAGCGCGCGCATCTGGCTGATCGCCAGGTGCTGCGCAACCGCCAGGCTGTCGCCAAACCAGGCGATGTTGCTGAGGTTGACAAAAATCGTCGGCGCCTGCGCCGGGTCGGCAAAGCGCGCCGCCAGCTCCTCGCCAAACAGGTCTTCGTAGCAGATGTTGGGCGCCAGGCGCTGGTCCAGCCAGGCCATGGACGGCTGGCCCAGGCCGCCCCGGCGAAAGTCGCCCAACGGAATGTTCATGCGCTCGGTAAACCAGCGAAACAGCGGCGGAATGAACTCGCCAAACGGCACCAGGTGGTGCTTGTCGTAGCGGTACGTTTGCAGCTGCTGCGGCGACCAGCCGAGCACCGAATTGGTGTAGCCCTGGGCGAAGCTGCCCAGCGGAATGCCCACCAGCGCCGCCTGGCGGTGGTCCGGGCGCTCGTAGCGCGCCTGCAGCGCCTCCAGGTAACCGGGCGGCAGCTGCTGCGCCAGCATGGGGATGGCCGTCTCGGGTGCCACCACCAGCTGCGCGTCTTGCGCGCGCAGCTGCTGGCCGTACCAGGCCAGGGCCTCGGGTACGCCGCTGCCGGGCTCGAACTTGCGATCCTGGGCGATGTTGCCCTGCAGCAGCGCCACGCTCAGGGGCGCACCCACGGCCTGCGGCTGCGCCCATGCCGCCTGGCGCTGCTGCGCCGCCGCCGCCAACACCAGCACCAGCGCCAGCGCTGCCGCCCAGGCGCCAGGGCGGCGCAAATCGGCCCCGCGCAGCTGCGCCAGCGCCATGGCCAACAACGCCGCCACAAAGCCAATGCCATACACCCCCACCGCGCGCGCCAGCGGCGCCAGCGGCCCATCCAAATGAGCGTAGCCGCCTGCGCCCCAAGGGAAACCCGTCCAGAGCCACCCCCGCGCCAGTTCGGCGAGCAGCCAAAGCGCTGCAAAAATAATAGCTGCTTGCGCTTTACCAGTGCGCCTTAGAGCCCAAAAACACCCTGAAACGAGGGCGTAGTAGGTGGCCAAAAATGCCGCCAGTGCCAACACCGCCAGCGCGGCCAGCGGCGCGGCCAGGCCGCCGTATTCGTGCAGGGAGATAAACAGCCACCAGAAGCTGCCCACCAGCCAGGCAGTGGCAAACAGGCCACCGCGCGCTGCAGCCTGCCAGGCGCTGCGGCTGTCGCACAGCAGCCAGGCGCATACGGCAAGCGAGGCAATTTGCAGCCACCACAGCGGCGTGCCGCTGCCGGGCCAGGCGATCGACCAGGCTTGCAGCAAGCCCGCTCCCAGGGGCCAGAGCCAGTTGCGTGCCCCGCGCCCCGCCACCGAGCGCCACATCAGGCACTGCCCGCAGGCTCACCCGCCACCGGCGCCACCTTGAACCAGCGCACGGCCCCGCCCTTGGTGTGCAGCACGACAAAGCGCAGGCCAGCCATGTCCACCTGCTCGCCGCGCTTGGGCACGTGGCCAATCTCGTGCGCAATCAGGCCACCGATGGTGTCGAAGTCTTCCTCCGGGTCGCTGCTGCGGATGGCAACGCCAAAGGCTTCGGCGACGCGCGCCACCGGCGTGTCGCCGGAGACGCGAAAGGTATGGTCGGCCAGGGCAAAGATGTCGCCCTCGTCCTCGGCAATGTCGAATTCGTCCTCGATCTCGCCCACGATCTGCTCGATCACGTCCTCGATGGTGACCAGGCCGGCGACGCGGCCAAACTCGTCGATGACGATGGCCTGGTGGTTGCGCGTGCCGCGAAACTCGCGCAGCAGGTCGTTCAGGCCCTTGCTCTCGGGCACGAACACCGCCGGGCGCAGCAGCGCGCGCAGGTTCAGGGCGGGAGATCGCTGCAGCTTGAGCAGGTCTTTGGCCAGCAGCGTGCCAATGATGTTTTCACGCTCGTCCTGGTACACCGGAAAGCGCGAATGCGCGGTGCGGATGACGAGCTGCAAGATGTCGTCGAACGGCGCGTCGATGTTGACGCAGTCCATGCGCGGTGCAGCCACCATGACGTCACCCGCCGTCATGTCGGCCATGCGGATCACGCGTTCGAGCATGACGCGGGCGTCGGCGCCGATGATCTCGTTGTCCTCGGCGTCGGCCAGGGTTTCGATCAGCTCGTCCTTGGAATCCGGGCCGGGATGGATGAATTCGGCTACGCGCTGGAAGAACGAGCGCTTGTCTTCTTTTTCTGGAAGACGCGCAGAAGAGGGTTCAGACACTGCGACAGGGTGCAGGACATGCAGGTTGTGGAACAAGCCCGCTAGTGTAGTGGCGTCGTGTTGCGCCCCCTGCCGCGCACAGCGGCAACTTACTCCGCCGCCTGGTGGCGCCCGTCGCGCACGCTCTGGCGCACCTGCTGCACCTGCGTGAGCACGTCCCAGAACTGCTTGGCCTGTTTTTTCAGCGAATAGTCGATCTCGGCAAACTGCTGCTCCACCAGCTGCGCCATGCGCGAGTCCAGGCTCGCGGGCGGCAGCTGCAGGTGTGCCTCGGACTCCGAGCCGTCGCGCTCGACGGTGGCGCCCGCCTTGCGCGCAATCTTGAGCATGGCGGTGTTCTCCGACAGGGCGTGGATGAACAACATGCTCACGCCCTCGTTGCGTGCGTGCATCACCGCGCGATCGAACAGGCGCGCGCCGTAGCCCCGGCCACGCGCTTTTTTCAGCACCGAGACGCCAAACTCGGCGCACTGGTTGGTGCCAGGCTGGTCGGAATAGGCCACGTGCGCCATCGCCACCAGCTCCAGGCGGCGGTTGAAGATGCCAAAAATCTCATCGCGCACGAAGTTCAGGTTCTGCGCGTAGCGGCGCACCTGGTCGTCGTTGGCGGCGTAGCCAAAGCGCAGATAGCGGTCTTGCGGTTCGAGCTGCATCAGGTGGTCTTCGATGCGCTGGCGGTGGTGCTCGCCCAGCGAGCGGATCGGCACCATCACCGGCACCAGCGACTGGTGCTCCTGGTGCGCGCGCAGGCCCTCCAGCGGGCGCAGCCAGCTGCGCCCAGCGTTGTAAGAGGCTTCAATCCAGTCTTTGGTAGCGATCATCATGGGTGCACTATAGGGTTTTCCCCTAGAGTCTCCAAACTAAATGCTGCAATGCAACATATCACGTAAGGGCATTGCCGAAGCCCGAAGTCACGCACACAAACTCCGGCCAAGCCAGCGGGTTTTCACCACATTTGGCTCAACCCCGCCCTGGCCACAATCTACTCCGCAGAAATGCACGGTCGTTCGTTTTTATTCAATTCACACAAGGAGACAAAGATGACCGCTTTCCTTCGCCGCGCCCTGCGTGGCCTGGCCCTGGCCGCTGCCTGCCTGGCGCTGTGGCCTGCTGCCCAGGCTGCCAACAACTACACGCAGACGCGTTACCCCATCGTGCTGGTGCATGGCCTGTTTGGCTTTGACTCTGTGCTGGGGATTGATTACTTCTACGGCATTCCGCAGGCACTGCGCCAAGGTGGAGCCCAAGTCTATGTGGCCCAAGTCTCGGCCGCCAACAGCTCCGAGGTGCGCGGCGAGCAGCTGCTGGCCCAGGTCAAAACCATTTTGGCCCTCACCGGCGCGCAAAAGGTCAACCTGATTGGCCACTCGCACGGCGGCCCGACCACGCGCTATGTGGCGGGTGTGGCACCAGAGCTGGTGGCCTCCGTCACGTCGGTGGCCGGCGTGAACCGGGGCTCGCGCGTGGCCGACGTCGTGCGCGGCGTGGCCCCCGCCGGCAGCGTGACGGAAAAAATCGCCGCCGGCGCCGCCAAGGCCCTGGCCGATCTGATCAACTTCACCTCGGGCGGTAAAAATCTGCCCCAAGTGCCCGTGGCTGCACTCAACTCCCTGACCACCGCAGGCTCCGCCCGCTTCAACCAAAACTTTGGTGCCGGCGTGCCCACCAGCGGCTGCGGCGACGGTGCCGAGCTGGTCAACGGCGTGCGCTACTACTCCTGGACCGGCAACAAAACCATCACCAACTTGCTCGACCCGAGCGACCTGCCGCTGGCCCTGACGGGGCTGGTCTTTGGCGAGGCCAACGACGGCCTGGTGTCCGTGTGCTCCTCGCGCCTGGGCAAAACGATTGGCACCTACGGCCAGAACCACCTCGACGAAGTCAACCAGATGCTGGGCCTGCGCGACCTGTTTGTTGCCAACCCAGTCACCCTGTTCCGCGAGCAAGCCCATCGCCTGCAAGCCCAGGGGCTTTAAGCAACGCTGAAAAAGCCCCTGCCTGCTACCGCAATGGCAGCAGGTTTCTGACTAAGGTTCCTCCGGATGCGCAGGCTCCACGCACGCACGCATACTGCGGCGCACCACCTGCACCACCGCTACGGAGACACCATGCCCGCACCCTTGCCACAAGCAAGCGCACCGTCGGTTGCCACCTGGGACAACCCCATGGGCACCGACGGTTTTGAATTCATCGAATACGCGGCCCCCGACCCGGCCGCCATGGGCCGGTCTTTCGAGGCCATGGGCTTCAAGGCCGTGGCGCGGCACCGGCACAAGAACGTGCTGCTGTACCGCCAGGGCGAGATCAACTTCCTCATCAACGCCGAGCCCGATTCGTTCGCGCAGCGTTTTGCGCGCCTGCACGGCCCCAGCGTGTGCGCCATCGCCTTTCGCGTGCACGACGCCAAGGCCGCCTACGAGCGCGCCCTCACCCTGGGCGCCTGGGGTTTTGCCGGCCAGGCCGGGCCGGGCGAGCTGAACATTCCGGCCATCAAGGGCATTGGCGACAGCCTGATCTACCTGGTGGACCGCTGGCGCGGCAAGGGCGGCGCGCAGCCCGGCGACATCGGCAACATCGGCTTCTTCGATGTCGATTTCGTGCCCCTGCCCGGCATCGGCACCGAGGACATGCTCGCCCCCAAGGGCCATGGCCTGACCTATATCGACCACCTCACGCACAACGTGCACCGGGGCCGCATGGCCGAGTGGGCCGATTTTTACGAACGCCTGTTCAACTTCCGCGAAATCCGCTACTTCGACATCGAGGGCCAGGTCACGGGCGTGAAAAGCAAGGCCATGACCAGCCCCTGCGGCAAGATCCGCATCCCCATCAACGAAGAAGGCAAGGACAAGCCCGGCCAGATCCAGGAATACCTGGACATGTACAAGGGCGAGGGCATACAACACATCGCCATGGGCTCGGACGACCTGTACGCCACGGTCGATGGCCTCAAGGCCAGCGGCGTGCGCTTGCTCGACACGCCCGACACCTACTACGAGCTGATCGAACAACGCATCCCCGGCCACGGCGAACCGCTGGACGCCCTGCAGACGCGAAAAATCCTCATTGACGGCAAAAAAGACGCGCTGCTGCTGCAAATCTTCAGCGAGAACCAGCTTGGCCCCATCTTCTTCGAGTTCATCCAAAGAAAGGGCGACGAGGGCTTTGGCAACGGCAACTTCAAGGCGCTGTTCGAGAGCATAGAGCTCGACCAGATACGCCGGGGCGTGCTGTAAAAACCGCGCACACGCCATGGGCCAGCCCCCCGTCATCTACGGCCAGTCCAGCCGCCCACCGCGCGGCGACTACGCGCGCGCCGGCGCCGACTACACCTGCACGCAAAACTACGCTGCCTACACCGAGGCCGAGCACGCGCTCTACCAGCGCCTGTACGCCCGCCAGGAAGCCCTGCTGCCCGGCCGTGCAAGTCAGCAGTTCATCACCATGCTGGCGCAGCTGGGCGCGCGCGAGCGCATTCCGCGTTTTGCCGACATCAACGCCCACCTGCAGGCGGCCACCGGCTGGCAGATCGTCGGCGTGCCGGGGTTGATCCCGGAGGAGCCCTTCTTCGCCCTGCTGGCGCAGCGCAAATTCCCGGTCACGGATTGGCTGCGCCGGCCCGAGGAGTTCGACTACATCGTCGAGCCCGATCTGTTCCACGACCTGTTCGGCCACGTGCCGCTGCTGCTGCACCCGGTGTTTGCCGACTACGTGCAGCGCTACGGCGAGGGCGGCCTCAAGGCCATGCGCCTGGGCGCGGGCGAGATGCTGGCGCGGCTGTACTGGTACACCATCGAGTTCGGCCTGATCCGCGAAGACGGGGCGCTGCGCGCCTACGGCGCCGGCATTCTCAGCTCCCCGGGCGAGCTGGAGTACAGCGTCAGCAGCCCCGCGCCGCAGCGGCGCCCGCTGGAGCTGGCGCGCACCATGCGCACACGCTACCAAATTGATAGCTATCAGCGCACGTATTTCGTCATCGACAGCTTTGAACAGCTGTTTACCCTGACGGCGCCCGACTTCACGCCGCTGTACGCCCAGCTGCGCGGCCTGCCGGCGTTCTCGGCCGACGCGACCGACGCAGCCTGACTACAAAAAGCGCTCCAGGGTATCGGCCTGCACCTGCGGCGCCAGCGCCAGCTGCATGTGGCCGGCCCCGGACAGCAGGCGGTTTTCGGCCCCCGCCAGGGTCGCCGTCAGGGCCGGGAAAACGATGTTGTCGCAATCGGAATACCAGCAGGTGAACAGCGCCGCCTGCGCCGGCGGTTCGGCCGCCACCAGTGCCTGCAGCCAGGCACTGCCCTGGCGCATCTGGCGCGCGTTGGTGCTGTAGCCAAAGCGCGCCGCCCAGGTGCCCTGGTGCGGCGTGCCCAGGGTGACGATGTGGTGCACGCGCTGCGCCCCGTCCGGGCAGGCACGCAGCCAGGCACGCGCGGCCAGCCCGCCCATGCTGTGGCACACCAGCAGCGGCGCCAGGCCGGTGGCGGCGTGCAGCTCGCGCACCGCCGCATCAATGGCGCTGGCGTAGGCGTCGATGGTGCCGAAGGCGGGTTCGAGCGTCAAAGCCCGGTAAGCCCGGCCCTGCGCGCGCAGGGTGCGCAGCCAGGGCTGCCACAGCCCCCGGTTGCACAGATAGCCGTGCAGCAGCAGCACACCGCGCTGGCCCGGCGTCGGCGCCAGGCAGTCGGGCCGCGCCCGGTGGCAAAACGGCTGCAGCCAGCCAAACACCCGGCGCGCCGCGCCCACCTCGCGCCACCAGGCGCGCAGCAGCCGCGCCAGGCCCACAGGTGGCACGGCGGCGGCGCGGTTCACCGCCTGCATCAGCACAAAGGGCAGGCCCATGCTGAACAACTGCCACAGCCACGCCAGCAGCAGCCCCGCCAGCGCCCAGCGCGGCGACTGCGGCCAGGCCCAGGCGAGCCAGGCCAGCAGCAGCGCCAGCTGCAGAAAAACTAGAGTTTGTTGCCAACGTGCATTCATGGGCCCTGGGGTGTAATCGGATGAAACCCGCAAAAAATACCATGGACGCCGCCGACACCATCCGCCAATGCATCGCCCAAGTGACCCTGCTGCGCCAGCAGCGCAGCGCCGACCCGCCACTGGGGCAGGCGGTGCAGGCCGTCAAGGAGCTGCAATCGACACGCTTTCGCGGCAGCTACGCCGACCTGCTGCAATCGGACACCTACGCCCCGGCGGCGCAGTTCTTTCTGGCCGAGCTGTACGGCAGCAGCGACTACGCCGCGCGCGATGCGCAGTTTGGCCGCATCGCCGGCACGCTGCAGACGCTGTTTCCGCGCCCGGTGGTGGCCATGGCGGTGGCGCTGGCCGAGCTGCACCAGCACACCGAGGCGCTCGACCACGCCATGGGCCAGCACTGGCAACAGGCCAGCGGTGACGCGCCGGCGCGCTACGTCGCCGCCTGGAAAGGTGTGGGCCAGCCCCAGGCCCGCCAGGGGCAACTCGCCAGCGTGCTCGCCATGGGCCGCGACCTGGCGCGCCTGACCGCCAAGCCCGGCCTGCGCACCATGCTGCACATGATGCGCGGCCCGGCGCGCGCTGCCGGCCTGGGCGAGCTGCAGCGCTTTCTGGAGGCAGGTTTTGACACCTTCGGCCAACTGGTGCGCGAGCGCGGCGCGGTCGATCAGTTTCTGGCCACCATCGAGGCGCGCGAGGCGGCGCTGATGGCGCAGCTGTTTGACGCCCCGGCTGTCGCCTGTGGGACGACTTTGCGCCAAACCCTGGGACAAGCCCGCTAGCCCCGCCCCCCATGCCCCTTCCACAATGCAGCGGCGTTCGTATCTACCACCCGCTGCAAGAGAGAAGAGAGGTTTGAGGCATGGAAAAAGTCTGGCTCCAGAGCTACCCCCCCGGCGTTGCACACGATATTGATCCGGGGCAGTACCGCTCGGTCGCCCATCTGCTGGAAGAATCGTTCCAGAAAAACGCGGGCAACCCCTTTTCCATTTGCATGGACCGCACCATGCGCTACGGCGAGCTCGACCAGCACAGCGCCGCCCTGGGCGCCTGGCTGCAAAGCCTGGGGCTGGAGAAAGACGCCCGCGTGGCCATCATGCTGCCCAATATTCCGCAGTTCGGCGTCGCCATGGCCGGCGTGCTGCGCGCGGGCTACACCTGCGTCAACGTCAACCCTCTGTACACCGCCCGCGAGCTGGAGCACCAGCTCAAGGACAGCGGCGCCAGCGCCATCATCATCCTGGAGAACTTCGCCCACACCCTGGCCGAGGTGCTGCCCAAGACCGGCATCCGCCACGTCTGCCTCACCGCCATGGGCGACCTGCTGGGCGCGGCCTACGGCTGCTGGATCACCTTTGCCGTGCGCCACCTCGCCAAGATGGTGCCGGCCTACGAGCTGCCGCTGACCGGCGGGCGCCAGCTGACGCCGTTCAAGAAAGCGCTGGAGCACGGCCGCGCCCTGCGCCTGCAGCCGAGCCAGGCAACGCTCGACTCCATCGCCTTCTTGCAGTACACCGGCGGCACCACCGGGCTGTCCAAGGGCGCCATCCTCACGCACCGCAACATCGTCGCCGCCACGCTGCAGGCCGAAGCCTGGTTTGCGCCGGCGCTGGCGCGGGTGGGCGATCTGTCCAAGGCGCGCTACATCGCAGCGCTGCCGCTGTACCACATCTTCGCCCTTACCCTGGGCCTGCTGTCCATCCGCCAGGGCGCCTGCCTGACGCTCATCCCCAACCCGCGCGACATTCCCAAGTTCGTCGCCGTGCTGAAAAAACGGCCGTTCCACATGCTGCCGGCGGTCAACACCCTGTTCAACGCGCTGCTGCAGAACCCCGAGTTCAAAACCGTCGATTTCTCGCACCTGTGCGTCTCGCAGGCCGGTGGCATGGCCGCGAGCGAGGGCACGGCGCGGCAGTGGAAGCAGGTCACGGGCAGCACCATGATCGAAGGCTGGGGCATGAGCGAGACCTGCGCCGTCGGCACCAACAACCCGGTGAACAACCCCGAGTTCACCGGCAGCATCGGCCTGCCGCTGCCGGGCATCGACATCGCCATCAAGGACGACGCCGGCGCCGATCTGCCGCTGGGCGAGAGCGGCGAGATCTGCATCCGGGGCCCGAACGTGATGCGCGGCTACTACAACCAGCCCGAGGAAACCGCCAAGGCGTTCACCGCCGACGGCTTCATGCGCACCGGCGACATCGGCGTCATGGACGCGCGCGGCTACACCCGCATCATCGACCGCAAGAAGGACATGATCATCGTCTCGGGCTTCAACGTCTTTCCCAACGAGATCGAGCAGGTCATCGGCCTGTGCCCGGGCGTGGTCGAGTGCGCCGCCATCGGCGTGCCGGACGAAAAATCGGGCGAAGCCATCAAAGTCTTCGTCACCAAGAGCAACCCCGACCTGACCGAAGACGCCGTGCTGCGCTTTTGCCACGACCAGCTCACCGGCTACAAGCGGCCCAAGTACATCGAGTTCAGGAACGAGCTGCCCAAGACCAACGTCGGCAAAATCCTGCGCCGCGAGCTGCGCCCTGGCGCCTGATTGCTATTATTTATATAGCTAATGACGCTTACCCCGCCTGCCCTACCGCCAGAAATCATCGTAATCGAACGCGGCTGGCTGTCGGCCAACAACTACCTGTTCACCGGCGGCAGCGGCGGCGCCGCCCTGGTCGATAGCGGCTACTGCAGCCACAGCGCGCAAACCCTGGTGCTGGTGCAGTCGGCCCTGGCCGGGGCGCCGCTGGCACGTCTGCTCAACACCCACCTGCACAGCGACCACTGCGGCGGCAATGCCGTGTTGCAAGCGGCCTGGCCACAGCTGCAAACGCTGATCCCGCCCGGCCAGGCGCAGGCCGTGGCCGACTGGGACATGGCCGCCCTGAGCTACGCCGCCACCGGCCAGGACTGCCCGCGCTTTGGCTACGACGCCACGCTGGTGCCGGGCAGCACCATCGACCTGGGCGGGCACAGCTGGCAGGTCCACGCCGCCCCTGGGCACGACCCGCACGCCGTGCTGCTGTTCGAGCCCCGCGACGGGCTGCTGCTGTCGGGCGACGCGCTGTGGGAGCATGGCTTTGGCGTCGTCTTTCCCGAGCTCGAAGGCGAGGACGCCTTCGCCGCCGTCGGCGCCACGCTGGAGCTGATCGCACAGCTGGCGCCACGCACCGTGCTGCCCGGCCACGGCCCGGTGTTTGGCGACCTGCCCGGCGCCCTGGCGCGCGCGCACCGGCGCCTGCAGCGCTTTACCGACGACCCGCTGCAGCACGCCGAGCACGCCGCCAAGGTGCTGCTCAAATTCAAGCTGCTGCAGCATGGGCAGCTGAGCGAAGCAGCGCTGCAGCAATGGGCCGCCGCCACCCCCTACCTGGACAGCGTGCGCGCCCGCCACTTCCCCCAGCACAGCCTGCAGACCTGGCTGCACAGCCTGGTGACGGCGCTGGTGCGCAGCGGCGCCGCCCAGCGCCTGGGCGACGGCATGGTCAGCAATTAGGGCGCGGGCGCCGCGCTGGCCAGAGCTACCAGCACACCTCGCGCCCGGCCTGCGCGCTGCGGCGCAGCATGTCGAGCAGCGGCGCGGCGCGCTGGCGCAGGTGCACCGGCTCGGGGCGATCGACAACACCGTCGCCTGCGCTCTCCTGCGCCGCCTGGGTGCGGGCGGCATCCTCGGCGGCGATGGCGGCCTCGATGGCGGCGATGGCCGCCGGAATCTGCTCGGGCGTGACGATGCCGGCCACCCCCGGCTCCTTGCCCATGAGCTGCACCAGCTGGCGGCCATTGGGTTCGAGCATGATGACGTCCGCCGTGGCGCGGGACTTGAACTTGTAGAGCATGGGCGCCCCTCCCTGGTCAGATGCCGGTGAGCTGGCGGTAGCCGTCGCGCGTGCGGCGCGAGACGCTGGCAAGCACCTGCTCGTACCCCGTCTGGTGCAGCGCCACCAGGCGCACCGAGGCCATGGTCGCCGAGCGGCAAAACCAGTGGCAGCTGTGCTGCATCAGGTACAGCTCGGCCGTCATGGTGAAGGCCTGCGCCTTGCGCGCCTCGGGCGAGCCGTCGCCCACGTCGGCCGCGACCTCGGCAATGCCGCGTGCGTGCAGCCGCAGCAGGGCGCGCATATCAAAGGTGGCTGCCGGCCACCAGCGGCTGGCATAGGGCAGGGCCAGCGGCAGGCGGCTCACACGCGCATCCTGCTCGGCGACCCGGGCAAAGTCCTCGGCAAACGACTCGAACTGCAGCACCAGGTTTTTCTCCGTCGTTGCCAGCAGGCCCCAGATTTGCTGGCGGCGTTCGGCGTCGGCTTCGCCCAGGGCGCGCAGGTAGCCGTCGGTCAGGGCCTCCATGAGCTTTTCAATTTGGTAGCGGCTCAGGTAGCTGCCCAGCAGCGCCACGCGCGCCGCGCGCTCGCGCCCACGCAGCAGGTGCACACCAATGAACAGCAGCAATAACAGCGAAAAGAGTTCCATCCGTGGCGCCCCTGGTTGAATGCAGCAAGTGTAGGCTGCAGCTGCACAAGTTTTGCGCTTGTCAACGCAAAGGCCGTGCGCCGGTTTTATGATCGCCCCGAGCCTGCCGGAGCCTTTTTGTGTCGAATATCCATATCCAACGCCCCCACCAACTCGGCCTTGCCGCCGCCCGCCAAGCCGCCTTTGCCTGGGCGGAAAAGGCAGAGGAAAAATTCCACCTCAAATGCACCTATGCCGAGGGCGAGGACCAAGACACCGTCAGCTTTGAACGCAGCGGCGTCAGCGGCCAATTGCAGGTGTACGCCGACCGCTTCGAGCTTGACATGCACCTGGGCTTTCTTGTCAGCGCCTTCAAGCACAAGATCGAAAGCGAGCTCAACGCGCAGTTCGATGAATTGCTGGGCGCCTGAGCGCCCCCCACAAACGACAATGGCCCCTTGCGGGGCCAGTGCGGGGGTGCAGCGTGCTCAGCTCAGCGAAGTGATGAGGTCGATGTACTGCTGCTTGGCCTCGTCCGCGCCCGTGCCCTTGAGCTTTTCCCAGGCGTCCCACTTGGCGCGGCCGACCATGTCGGAGAAGCTGGGCTTTTTCTCGCCGTTGTCACCGGCGGTGGCCTGCTTGTAGAGGGCGTAGATTTTGAGCAGCGTGGCGTTGTCGGGACGCTCGCTGAGGTTCTTGGAATTGGCCACGGCGGCTTCAAAAGTGGCGTTCAGATCGGACATGGGCGAATGCTCCTGGAAGAATCAAAGGGTTAACCGGGGGGGCGCCACAGGCGGTGCGCCGGTTCAGCCGGTGTATCTTACCGATCCAAGGGCGCCGCCATAGGGTGCGCTCCCTAGAGCCTCGCCCCAAAATCCCGCTTTTTTGCCACCCGCACTGCACAGGACAAGCAGCCCATGGACTCCCGCCGCGCCGCCATTGCCCCCCACCATCTCCTGTCTCTGCCCGAGCCCGCTGCCCGTGCCGCCAAAATCGTGCGCAAAAACGTACAGCGCGCCGCCAGCGGAATGCTGGGCCTGTCGGGCCAGCGCATGAGCAAGGTCGATACTGCCTGGCTGCGCATGGACTGCGACCACAACCGCATGATGATCAACGGCGTGTGGACGCTCGCCCCAGGCATTACCTGGCAAGCCCTGTGCGAACGTGTGCAAGAGCGCCTGCTCAAGTACCCACGCTTTCGCCAGCGTGTGGTGCAAGATGCCGCCGGCGCCACCTGGGTCGATGACGACCATTTCGACATTGCCGCGCACGTGGTGCGCGAGAAGCTCCCGCACCGCAAAGGCCAGTCGCAGCAGCAAGCGTTGCAAGAGCGCGTGGGCGAGCTGGCGATGCAGTCGCTCGATGGTCGGCGCCCGCTGTGGCAAATCCACCTGATTGAAAACTTCACGGGCGACGACGGCGTGGCCGGCAGCGCCCTCATCGTGCGCATCCACCACTGCATTGCCGACGGCATTGCCCTGATCTCGGTCACCATGTCGCTGGTCGATGGCGGCAGCGCACCGCCGCAGCGGCGCGCCAAGCCCGAGCCGCACCACAGCCCCGAGGAGTGGCTGGCCGACGCCCTCATCAAGCCCATCACCGACATGGCCGTCAAAGCGCTGGACATGGCGGGCGACGGCGCGGCGCAATCGCTGCACCTGCTGCGCGAGCCCGAAAAGCTGCTCGAACACGGCCTGGCCAGCTCCGTCGATGCCGCACGCCTGGCCTACCAGCTGGTGAGCGACGCCGCTGCACTCGCGCTCATGCCCGACGACTCGCACACGCGCCTCAAAGGCCAGCCCGGCGAGGTCAAGCGCGTCGCCTGGTGCCCGCCGGTGCCGCTGGACGCAGTCAAAAACGTGGGCCGGGCGCTCAACTGCTCGATCAACGACGTGCTCATGTCCTGCGTTGCCGGCGCCATCGGCAACTACCTGCGCGCCCAGGGTGACGACCCCAGCGGCCAGGAAATTCGCGCCATGATTCCCATCAACCTGCGCCCGCTGGAAGAAGCCTGGAAGCTGGGCAACCGCTTTGGCCTGGTGCCGCTGGTGCTGCCCATCGGCATCGCCAACCCCATCGAGCGCCTGTACGAGGTGCGCCGGCGCATGAATGCCTTGAAGGGCAGCACCCAGCCGCTGCTGGCCTTTGCCATGCTGTCCATGGCCGGGATGCTGGTGAAGCCGGCGCAGGATGCGCTCATCAACCTCTTTGGCCGCAAGACCACCGCCGTCATGACCAACGTGCCTGGGCCGCAAGAGGCGCTGACGCTGTGCGGCGCACGCGTCACGCAGTGCATGTTCTGGGTGCCGCAGTCGGGCGACATCGGCCTGGGCGTGTCGATTCTGAGCTACGGCGGCGGCGTGCAGTTTGGCGTCATGAGCGACACCGCGCTGTGCCCCGAGCCGCAGGCCATCATCGACGCCTTCACGCCCGAGTTCGAGCAGCTCGCGCTGCTCACCCTGATGCTGCCCTGGGGCGATGAGGAAAACGCCAAATGCTACTAATTTAATAGCTACTCGCGCTTGCCACACAAGCGCTGGAAGGCAATTAGCCCGCCAACCAGCGCTGCGCCAGTCGCACCCAGTAGGTGGCGCCCAGCGGGATCAGGGCGTCGTTGAAGTCGTAGCTCGGGTTGTGCAGCGTGCACGGCCCGCCGCCGTGGCCAAGGTGGCGGTGCTCGCCCTCGCCGTTGGCGATAAAACAATAGGCCCCGGGCTTGGCCTGCAGCATGTAGGCAAAGTCCTCGCCGCCCAGGGTGGGCTCCTGCTCCAGCACCTGCTCGGGGCCCAGAATGTCGAGCATCACCGCGCGCGCCAGCGCCGCCTCTTCCGGGCTGTTGACGGTGGCTGGGTAGTTGCGCTCAAAGACGAAATCGCAGCGCGCGCCGTGGGCGCTGCAGACATGTTCGGCCATCTGGCGCATCCGCTGCTCCACCAAGTCGAGCACCTCGGGCGTGAAGGTGCGCACCGTGCCCTGCAATTCGCAGTGGCCGGGGACGACGTTGCTGGCCTCGCCGCCGTGGATCATGGTGACCGAGATCACCGCCGTATCGAGCGGCTTCTTGTTGCGGCTGATGATGCTTTGCAGCGATTGCACCAGCTGGCAGGCCACCAGCACCGAGTCCACGCCCAGGTGCGGCATGGCCGCGTGGCAGCCCTTGCCGTGCACGGTGATCTTGAACTCGCTGGTCGCGGCCATCACCGGCCCGGGGCTCACGGCCATGCTGCCGGCGGGCATTCCTGGCCAGTTGTGCATTCCGAACACAGCCTGCATCGGAAAGCGCTCGAACAGGCCGTCGTCCATCATCACCTTGGCGCCGCCGCCGCCCTCCTCGGCGGGCTGGAAGATGAGGTACACCGTGCCGTCAAAGTCGCGCTGCTGCGCCAGGTGCTGCGCCGCCGCCAGCAGCATGGCCGTGTGGCCGTCGTGGCCGCAGCCGTGCATCTTGCCGGGGTGGCGGCTGGCGTGGGCGAAGGTGTTTTTCTCCTGCATGGGCAGCGCATCCATGTCCGCGCGCAGGCCCAGGGCGCGGCCACAGGCGCCGCCGTCGCGCCCGTGCACTATGCCCACCACCCCCGTCTGCCCCAGGCCCCGGTGGATGGGAATGCCCCAGGCGCTCAGCTGCGCCGCCACCAGGTCGGCGGTGCGCCACTCTTGAAAGCTCAGCTCGGGGTGGGCGTGGATGTCACGGCGCAGGGTGGCCATGGCATCGGCCTGGGCCACGATGGCGTCGATCAAATGCATGTTTTTTTCTCTCTCAAATGCGCACCCGGCCATCGCCGGTGAGCATGGACATTTCAACAAAACCCGAGCCCTCATGGCTGTAGTCCGTAAAGCGCAGGGGAAAGCCGGCCACGTTGCTGTTGATGCCCTCCAGCGCCGTGACCAGCGACTCGCGCGTGAGCTTGCCGCCGCTGTGCGCCAGGCGCAGGCCCTCGATCAAGGTGCGGGCGGCAATATAGCCCTCAATACTCACGTAGTTGGGCTGCACCTTGTCGCCGCCCTTCTTGATGGCCTCCAAAAATTCCCGCGTGGCCGGGCGCTGCGTCAGGTAGGGCGAGGGCATGACCTGCGACACCACCACCCCCGCCGCCTGCGGCCCCAGCGCCTGCGCCAAGGCTTCGGTACCCACAAAAGACACGTTGTAAAAACCGCCGCCATAACCGGCCTTGCGCGCCGCGCGAATGAAGGCCGCGCAAGCACCGTAGGCGCCGATTTGCACAATCGCCTCGGGCTTGGCCGCCAGCAGTTTGGCCACGGCGTCGGCCACCTTGTCAGAGTTGCGCTCCACGGTGCTGGTGGCCACCGGGGCGAGCTTGCGCGCGGCCAGGGCCTTGGTCACGCCATCGAGCCCGGCCTGGCCGTAGCTGTCGTTCTGGTGGAACACGCCAATCTTGGTCTGCCCCAGGTGGGTGAGCTGATTGACGATGAGCTCCGTCTCGTCGTTGTACGACGCACGCACATGAAACACCTGGCGCCGAAACGGCTTGCGCAGCGCCATGGCCCCCGAAAAGGGCGCAATAAAAGGCAGGCCCGCCTGCGTCACCAGCGGCAGCGCAGCCAGGCTGGTGGGCGTGCCAATGTAGCCAAACAGGGCCAGCACCTCGTCGGAGACGAAACGGCGCGTGTTCTCGGCGCAGCGCTCGGGTTCGTAGCCGTCGTCGAGGCTGCGCAGCTCGATCTGGCGCCGGCCAATGCCGCCTTGGGCGTTGACCTGGGCAAACGCCAGCTGCGCCCCGGCCTGAAACTGCTGCCCCAGCTGCGCCGCCGCCCCCGAGAGCGCAGCCGACTGGCCGATGACGATACGCCCCTCGCCCTGCGCCCGGGCAGCGGGCCCACCGGCCCACGCCATGGCCCCCAATGCCAGTGAAGCCAGTGAAAATTGCCGCCGATTACATGCTTGCTGCGTCATGGCACTATCCTTCTCGACAATGGCTGCACACCCCACCAGCTGCGCTGGCGTCCTATGCGATCGAGTGTAGCCAGCCCCCTGCCCTCCCGCCAGCCCATTGCGCGATTGCCCTATGCCCTCCTCCCCCATCACCGTGCGCGGCGCCTGCCCGCATGATTGCCCCGACACCTGCGCCCTGCTCACCACCGTGGAAAACGGCCGCGCCACGCGCGTGCAGGGCAACCCGGCGCACACGCACACCGCCGGCGTGCTCTGCGCCAAGGTCAGCAAATACCCCGAACGCACCTACCACCCCGAGCGCCTGCTCACGCCCATGAAGCGCAGCGGCCCCAAGGGCAGCGGGCAGTTCACCCCCGTCTCCTGGGATGAGGCCCTGGCCGACATCGCCGCCCGCCTGCAGGCCATTGCCGCGCGCAACCCCGAGGCCATCCTGCCCTACAGCTACGCCGGCACCATGGGCCTGGTGCAGGGCGAGAGCATGGACCGGCGCTTCTTCCACCGCCTGGGCGCCTCGCAGCTGCACCGCAGCATCTGCGCCAGCGCCGGCGGCGAGGGCCTGCTGCACACCCTGGGCGCCAAGCGCGGCATGAAGGTTGAGCATTTCAGCCAGGCGCAGCTCATCCTCATCTGGGGCAGCAACTCCATCACCAGCAACCTGCATTTCTGGCGCTACGCGCAAGAGGCCAAGAGAGGCGGCGCACGCCTGGTGTGCATCGACCCCCGGCGCAGCGAAACCGCCGACAAATGCCACGAGCACATCCAGCTGCTGCCCGGCACCGACGCCGCACTGGCGCTGGCACTGATGCACGAGCTGATCGAGAACGACTGGCTTGACCACGACTACATCGCCCGCCACACCCTGGGCTGGGAGCAGCTGCGTGAGCGCGCCCTGCAGTGGCCGCCCGAGCGCGCCGCCGCCGTCTGCGGCCTGCCGGCAGAGCAAATCCGCCGCCTGGCGCGCGACTACGGCAGCACCCGCCCCGCCGCCATCCGCCTGAACTACGGCGTGCAGCGCGTGCACGGCGGCGCCAACGCGGTGCGCGCCATCGCCTGCCTGCCGGCGCTGGTGGGCGCCTGGCGCCAGCGCGCGGGCGGGCTGCTGCTGTCGAGTTCGGGGGAATTTCCGGTGCAAAAAGCCGCCCTGCAGCGCCCCGACCTGCTCGCCGGGCGCCAGCCGCGCACGCTCAACATGGTGACGCTGGGCGACGACCTGCTGCACCCGGGCAGCGCCGACTTTGGCCCCCAGGTCGAGGCCCTGGTGATTTACAACAGCAACCCCGCCGCCGTCGCGCCGGACGCAGGCAAGGTGCTGCACGGCCTGGCGCGCGAGGACTTGTTCACCGTGGTGCTCGAACTGTTCCAGACCGACACCGCCGACTGGGCCGACTACCTCCTGCCCGCGACCACGCAGCTCGAACAATGGGACGTGCACCTGGCCTACGGCCACACCGACGTGCTGCTCAACCGCCCCGCCATTGCGCCGCTGGGCCAGGCGCGCAGCAATGCGCAAATTTTTCGCGACCTGGCGGTGCACATGGGCTACACCGAGCCCTGCTTTACCGACAGCGACGCGCAGCTGTGCCGCCAGGCCTATGGCGAGGCCGTGGACTTTGACCTGCTGCTGGCGCAGGGCTTTGCGCCGCTGGCCGTACCCGAGGCGCCGTTTGCCGAGGGCGGCTTTGCCACACCATCGGGCAAGTGCGAGTTTTTCAGCCAGCGCCTGCAGGACGTCGGCCACGACCCGCTGCCAGGCTACGTGCCCAACCACGAAGTGCCGGGCAGCTGCACGCGCTACCCGCTGGCCATGATCTCGCCGCCGGCGCGCAACTTTCTCAATTCAAGCTTTGCCAACGTCGCCAGCCTGCAGGCGCAGGAGCAGCGCCCGCTGGTCGAGATCCACCCGCAGGACGCCGCCGCACGCGGCATTGCCGACGGTGCCCTGGTGCGCCTGTTCAACGACCGGGGCAGCTACCTGTGCCACGCCCAGGTGGGCCAGCGCGCACGTCCGGGCGTGGTCAACGCCCTGGGCATCTGGTGGCACAAGCTCAGCCCCGGCGGCGGCAACATGAACCACCTCACCAGCCAGGCGCTGACCGACCTGGGCGCAGGGCCAACGTTCTACGACTGCCTGGTGGAGGTGGCACTGGCGGCGGCACATCACACCCAGGATGGGCATATGGTGGTTTGCCCAACAGATTAGGGCGCTCCCGACACCACGCCGTCATGGCCCGCATAGGCGCCTGGCGTACCTGCACCAAATCCTCACTGCGGCTGAACCGGTGGATGCCCAAGACATCGGCAATGCGGCCCATCCCGCCCTCGGCCATGCCGTTGGTTCGGGAAGCCTGTGCTGGGTCGCCTGTCCAGGCCCGGGCGCGAGCCATGGGCAGTGGAGCGCATTTTTTTCTCTGCAACCGTCCGGGAGGCGTTCTCCAGTCGGCAAAAAATCGACAACCAGTAACCCATGTTGTAAACTGGCTGTCAATTTGAAGGCGATCATGAATCCAACCAAAGCAGACAAACTAACCGCCATCGCGCTATCCGTTTTCAGGCTGAACGGCCAGCTCGTCGAGTGGGGCAATCACTTTTGCCAGCCCCATGGCTTGACCAGCGCACGCTGGCAGGTGCTCGGGGCCATCGCCATGGCACCGCAACCGCCCACCATCCCGCAAATCGCCGCAGCGATGGGAGTCACCCGGCAAGGCGTTCTCAAGCAGATCAACCTGCTGGTTGACGAGGGGCTGCTGCAGCCTTTACCCAATCCCGCGCACAAGCGGTCACCGCTGTATGCGCTCACCGAGATCGGCCAGACCACCTATGGCGCCATAGACGATTGTTGGAACCAGCATGTGCAAAAGATGGCAACCGGGTTCACCGCTGTCGATCTGGATGCGGTACTTCGGGTCCTCGCGGTGATGTCGCAGCTTCATGAAAACGAGCCTTCAATCTGAGCACGTTTGCCCTGTCTCCAGGGGGAGGTCGCCGTAGCTGGCATCTGCTCCGCACGAAAAGGAAACCACCACCATGCCAAGAATCATTCATCCGCTCGCCGGTCTGGTCGCCACTCTCACCATCGCGACCTTCTGGCTCTCGACCGCCATTTCCGAACTGTTCGCATCCGAGGCCGCCGTGATTGCGGTCAAGACCGCCATCCCCTGGGGCTTCTTCCTGCTGGTGCCGGCCCTGGCCGCCACGGGCGGTTCCGGCTTCTTCCTGTCGCAGGGGCAGCGCAAGGGGCTGGTCGGTGCAAAGCTCAAGCGCATGCCCTTCATCGGTGCGAACGGTCTGCTGGTGCTGATTCCGTCGGCGCTGTTCCTCGCCGCCAAGGCCCGGGCTGGCGAGTTCGATGCGACCTTCTACACCGTGCAGGCGCTGGAGTTGGTTGCGGGCGCGATCAACATCACCTTGCTGGGCCTCAGTATGCGTGATGGCATGGCCCTGACGCAGTGGAAGCGCAAGAGCTTTCTTCGGCCCGCCGCCACCTTCACCGCCCAGATAACGGGCAAGAAAGAAATCGCCAACGGCACATTGGCGCTGCGCTTGAGCAAGCCCGAGGGCTTCAAGTTTGTACCCGGGCAAGCGGTGTACGTGTCCTTCCCTGGTCTGAAAGGCGCGGATGCCCACGGGCAAGTCCGAACATTCTCTATCGCCAGCGATCCAGAGGACTCCGAACTGGAAATTGCAACCCGGCTGACCGAGACGCGCTTCAAGCGCCACCTTACTGCTGCAGACATCGGCTCCGCCATCCAGGTCGAAGGCCCCTATGGCGATCTGGTGCTGCACGACGATGCGAAGCGCCCAGCGGTGTTTCTGGCAGGAGGCATCGGCATCACGCCGTTTCGCAGCATGGTTGTGGATGCCGTGAGCCAAGGGTTGCCGCATCGCCTGTTTCTGTTCTACAGCAGCCGCAAGCCCGAGGATGCTGCCTATCTCACCGAGTTGCGGGAGCTCGAAAAAGAGAACCCGCAGTTCAAGCTGATCGCGACGTTCACCGATGGCAAGGCCGTCCCGCCAGGAAACGCCGTGGAGCATGGCCATATCACCGCTGAAATGCTCGCCAAGCATGTGGGTGATCTTGCCGCGCCCATCTTCTATGTGGCCGGGCCGCCAGCGATGGTGTCGGCAATGGAAGGAGTGCTCCAGCGCGCCGGTGTCGAGCAAAAAAACGTCCATGCCGAGAAGTTCGCCGGCTGCTGACAGGCATGTATTCAGGAATATCGAAAGGGCAAACCATGAACAACCCCAAAACACCAACCATCAACGCACTACTTCTGGCCATCGCGGCCCTGGCATTGACGCCTCTGGCGAGCGCAGCTGACCCTGTGCGCGAACGCATCGATGGCTTCAAGGCGAGCAAGCATTCGGTGGCGACGATCGAGGATGCCATCGCCAAGGACGACAAACAGGCTATTGCGGAACAGGCACGCCTGCTCGCCAGCTTTGCCGACAAGATTCCTGACCTCTATCCGCCAGACGCGAAAGGTGGTTTTTTCTCGAAGGCAAAGGGAAGCATCTGGCAGAACTTTCCGGATTTCGTGGCGAAGGCCGAGGCGTTCCAAAACAGTTCGCGGCAACTGGAGCAAGCAGCGGCGTCCCAGGCGGATGCGGCGCTATTGTCCCAGCGGTTGCGGCAGGTGCAAAACAGCTGCTCGTCCTGTCATGACAGCTACAAACGTGGCCGCTGATGAAAACCCCTGCGCGGCAGAAAATTCGGGTGTGGGATCTTCCCGTCCGGCTGTTCCATTGGGCCTTGGTGCTGCTGATGGCCATGCTGTTTCTGAGTGCCTACGCAGGCCAGATGCAGGCGCATGGAGCCATTGGCCGCGTGGTACTTGTCCTCGCCGTGTTCCGACTGCTTTGGGGCTTCATCGGCAGCCAGACATCCAGGTTCAGTGATTTCGTGAAAGGGCTGGGTGGCATCCGCGCCTACCTTGCCAACGGAAGGCTGGAGACCGTGGGGCACAACCCGCTCGGCGCACTGATGGTCGTGGCGATGCTGGTGGTGGTACTGGTCCAGGCCGTGTCCGGCATGTTCTCCAGTGATGGGCTTGGCTTCAGCGGCCCGCTTGCGCGCTCGGTCAGCAGCGTCACTTCGGACTTGGCGGCAGGCTTTCATGTCATCACGGCTTATGTGATGGCGGGCCTCATTGCCGTGCATGTCATGGCGATTTTGTGGCACTGGATACGACACCGCGAAAATCTGATCGTCCCCATGTTCTCGGGGAAAAAATGGGTTCCCCGGAACACTGTGCAGCCGCTTTTTGCCAGCAGCGCCTTGGCCCTTGCCACCGTGGCGTTGGTTGCGGTGCTGGTGGTGGTGATCTAGCCGCTACAGCGCCGCCAGCAGAATGCGCCGCACCACCTCGGGCGTGATCTCGCGCTGCTCGCCGAGCTGCACCATGCCGTGCGCCTGCAGGTTGGCAACCACGGCGTCCACGGCTTCGGCGCCCAGGCCGTAGGCCGAGAGCCGGGTGGGCACGCCCAGGCCCTCGAAAAAATCGCGCGTGCGGGCGATGGCGGCGTCGATACGCGCCTCCTCGTCGCCCGCCGTCAGCCCCCACACGCGCTGCGCGTACTGCAGCAGCTTGGCGCGCTTGGGCGCACGCCGCTCGTGCAGCAGCGCCGGCAGCACCAGGGCGAGGCTGCGGCCATGGTCGATGCCGTAGAGCGCGGTGAATTCGTGACCGATGACGTGGGTGGCCCAGTCCTGCGGCACGCCGGCGCCGATGAGGCCATTGAGCGCCCAGCTCGCCGCCCACATCAGGTTGGCGCGGTCGGCGTAGTCGGGCTGCGCTGGCGCGGCCAGGATGCGCGGGCCGATGTCGATCAGCTCCAGCAGCAGGCCCTCGGCAAAACGGTCTTGCAGACCACCGCCGACGGGGTAGGTCAGGTACTGCTCGGTGGTGTGCACGAAGGCATCGACGACGCCGTTGGCCAGCTGGCGCGGCGGCAGGGTGTAGGTCAGGCTGGGGTCGAGCAGCGACCATTGCGGAAAGCAATGCGGGCTGGAAAACGACAGCTTGTGCCCGCGCGCGTGGTGCGTGAGCACGCCGCCGTCGTTCATCTCCGAGCCGGTGGCCGGCAGCGTCAGCACCGCGCCCAGCGGCAGCGCGCGCGTGATGCTGCGCCCGCGCTGGCGCACCAGCTCCCAGGGCTCGGCGCCGTCGTAGAGCGCAGCGGCGGCGATGAACTTGGCGGCGTCAATCACCGAGCCGCCGCCCAGCGCCAGCAGGTAGTCAAAGCCGCCGGCGCGGATCTGCGCCACGGCCTGCAGCGCGGTTTCGTAGTGCGGGTTGGGCTCGATGCCGGCAAAGGTGGCGTGCACGCGCGCGCCCAGGGCCTGGCGCACGGCGGCGAGCGTGCCGTGCTTTTCGGCGCTGGCACCGCCCACCAGGATGAGCACGCGCGCCGCTGCCGGCACCAGGCGGTCGATCTCGGCCATGCGGCCCTGGCCGAAGACGATGCGGGTGGGGTTGTAAAAATCGAAATTGCGCACCAAATACTCCTGTTTTGATAGCTGCTCGCGCTTATTCAGCAAGCGCTAGCGGCCTATTTCATCCAAAGATACAAGCTGCTGGTCGATGGCGCCGAACACGCTTTTGCCGTCCGCGCCCAGCATCTCGATGCGGATGGTGTCGCCAAACTGCATGAACTCGGTCTGCGGCGCACCGCTCTCGATGGTTTCGATGCAGCGCTTCTCGGCGATGCAGCTGTAGCCCCGGCTCCAGTCTTTGTTGCTCACCGTGCCGCTGCCGACCACGCTGCCGGCGCGCACGTTGCGCGTCTTGGCGATGTGGGCAATGAGCTGACCGAAGTGGAAGGTCATCTCCGGCCCCGCGTCGCAGCGGCCCACGCGCCGGCCATTCCAGGTGGACTGCAGCGGCAGGTGCACGCGCCCGCCCTGCCAGGCGGCGCCCAGCTCGTCGGGTGTGACGGCCACGGGGCTGAAGGCCGTCGCCGGCTTGCTCTGGAAAAAGCCAAAGCCCTTGGCCAGCTCGGCGGGAATGAGGTTGCGCAGCGACCAATCATTGGCCAGCAGCAGCAGGCGCACGGCGTCGAGCGCGGGCTCGGGCGCCGTGCCCATCTTCACGTCGCCAGTGATGACGGCAATTTCGGCCTCGAAGTCTATGCCCATGGCCGCGCTCGGCAGCGCCACGTCGTCGCAGGGGCCGAGAAAATCGTCGCTGCCGCCCTGGTACATCAGCGGGTCGGTATAAAAGCTCGCCGGCACCTCGGCGCCGCGCGCCTTGCGCACCAGCTCGACGTGGTTGAGGTAGGCCGAGCCATCGGCCCACTGGTAGGCGCGCGGCAGCGGCGCCATGCACTGGCGCGGATCGAACGGGAAAGCGTGGCGCGCACGCCCGGCGTTGAGTTGCTCGTACAGGTCTTGCAGCTGCGGCGCCAGAAAACTCCAGTCGTCGAGCAGCTGCTGCATCCGGCTGCAGATGTCGCTCGCATAGTGCGCCAGCCCCAGGTCGCGGGCGACTACCACCAGCTGCCCGTCACGCGAACCATCCTTGTAGGTGGCCAACTTCATCGCTGCTCTCCTGTGTATGGATTGCCTGTGTATTGATTACGTTACAGTCAACCGATTTGCCTTAACGGAAGCAAAAAATTCTAGTGCAGATGCCACAGCGTGCAGGTATCCAATCGGTAGAAGTGGGCTTAGCGCATAGGCAGCTGCTGCGGACGGTGCTGCTCGTGCTGGCGCTGCACCTGCTGGCCCTGTGGGGCTGGCCGCAGCTGCCCACCACCACAGCCACACCACCGCAGGCCGCCATGCAAACACGCAGCATCGCCGCGCCCGCGCCGCCGGCGCCCGAGCCCGCACCGCGCCCCCCACCCAAGCCCAAACCCAAGCCCAAACCAAAACCAAAGCCGCGCCCCGCACCAGCGCCCGAGCCCATCCCCGAGCCCGTCCCGGAATTCATCCCTGCGCCTGAGCCCGAGCCCGCCCCAGAACCCGCGCCGGCACCCGAACCCACGGCAGAATCAGCGCCCGCAGCCACGACCGAAACCGCCACCGAAACCGCCGCCGAGACTGCCGCCGCCCCGCCCGCACCCGAATTGCCGCCCGCGCCCCCGGCCGAGCCGCAAGACCCCGGCCTGCAAATCACTGCGGCCGATGGCCAGGCGCGCAGCCTGGGGCGCGACAATGCGCCGGCCGTGCGCGTGCCACCGCCCACGCGGCTGGCGTTCGAGGTGCACGGCGAGGTCAAGCGTTTTCGCTACAGCGCCAGCGCCGAGCTGCTGTGGCAGCACGACGGCCAGCAGTACCAGGCCAAGCAGGAGATCCGCGCCTTTTTGATCGGCTCGCGCGCACAGACCAGCGTCGGCCAGCTCGGCGCCTGGGGCCTGCAGCCGCAGCGCTTTGGCGACCGCGTGCGCAGCGAGCAGGCGGCGCATTTCGACTTTGACGCCGGGCGCGTCACCTTCAGCGCCAACACGCCTGCGGCGCCCATCGTGCCGGGGGCGCAGGATCGCCTGAGCGTGTTCATCGAGCTTGCCAGCCTGATCGCCGCCGCGCCCGAGAACTACCCCAGCGGCACGCAGCTGGCACTGACCACGGCGAGCGCGCGCGCCGTCAATCGCTGGGTGTTTCGCGTCGTCGGCCCCGAGCTGCTGCAGCTGCCGGCGGGCAGCATCGAGGCGCTCAAGCTCGAACGCGTGCCGCAGGCCGAGTACGACCAGCAGGCCGACCTGTGGCTCGCGCCCAGCTTGCACTACCTGCCGGTGCGCCTGCGCATCACGCAAAGCAATGGCGATTTTGTCGAGCTGCAGCTCAAGGACAGCAGCCCGCCCTGACAAGGGGTGATTTTTCGTGAAATACTGGCGGGCAGCGTTGGCTTGAACTTCAAGCCGGCGGCGCCATCTGACGATACAAGATCATCAGAGGCCATCCAGCGGAAAGGAGGAACGCCATGCAAATGCTTTATGACTCGGATTCTTTTGTGGTGGTGCACATCCTGCCGGACGCTTTCGTGCAAGCCGACAGCCCTGCCAGCAGCAGCGCCGACCCCAGGCCGCAGCTGGCGCGCCACGGCTTTGAGATCGTGGACAAGCGCTCGGGCAAAGAGGTCTACCTCGACGGTTCCTGGGCCGAGATGTTCCAGCAACAAATCCTGGCCTGGCAGCGCGAGACGCCGACCCAGGAGGAGGTCGAGGACACCCTCGACGGCTACACCGGGCTGGCGCAAAACCCGGTGCTGGTGCACTAAGGCAACGCTGAAGAAGCCCCTCGCGCGCGCCCCATCCCCGGTTTGGGCGATCTGCGGCGTTGCAAATGCTCGCAATAGCGATGGCTATTGCTGCGCTTTGCGTCTTGCATCTCATCCCAAACCAGGGCGCATCGCATCGCGGGAACGTCTGCAGCGTCGCCCCAAGGCGCCGCCGCCCTTAACGCGCGCCGCGCCGGCGCGCCATTTCCTGGCCCATACCCTGCTGCGCAGCCTGGCCCAACAGGGCCTGGGCGGCGGGGTAAACGCTGCCTTCCTCTTGCCGGATATGGCCGGCGTAGCGGCTGGCAAAACAGTCAAACAACGCCTCTTGGCCAGGGGTAAAGCCCTGCGCCTGGCCCTCGGCCAGGGCCAGCAGAGCCAGCCGCGCCTGGGCCCAGTCGGCTTCCATGGCTCGGTGGTCGGCCTGCAGCTGGCGCACCAGTTCGGTCAGGGCGCTGCTGCCCTGGGCCAGCAGCAGCGGGAAGACGTGCAGCTCCTCGTCCTGGTGGTGCAGCGGCGCCGCCAGGTCGAAGTAGCGCAGCACGTCGCGCGCCGCCTGGCGCGCCACCTCGTCGCAAGGCTTGGCCTGCAGGTACTGGCGCAGGCGGGTGAGCAAATCGAGCATCCGCTCGACCCGCTCGTGGCAGGCTTCGAGCATCTCGAACGGCGCCTCGAAGCTGGCGCCGGGGCTGTGCAGGCCGGGCAGAGAGGCTTTACCCGTCATGGCGTTCAGCCAAAGTGCACCGGCTGGCCCTGGCGGTCAAAGGGCAGCAGGTTGCCAAACATGCCGAGCTTGACCGACTCGACCATGCGTTCGAGCGGCGACTCGGCGTCTTCGCTCGTCGGCGCCTGGCCGTTGCTGCCCGACAGGGCGGCGGTGAACACCAGGCGCCAGGGCTGGTAGGGCAGCTCGAACTGCTGCGACTCGGCCAGCAAGGTGGCAAACGAGTCGAGCTCTTCGGGGGTTTTATCAACGCACATCAGCGGCACCAGCGCCCCGCCCTCGCCCTGGGCAAAGCGCGCGCGCTGTTCGGCGCTGGCGTCCTCGGGCAGTTCGGTGGCGACAAACACCATCAACAGGCGCTGCGGTTGTGCTTGCGCTCGCGCGGCGGCGAGCAGATCGTCAAAGTGCTGAATTTCCATGGTCACGCATTGTCCCACCCGGGCTGCATACCCTTGCCGGGAACCAGGGTGACCACATAATCCGCCGCCGCCGGGCGCAGGCGCGCGGCCTTGCGCGACTGCACCGTGCCGATGCTGATGCAGCACAGCGCCTGCTGGCCCGGCGCCAGACCCAGCAGCGTGCGCAGCGGCGCCGACTGCAGCGCCTTGCCGCTGGTGAGGGCCGAGCCAAAGCCCTGCGCCGTGGCGGTGAGCAGAATGTTTTGCACCGCGCAGCCGGCAGAGAGTACGCGTTCATCCCAGGGAATGGCGGGGTCGCCGCAGGCGCCATCGACCACCAGCAACAGCAGCAGCGGCGCGCGCTCGGCCTTCTCGCGCGCCTGCGCCCGCTGCTCCGGCGTGGCCCCTGGATCGCGCTCGGCCAGCGCCTGGGCAAAGGCCGCGCCCAGGGCGGCGCGCGCCGCAGGCGGCACCCGCACCAGGCGCCAGGGCAGCAGGCAGCCGTGGTCGGGCGCGTGCGCGGCAGCGCCGAGCAAGGCGGCGAGCTGCTGCGCATCCGGCCCCGGCGCCACCAGGCGCTTGGGCAGGATGGTCTGGCGCGCAGCGAGCAGGGTGGCGAGGTGTTTTTGCTCCATTTTTAATAGCTACTCGCGCTTATTCAGCAAGCGCCAGCAGCATATTTTGCTCAAAATCAGCCGCACGAGCCCATGTGGCCGCACTGCGTGCAGTAGTCGCAGCCGTCCTTGCGGATCATGGCGTAGGCACCGCATTCGGGGCATTTTTTGCCGGCCATGGGCGGGGGGTTGTCGCCTGCGTCCTGCTCGGGCTCGCCCAGGGGCAGGCTTTGCTGCACCGGGTCTTGCTGGCGGCGCGCCAGGATGGCCTGGATGGCGTAGGCCACGGCGGCGACTTCCGAGTCGTGCCACAGCGGCACGCGCGTGCCGTCGGGTTTTTCGTAGGTGCCCAGGCGCACCGGGCCCCGGTCCCAGGCAACTTTGCGCATGTCCGACAGGGCACGCTCCAGAAAGCCGCCGCGCGCGGCCAGCGACAAGAGCCGCATACTCGACGTGATCCACTGCTGCGACTCGTTGTTCTGGCCCACGGGCATGAAGAACTCGATGGCGCGGTCCACCGTGTGCGCGCCCACGCCGGTGGGCACAGGCAGGAAGGAGACGATGAGGTACAGGCGCTGCAGGCCGTCCTGCGTCCAGTATTCGATCTTCTCGGCCACAGCATCCAGGCCACCCTTGGGGCGGCTTTCAATCACCACGCGCATGGGGTCGATGGGGGCCTCAACGACGGGAACCGGCTCCGCCGCTGCGGCGGACGCTGGCGCGGCAGCCGGCGCAGGCGTGGCTTCGAGCACGGCGCCCAGGATGCTGTTCGGGCGGTAGGTGGCCAAGCCCTTGAGGCGCGCCTGCCAGGCTTGCAGGTAGAGGTTTTTGAAGTCCTCGTAGGGGTAGTCGGCGGGCACGTTCACGGTCTTGGAGATCGAGGTGTCCACAAAGGGCTGCACCGCCTCCATCATGGCGACGTGGTCGGCCGCCGACATCTGCAGCGCGCAGACGAAGTAGTCGGGCAGCTGGTTCACGTCGCCGCCGAGCTGGCGGTACAGGCGCCAGGCGTGGTCTTCGACCTGGTACTCGCTCTTGCTGCCGTCGGCCTCGCGCTTGCGGCGCGTGTAGGTCCAGGAGAACGGCGGCTCGATGCCGTTGGAGGCGTTGTCGGCAAAGGCCAGGCTGACGGTGCCCGTGGGCGCGACCGACAGCAGGTGGCTGTTGCGAATGCCGTGCTGGCGGATGGCGTCCTGGATGTCTTGGGGCAGGCGGCTGGCGAAGGTGCCCGGCGCCAGGTAACCATCGGCGTCGAACTTGGGGAACACGCCCTTTTCCTGCGCCAGCGCGACCGAGGCGCGGTAGGCGGCGTTGCGCATCCGCTCGGCGATCTGCGCCGCCATGGCGCGGCCTTCGGGCGCGTCGTAGCGCAGGCAGAGCATGGCCAGGGCGTTGCCCATGCCGGTAAAGCCGACGCCGATGCGGCGCTTGGCGGCCGATTCGTCGCGCTGCTGCTGCAGCGGCCAGTACGTCACGTCGAGCACATTGTCGAGCGCGCGCACCTGCGTCGCCACGACCTGCTCGAAGGCGTCGAAATCAAACGCCGGCGCACCCGCCAGGCCAAAGGGCTGGCGCACGAAATTCGTCAGGATGATGGGCCCGAGGTCGCAGCAGCCGTAGGGCGGCAGCGGCTGCTCGCCGCAGGGGTTGGTGGCGCTGATGGTTTCGCAGTAGTGCAGGTTGTTGTCGGCGTTGATGCGGCCCAGGAACAAGATGCCGGGCTCGGCAAAGTCGTAGGCCGACTGCATGATGGTGTCCCAGAGCTTGCGCGCCGGCACGCGCTCGTAAATCCACTGGCCATCGGCGCGCTGGCTGGCGCCGGCGGCGATCAGTTCGGCGCCGGGCTCGGCGTGGTGCACCAGCGCCCAGTCGGCGTCATCGACCACGGCCTGCATGAATTCGTCGCTCACGCCGACGGAGACGTTGAAGTTGTTCCAGCGCCCAGGGGTGCGCTTGGCGGTGATGAAGTCGAGCACGTCCGGGTGGTCGATGCGCAGCACGCCCATCTGCGCACCCCGGCGCGCGCCGGCGCTCTCGACCGTGGCGCAGGACTGGTCAAAGACATTGATGTAGCTGCACGGCCCGGAGGCCAGCGAGCCGGTGGCGCGCACGCGCGCGCCGCGCGGGCGGATGCGCGAAAAATCGTAGCCCACACCGCCGCCCCGGCGCATGGTCTCGGCGGCTTCGCGCAGGGCTTCATAGATGCCGGGGTAGCCGGCGTCGTCCACGCCCTGAATGCAGTCGCCCACGGGCTGCACGAAGCAGTTGATGAGGGTGGCCTGGATGTCGGTGCCGGCGGCGCTCATGATGCGGCCCGCGCCGATGGCGCCGGCGCGCAGGTTGGCGAGGAATTTTTCCTCCCACGCCTGGCGCTGCTCCGCTTTCTCGGCCGAGGCCAGGGCGCGCGCAACGCGGGCGTAGAGCTGCTGGGCATCCGTTTCGCCGGCCTTGAGGTATTTCTCTCGCAAAACGTCCAGGCTGATGGGTTGCTCGGTGATGCTGTCTTGCGGGGCAGCCTGGGGCTTGCGTTTCATGGCGGTCAATTCCTTTGCGATAGCGCTATCGACGGGGCGCGCACCAAGGGCGGTGCACGCAGAAAAATGGGACGGGGAAAGAGGTGTCCTGAAGGCCGGCGCGCCCCTGCAACAGGGCCAGCATGGGCCAGAGGCAGCACGCACGGCAGGACGAGATAAGGGCGCGGATTTTAACGCCAGCCCCAGCACGGCACAGACTCAAGCACCAGCCGATTACTATTAAAAATATAGCTATGAGCGCTTATTCATAAAGCGCTGGAGGCCATTTTTTGCCTTGAAAAAATGCCGCCATATCGGGCCGAAAACCCGCAAGCCGGCCCTGGTCAAAGCACCCAGTCGCCCAGCACCTGGCCATCGTGTTCGACGTAGGGCATATCGCTCGGCGGCGGCCCGGCGCTGTGCGAGGCGGCGACGAAGCTGCCCGTGGCAACGTCGAACACATAGACCTCGCCCTCCTCGATGACGTAGTGCCAGCCGTGCAGGGCGATGCGCCCGGCCTCGACGCCGGCACGCACCATGGGGTAGTCCATCAGGCGTTCGAGCTGCAGCACGATGGCGCGCTGCTCGGTGCGGTGCAGCACCTCGGGGCAGGGCTGCATGGGCAGCACGGCCTCGCGCCCGAGGTCGAGCCAGCGCTGCAGGTTGGGCGCCTCGGGGCCGATGTCGCCATACAGGGCATTGATGGCGCCGCAGTGGCTGTGGCCGCAGACGACGATGCGCTGCACCCGCAGCGTGAGCACGGCGTACTCGATGGCCGCCGTCGTGCCGTGGTGGCCGTGCGAGCCGTCGTAGGGCGGCACGAAGGCGCCGACGTTGCGCACCAGAAACAGCTCACCGGGCTGCGCCCCGGTCAGCAGATAGGGCACGAGGCGCGAGTCGGAGCAGCCGATGAACAGCGTCGTCGGGTGCTGGCCGCCATCGACCAGTTCCTGAAAGCGTTCGCGGTACTGGGGGTAGGCATCCAGATGGAAGCGGCGCAGGCGTTGCAGCAGTTCGTCGTCGGGCATCTGGGTGCTTTCCTCCATCATGCGGCGCTATTGCACCAGGGGGCTGTCGGCGGCGTCGAGCTGCACGCCTTCAATCTCGGCCTGGCCGGCGAGCAGCTGCAGGTACTGGCGCAGGGCGTTGACCCAGGTCTGCTGGCGCAGCACCAGGGCGACACTGGCGCGCACCTGCTCGAACGGCAGCTCCTGGCCGGGCTCGCGCGCGCAGACTTCGACCACGTGCAGACCAAAGCGGCTGTGCACCAGGCGCGAGAGCACGCCGATTTCCTGCGTACCGAACACGTCGCGCGCAAACTCGGGCGCGCAGTCTTCCTGGCGCAGCCAGCCCAATTCGCCGCCCTCCTGGCCGCTGGGGCAGTTCGACCATTGGCGCGCGGCCTGGGCAAAGCGCGCGCCGCCATCGTCGGCGCAGCGCACGTCGAGCAGCACGCTCTCGGCGCGCTGGCGCAGCAGTTGCACATCGACCCCGGGGGTGACGGCAAACAGCACGTGGCGCAGCTGCACGCGCTCGCCCTGGCCGCCGAGCGTGGGGTGGGCCGCGTGGTAGCGGCGGCAGGCCTCTTCGGTCGGCTCGGGCACGCTCAGGGCGGTTTCAAGCAGTTGTTCAATCGCGGCGCTGGCGGCGGCGCTGGTGGCGCCTTCCAAATCAGGGGCGTCGTCGGCGGCGAGCAGGCCCTGGCGCTGCGCTTCTTGGCGCAGCAGCTCGGTGCAGGCGCGCTGGCGCAGGTGTTCGGCCGGCAGCTGGACGCCGCTGGCGTGCAGGGCCACGCCGTTAACGCGCGCCACCGGCGCAGCGGCGGCCTCGGAGGCGCAGCCGCAAGAGGAGGTGCCACAGGTGGAGCTCATGGGGAAATTCCTGTCTGATGCGCCGCCCCAGGCGGGGCGGCTTTAAGAATAAAAACCGGCCCTCACGCTTGCCAGGCAAGCGTGAGGCGCTCTCATTTTCAGAGCGTACGGTTGGGCTGGTTGTGGCCCGCCGGCAAGTTCATGCGGCGCGCGCGCACCAGCTGGTAGGGGCGCACGATGTAGGCCAGGGTGCCAAAGCCGCTCCACACGTGCACCAGGCGGGTGAACGGGAAGATCAGGAACACCGTCATGCCCAGCACCATGTGCGCCTTGAAGACCCAGCCAACCTGGCCCAGTACCTCGACGGCGTTGCTCTGGAAGGTGACGATGGACTGCGCCCAGCCGGCGAGCTGCATCATGACCGAGCCGTCCAGGTGCTGCGCCGACAGCGGGATGGTGGCCAGGCCCAGGGCCAGCTGCACCCACAACACCCACAGCAACAGGATGTCGCTGGTTTTGCTGGTGGCGCGGATGCGGTCGTCCGACAGGCGGCGGTGCAGCAGCATGGAGACGCCGATGAAGGCCATCGTGCCGGCAATGCCGCCGCTGACCATGGCCATGATCTGCTTGTTGCCAGCGCTCAGAAAGTGCTCGTACACGAAGTGCGGTGTCAACATACCGGCGCTGTGGCCAAAGAACAGGAACAGCACCCCGACGTGGAACAGGTTGCTGCCCCAGCGCAGGCTGCCCCGGCGCAGAAGCTGCGACGAGTCGCTCTTCCAGGTGTACTGGTCGCGGTCAAAGCGCGCCCAGCTGCCGATGAAGAACACGGCCAGGCAGATGTAGGGATACAGGCCGAACAGAAAGTGGTCGATCCAGGCGGTCATGGTGCGACTCCTTGGGAAGAAGAGGTGGATGCGGCGTTGCGCACGAAATGCAGGGGCTGGGGCTGGCCGGGGCGGTTCTGGCCCTTGGTGGCGCAGCCGTCGAAGGCTTCGGGCTCGGCCCAGGCCTCGTCCATGTCGGGCTCGGGCGTGATGGCCACGGCCTGCACGCGCTGGCCGGCCACTTCGAGCACGGCCGCGATGACGCAGGCGTAGGGATTGCCCTTGTTCGCCAAGGCGGTGAACAGCGCGTTCAGGATGTGCGCCATCTCGCCCAGGAACTCGCGCGCCACGGCGCTCGGCTGGGTGGAGGCGAACTCCAGCACCGCGCCCAGGTGGTCGGGCAGCTCATCGGCGTCGAAGTACAGGCCAGCCTTCTCGTAGGTCTGCATCAGGTCGATGAGCGCCGGGCCACGCTCGCGCGAGTCACCGTGCACATGCTCGAACAGGTGCAGCGAGGTCTGGCGGCCCCGGTCGAAGGTATCGACGTAGCGTGCCTCGGCCTCCATCGGGTCGAGTGCGCACAGCTGGCGGCACAGGGCCTCGATCTCGGCCATGCGCGCCTCGGGCAGCACCTGCTCCAGGCGCAATGCGTCCAGGAGCGCGGGCATGTGCGCACGCAGCTCGGCGTGGGGGTAGCCCAGCAAATGGGCCAGGGCCCGCAGCGTCAGCCGCAGGGATTGCTGTGATTTTTTGAACATAGCGGTTCCCTGCTGCGCTTACACCGTCGCCTTGATGGGGATGGTGCGGCGCTTTTTGGCGCCGAACATGCTGGTCTCGCTGGCGCCGTCGGAGCAGCCGTTGCCAAACGAGAAGCCGCAGCCGCCGCGCACGTCAAACGCACTTTCGGCGTATTCGCGGTGCGTGGACGGGATGACGAAGCGGTCTTCGTAGTTGGCAATCGCCATGACCTTGTACATGTCCTCGACGTCGTGCTTGGACAGGCCCACTTGCTTGAGCAGGTCGAGCTTTTCCACCTGATCGACGTGCACGCCGCGCTGGTAGGCGCGCATGGCCAGCATCCGCTCCAGGGCGCGCACCACCGGGCCGGTGTCACCGGCGGTGAGCAGGTTGGCCAGGTACTGTACGGGAATGCGCAGCTGCGAGACGTCGGGGATTTCGCCGTTCACGCCCAGGTGGCCGGCATTGGCCGCCGACTGGATGGGCGAGAGCGGCGGCACGTACCAGACCATGGGCAGGGTGCGGTACTCGGGGTGCAGCGGCAGGGCGATCTTCCAATCGACGGCCATCTTGTACACCGGGCTGTTGCGCGCCGCTTCCATCCAGTTGTCGGGAATGCCGTCGATCTTGGCCTGGGCGATGACGGCCGGGTCGTTGGGGTCAAGGAAGATGTCGAGCTGCGCCTGGTACAGGTCACGGTCGCGCTCCACGCTGGCTGCTTCCTGGATGCGGTCGGCGTCGTACAGCAGCACGCCCAGATAGCGGATGCGGCCGACGCAGGTCTCGGAGCACACCGTCGGCTGGCCCGCTTCGATGCGCGGGTAGCAGAAGATGCACTTCTCGGCCTTGCCGGTTTGCCAGTTGTAGTAAATCTTCTTGTACGGGCAGCCCGAGACGCACATGCGCCAGCCCCGGCACTTGTCCTGGTCGATCAGCACGATGCCGTCTTCCTCGCGCTTGTAGATCGAGCCGCTGGGGCACGATGCCACGCACGCCGGGTTCAGGCAGTGCTCGCACAGGCGCGGCAGGTACATCATGAAGGTGTTCTCGAACTGGCCGTACATGTCCTTCTGCACCTGCTCGAAGTTCACGTCGGCGCTGCGCTTGGAGAACTCGCCGCCGAGGATTTCCTCCCAGTTCGGGCCCCACTCGATTTTTTCCATGCGCTGGCCCGTGATCAGGCTGCGCGGGCGCGCGGTGGGCGCGGCCTTCATCTCGGGCGCCGACTGCAGGTGGTCGTAGTCGAAGGTGAAGGGCTCGTAGTAGTCGTCGATCTGCGGCAGGTTGGGGTTGGCGAAGATCTTCATCAGCATCTTCCACTTGCCACCCTGGCGTGGGACGATGGAGCCGTCGGCCAGGCGGCTCCAGCCGCCGTTCCACTTGTCCTGGTTCTCCCATTCCTTGGGGTAGCCGATGCCGGGCTTGGTTTCAACGTTGTTGAACCAGGCGTACTCGACGCCGGGACGGCTGGTCCAGACGTTTTTGCAGGTGACGGAACAGGTGTGGCAGCCAATGCACTTGTCCAGGTTCAGCACCATGCCAATTTGGGCGCGAATTTTCATCGTAGTTCTCCTTCTTCCTCAGGCATGGGCCCCGGCAGCGGGGGCGCCGGCTTCTTCGTCCATCCAGTCCACATGGCGCATCTTGCGCACCAGCACGAACTCGTCGCGGTTGGTGCCGATGGTGCCGTAGTAGTTGAAGCCGTAGCTGTACTGGGCGTAGCCGCCGATCATGTGCGTGGGCTTCAAGACCACGCGCGTGACGGAGTTGTGGATGCCGCCGCGCGTGCCGGTGATTTCCGAGCCCGGGGTGTTCACGATTTTTTCCTGCGCGTGGTACATCAGCACCATGCCGTTGTTCACGCGCTGGCTGACCACCGCGCGCGCAGCAATCGCGCCGTTGGCGTTGAACAGCTCGACCCAGTCGTTATCGACAATGCCGCCGCGCTTGGCGTCGTCCTCCGAGAGCCAGATCACCGGGCCGCCACGGTTCAAGGTCAGCATGTGCAGGTTGTCGCTGTACGTGCTGTGGATGCCCCATTTCTGGTGCGGCGTGATGAAGTTGAGCGCAATCTCGGGGTTGCCGTTGGGCATCTTGCCTTCGACTTCGTGCAGCGCCTTCAGGTGCACGGGCGGACGGTAGGAGCAGAAGCCCTCGCCGAAGTCGCGCATCCAGGGGTGGTCCTGGTAGAACTGCTGGCGGCCGGTGAGGGTGCGCCATGGGATCAGCTCATGCACGTTGGTGTAGCCGGCGTTGTAGCTGACCTTCTCGCTCTCCAGGCCCGACCAGGTGGGCGAGGAGATGATCTTGCGCGGCTGCGCCTGGATGTCGCGGTAGCGGATTTTCTCGTCCTCGCGGTGCAGCGCCAGGTGCACGTGGTCGCGCCCGGTCTGCTTGCCCAGGGCTTCCCAGGCCTTGCAGGCGACGTGGCCGTTGGTCTCGGGGGCCAGCATCATCACCACTTCGGTGGCGTCGATGTCGGAGACGATCTTCGGGCGGCCTTGCGAGACGCCTTCTTCGCGCACGCGGCCATTCAAGTCACCGAGCTGCTCGACTTCGGTCTGGGTATTCCAGCCAATGCCCTTGCCGCCGTTGCCCAGCTTGTCCATCAATGGCCCCAGGGCCGTGAAGCGCTTGTAGGTGTTCGGATAGTCGCGCTCGACGATGGTGATCTGCGGTGCGGTCACGCCCGGGATCAGGTCGATCTCGCCCTTCTTCCAGTCTTTGACGTCATACGGCTGGGCCAACTCGCCCGCCGTGTCGTGCATGATGGGGGTCATCACGACTTCTTTTTCCACGCCCAGGTGGCCGACGCACACTTCGCTGAACGCCTTGGCAAAACCCTTGTAGATTTCCCAGTCGCTGCGGGCCTGCCAGGCCGGGTCCACCGCCGCCGACAGCGGGTGGATGAAGGGGTGCATATCCGAGGTGTTCAGGTCGTTCTTCTCGTACCAGGTGGCCGTGGGCAGAACGATGTCGGAGTACAGGCAGGTGGTGCTCATGCGGAAGTCCAGCGTCACCAGCAGGTCGAGCTTGCCTTCGGGCGCGTTGGCGTGCCACTTCACTTCTTGCGGCTTGGCGTCTTGCGCGCCCAGGTCCTTGCCCTGCACGCCGTGGGTGGTGCCCAAGAGGTGCTTCAAGAAATACTCGTGGCCCTTGCCCGACGAACCCAGGATGTTGGAGCGCCACACGAACATGTTGCGCGGCCAGTTCAGCGGGTTGTCCGGGTCTTCACAGCTGAGCTTGAGGCTGCCGTTCTTCAAGGACTGCACGGTGTAGTCCTTGGCGTCCAGGCCCTTGGCCTGCGCGTCCTTGACGACCTGCAGCGGGTTGGTCTGCAGCTGCGGCGCGCTCGGCAGCCAGCCCATGCGCTCGGAGCGCACGTTGAAGTCGATCATGCTGCCCTGGTAGGCGCTCTTGTCGGCCAGGGGCGAGAGCACTTCTTCCACGCCCAGCTTTTCGTAGCGCCACTGGTCGGTGTGGGCGTAGAAGAAGCTGGTCGAGTTTTGCTGGCGCGGCGGGCGGATCCAGTCGAGCGCAAACGCCAGCGCCGTCCAGCCGGTTTGCGGACGCAGCTTTTCCTGGCCCACGTAGTGCGACCAGCCGCCGCCCGATTGGCCGATACAGCCGCACATCATCAGCATGTTGATGATGCCCCGGTAGTTCATGTCGCAGTGGTACCAGTGGTTCATGGCGGCACCGATGATGACCATGGACTTGCCGTGCGTCTTGTCGGCGTTGTCGGCGAACTGGCGCGCGATGGCGATGACTTGATCGCGCGGCACGCCGGTGATGCTCTCTTGCCAGGCAGGGGTGTAGGGCTGGTTGGCGTCGTAGCCGCCGTCCGCGCCTTCGCCTTCGAGGCCGCGATGCACGCCGTAGTTGGCCACCTGCAGGTCGAACACCGTGGCCACGGCCACGCGGCCCGAGACGCCGTCGCCGTTCAAGTCAAGGTAGCTCACGGGCACGCGGCGCACCGTGACGTCGCCGCCCTGGTCGTTGGCGTTGAAGTTGGGCGTGGCAATGCCACCAAAGTACGGGAAGGCGACGTCGGTCACCTCGTGCGCCTGGGCGCCGTCTTCGAGCACCGAGAGCTTGAGCTTGACGTCGTTGCCGCCCTGCGCTTCCTTGGCTTCGAGGTTCCACAGGCCTTCGTCCGGACGGCCTTCCTTGCCCCAGCGAAAACCGATGGAGCCGTTGGGCAGCGCCACCTTGCCGTCGGCGCCGTAGGCCACGGTCTTCCAGTCGGGGTGGTTGGCCTGGCCCAGGTTGCCTTCAAAGTCGCTGGCGCGCACGTAGCGGCCAGGCACCTTGACGGTGCGGCCATCGGGCAGCTTTTTGTCTTCCAAAACAACCAGCAGCGGCAGGTCGGTGTAGCGGCGCGCGTAGTCGTCGAAGTAGCTGCTGCGCTTGTCGAAGTAGAACTCTTTGAGGATGACGTGGCCCATGGCCATGGCCACGGCGGCGTCGGTGCCCTGCTTGGGGTGCAGCCACAGGTCGGCCAGCTTGGCGACTTCGGAGTAGTCGGGCGTCACGGCCACGACCTTGGCGCCCTTGTAGCGCACCTCGGTGAAGAAGTGGGCGTCGGGGGTGCGCGTCTGCGGCACGTTCGAGCCCCAGGCGATGATGAAGTTGGAGTTGTACCAGTCGGCCGATTCGGGCACGTCGGTCTGTTCGCCCCACACCTGCGGCGAGGAGGGCGGCAGGTCGCAGTACCAGTCGTAGAAGCTCATCGGCACGCCGCCGATCAGGTTCAGGTAACGCGAGCCGGCGGCATACGAAATCATCGACATTGCCGGGATGGGCGAGAAGCCGATGATGCGATCGGGCCCGTGTTTTTTGATGGTGTAGACGTTCGCCGCCGCAATCATCTGGTTGACTTCGTCCCAGGTGGAACGCACAAAGCCACCCAGGCCGCGCTGCTTTTGCCATTCACGGCGCGCTGGCTCGTTTTCGACGATGGCGGCCCAGGCATCGACCGGGCTCTTGGCCACGGCCATGGCGGCACGCCAGTGCTTGAGCAGGCGCCCGCGCACCATGGGGTATTTGACGCGGTTGGCGCTGTACAGGTACCAGGAGTACGAGGCGCCGCGTGCGCAGCCGCGCGGCTCGTGGTTGGGCAGGTCGGCGCGGGTGCGCGGGTAGTCGGTCTGCTGGGTTTCCCAGGTGACGATGCCGCCCTTGACGTAAATCTTCCACGAGCAAGAGCCCGTGCAGTTCACACCGTGGGTCGAGCGCACGATCTTGTCGTGCGCCCAGCGGTTGCGGTAGGCGTCTTCCCAGGTGCGGTCTTCGCCATTGGTCTGGCCGTGGCCATCCGAGAATTCTTCGCGCGGCTGCGCGAAATAAGAGAGACGGTCGAGAAAATGACTCATCGTGGGACTCCTTGTTTTGAGGGGGTCAGGGTCGAGGACGCTTTAGCAAGGCATCTCAGCGTTTTTGCGCGAGTAATACCACCAGGTAATGACGACACAAAGGCCGTAGAACAGGGCGAACATCCACAGCGCAAACTCGGGGCCGCCGGTGGCGGCGATGGAACTGCCGTAGCTCTTGGGAATGAAGAAGCCACCGTAAGCACCCAGGGCACCGGCAAAGCCGACGGCCGCAGCGCCTTCGGTGTTGCCGTCCTTGAGGGCCTGGGCGCGGGCGGCTTCGTCGTTGCCACGCAGTTCACGCATTTTTTGGGTCAGGAAGATCACCGGAATCATGCGGAACGTCGAGCCGTTGCCGATGCCGGTGGTGCAAAACAGCACCAGGAACATGAGGAAGAAGCCGGTGAAGCTGCCCTCGGCCGGGCCAAACGGCAGCACATAGCCGCCGCTGCCCTTGGGCAGGAAATACAGCACGCCGATCACCGCCAGGGCCATGACCAGGAAGTTCCAGAAGGTGACGACGCCGCCGCCCACCTTGTCGGCCAGCCAGCCGCCAAACGGACGAATCACCGCACCCAAGAGCGGCCCCATCCAGGCGTAGGCCAGCGGGTTGACGCTGGGGAACAGCGCCTTGATGAGCAGCGGAAAACCGGCAGCAAAGCCAATGAAGGAACCGAAAGTGCCCAGGTAGAGCACGCACATGATCCAGTTGTGCTTGGCCTTGAAGATGGCGGCCTGGGCGGCAAAGCTGGCCTTGGCGTCGGCAATGTCGTGCATCCCGAACCAGGCGGCGATGGAGACGATGGCAATCCATGGCACCCAGATGAAGGCGGCGTTTTGCGCCCACACGTGTTGCTGCTCGCCGTTGCGCATCATCACTTGCGCGTCGCCGCCGAAGATGCCGAAGATGCCCAGGGTGATGACCAGCGGGCTCAGAAACTGCACCACCGACACGCCCAGGTTGCCCAGGCCGGCGTTCACGCCCAGCGCCGAGCCCTTGCGCTCCTTGGGAAAGAAGAAGCTGATGTTGGCCATGCTGGAGCTGAAGTTGCCCCCGCCCAGGCCGCACAAGAGCGCCAGCATGAGCATGGTCGGGTAGGCCGTGGTGTTGTCCTGCACGGCAAAGCCAATGCCCAGCGCCGGGATCAGGAGCGAGGCGGTGGACAGCGCCGTCCAGCGCCGCCCGCCAAACACCGGCACCATGAAGGAGTAGAAGATGCGCAGCGTCGCGCCCGAGAGCGCCGGCGCCGCTGCCAGCCAGAACAGCTGGTTGGTCGAGTACTTGAAGCCCAGCGCCGGCAGGTTCACGGCGACCACGCTCCAGACCTGCCAGATGGCGAAGGCCAGGAACAGCGCCGGCACCGAAATCCAGAGGTTGAGCTTGGCCACGGCCTCGCCCTCGCGCTCCCAAAAAGCCTTGTCCTCGGGCGTCCAGATATGCAGCGTCCGGCCTTTGTGCGCGCCGTCTTGCGTTACAGCATTGCTCGCCATGGTGTGGTTTCCAATCGTGGTGAAAAGGGGATCAACGGGCAGCGGGCGCAGCGCCCTCGCCGGTCATGACGTCGGTGCGGCGCACCTCGGTCCAGTACATCCAGATGAGCGAGACCCAGACCACGCCATACATCAGCATGAAGGCGCTGGAGCGGATGCCCGTCCAGTCCATGAGCGCGCCGAACATGATCGGCAGGATGAAGCCGCCCATGCCGCCAGCCAAGCCGACGATGCCGCTGATGGCGCCGATGTTGCCGGGGTAGTCGTCGCTGATGTACTTGAACACGCTGGCCTTGCCAAAGGCCCAGGCCACGCCGAGCACGGCCATGATGGCGGTGAAGGCATAGACGTTCAGGCCGATGTGGAAGGTGCTCGGGCCGTTGACCGTCTGGATGGTGAAATCCGTCTGCGGGTAGCTCAGCAAAAACAGGCAAATCCAACTCACCCACATCACCCACCAGGTCACGCTGTGCGCGCCGTACTTGTCCGACAGCACGCCGCCAATGGCGCGCAGCACACCGCCGGGCAGAGAGAAGCAGGCCGCCAGCAGCGCCGCAACGCGGATATCGAGGCCGTACTCGCCCACGTAGTACTGCACCATCCACAGCGCCAGCGCGACGTAGCCGCCAAAGACGATGCTGTAGTACTGGCAGTACTTGAGCACCTTGGGGTCTTTGAGCGCCTTGAGCTGCTCGGTGAACTTCACGTTGCTGGAAACCAGGTGGCTGGGGTCGCTGTGGCTGAACAGCCAGAACAGCACCAACGTGCCCAGCATGATGGCGGCGTACACCTGCGGCACCATGGCCCAGCCAAAGGCCACCAAAATCACCGGCGCGACGAACTTGTTCACCGCCGCGCCCGAGTTGCCGGCGCCGTACACGCCCATGGCCGTGCCCTGGCGGTTTTTGGGAAACCAGCGCGCCACATAGGGCGTGCCGACCGAGAACGCACCACCAGCGAGGCCGACGAACAGGCCGATGGTCAGAAAGTGCCAATACTGAGTGGCGTAGCCCATCAACCAGATGGCCGGCACCGTCACTGCCATGAGGCAGGCGAGCACGATGCGCCCGCCGTACTTGTCCGTCCAGATGCCCAGCGGCACCCGCACCAGCGAGCCCGTGAGCACCGGCATGGCGGTGAGCAGGCCGAACTGGGTCGAGTTCAGATCGAGCATCTTCTTGATGGGGATGCCGATGATGCCGAACATCATCCAGACCATGAAACACACGGTAAACGCCAGGGTGCTGACGATAAGTACAGACCAAGCCTGGCGGGTGCGGCGGGGATCTTCAGCCGCAGGGTGCGACGGGGAAGCCATAGGGTTTTCCTTGTATGCCTAATGCCCCGCCATGCTCGCGTAAACCCGCTGCCCTGCCCATCCTTCGCTGGGAGGCCGGGGCCACAGCAAAAGAACGATGGGAGCGCCATGCGCCCTAGTTCCAAAGAACTACTACCACCCGCCGTGCCACACTGCACAGGCGCTGACAGCCAACCAAATTGAAGGCAAAAAATGCCTCTAGCGCCTGCCAGTCAAGCGCAAGCAGCTATTAATTAAGGAGCATCATGCCCCGTACGAGCAAGACCCCCCCCCGCCCGGCCCAGCGCCGCACCTGGCAGCAATTGCGCGCCAGCGACCTGCGCGCCGCCGCCCGCCTGGCGACCCAGGCCACCGTAGGCGTGGTGCAGATCGTCGAGGGCGTACACCAGTCGGTGCGCGCCACCGTCGGCCTGCCCGGCGGTGCGCGTGCGGGCAGCACCAGCGGCATCACCGGCCTGGTGTACCGCAGCATCGAGGGCAGCACGCGCTGGGTCGATCGCGGCCTGCAGGCGGCGCTGCTGCGCCTCGAACCCTGGCTCGAACGCAGCCTGGCAGACCCCACTGCGGGCGTGGACGCCGAGCGCGAGGCCCTGCTCTCGGCCCTCAACGGCGTGCTCGGCGACCGCCTGGCGGCCGACGCCAGCCCCCTGGCCCTGCCCATGCAATTGCGCCAGGGCGGCCAGCCGCTGGACCTGGCCACCCCGCCCGGCGGAGGCAAGCTGCTGCTGCTGGTGCACGGCCTGTGCATGAACGACCTGCAGTGGCAGCAAAGCGGGCACGACCACGGCGCCTACCTGGCGCAGGCGCACGGCTACACGCCCCTCTACCTGCGCTACAACAGCGGCCTGCCGATTGCCGAAAATGGCCGCCTGCTGGCGCAGCAGCTCCAGGCCCTGCTGGCCACCTGGCCGACTGCGCTGACAGACTTTGCCGCCATCGGCCACAGCATGGGCGGCCTGGTGCTGCGCGCCGCCGTGCAAGCGGCCACCGAGGCCGGCATGGACTGGCCGGCGCAACTGCGCCGCCTGGTGTTTGTGGGCTCGCCGCACCAGGGCGCACCGCTCGAACGTGCCGGCCACGGCGTCGATCTGCTGCTGGGCAGCACGCCCTACAGCCGCCCCTTCGCCCGCCTGGGGCTGCTGCGCAGCGCCGGCATTACCGACCTGCGCCACGGCCAGGTGCGCGCCGAGGGCAACGCGCCGCTGCCGCTGCCCGAGGGCATCGCCTGCTACACCATCGCCGCCACCTTGGCCACGCGCCGCTCCTGCCTGGCCGAGCGCCTGCTGGGCGACGGCCTGGTGCCCCTGGCCAGCGCCCTGGGCCGCCACCGTGAGCCCGCACGGCGCCTGGCCTTTGCCCCGGCGCGGCAGCACATCGCCTACCAGGTGGGGCATTTGCAACTGCTGTCCGACCCCGGCGTGGCGCACAAGCTGGCGCAGTGGCTGGCCTGACGGCAGCCCGCCGCCATCAAGGGACCATGGGGGCCAGCAACTGCGGCAGCGTCACCAGGTTGCGCACGCCGTGGGCGTGCTCTTCCTGGTACACATTGCCCTGGCACCAGGCCCCGAGCGACGCGATATTGACCTTGGCCACCTGCGGGTACACGCGCCAGGTCACCTGCAGGGGCGAGCCTTTTTCGTTGTACGCCGGGCCGGTGGTCGAACCCAGGTATTCGAGCGGCACGCCCGTGTTCTGCAGCAGGCCCAACGCCTGGGCATAGCCCTGCACCATGCCGTGGCGCGTGAGGTGGCGAAAGTCGTGTGCGCCCGGGTCGTTGACCAACACCAGCACCTGCGCCAGCACCCGCAACTGCGGGTTTTGCGTGCCCGCGTTCAGGCAGGCGCCCAAGGTGGGGCCGGGCTGCACCTGCGCGCTGCTGTGAACGTAGTGCAGCTCGATGGTGTCGCCCGACTGCAAGCTGCCGTGGGCGCTGGGGCAAACGCCCGCCCCCAGTGGGGCCAATTCAGCGGGCGTGAGCGCACCGCTGTAGCGGTAGCCCGTGCCAAAGCCCGCGCCATCGCCGTTGCCTGCGTACTGGGTAAATTCGCCGCCCTTGTGCTCGGCGTTCTGGTGCAGGTGGATGTTGCACAGGTTCATGGCCGTGTGCGCCGGGGCCTTGGCAAAGGTGATGGGGTTGCTGCCCGCCGCCACCGCCAGGTCACGCGGGGCCTGCGGGCCATAGCCCTGGCCCGCCGTCTGGGCGGCCAGTTGCTGCTGCTGGCGCGCCAGCACCGCATCGGGCACGCCAGCGCCCGCTGCAAGGGGCGGCGTGCCCGTGGCAGCGCAGCCCGCCAGGGCCAGCGCCGTGCTGGCCGTCAACCATTGTCCGAACCTGTGTACTTGCATTGCATTGCCTCCTGCAGGGTGGTGGGGAAATGGATGGAATGATTTATGGCAATTTTTATGGCAATTTCGGCCTTAAAACATTGCCAGACAAGCGCAACCAGCTACTATTTTGATAGCAAATCAGATGCCTCGGCACGCTGGCGATCGGAGGCATAAACCGCCGCCTGCACGCGCGAGGTCAGGCCGAGTTTGCGCAAGATGTGCTGCACATGAATCTTGACCGTGGTTTCGGCAATGTCCAGGGCACGGGCGATTTCCTTGTTGCTCGCGCCCCGGGCGATCTCGCGCAGCACATCCTCCTCGCGCGGCGACAGCGGCGATGCCTCCTCCTCCGGTGCCAGCGGCGCCGGCGCCGGGGCGGGCACACCCTGGCTTTGGAAGGCGGCGACGAGCTTGCCCATCATCTCCGGGCTGACCACGGGCTCGCCGCGTGCGGCGCGGCGAATGGCCTCGGAGAGCAGATCGCCGTCGATGGTCTTGAGCAGATAGCCCTGGGCGCCGTGGCGCAGCGCCGCCGCCAGGTCTTGCCCGTCCTCGCTCACCGTCAGCATGACGACGTGGCTCGCCGGCGCGGCCTCGCGCAGGCCGGCAATGGCATCGACCCCGAGCACGCCCGGCAGGTGGTTGTCGAGCAAGATAACCTGCGGCTGCAGGCTACCCACCAGGCGCAGCGCCTGGCCCGCGTCGCCGGCCTCGCCCACCACGCGCAGGCCCTCGTCGAGCCCGAGCAGGGCCACCAGGCCGCGCCGAAACAGGGTGTGGTCATCGACGACAAAAACAGAAATCGGCTCGCTCATGCGTGGGTACTCTCTTCATGGACCAGGGGGACGGCCACCGGCAGGGCAATGCACACCCGGGTGCCGCCAGCGCCGGGCGCGGAGTCTACGCGCACCTGTGCGCCCACGCGCTGCGCGCGCTCTTGCATGATGCCCAGGCCGACGTGCACCGAGTCCGGGGCGACGCGCGCCGGATCGAAGCCGCAGCCGTCGTCAATCACCTCGAACTGCCAGGGGTGGCGCTGCACGCGCAGCTGCACGCAACTGGCGCCGGCGTGTTTGCGCACGTTCGACAGCGCCTCCTGCACCATGTGCAGCACCTGGATTTGCACGTCGGCGTCCAGCGGCAGGCCATGGCCGGCCATGTGCAGCTGCGTGGCGATGCCGGTCTGGTGCTCGAACTTGGAGAGCGTGGCGCGCAGTGCCGTCTCAATGTCTTCGTCGTTGGTGCGGGTGCGAAAGTGCACCAGCAGCTCGCGCACGTCGGCATAGCACTCGCGCACACCCTCCTCCAGCTCGGCCAGGCTGCGCTCGCGCACCTCGTGGTTGTCCTTGGCGATGGCGTCGCGCAGCAGCTTGGTCTGGATTTTGAGAAACGCCAGCGACTGCGCGATCGAGTCGTGCAGCTCGCGCGCAATCAGGCTGCGCTCGTGTGCCACCGCCGCCTCGCGCTCCAGGGCGCTCGCGCGCAGGCTCTCCATGGCGCTGGCCAGGTGCTGCACCAAGGTGGCGAGCAGGCTGCGCGTCTCCTCGGGCAAGGCGCGGGCGTGGCGAAAGAACAGCGACACCTCGCCCAGCAGGCGCTGCTGCAGCCGCACGGGGATGCTGACCACCGTTTCAAAACCGGCCTCGCGGCAGTGCGGCAGCTGCTGGCCCGACACCGGGGTGATGGGGATGACGCGCATCCGCGCCGTCTCCGGCACCTGGCCGCACTCGCAGCTGCCTGGCGCCAGGCAATGCTCGCGCTCGGCCAGCTCTTTGGGCAAGCCGTCGGCAGCCAGCAGCACGTAGCGCTCGTTTGCCTCATCGCTCCAGCGCACGGCGGCGGCGTCGGCCCCGGCCACCTGCCGCACCTGGCGCGCAAAGCCCTGCGCCAGCGCCTCCAGGCTGCCGGCCTCGGCGCCCAGGGCGCTGACGGCGTAGAGCGCCGCCAGGCGCTGGTTCTGCTCGGCAACGCTGGCGGTTTTCTCGCGCACCTTGCGTTCGAGGTCGTCGTGCGACTCCTGCAGCGCGTGCGCCATCAGGTTGAAGCCGGCCGACAGCTGACCAAATTCGTCTTGCGTATCGACCGACATGCGCGTGCCCAGGTCGCCCTGGCGCAGCCGTTCGATGGCCTGCTGCAAGCGCGTCACCGGGTGCAGGATGAGCAGATAACTCACCGCCATGAAGGTCACGGCTGCGGCAATCGCCAGCGCCACCATCAAGAGCTGGAACAGGTGCAGCACCGCCGTCCAGCGTGCAATCTGGTGCTCTATGGACTGCACAAAGGCATTGATGTGAAAGACAAAGCCGTCGGCGCGCTCGATCGCCTCGCCGGGCATGACCTCGTTCCACTGCGCGCGCAGCTCCGTCCACTCGCTGCGTACGCGCTCAAAGCGCTCGCGCGTCTCCTCGGCGCGTGGCACGAACAGGGGACGCGCCGGATCGCCCGTGCGCAGCAGCTCCAGGCTGGCGTCGAACTGGCGTTCGAGCGCCGCCACGCGCTCGGGCGACTCGTTTTGCTGCGCAATCACCATGCGCAGCAGGTTCATGCGCAGGCGCCCGGCCTCGTTCACGGCGGCGGCGCCGCCTTCGAGCTGCCAGGTGACCCACAGCGTCAGCCCGATGGAGCCCAGGGCGATGAGTAAAAAGGCCACGCCCAAGCCCAGCAGCTTGGTGGAGAGAGACGGTTTTGTGCGCATGGCCCCAAGTGTAGAAGCGCACCCCGTACCATCGCCGCATGAAAACCTTGCGTCCCCTCTGGCCCCTGGCCGCCCTCAGCCTGTGGCTGGCGGGCTGCGCCAGCCTGGCCCCGCCCCCCCTGGTCCCCGAACTGCCCCTGGCCGACTGGCCCGCGCCGCTCGCTAGTACCGCCCCCCCCGCCCTCTTGCTGCTGGGCGAGCAGCACGACGCCGCCGCGCACCAGCAATGGCAAGCGCACAGCGTGCAGTGGCTGGCCGCGCGCGGTCAGCTCGCCGCCCTGGTGCTGGAGATGGCCGAGGCCGGCCACAGCACCCAGGGCCTGCCCGCGCAGGCCGACGCCGCCGCCGTGCGCCAGGCCCTGGCCTGGAACGACAGCGCCTGGCCCTGGGCGCACTACGGCCCGGCCGTGCTCGCCGCCGTGCGCGCTGGCGTGCCGGTGTACGGTGGCAACCTGCCCAGGGCGCAGATGAAGGCGGCGCAGCAAGACAGCGCCCTCGACACCCACCTGAGCGCCCCCGCCTGGCAGCGCCAGCAAGACGCCGTGCGCGCAGGCCACTGCGACCTGCTGCCGCCAGCGCAAATCCTGCCCATGGCACGCATCCAGCTCGCGCGCGACCGCAGCCTGGCGCAGACCGGGCAGGCGCTGCTGCAGCCCGGGCGCACGGTATTGCTGATCGCCGGCCTGCAGCATGTGCAGCGCCACCTGGGCATTCCCACCTGGTGGGGGCAAAAATACGAGTCAAAAGTGGCTATAGCGCAAGCTGGGCAAGCGCAAGCAGCTATCAAAACAGAAGCAGACTGGATCGTACTGACCCCGGCCCTGGCGCCGCGCGATCACTGCGCCGAGCTGCGCCAGAGCTGGGGCGCACCGCCGCGCGCCACGCCCCTGGCTACGCCGGGGCCTGGGCCTGCAGCAGCGCCGTGAACTCGGCCACCGGCAGCGGGCGCGAGAACAGGTAGCCCTGGTAGGCGTCGCAGCCGCGCTGGCGCAGGCATTCGAGCTGCGCCGCCGTCTCCACGCCTTCGGCCAGCACCGCCAGGCCCAGGCTGTGGCCCAGGGCGATGATGGCGCTGCTGATCGCCAGGTCGTCGCTGCTGTCGGGCAGGTCGCGGATGAAGCCCTGGTCGATCTTGAGCACGTCGAGCGCAAAGCGCTTGAGGTGCGCCAGCGACGAGTAGCCGGTGCCAAAGTCGTCCACCGCCATGCGCACGCCCAGCGCGCGCAGGCGCAGCAGCACCTGGCGCGCTTCCTCGGGGCGCTCGGCCAGGGCCGATTCGGTCAGCTCCAGCTCCAGCTGCGCCGGCGCAAAGCCCGATGCCGCCAGCGCCTGCGCGCAGTCACTGGCAACGTCGGTGAGGTGAAACTGGCGCGGCGAGACGTTGACCGCCAGCGTGATCGCCGCCAGGCCGGCGGCGCGCCATTGCTGGCCCTGGGCGCAAGCCTGGCGCAGCACCCACTGCCCCAGCGGCCCGATCAGGCCAGAACTTTCCGCCACCGGGATGAAGCGCGCGGGCGAGATCAGCCCCTCCTCGGGGTCAAGCCAGCGCAGCAGCGCCTCGGCGCCGATGATGCGGCCGCTGGCAATGTCGATCTGCGGCTGGTAGTACAGCTGCAAGTGCCCCTGCGCCAGCGCCACGCGCAGACGCGCCTCCAGCTCCAGGCGCTCGCGTGCGGCCTGCGTCATTTCCTCGTGAAAGAAGCACCAGGCGCCGCGCCCGCGCGCCTTGGCGCCGTACACCGCCGCGTGCGCACCCTGCAGCAGCGCCTGCGCCGTATCGGCATGGCCGGGGCACATGCAAATACCCACACTCACGCCAACGACGATCTCCACCCCCTGCGGCGACACCCAGGGCTGGGCCACGGCAGCGATCAGTCCGCGCGCCACGGCGGCGGCGCCGTCGGCATGGCGCAGCTGGCGCACCAGCACCGCCAGCTCGTCGCCCGCCATGCGCCCCACCAGGTCGCCCGGGCGCAGCGCCGCGCGCACCTGGCGCGCGATGTGCTTGAGCACCTCGTCGCCCACCTGGTGGCCGTAGCTGTCGTTCACGTCCTTGAAGCGGTCGAGGTTGAGCAGCAGCACGGCCAGGATCTCGCCATCGCGCTGTGCCTGCTGCACCGCCGTGGCCAGCTGCTGACCAAACCACAGGCGGTTGGACAGGCCGGTGAGCGGGTCAAAGTGGGCCAGGAATTCAAGCTGCTGGCGCTGCGCCTTTTCCGCCGAAATGTCGGTGAACATGCAGACGTAGTGCGTCACCTGCCCGTCCGGGTCGCGCACTGCCGACAGCGACATGTGCTCGGGAAAGACTTCGCCACTCTTGCGCCGGTTCCAGATCTCGCCTTGCCAGTGGCCGGTTTGCGCCACGCTGGCCCACAGGGCGGCGTAAAAAGCGTCGTCATGGCGCCCAGATTTGAAAACACGCGGCGTCAGGCCCAGCAGCTCGTCCTCGCTGTAGCCCAGCATCCGCGTCACGGCGGCGTTGACGGAGACGATGCGCGCCTGGGCATCGGTCACCAGCACGCCCTCGGCGGTGTTGTCCACCACGGTGGCGGCCAGGCGCTCGCGCTCCGCCGCCAGGCGCTGGTCGGTGAGGTCGGTCAAGATGCCGGAAAAGCGCTCGGCCTGGCCCTCGGCGTCAAGGTGACGCTGGCCACGCGCCTGCACCCAGCAGTAGCTGCCGTCGTAGCGCTGGATGCGCGCCGTCTCGTCGAACGGCACGCCGCTGTCGATCGTGCGCTGCACCGCCTGGCGCACGCGTTGGCGGTCTTGCGGGTGCAAAAGGCGCAGCAAGTGCAGGCCCACAGGCAGTTCGCTGCCCTGGTAGCGCAGCAGGCGCACCATGCCCTGCGAGTAGGTTGAGCGCCGCTGGCGCAGATCCCAGTCCCACATGCCGTTGCCGCTGCCGTCGAGCGCCAGGCGCAAGATGGTTTCGCTGCGCACCAGCGCCGCGCGCGTGGCGCCCACCTCGCTCATGTCGAGCAACACGCACACCAGGTGCGCCGGCACACCCGCGCGCGCCGGTACGCGGCTGACGGTGCACAGCACTGGCAGCGGCGCCCGGCCATCGGCGCGGCGGCACAGGCGCTCGCTTTGGTAGTAGTTGATGCGCCCGTCGAGCAGCTGCTGCAGCTGGCCCTGCGCCCAGGCCGGGTCGCCAGGCATGATCCATTCACGAAAATGCCGGCCCAGCGCCTCCTCGGGCGCCAGGCCCAGCCAATCGGCCAGGCGGGCGTTGACCCACCACATGCGCAGGCTGACCGGATCGACACGCGCCATGCCCGCCGGCGCGTGCTCGGCCACATGCGCCATCTCCTGGGCCAGCGCACTGCGCTGCTGCTCGCTGCGCGCGGCACGCGCCAGCAGCCAGCCGGTGAGGGCTGCCGTCAGCAGCACGTAGCCCCAGCCCTTGAGGGTGAAGGCCAGCGGGCGCCACGGCCAATCGGGCGCAAGCCCATGCTCGAGCAGCGCGTCGCCCCCCAGCACCCACACAGCCCCCAGCAGCAAATACAAAAACACAGCCTGCCACGGCCGCACGCAGGCACCGAGGAACGCTGGCCGGGGGTTGTTCTTGTCCATGTTCTCGCCCAGGTCGGGCCCACAAAAATGGGGTGCACCGGCTGCGACAATCGCGGCCATGACCCCGACCTATATTCTCACCCTGTCCTGCCTCGATCGCCGGGGATTGGTACATGCCGTCTCTGGTTTTTTGCTCGACCACGGCGCCAACATCGAAGAAGCCGCGCAGTACAACGACCACGCCACCGGCCTGTTCTTCATGCGCGTGCAATTTGCCGGCGCCGAGCATGACCTGGCCGCGCTCAAGGCCGCGCTGGCACCTTTTGCCGCCAGCTACCAGATGGATGCGCGCCTGCACGCGCAAAGCGCGCCCATGCCGACGGTGCTCATGGTCAGCCGCGAAGGCCATTGCCTCAACGACCTGCTGTTTCGCGTCAAGAGCGGCCTGCTGCCCATCGACGTGCGCGCCATCATCAGCAACCACCGCGACTTCTACCAGCTCGCAGCCAGCTACAACATACCGTTTCACCACATCCCGGTCAGCGCCGCCACCAAGGCCCAGGCCGAGCAGCGCCAGTACGAGATCATCGAAGCCGAAGGCGCCGAACTGGTGGTGCTGGCGCGCTACATGCAGGTGCTCTCCAACGACCTGTGCACCCGCCTGGCCGGGCGCGCGATCAACATCCACCACAGCTTCCTGCCCAGCTTCAAGGGCGCCAAGCCCTACTACCAGGCGCACGAGCGCGGCGTCAAACTCATAGGCGCCACCGCGCACTACGTTACCGCCGACCTCGACGAGGGCCCGATCATCGAGCAGGACGTGGCCCGCGCCGACCACACCGACACCGTCGAAGACCTGACCGCGCGCGGCAGAGACACTGAAAGCCAGGTGCTGGCGCGCGCCGTGAAGTGGCACAGCGAGCACCGCGTGCTCCTCAACGGCCACAAGACCGTCGTCTTCCGCTGATACCCCACCCATGAACACCGCCGCCCCCACCGCCGAACGCACCGCCCGCCAACGCACCGTGGTGGCGGCCCTGTCCCGCTGCGTACCAGCGCACACCCTGCTGTGGCAGGCCGAGGACACCACGCCCTACGAGTGCGATGGCCTCACCGCCTACCGGCAGCGCCCGCTGGTGGTATGCCTACCCGAGACCGAGGCGCAGGTGCAGGCCGTGCTGCGCACCTGCCACCAGCTGCAGGTGCCGGTGGTGGCGCGCGGCGCCGGCACGGGGCTCTCGGGCGGCGCCATGCCGCACGCCATGGGGGTGACGCTCTCGCTCGCGCGCTTTAACCGCATCCTCCACATCGACCCCAAAGCGCGCAGCGCCACCGTGCAGTGCGGCGTGCGCAACCTGGCGATCAGCGAAGCCGCCGCCGCCCACGGCCTGTACTACGCACCCGACCCGAGCAGCCAGATCGCCTGCACCATCGGCGGCAACGTGGCCGAGAACGCGGGCGGCGTGCACTGCCTGAAATACGGCCTGACGCTGCACAACGTGCTGCGCGTGCGCGGCTTCAGCGCCGAGGGCGAGGCGCTGGAGCTGGGCAGCCACGCACTCGATACGCCGGGGCCGGATTTGCTCGCCGCCGTCATCGGCAGCGAGGGCATGTTGGCCGTGGCGCTGGAGGTGACCGTCAAACTCATCCCCAAGCCGCCGCTCGCGCGCTGCATCATGGCCAGCTTTGGCGACGTGCGCCAGGCGGGCGATGCGGTGGCCGCCGTCATTGCCGCCGGCATCATCCCCGCCGGGCTGGAGATGATGGACAAGCCCATGACCGCCGCCGTCGAAGCCTTTGTGCACGCCGGCTACGACCTGGACGCAGCCGCCATCTTGCTGTGCGAGAGCGACGGCACGCCCGAGGAGGTGGCCGAAGAAATCGAGCGCATGAGCGCCGTGCTGCGCCGCGCCGGCGCCACCGCCATTGCCGTCAGCCGCGACGAGGCCGAGCGCCTGCGCTTTTGGAGCGGGCGCAAAAACGCCTTCCCGGCGAGCGGCCGCATCAGCCCCGATTACATGTGCATGGACTCGACCATTCCCAGAAAACGCCTGGCCGACATCCTGCTGGCGATTGCCGAGATGGAGAAAAAATACGGCCTGCGCTGCTGCAACGTGTTCCACGCCGGCGACGGCAACCTGCACCCCTTGATCCTGTTCGACGCCAACGACCCCGAGCAGCTGCGCCGCTGCGAGCAGTTCGGCGCCGACATCCTGGAGACCAGCGTCGCCATGGGCGGCACCGTCACGGGCGAGCACGGCGTGGGCGTGGAGAAGCTCAACTCCATGTGCGTGCAGTTCACGCCCGAGGAGCTGGCGCAGATGCACGCCCTCAAAGCAGCTTTTGACCCCGCCGGCCTGCTCAACCCCGGCAAGGCCGTGCCCACGCTCAACCGCTGCGCCGACTACGGCCAGATGCTGGTGCGCGGCGGCCGCCTGGCGCACCCGGATTTGCCGCGCTTTTGAGCGCGGGCGGCACCGGCTACGCCTTGCCCACCTGCTGACGCTCGCGGGCCAGGCGGTCGCGCTCGTCGAGCTCGCGCAAGCGCCGGATATTGGCCAGCATCGCATCGCGCTGCGCACGCGTTGGCGGCTTGATGTCCAGGCGCGGCAACGGCCGATCTTCCACCCGGGGCGGGGTCGGTTCTGATTCTGGAGACGAGAAGGAAGAATTCTGGGACATGTTCCGGTTCCTAGATCCGCGCCAATCAAAGGCTGCCCGGTGCGGCGGCGCCGCACGCCAGGCCCCGGGGACATTCCAACGGTTGCGTAACAAAGAATCAACTATTCTATGTAACTACTCGCGAAAATCAATCTTGTCCGCTACCGTCCCCCTACGGTGGCTGGATGCAGGAAGCAAAAGCCCAATTTGCGCAGCGGTTACGCCAGGCCATGGAGGCGGCAGGCTACGAGCCCAAGCCCTCCGTGCTGGAGCGCGAATTCAATACCCGCCACTGGGGCAAGCCCATGACCCTGCATGGCGTGCGCCGCTGGCTGCAGGGCGAAACCATTCCTAACCACAAGAAGCTCACCACCCTCGCCGAATGGCTGCGCGTGCCGGTGCAGGCGCTGGGCTATGGCGAAGCCTTGCACCGTGAGCGCGAACCGCAGCGCCCCGGACCGGGGCACATCGGCCTGGGCTACCAGGATCGGGAACTGTTCGAGACCTATCTGCGCCTGCCCGTGCCCAAGCGGCGCCTGGTGCGCGACGTGATCCTGGCAATTGCCCGTGCCCACGCGGCGGAAGAGGCCGAGCGGGAAGCCGCCCATTAATTGGATGGGCAGATGGGCGAGCGCTCAGGCTCCGATTTGATCGAGCGCCGTGCGCAAATGGCCCACGGTGCGGGCCGTGTCGTGCCACTTGTCCAGGCCAAACAGGCCCAGGCGGAAGGTTTTGAAGTCCGGCCCCTCGTCGCACTGCAGCGGCACGCCGGCGGCGGTTTGCAGGCCCACTTGCAGGAATTTTTTGCCGTTTTGAATGTCCGGGTCGGTGGTGTAGCTCACGACCACGCCCGGCGCCTGCCAGCCCTCGGCGGCCACGCTCGCAAAGCCGCGTGCCTGCAGCAGCGCGCGCACCTGCCGCCCCAGCGCCATCTGCTCGGCGCGCACGCGCTCAAAGCCGTAGGAGCGCGCTTCCTGCATGGCGTCGCGCAGCTGCACCAGGGCGTCGGTGGGCATGGTGGTGTGGTAGGCGTGCTGGCCTTTTTCGTAGCCTTCGGCAATCAGCAGCCACTTTTTCAGGTCGCAGGCAAAGCTCGAACTTTGTGTGTCTTCGATGGCCTGGCGCGCCAGCTCGCTGAGCATGACCATGGCGCAGCAGGGCGTGCTGCTCCAGCCCTTTTGCGGCGCGCAGATCAGCACATCAACACCCGTGGCCTGCATATCGACCCAGACCGCACCCGAGGCGATGCAGTCGAGCACCAGGAGCGCGCCCACTTCGTGCGCCGCCGCAGCCAGGCTGCGGATGTAGTCGTCGCTGAGCATGATGCCGCTGGCCGTCTCGACATGCGGGGCAAACACCAGGGCTGGCTTTTCAGCACGAATGGTGGCCACCACTTCCTGCACCGGGCAGGGCGCCCAGGGCGCCTGCGCGCCGCTGCCTTGCGGGCGCGCTTTGCACACCACAGCGCCGCCACCAAGGCCCCGGTCGGCGTCAAAAATCTGGCTCCAGCGGTAGCTGAACCAGCCGTTGCGCACGATCAACACTTTTTGCTGGTTGGCGAACTGGCGCGCCACCGCCTCCATGCCGAAAGTGCCGCTGCCGGGCACCAGGGCCACGCTGTGCGCGTGGTACACCTCCTTGAGGGTGCCAACAATGTCCTGCATGGCGCGCACAAAGCGCTGGGACATGTGGTTGAGCGCGCGGTCGGTATAGACCACGGAAAATTCAAGCAGGCCCTCAGGGTCGATTTCGGGCAAAAGTCCGGGCATGGCGGGGTTCCCATTCATCCAACAATGACCGGACGATTGTGGCACGCAGCCCGGGGCCTGGCTGGCTGCGCCAGCGTCAGAGCGTGTGCCCGCAGTGGCCGCAAAAGCGATCGGCCGCCGTGCAAGGCTGGTTGCACTGGGGGCAGTGGCTGCGCGGCGCGGCCTGGGCGGGGGCCTGCGGCGCAGCCGGTGGCGGGGCCTTGGGGGTGGCGGGCGCAGGGGGCGGCGCCACGCCACCAAACACTTCTTTGAGCGAGGTCGGCGCCGGCACGGCAAAGCGTTCGTTGCCGGGCTGGCCACCAATGTCGATGCCCTCCAGCGGCGCGCTCTGGCATTTGATCTGGTGCTCGATGACGGCAATCATCTTGCGCAGCTGCTCCTCATTGATCTCCTGGCCCTCGATCACCGAGCGCTTGAAGGTGATGGCACCGGCAAAGCCGCTGTCCTCGATGAAGCCGAAAGTCAGCTCGCGGTTGAGGAAGTAGTACAGGCCAGCGCCGATCAACCCCAGCAGCAAAAATGCCAGCAGCGCCCAGGCCTTGCCGATGGCCGAGCCGATGGAGAAACACACGGCGAGGATGAACAGCGCCGTCTTCCAGGGCTTGTGGCGGCCATAGAAGGTGGACGAGACATGGCCGAACGGCGTCATGCGGCGGATGAAGCCCGAGAGCGAGCCATGCTCGAACTCGATGCGCGTGCTGCTGACCTCCATCGTGGTGGTGGCATCTATGCCCAGCAGCGACAGGATGAAGGACCAGAAGCCGCTCTCGCGCGCCACCACGCGCACGTGCGGCTCGCCCGGCGCGGGCTGGGATTTGATGCTCCAGGATTTGATGACCAAGGCCATGGTGTGCTCTCTCTCTTTCTTCTTTCAGGGGTTGGAAGACCGTCGTTACTGCGAATAGCGGCGTTCGCGCCGTTCCTGCTCGCGCTGCTGGCGCTCGTATTCGTCAAACGACCGGTTCGCCTCGCGCCGGATGGCGTCCTGCCGCTGTTGCTGGCGTTGCACCTGCGCCTGGGCCTCACGGGCACGGGCCTGCACCTGCTGCTGCGGCGTGGGGGGCGGCGGCGGTGCAGGTGCTGGGATAGGCGCCGGCGGTGCGGGCGCTGGCTCGGGTTCGGGTTCAGGCTCGGGTTGCAGCACAGGCGCGGGGGCACGCGCAGGCGGGGGCTCCAGCGCCGGAGCGACCACGGCAGGTGGCGTCAGCGGTACCGGCGCCAGCCAATGGCGCAGCCCCCACCAAGCCAACAGGCCCAGCACCAGAGCCACAGCCAAGGCCACCAACCACAGCCCCCAGGGCGCACCGTTGACGGGCGGCGGCAACGCCGGGCTAGCGGCAGGAGGAGGAGGAGGAGGTGGTGGTGGAGGAGGAGGAGACGAAACCGCCAAGGCCGAGACAGTGGCCGGCGAAGGTGGCGAAGCGGACGCAGGCTCAAGCTCAAGCTCGGTCGCAAAGCTGATGTCCAACGGCTCTGACACAGACTCCAACGTCAACGGTGGCGGCGCGGCATGGCCGCATTGGCGGCAAAAGCGCGCATCGGGCGCCAAGGCGTGGCCGCATTGGGCACAGAACATTTTTCTCCCCCCTCACAAGTTGATGGCTGCGGCGCATTCTAGCCACAGCCGCTACGTAGCAACACGTAGGGCACTCCATCAAGGAGAAAAATCAGCACTAGCCCTTTACCAGCAAGCGCGAGTAGCTATTATTTGTATAGCAAATATTAACTGGCAGCATAGCTGCGAGCACCAAAGATGCCGCTGCCCACGCGCACCAGGGTGCTGCCGGCGGCAATGGCGGCCTCCAGGTCGGCGGTCATGCCCAGCGACAGGGTGTCAAAACGCTCCAGCCCCGACCCGCCGGCGGCTGCGATGGCGTCGAACAAGGCGCGCGCGCGCTGGTGCACGGCGCACTGGGCGGCAAAGTCTTCGACCGGATCGGGAATTCCCATGAGCCCGCGCAGCTGCAGGCGCGGCAGCTGCGCCACGGCCTGCGCCAGGGCCAGGGCGGCGTCGGGGGCAACGCCGGATTTGGTGGCGCCACCATCGACGTTGACCTGCAGGCACACCTGCAGCGGCGGCAAACCATCCGGGCGTTGCGCCGACAGGCGTTCGGCAGTTTTGAGCCGATCGACGGTGTGTACCCAATCGAAATGCACCGCCACCAGGCGCGTCTTGTTACTTTGAACCGGGCCAATGCAATGCCACTGCAGCTGCCGCGCAAGCTGCGGCACATGCGCCTGCACGGCGGCGATTTTGGCGACGGCTTCCTGGATGTAGTTTTCGCCAAATGCGCGCTGCCCGGCCTCGGCTGCGGCTATGACGGCGTCGGCGCCAAAGGTCTTGGAAACAGCGAGTAACTGCACCCCCGCAGCAGGCCGCGCTGCCGCGTTACAAGCGCGTTCAATACGCTGGTGTACAAGTTGAAGCGCGCTGGCAATCGTAGTCATAATGCTTGTCGAAAAACGAGGGGCAGGGATAGCAGCCGATTGTGCCGCCGCCGCACCGCCCCCCACTCCCATCATTCGAGCCGAGGGCACCACCGTGGACATCACCCAACTGCTGGCGTTCAGCGTCAAGAACAAGGCTTCCGACTTGCACCTGTCGGCGGGCCTGCCACCCATGATCCGCGTGCACGGCGACGTGCGCCGCCTGAACGTCGATCCACTCGACCACAAGACGGTGCACGCCATGGTGTACGACATCATGAGCGACTCGCAGCGCAAGATGTACGAAGAATTCCTGGAGGTGGACTTTTCTTTCGAGATCGAGGGCCTGGCGCGCTTTCGCGTCAACGCCTTCAACCAGAACCGGGGCGCCGCCGCCGTCTTGCGAACGATTCCAAGCAAAATCCTGACGCTCGAACAGCTCAATGCACCGAAAATTTTTGCCGACCTGGCACTCAAGCCGCGCGGCCTGGTGCTGGTGACGGGGCCCACGGGTTCGGGCAAATCGACCACGCTCGCAGGCATGGTCAACCACCTCAACGAAACCGAGTACGGCCACATCCTCACCATCGAGGATCCGATCGAATTCGTGCACGAGTCGAAAAAATCCCTGATCAACCAGCGCGAAGTCGGGCCGATGACGCTGTCGTTCGCCGCCGCCCTCAAGTCCGCGCTGCGCGAAGACCCGGACGCCATTTTGGTGGGCGAACTGCGTGACCTGGAAACCATCCGCCTGGCCATGACGGCGGCGGAAACCGGCCACTTGGTGTTTGGCACCTTGCACACCAGCAGCGCCGCCAAAACCATCGACCGCATCATCGACGTCTTCCCAGCGGAAGAAAAAGAGATGGTGCGCGCCATGCTGTCCGAATCGCTGCAGGCCGTGATCTCGCAAACGCTGTGCAAGCTCAAGGACGGTTCAGGCCGCGTTGCCGCGCACGAAATCATGCTGGGCACCAGCGCCATCCGCAACCTGATCCGCGAGGCCAAGGTGGCGCAGATGTACTCCACCATCCAGACTGGCAACAGCGTTGGTATGCAAACGCTCGACCAGAACCTCACCGACCTGGTGCGGCGCAACATCATCAGCCCGGCCGAAGCGCGCAGCAAGGCCAAGATTCCCGAGAACTTCCCCGGCTAAGCCGACCACAGGAGCACTGTATGAAAGGTATTTTGAGCCTGTTGCGTGGCAAGACCCTGGGCCACAAGCCGGCCGAGGAAAGCGGCGATTCAGTTTTCTTCACCACCGCCTTTGCCGGCCAGGGCGTCGATGAGTCGCTGCTCGTGCCCTGGGAGGCGCGGGCCGTCGAGGTCGGCGCCAAGCGCCTGCCCACCAGCCGGGGCGGCAAGCTGCTGCAGGGCCTGTGGGCCAAAGACAAATACATGGCGCACCTGGACCAGGATGCGGTCGAGCGCATGGAGCGCTTCTTTGAATTCGCCGCCATCCCGCCCAGCCGCGACGTCATCCGCCAGGACGAGTACGGCAACTTCATGGTCGTGCTGCTCACCGGCACCATCGCCGTCGATCGCGTGCAGCCCTGGGGCGAGCACCTGCGCCTGGCCGAGACGCGCCCGGGCGACATTCTGGGCGAGATGTCGCTGCTCGACAGCGGCATCCGCTTCTCGGCCTGCACCACGCTCACCGAGTGCGAGATCGCCATCCTCAGCGCCGAAGGCATGGACGAGATGATGGCCAAAGACCCGCAACTCGCCGCCAGCCTGATCGCTCTGCTGGCGCGCAAGCTCTCGCTGCGCCTGCGCGTCGTCAGCGCCCGTTTGAGCGAAAGCCACAACCAATAAACCCACACACCGCCGGCCCACCAGGCTGGCTCCGGAGGAGCGCTGATGGAACGCGATCAGGCCAGTAAATTCATCAACGACCTGCTCAAGCTCATGGTCAGCCGGGGCGGCAGCGACCTGTTCTTGACGGCCGAATTCCCGCCCGCCATCAAGATCGACGGCAAGGTCACCAAAGTCTCGCCGCAGCCGCTCACGCCTGCGCACACCCTGACGCTGGCGCGCTCCATCATGAGCGACAAGCAGGTGGCCGATTTCGAGCGCTCCAAGGAGTGCAACTTCGCCATCTCGCCCGCCGGTATCGGGCGCTTTCGCGTCAACGCCTTCATCCAACAGGGGCGCGTGGGCCTGGTGCTGCGTACCATCCCACTGACGCTGCCGACCATCGACGGCCTGGGCGTGCCCCAGGTGCTCAAGGAAGTGGCCATGACCAAGCGTGGCCTGTGCATCATGGTTGGCGCCACCGGCTCGGGCAAATCGACGACGCTCGCCGCCATGGTCGATTGGCGCAACGAAAACTCGTTCGGCCACATCATCACCGTGGAAGATCCGGTCGAGTTCGTGCACCCGCACAAGAACTGCGTCGTCACGCAGCGCGAGGTCGGGCTCGACACCGACAGCTGGGAAGCGGCGCTGAAAAACACCCTGCGCCAGGCACCCGACGTCATCTTGATGGGCGAGATCCGCGACCGCGAGACCATGGAGCACGCGGTGGCGTTTGCCGAAACCGGCCACCTGTGCCTGGCCACGCTGCACGCCAACAGCGCCAACCAGGCACTCGACCGCGTCATCAACTTCTTCCCTGAGGAGCGCCGCGCGCAGCTGCTGATGGACTTGTCGCTGAACCTGCGCGCCATGGTCTCGCAGCGCCTCCTGCCCAAGCAGGACGGCAAGGGCCGCGCCGCCGCCGTCGAAGTGATGCTGAACACGCCGCTCATTTCTGACCTGATCTTCAAGGGCGAAGTCTCGGAGATCAAAGAGATCATGAAAAAAAGCCGCAACCTCGGGATGCAGACCTTCGACCAGGCGCTGTTCGACCTGTTCGAGGCCAACGTCATCACCTACGAAGATGCGCTGCGCAACGCCGACTCGCTCAACGACCTGCGCCTGCAGATCAAGCTCTCAAGCCAGCGCGCCAAAAGCTCTGACCTGGCTTCCGGCACGGAAAACTTCGCCATCGTCTAACCATGAACGCCCCCCGCTCCTACGCCCCCATCGCACCGCAACGCATCGCCTTCCTTGGCCTGGGGGTCATGGGCGCGCCCATGGCCGGCCACCTGGCGCGCGCCGGGCACCAGGTCACGGTGTACAACCGCACTGCTAGCAAAGCGATAGCATGGTGCGCGCAGCACACAAGCGCTGGCGCCGTAAAACATGCCGCAACACCGGCAGCGGCGGCGCAGGGCGCACAACTCGTGCTGTGCTGCGTCGGCAACGACGCCGACCTGCGCGCCGTGACCCTGGGGCCAGAAGGCGCCTTTGCCGGCATGGGCGCTGGCGCCCTGTTCGTCGATCACACCACCGCCTCCGCCGAGGTCGCGCGCGCGCTCTACGCCCAGGCGCGCAGCCTGGGGCTGGAGTTCCTCGATGCCCCCGTCTCCGGCGGTCAGGCCGGGGCCGAGAACGGCCAGCTGACGGTGATGTGCGGCGGCGACGACGCTGCCTTTGCCCGCGCCGAGCCGGTCATCATGGCCTACGCCCGCGCCTGCACCCTGATGGGCGCCAGCGGCGCCGGGCAGCTGACGAAGATGGTGAACCAGATTGCGATTGCCGGCCTGCTGCAGGGGCTGTCCGAGGCCATCGCTTTCGGCCAGCGTGCCGGGCTGGACCTGCCCCGTGTGCTCGACGTCATCGGCAAGGGCGCAGCGCAAAGCTGGCAAATGGACAACCGGGGCCGCAGCATGGCCGAGGGCCGTTTTGATTTCGGCTTTGCCGTCGATTGGATGCGCAAAGACCTGGGCCTGGTGCTGGCCGAGGCACAAAAAAACGGCGCCCGCCTGCCCGTCACGGCCCTGGTCGATCAGTTCTACGCCGACGTGCAGCAGCAAGGCGGGCGGCGCTGGGATACCTCCAGCCTCATCACCCGCCTGCGCTAACCGTTTCTATTTTTTTACCGTGCCTTACTGCACCGGCGGCAGGGGCTGGACCTGCACTTGCCCCTGCACCGGGGCGGGTGCCGGGGCCGAGGCTGGAACGGCATCGTGCGCGGGTGCAGGTGCGGGTTTGGGCTGGGTATTGGCCAGTTCCTGCTCAGAAATGAGCTCAAACACCCGCACCACCTTGGTCACGCCACTGACGCCACGCGCAATGTCCGAGGCGCGCTGCGCTTCGCGCTGGGTGACGCGGCCCATCAGGTACACCACGCCACGCTCGGTCACGACCTTGAAGGCGCTGCTCATCACGTCCTTGGCATCGACGAAGCTGGCCTTGACCTTGCCCGTGAGCAAGGTGTCGTTCGAGCGCTGCGACAGCGACGACGGCGGCGCCACCACCAGCGCATTGACCACGGACTGCACGTTTTGCAGACCACGCACCATCTGCGCCACCTTCTGGCCATCCTCCTGCGTCGGCACCTCGCCAGTCAGCAGCACCTGGCGGTTCCAGCTGGTGACGTTGACATGGGCGCGGTCGCCGTACATGCCAAAAATCTGGTTGCCCGCCCGCAGCTCGATGCCTTCGTCGTCGAGCTGCGCGCCCGAGGTGCGGCGATCGACCGCCACCATCGCCCCCACCGCCGCGCCGCCCACCACCAAAGGCACGCAAGCGCTCAGGCCCGCACCCAAGGCTGCCGCCACGAGCAGCGTACACACCCACCGATTGCTTTGCTTTGTCATCACGGTATCTCCGGTTCACCCAACAATTGCGCGTCCACCCCGTCGCACAGGCAGTGCAACACCAGGCTGTGGACCTCACGCACCCGCGCCGCACGCTCATGCGGCACGGCAATCCAAACGTCCGTCTCGCGCAGCAGCGCCGCCAGCTCTCCGCCCGTGCGGCCCGTGAGGGCGATGACGCTCATATCGCGCTCATGCGCCGCCGCCACGGCCGCCAAAATCGCCGCCTCGCTGCCGCCGACGGACAGCAGCAGCAACACATCACCCGCCTGCCCCAAGGCCCGCACCTGGCGCGCCAGCCCCAAGCTGGCATCCACCAGGCCCGATGCCGACGTCTGCAGTGCCGACTCCTCGCTCAACGCCAGCACCGCCAGCTCAGGGCGTTCGCGCTCAAAGCCGGCCACACACAGGGCCGCCAGCTGGCGCGCCTGCGCCGCCGAGGCCCCGCTGCCACAGGCGAGCAGCTTGGCACCACTGGTGATGCACACCAGCAGCGCCTGCACGGCGGCGGCAATGGGTTGGCTCAAGGCTTGGGCCGACTGGTACTTCAGATCGGCACTGTCGATGAAATGCTGTTGGATGCGTTGTTCGAGCATGGGCCGCAATGATAGCGGCGCAGACGCTACAGGGTTTGTAGCAAAAAGTTGTCAGCCCGCACCCAAATCGAAGGCACCGGGCAGCCACTGCACCTGCTCGCCATGCACCAGTACGGCGTCGAAACGGCACGGCGGGGTGCTGGCGTAGCGCAGCAGGTAATGCTGCGCCGCGAACACAATGCGCCGCTGCTTGGCCGCACCAATGCTGGCGCCCGCGCCCCCGTAGGCGGCACTGGCACGGCTGCGCACCTCGACGAACACCAGCGTGCCATCGGGTGCGTGCAGGATCAAATCAATCTCACCACCGCCGCGCCCGGGCGTTCGATAATTGCGCTGCACCAGCCGTAGCCCGGCCTGCTGCAAATGCGCCAAGGCCCGGTCTTCAGCGGCGGCGCCCAGCACCCGCGTACTGACCCCGCCCTGCCGCCATTTTTCAAGGAACCCCATTGAGCGCCTCCTTTGCCTCTGCCCTGACCGCCGCCCACGAGGCCGCCGCCGCCCAGCATTATCCGCAGGGCGCGCTCTACGTCGTCGCCACGCCCATCGGCAACCTGGCCGACATCACGCTGCGCGCCCTGCACGTGCTGCAACTCGTCGATGCCATCGCTTGCGAAGACACGCGCCACACCCAGGCACTGCTGCGCAGCTACGGCATAGAGCGCCCCGGCGCGCAGCTGCTCGCCCTGCACCAGCACAACGAACAAGAAGCCGCCCAGGCCGTACTCACGCGCCTGCAAGCCGGTCAGCGCGTGGCCTATGTGAGCGACGCCGGAACCCCCGGCGTGAGCGACCCCGGCGCCCGCCTGGTGGCCTGCGTGCAGGCGGCCGGCCTGCGCGCCCTGCCGCTGCCCGGCGCCAGCAGCATCACCAGCGCCCTGAGCGTGGCCGGCGCCGTAGCCACCACCCCCGAAAGCAACGGTTTTGTCTTTGCCGGCTTCCTGCCGAGCAAAACCGCCGAGCGTGCCTGCGCCATTGCCGCCCTGCAGCCAGAGCCGCGCTGCGTGCTCCTGCTCGAAGCCCCGCACCGCATCACCGACCTGGCCCAGGCCCTGGCCGTACTGGGCACACGCCGCATCACCCTGGCACGCGAGCTGACCAAGCAATTCGAAGAAATCACCACCCTGCCAGCAAGTGCCGTCGCCCCCTGGCTGGCAGAGAACCCCCAGCGCCAGCGCGGTGAGTTCGTGGTGCTGCTACACCCCACGCCCCTGTCCACCGACGACGGCGCCAGCCTGCGCGTGCTGCGCGTGCTGCGCCTGCTGCTGGCCGAGCTGCCACTCAAAACCGCCGTGCGCCTGGCCGCCGACATCACCGGCGCCGCGCGCAATGCGCTGTACGAACAGGCGCTGCAGCTCAAACAGGAAACAACTGACGATTAACAACCCAAGGAGCCGCCCATGAGTCTTGCCCTGGTGCAAAGCCGCGCCCTGCTGGGATTGGCGGCGCCTGCCGTCACTGTCGAAGTGCACCTGGCCAATGGCCTGCCCAGCTTTACCCTGGTGGGGCTGGCCGAGGTTGAGGTCAAGGAGGCGCGCGAGCGGGTGCGCGCAGCGCTGCAAAACGCCGGGCTGGAATTTCCGAACAACAAAAAAATCACCGTCAACCTGGCGCCCGCCGATCTGCCCAAAGATTCAGGGCGCTTTGACCTGCCCATCGCCCTGGGCATCCTCGCCGCCAGCGGACAAATCGAGGCCGCACGCCTGGCCGGTTGGGAGTTTGCCGGCGAGCTCTCGCTCTCGGGCCAGCTGCGCCCGGTGCGCGGCGCCCTCGCCACCAGCCTGGCACTGCGCCGCCAAGGCGAACCTGCGCGCCTGGTATTGCCCCCAGAAAGCGCCGAAGAAGCCGCGCTGGTGCCAGGCATCGAGGTGTATAGCGCCCGCCATCTGCTCGATGTGGTGCGCCAGCTGCTGCCGACAAGCGATGCCAGCACCCCCACCGACGCCACCGACCACTGGCAACGCGTACCCGCCAGCGCCCCCCAGGAGCCCCCCGCCGGCCCCGATCTGGCCGACGTCAAAGGCCAGGGCGCAGCACGCCGGGCACTGGAGATTGCGGCAGCGGGCGGCCACGGTTTGTTGCTCGTGGGGCCGCCAGGCGCTGGAAAATCCATGCTGGCCGAGCGCTTTGCCGGCCTGCTGCCAGCCATGGACGTGGAGCAGGCACTCGAGAGCGCCGCCATTGCCAGCCTGGCTGGCCGCTTTACGCCAGCGCAATGGATGCAGCGCCCCACCGCCCACCCCCACCACACCAGCAGTGCCGTGGCCCTGGTCGGCGGTGGCTCGCCCCCCAGGCCGGGGGAAATTTCCATCGCCCACGAAGGGGTGCTGTTCCTCGATGAATTTCCGGAGTTTGCCCGCAGCGCCCTCGAAGCCCTGCGCGAACCGCTGGAGACGGGCCGCATCACCATCGCCCGCGCCACGCAGCGCGCCGAATTCCCGGCGCGCTTTCAACTCATTGCCGCCATGAACCCTTGCCCCTGCGGCTTTGCCGGCAGCCCACAGCGCCCCTGCCGCTGCACACCCGAGCAAATTGCCCGCTACCAAGGCAAATTGAGCGGCCCGCTGCTCGACCGCATCGACTTGCACGTCGAAGTCCCGGCCCTCCCCGCCGCCGAACTGCTGCAACACGGCGGCGGCGAAAGCAGCAGCACGGTGCGCGCCCGGGTGGCGCAAGCGCGCGAACGGGCCCTGGCACGCCAGGGCCACGCCAACCACCAGCTGCAGGGCCAGCGCCTGGACACCCACCTGGCCCTGGCGCCTGCTGCCAGCCATTTTTTGCAAGCCGCCGCCACCCGCCTGGGTTGGTCAGCGCGCGCCACCCACCGCACCCTGCGCGTGGCGCGCACCATCGCCGACCTGGCGGGCAGCCCCACGACCGAGACGGTGCACGTGGCCGAAGCAGTGCAATACCGGCGGGTACTGCGCGGCGCCTGAGCGCGTCACGCCTGAGCGCGCCCCACCAAGCGCAGCGCTGGCAAATCAAGCACCCGCAGCCCGCCATATTCCACACGAATGAGCCCCTGCGCCTGCAGCACCGCCAGCGCCTCATTGACCCGCTGGCGTGACAGCCCCACCAGGTAGGCCAGCTCTTGCTGCGTAATACGCAGCACCTGCCCTACCCCCGGGTACAGCACCGGGTTGAACAGCGCCGCCAGGCTGCGCGCCACGCGCAGATCGGGTTGGGCCAGGCGGTCAATCTCACGGGCGGCAATGAACTGGCCCAAACGCTCGTTGAGCTGGTCCATGACAAAGCGGTTGAAAGCAATGGAGTGATCGAGCAGCCAGTGAAAGCTCTCTATCGGCAGCCCCGCCACCACACTGCTGCGCAGCGCCTGCACGTTGTAGCGGTAGGGCTCACGCTTGATGGCCGTGCCCTCACCAAACCAGCCACCAGGGGGCAGGCCGGCGAAAGTCATGCCAGAGCCGTCGGCGCTGTCGGTGTGCATTTTGAGCAGCCCATCGACGGCGCCAAACCAGTAAGTCACCGGCCGGCCAATGCGGCAGATGTAATCGCCCGGATGGGCATCGCCCACCAACAAGGCCGCCTGCGCACGTTCGCGCTCGGCCCCTGGCAGCAAGGGCAGCCAGGGAATGCCGGCCAACTCCTGCGCTGTCGGCAAACGGCGCCGCTGGTGCAGCGATAGGTCTTGGCTCATGGCAAGGGCAAGGGCAAGATGGACAGAAAAGGATGGCGCGAGAATGCCCGAGATTGCTGTGTGCACAAAGCATCTAGTGGAAAACCATGAGGGATTTCGGAACCACAAACCACCCCATGGCGGCCTCGTCCCCGCATCATTCGGGGTTTTGATTGTTGCTCTTCAGAGACACCCATGCCCCACCATCGCCCGCCCTCCCTGTCTCGCCGCACCCTGCTCACTGGCGCCGCCGCCACCGCCCTGCCCTGGCTGGGCATGGGCACCGCACAGGCCCAGGATGCCACCATCGTCCTGGGGCAAAGCACCGATCTTTCCGGCCCGCTCGCCGACCTGGGCCAGGCCATGCACCAGGGCGCACAGCTGGTATTCAACGCCGTGAACGCACGCGGCGGCATCCACGGTCGCACCATCACACTCAACACACTGGACGACGCCTATGACGTCAAGAAGGCAGAGGCCAATGCCAAACAGTTGCTGGCCGACAGCAATACTTTTGCACTTTTCAACTGTATGGGGACACCCCATGTCGAGGCCATGCTACCGCTCGTGAAAGAGTCAGGCATTCCATTTTTTTCTCCCTTCACTGGTGCGCAATCCGCACGCATAGCAGCGCGTAACGTCTTCAACGTCCGCGCAGGCTATGCCGATGAAGCTGAAAAACAAATCCAGCATCTCGTCACCCTGGGCATCAAGCGCATTGCCGTCGCCCACCAAGCCAATAGCTTTGGCAAAGAGGTCTACAACAACGTCCAGCGCGCCATGGGCAAGCTGCAACTCCCAGAAGGCGTCAACGCCACCGTCGCCAACGATGGCCAAGACGCCAAAGCGGCTGCACAAAAAATCGCCCAGGCCGAGCCCGAGGCCGTGATCCTGGGCCTGGCCGGCAAGCCAACGCTGGAATTCGTCAAAGCCTTTCGCGCCCTGCGTCGGGGCACGGCGCTGTATGCGCTCTCGGTCATGGGCACGCCCGCCACGTTAACGGCCCTGGGCGCCGATGCTGCTGGCATCAACATCACCCAGGTCGTGCCCATGCCCAACAGCCCGACCGTGCCTATTTCACGCGAGTTTTTGCAGGCTTGGAAAGCCAGTGGCGCCAAGGCAGAGCCTTCGCACCTGGCGCTCGAAGGCTATATCAACGCCCGCGTGTTCTGCGAGGCCCTGCAGCGCACCGGCAAAACCCTCACCCGCAGCAGCTTTCTCGACGCCTTGTGGACGTTCAAAAAATGGGACCTGGGCGGCTTTGAGATCAACGCCACCGAGCCGGGGCACAACGCTTCGCGCTTTGTCGAACTGACCCTGGTTGGCCGCGACGGCAAATTCATGCGTTAAAGCAACGACCGCTAAGGCGACAACCGCCACGCAACGCCCTGCAGGCTGCTGTCTGCAGGGCGTTTTTTCTGGTTAACCCCTCCCGGGGGTTTCCCGCAAATTGTCGTTACGAGGACATACCAGCGTCAAAGTCCTTCCTACCATGGCACCCATTCCCCAACGCCTGGGGCCCTTCACAGGACGAGCGCGCATGAGCACCACCTTTCCGCACCTGCTGCTGCAGCACGCCGCACACCGCCCGCAAGCGCCGGCGCTGCGCGAGAAAGAATTTGGCATCTGGCAAACCCGCAGCTGGCAAGAAGCGGCCAACACCGTGCGCCACATGGCCTGCGGCCTGGTCGCGCTGGGTCTGGCGCGCGGCCAGAACCTGGCCTTGATTGGTGACAACCGCCCGCACCTGTATCTGGGCTTTGTCGCTGCGCAGGCCCTGGGCGCCGTTCCGGTGCCGATGTACCAGGACGCCGTGGCCGCCGAGATGGGCTTTGTGATCGAAGACGCACATATCCGCATCGCCCTGGCTGAAAACCAGGAACAGGTAGACAAACTGCTCGAAGTGCGCAACAGCGTGCCGGGCCTGAGCCACATCATCTACGACGACCCGCGTGGCCTGCGCAATTACGACCAGCCCGGCCTGCACAGCATGGCGCAGCTGCTGGCCGACGGCGCCGCCTGGGACAAGGCCCACCCGGGCGCCTGGGAGGCCATGCTCGCTGCCGTGCAGCCGGGGGACGTCTCCGTCATCCTCTACACCTCGGGCACCACGGGCAAGCCCAAGGGGGTTTGCCAGACGCACGAGAGCTTCATCGGCGCCGCACGCGGCGCCATCGAGGTCGATCGCCTGGGGCCGGACGACAGCATCCTGTCCTACCTGCCGCCAGCCTGGGTGGGCGACCACCTGTTCTCGCTCGCGCAGTGGCTGGTGGCGGGCTTCACCATCCACTGCCCGGAGTCGGCGAGCACCGTCGCCATCGACATGCGCGAGGTCGGCCCGACCTACTACTTCGCGCCGCCGCGCGTATTCGAGGGCATGTTGACCTCGATCTCCATCCGCATGGAGGATGCCGCCCCCGTCAAGCGCCGCCTGTACGAGCGCTGCATGACACTGGCGCGGCGCGTCGGCGCCGACATCCTCGACGGCAAGCCCGTGGGCCTGTGGGACAGGCTGCGCTACCGCCTGGGCGACCTGCTGATCTACGGCCCGCTGCGCAACGCCATGGGGCTGTCGCGCATCCGCGTGGCTTACACCGCCGGCGCGGCCATCGGGCCGGATTTGTTCAAATTCTTCCGCTCCATCGGCATCAACCTCAAGCAGTTCTACGGCCAGACCGAAACCTGCGCCTATGTTTGCCTGCAGCGCGACGGCCAGGTCAACCTCACCAGCGTCGGCCAGGCGGCGCCGGGCATAGAGCTCAAGCTCGCGCCCAATGGCGAGGTGCTGGTGCGTGGCGTCTCCGTGCTCAAGGAGTACTACCAGCGCCCCGAGGCCACGGCCGAGGTCATCGACGCCGAAGGGTGGTTTCACACCGGCGACGCCGGCGTCATCGACACCCAGGGCCAGCTGCGCATCATCGACCGCGCCAAAGACGTGGGCCAGCTCGCCAGCGGCGCCATGTTTGCACCCAACTACATCGAGAACAAGCTCAAGTTCTTCTCGCACATCAAGGAAGCCGTGTGCTTTGGCCACGACAAGGACTCCGTCTGCGCCTTCGTCAACATCGACTTCGAGGCCGTGGGCAACTGGGCCGAGCGCCAGAACCTGCCCTACGCCGGCTACGTGGATCTGGCGTCGAAACAAAAAGTGCTCGACCTGATCGCCGACTGCGTCGCCCAGGTCAACGCCGACCTGGCGCGCGAAGAAGGCATGGAACAGACGCAGATCGCGCGCTTTCTGGTGCTGCACAAAGAGCTCGACCCCGACGACGACGAGCTCACGCGCACGCGCAAGGTGCGCCGGGGCTTCATCGCCCAAAAGTACGACGTGCTGGTCGATGCCCTGTACAGCGGCAAGCGCGAGCAGTTCATCGAAACCCAGGTCAAGTTCGAGGACGGACGCAGCGGCAGCGTCAGCGCCACGCTGGCCATCATCGACGCCCAAACCCACCCGGCAACCGCGTAAGGAGCAGCCCCACCATGGCAGCCAGACCCATAGGCGACGTGATCCTGGACGTGCAAAACATCAGCCTGCGCTTTGGCGGGGTGAAGGCACTGACGGACATCTCGTTCAACGTGCGCGAGCACGAGATCCGCTCCATCATCGGCCCCAACGGCGCCGGCAAATCGTCGATGCTCAACTGCATCAACGGCGTCTACACCCCGTCGGAGGGCTCGATCACCTTCCGGGGCCAGACCTTTGCCCACATGAACAGCCGCCAGGTGGCCGAGATGGGCGTGGCGCGCACCTTCCAGAACCTGGCGCTGTTCAAGGGCATGAGCGTGATCGACAACCTCATGACCGGGCGCAACCTGAAGATCAAGAGCAACCTGTTCTGGCAGGCGCTGCGCCTGGGCCCAGCCGAGCGCGAAGAAATCCAGCACCGCGAGAAGGTCGAGCACATCATCGATTTCCTGGAAATCCAGGCGTACCGCAAGACCCCGGTGGGCCAGCTGCCCTACGGCCTGCAAAAGCGCGTCGATCTGGGCCGGGCGCTCGCCATGGAGCCACAGGTGCTGCTGCTCGACGAGCCCATGGCCGGCATGAACGTCGAGGAAAAGCAGGACATGTGCCGCTTCATCCTCGACGTGAACGACGAGTTCGGCACCACCATCGTGCTCATCGAGCACGACATGGGCGTGGTCATGGACATCTCCGACCGCGTGGTCGTGCTCGACTACGGCAAAAAAATTGGCGACGGCGCGCCAGCCGAAGTCCACGCCAACGAAGACGTGATCCGTGCCTACCTCGGCACCAGCCACTGAAAGCACACCGCCATGGCATTTTTTCTTGAAACCCTCATCGGCGGCCTCATGGCCGGCATGTTGTATTCGCTCGTGGCCCTGGGCTTTGTGCTGATCTTCAAAGCCTCGGGCGTGTTCAACTTTGCGCAAGGTGCCATGGTGCTGTTCGCCGCCCTGGCCATGGCGCGCTTTGCCGAATGGCTGCCGCAGTGGACGGGCATAGACAACATGGTGCTCATCAACCTGGCTGCTTTTGCCATTGCCGGCGCCATCATGTTCGTCTGCGCCTGGTTGATCGAGCGTCTGGTGCTGCGCCACCTCGTCAACCAGGAAGGCGCCACGCTGCTCATGGCCACGCTGGGCATCACCTACTTCCTCGAAGGCTTGGGCCAGACGCTGTTTGGCAGCGACATCTACAAGATCGACATCGGTATGCCCAAAGACCCGATGTTCCTGTTCGAATCCCTGTTCGAGGGCGGCGTGCTGGTGAACAAGGAAGACGTGATTGCCGCCGCCATTGCCGCTGCGCTGGTGCTGCTGCTGAGCCTGTTTTTCCAAAAAACCGGCACCGGCCGGGCGCTGCGCGCCGTCGCCGACGACCACCAGGCGGCGCAATCCATCGGCATCCCGCTCAACCGCATCTGGGTCATCGTCTGGTGCGTTGCCGGCGTCGTCGCCCTGGTGGCCGGCATGATCTGGGGCTCCAAGCTGGGCGTGCAGTTCTCGCTCACCACGGTGGCGCTGCGCGCGCTGCCGGTGGTCATCCTCGGCGGCCTCACGTCGGTGCCCGGCGCCATCATCGGCGGCCTCATCATCGGCGTGGGCGAAAAGCTCTCCGAGGTGTACCTGGGTCCGTTCGTCGGCGGCGGCATCGAAATCTGGTTTGCCTACGTGCTGGCGCTTGTCTTCCTTCTCTTCCGGCCCCAAGGGCTGTTCGGAGAGAAGATCATTGATCGCGTGTAAGAGAGGAACCGACCATGTTCTACAGAGAAAACGGCCAGTTCAAGACCACCTACCGCGCCGACCAGCAAATCTTCCCCATCGCCCAGGATCGCATCGCCATGCTGGTGCTGCTGGCCGTGGCCTTCATCGGCGTGCCGCTGCTGGCATCCGACTACCTGTACCGCGCCATTCTGATCCCGCTGGTCATCATGTCCATGGCGGCCCTGGGCGTGAACATCCTGGTGGGCTACTGCGGCCAGATCTCGCTCGGCTCGGGCGCCTTCATGGCCGTGGGGGCCTACGGCGCGTTCAACTTCTTCGTGCGCTTTCCGGGTATGCCGCTCATTCCAGCGCTCATCCTGGGCGGGCTGTGCGCCACCTTCTTCGGCATCCTGTTCGGCCTGCCGAGCCTGCGCGTCAAGGGCCTGTACCTGGCGGTGGCGACGCTGGCGGCGCAGTTTTTCTCCGACTGGATGTTCCTGCGCATCAAGTGGTTCACCAACAACTCCGACTCCGGCTCCGTCTCGGTCAACGGCCTGCAGCTGCTGGGCCTGCCGATCGAGAGCGCCATGAGCAAATACCTGTTCTGCCTGGGCCTGCTGGTGGTGGTGGCGCTGCTGGCCAAAAATCTGGTGCGCGGCGCCGTCGGCCGCGAGTGGATGGCCATCCGCGACATGGACGTGGCCGCCGCCGTCATCGGCATCCGCCCGATGTACGCCAAGCTCTCGGCCTTTGCCGTCAGCAGCTTCATCGTCGGCATGGCCGGGGCACTGTGGGCCTTTGTGCACCTGGGGGCCTGGGAGCCGGCAGCGTTCTCGGTCGAGATCTCGTTCAAGCTGCTGTTCATGGTCATCATCGGCGGCCTGGGCTCGATCATGGGGGGCTTTTTTGGCGCCGCCTTCATCGTCGTGCTGCCCATTTTCCTCAACCTGTTCCTGCCCGCTTTCCTGGGGCTGTTCGGGGTAGAGATTTCCACCGCCGGCCTGTCACACGCCGAGCTGATGATCTTCGGCGCGCTCATCGTCTGGTTCCTCATCGTCGAGCCGCACGGCCTGGCCAAGCTCTGGGCCACGGGCAAGCAAAAGCTGCGCGTCTGGCCCTTCCCGCATTGATTCCCCCTGCTGCTTCCCTCTAATTTCACTAGGAGACAACCATGAAGCTTTCCAAGATCGTGCTGGCCGCCAGCCTCGCCCTGGCGGGTACGGGCATGACCACCCAGGCCCTGGCGCAGGCCAAGGAGCAGTTCTTCCCGCTGCTGTCCTACCGCACCGGCCCCTACGCCCCCAACGGCACGCCCTGGGCCAATGGCAAGCAGGACTACATCAAGATGATCAACGCCCGCGACGGCGGCGTGAACGGCGTCAAGCTCACGTTCGAGGAGTGCGAGACGGGCTACCTCACCGATCGCGGCGTGGAGTGCTACGAACGCCTCAAGAGCCGCCCGGGCGTGGCGCTGTTCGACCCGCAATCGACCGGCATCACCTTCGCCCTGACGGAAAAAGCCCCTGTAGACAAAATCCCGCTCATGACCCTGGGCTACGGCCTGTCGATTTCGCAGGACGGCATGGCCTTCAAGTGGAACTTCCCGCTCATGGGCAGCTACTGGACGGGCGCCGACATCCTGATCCAGCACATTGGCAAGAGCGCCGGCGGCCTGGACAAACTCAAGGGCAAGAAAATCACCCTGGTCTACCACGACAGCCCCTTTGGCAAGGAGCCCATCCCGCTCCTGCAAGAGCGCGCCAAGATGCACGGCTTTGAGCTGCAACTGCTGCCCGTGACGGCCCCCGGCGTGGAGCAAAAAGCCACCTGGCTGCAGGTGCGCAAAGACCGTCCGGACTACGTGATGCTGTGGGGCTGGGGCGTGATGAACTCCACCGCCCTGAAGGAAGCCCAGGCCACGGGCTACCCGCGCGAGAAGATGTACGGCGTCTGGTGGGCCGGCGCCGAGCCGGACGTGCGCGACGTCGGCGACGGCGCCAAGGGCTACCACGCCCTGGCGCTCAACGGCCACGGCACGCAGTCCAAGGTGATGCAGGACATCCTCAAGCTCGTGCACGACAAGGGCCAGGGCACGGGTACCAAGGACGAAGTCGGCTCGGTGCTGTACACGCGCGGCGTCATCATCCAGATGCTGAGCGTGGAGGCCGTGCGCCGCGCGCAAGAGCGCTTTGGCAAGGGCAAGGTCATGACCGGCGAGCAGGTGCGCTGGGGGCTGGAGAACCTGGCGCTGGACCAGAAAAAACTCGACGCCCTGGGCTTCAACGACGTCATGCGCCCCATCTCGACCAGCTGCACCGACCACATGGGCTCCACCTGGGCCCGCGTGCAAACCTGGGACGGCAAGAACTGGAAGATGGACAGTGACTGGTACCAGGCCGACGAGCAAATCCTCAAGCCCCTGGTGAAGTCCGGGGCCGAGAAATACCTGGCCGACAAGAAGATGCAGCGCCGCGACGCGGCCGATTGCCAAAGCTAAAGCGCCAGCGCCCCCGGGAGGGGGCCGCACCCCGGCGCCCCTCCCCGTTCCCCCACCCTCTTGCACCCAAAGGCCCGCCATGGACAGCCCGCCCATCGTTCTCAACGTCAACGGCATCGAGGTCATCTACAACCACGTCATCCTGGTGCTCAAAGGCGTCTCGCTGAACGTGCCCGAGGGCCGCATCGTCGCCCTGCTCGGCGGCAACGGCGCCGGCAAGACGACCACGCTGCGCGCCATCTCCAACCTGCTCAAGGCCGAGCGCGGCGCCGTCACCAAGGGCAGCATCGCGCTGCGCGGCGAGCGCATCGAAAACCTCTCGCCCGCCGATCTGGTGCAGCGCGGCGTGGTGCAGGTGATGGAAGGGCGCCACTGCTTTGCCCACCTGACCATCGAAGAAAACCTCATGACCGGCAGCTACACCCGGCGCGACAAGGGCGAGATCGCCGCCAACCTGGAGAAGGTCTACAGCTACTTCCCGCGCCTGAAAACGCGCCGCACCAGCCAGGCGGCCTACACCTCGGGCGGCGAGCAGCAGATGTGCGCCATTGGCCGCGCGCTCATGTGCAACCCCAGCATCGTGCTGCTCGACGAACCCTCCATGGGCCTGGCGCCGCAGATCGTCGAAGAAGTCTTCAACATCGTGCAAGACCTGAACCAGAAGGAAAAAACCACCTTCATCCTGGCCGAGCAAAACACCCACATGGCGCTCAAGTACGCCGACTACGGCTACATCATGGAAAGCGGGCGCATCGTCATGGACGGCGCCGCGCAGGAGCTGGCCAGCAACGAGGACGTGAAGGAGTTCTACCTCGGCATGGGCAGCGGCGAGAGAAAGAGCTTCAAGGACGTCAAAAGCTACAAACGGCGCAAACGCTGGCTGGCTTGATTACTATCAAATTAATAGCTTCTCGCGCTTGCTATACAAGCGCTAGAGCCATATTTCATACAAAACCCGCAAAGGAGCCCCTGGCATGAGCATGTACTACGACGCGCTGGAAACCCGCCCCGCCGCCGAACGCGAGGCCGCTCTGCTGGCCGCACTGCCCGGCCACATCGCCCAGGCGCAGCAGGCCAGCAGCGCCTTTGCCCACATCCTGGCCGGGGTCGATGCGCGCAGCATCACCAGCCGCGCCGCGCTGGCGCAGCTACCGGTCACGCGCAAGCACGAGCTGCTCGAGCGCCAGCAGGCGCTGCGCGCGCAAGACCCGCTGGGCGGCTTTGCCACCCGCCGCTGGGGACCGGACATGCCGCGCGTCTTCTCCAGCCCCGGCCCGATCTACGAGCCCCAGGGCTGCGGCGCCGACCACTGGCGCATGGCGCGCGCGCTCTACGCCGCCGGCTTTCGCACCGGCGAGCTGGCGCACAACTGCTTTTCCTACCACTTCGTGCCCGCCGGCGCCATGATGGAGGCGGGCGCCCAGGCCCTGGGCTGCACCGTGTTCCCCGGCGGCACAGGCCAGACCGAGCAGCAGGTGCAGGCCATGGCGCAGCTGCAGCCGGCGGGCTACATCGGCACGCCGAGCTTTCTCAAAATCATCATCGAAAAGGCGCAGGACATGGGCTTGGCCCTGCCCAGCCTGCGCAAGGCCCTGCTCTCGGCCGAAGCCTTCCCGCCCTCGCTGCGCGACTGGCTGGCCGAGCGCGGCATCACCGCCTACCAGTGCTACGCCAGCGCCGACCTGGGCCTGATCGCCTACGAAACCAGCGCCCGCGCCGGCCTGGTGCTGGCCGAGGACATCCTGGTCGAGATCGTGCGCCCGGGCAGCGGTGAGCCCGTGGCCGAGGGCGAGGTCGGCGAGGTCGTGGTCACCAGCTTCAACCCCGCCTACCCGCTCATTCGCTTTGGCACCGGCGACCTCTCGGCCACGCTGCCCGGCCCCTGCCCCACCGGGCGCAGCAACACCCGCATCCAGGGCTGGATGGGCCGCGCCGACCAGACCACCAAGGTGCGCGGCATGTTTGTGCAGCCGGCGCAGGTGGCGGCGCTGGTGCAGCGCTTTCCGCAGGTGCAGCGCGCGCGCCTGGTGGTCAGTGGCGCCATGGCCAGCGACCAGCTGCTGCTGCAGGTGGAAACGCGCGAGACTGCCGCCGGCCTGGCTGCCTTGCTGCAAGAAGCCGTGCGCGACATCACCGGCCTGCGCGCCGAGGTCGAAATGCTGCCCCCCGGCTGCCTGCCCAACGACGGCAAAGTGATCGAGGACGCGCGCAGCTACGCCTGAGCGCCCACGGCCTGTGAGGCCGCCAAATGCTGGCGCTCCCAGTCAGGCAGCGCCAGCGGGCGGCCAAACCAGTAGCCCTGATAACCGTGGCAGTCGTGGCGCAGCAAAAATTCATGGTGCGCCGCCGTCTCCACCCCCTCGGCCACCACCGTCAGCCCCAGGGCACGACACATCATCAAAATGGCGCGCACGATGGCGCTGCTGGCCGGGTCTTGCAGCATGGCGCGGGTAAACGACTGATCGATTTTGAGCTCATCGAACGGCAGCTGCTGCAGGTACGACAGCGATGAATAGCCGGTACCGAAATCATCAAGCGCAAAACGCAGGCCCAGAGCGCGCAGCGCGTGCATACGCGCTGCCGTTGCCTCCAAGCCACCGAGGATGGCGCTTTCCGTCAGCTCCAGCACCAGGCCGCTGGGCTGCACCTGGTGGCGCGCCAGGGCGGCGGCCACCTGGGCCGCAAAATCGCTCTGGTGAAACTGGCGCGCACTCACGTTCACCGACAGGGTCAGCTGCGCCGTCTGCGGCTGCGCCTGCCAGCGCGCGAGCTGGGCGCAAGCGCCGTCGAGCACCCACAGACCCAGGGGCACGATCAGCCCCGTATCCTCGGCCAGCGGTATGAACTGCGCCGGCGACACCGGCTGGCCCTGCGGCCCTTGCGGCCAGCGCAGCAGCACCTCAGCGCCCTTGATACCGCCTTGCGCATCGACCTGGGCCTGGTAGTGCAGCACCAGGCTTTGCTGATCGAGCGCCTGGCGCAAACCCATCTCCAGCGTGGCGCGCTCATCGACCTGGGCCTGCATGGCGGCATCAAACAGCAGCGCCATACCACCGCCAGCAGCCTCGGCGCGGTACAGCGCCACCTCGGCTTGTTTAAGCAACTGCGCCGCCGTGCGCGCCGTGCCACACAGCAGCGTTGCGCCGCCGCTGACGCTGACGTAAAGCTGCTGCTCCTCGTCAAGCGTCACCGGCTGCACCAGCGACTGAACCACCTCGGTTGCCAGGCGCTGCGCCGCCGCTGCGGTACTGACGGGGTCTGCGCCCAGTTGCGGTTCGAGCAAAGCAAACGTGTTGCTGCCCATGCGCGCCAAACCCGCCTGGGCGCTGGCCAGGCCTTGGAGCCGCTGCGCCAGACAGCGCAGCAAGGCGTCGCCGGCAGCGTGGCCCCAGGTGTCGTTCACCTGCTTGAAGCGATCGACGTCGAACAGCAGCAGCGCCGCCGTGCACTGCGCCGGCGGCGGTTGCAGGAGCTGGCCCATGTGCTGGTGCATCCAGGCCCGGTTGTGCAGGCCGGTCAAGGCGTCGTAGTACGCCAGGCGCTCGATTTGGGCCTCGACCTGGCGCTGGGCGGTAACGTCTTCGATCACGGCGGTGTAATGCGTCACCGCCGCCCCCTCGGCGCGCAGCGGCGCAATCGTCACCTTCTCTTGGTACAGCTGGCCATCTTTGCGCCGGCTCTGGAACTCGCCACTCCAGGGCTGACCATTGCGCAGTTGCGCCTGCATCTGCACATAGACCTCGGGGGCGGTGGTGCCGGCGTTGAGCAAGTCCGGGTGCCGCCCCAGCACCTCGGCATGGGTGTAGCCCGTGAGGCGCTCAAACGCCGGGTTCACGTACTCGATGCGCTCCTGGGCATCGGTGATGAGCATGGCCACCGGGCTTTGCTGCACGGCGCTGGAGAGCTGCAGCAACTCACGCCGGCGCTGCTGCAGCTGCGCCGCCATGGTGTTGATGCCCTCCTCCACCATGGCCAGTTCACGCACGGGCGATGCGGCGCTCATGCGCGCGGCCAACTCCCCACCAGCGAGCGCCTGCAGCGTCTGTGTGGCACGCCGGGCCCAGGCATCGACCAAGCCATACACCCAGTACCTGGCAGCCAGCATGGACAGCAAGGCCAGCGCCAGCAGCACCGCCACGCGCAGCACAAAAGCCTGCTCGATGCGCTCTATGGTGCGCGTCAGCGGAGCGCCCACGGCCACCAGCAGCGGCGTTTTGCTCGAACCGGTCCGGCTCACACCGTACATACGCAGGTGGCCATCAAAACCGCGCAACTCCACCGTGCTGCGCCCCTGCGCCAGCGCCGCCTGGAAGGCCGCCACGGTGGCTGCATCCGGCTGTGCGGGGGCGCTGCCTTCGGGCCAGTACGACAGCATCTTTGCGTCGGCGCCGAGCAAAAAAGCATTCCAGCCCGCAGGCAGCTCCAAACGCACCATCAGCTGCGCAAAACGCGACGGCGCCATGGCGGCGTACAGCACAGCCTGCAACTGGCCCGTGCGGCTGCGCACCGGGTAGCCAAACACCAGCTGCGGGCCGCGCACGCTGTCGGTAATGACTTCACCGGCCGTCATGCCGCTACCGCTGAGGGCATCGCGAAACCAGCCCTGCACATTCACCGTGGGCGGCCCATCGGCATCGGGGCCAGCCTCTTGGGCGCTACACCACAGACGGCCGTCCGGGCGGGCAGCACCAAGATCGGAAAAATCGGGCATGGAGCGCAGCAGGCGCTGCGCCAGGCCCGAGCAGTCCTGCGGATCGAGGTTGCGCAGATTGTCCGAGCGCGCCATGATTTCAAAGGTTTGCTGCAAGCTGCGCAGCGATGCCTCCTGCCCAAGGCGGGCCGCCAGCAAGGTGCTGCCCACCTCCCCATCGAGCGCACGCAAGGCCTCCTGGCGCTGCTCCCGGTAGTCAAGAAACGTCAGCAACAAAATCGGCAGGCAGGCCAGGGCAATGGCCTGCCACAGCAGCCAATGCAAAGAGCGCGTGCGCGAAAGAGGGGTCATGGTGCAGGCCATTGCAGTGTGTCAGAGCCGGCCGATGGCGGATGCTCAAGCCCACAAAACTGTGGCGGCATGTAACACCCGCATCATGGGTGATTTTTTTGCGCTTGAATAGAGGATTCATCCCCGCTTTCGCCGCACGGCATCTTCCCGCTATCGTGGCGCAGCACTTGCCCAGATCGCACGGCGGCCCCCCTGCAACCTGCGCCCCCGGCTGGCAACGGCAGCAGCGTGCAGTGCGCGCCGCACACCACACACTACCGCCCCCGGCTGGGGGCAGCGCAGCGCCTTTGCGCTGCATGGCCCGCAGGCCCTCTGGCGCTGCACCCACAAGGGTTGCACGTTGGTTCACACACCACAGCGGCCCACCCATGCACACCGACGCTGGGCCGCCATCCTTCGCTGCAGGAGTGCCTATCATGAACTTTTCAGCCATGAAGGTGGCCACCCGTCTTGGGCTGGGTTTTGCGCTGGTCATCGTGCTCGGCCTGGTCGTCGCCATCCTGGGGCGCCTGGAATTGCAGACCATTGGCCGCCAGCTGCAGCAGCTGAGCGAGCAAGAGATGGTCAAGGTCGAGCTCGCCAGCCAGGTCAAGGACAACCTCAACGAAGTGGCGCGCAGCGTGCGCAACGTGCTGCTGTTGCACGACGCAGCCGAGATGCAAGAGCAGATGCAGCGCATCACCAGCGCCCGCGAGCGCAACGCCACCGTGATGCAGTCGCTCGACAAGCTGCTGCAGCACCCCGAAAACCGCCAGCTGCTCGACAAAATCCACGGATTGCGCCAGCGCTATGCCGAATCGGTGGACAAGGCCGCCGCCTTGGGCCTGCGCAACGAGGATGAGGCCGCCGCCAAGGTGCTGTTTGGCGAAACCCGCATCGTCATGGCCGAGTACTTCCAAACCCTGGACAGCTTGATTGCGCTGCAAAAACGCGTCATGGCGCTGGCCACGCAACAGGCGCAGGAACAGGCCGCACGCACCGGCACGCTGATGCTGGTGCTGGCCTTTGTCGTGCTCGTGCTGGGGGTGGGAACGACCTGGCTGATTACCCGCTCCATCACCCGTGCCTTGGGCGGCGAGCCGGCCTACGCCAGCCACATCGCCGCCGAGATTGCGGCGGGCAACCTGGCGGTCACCATCCAGACCGCCGCCGGCGACGGGCACAGCCTGCTGGCGCAGATGCGTGCCATGCGCGACGCGCTGGCGCAGGTGGTCGCCAGCGTGCGCGGCAGCAGCGAGGCCGTGGCCAGCGCCAGCGGACAAATCGCCCAGGGCAATCACGACTTGTCGGCCCGCACCGAGAGCCAGGCGAGCGCACTGGAAGAAACTGCTGCGTCGATGGAGCAGCTCAGCTCCACCGTGCGCCACAACGCCGACAACGCCCAGCAGGCCAACGCCCTGGCGCAAAGCGCCAGCCAGGTGGCCACCCAGGGCGGCGCGGTGGTGGCGCAGGTGGTGGACACCATGCGCGGCATCAGCAGCGCCAGCCAGCGCATTGCCGACATCATCGGCGTCATCGACGGCATTGCCTTTCAGACCAACATCCTGGCGCTCAACGCCGCCGTCGAAGCCGCCCGCGCCGGTGAGCAAGGCCGGGGCTTTGCCGTGGTGGCCAGCGAGGTGCGCCAGCTGGCGCAGCGCAGCGCCGAAGCGGCCAAGGAGATCAAGCTGCTGATCCACGACAGCAGCGCCCAGGTGCAGCAGGGCACGCAGCTCGTCGATAACGCCGGCAGCACCATGGACGAGGTAGTAGCCAGCATCCGCCGCGTGACGGACATCATGGGCGAGATCAGCGCTGCCAGCCGCGAGCAAAGCGCGGGCGTGGCCCAGGTGGGCGAGGCCGTGACGCAGATGGACCAGGCCACGCAGCAAAACGCGGCCCTGGTCGAAGAAATGGCTGCCGCTGCGGGCAGTCTGAGCCAACAGGCGCGCGATTTGGTCCAAGCCGTGGCTGTGTTCCACCTCACGGGCACAGCGCCCCATGCAGCGCAGCACGGCCGCGCCCAGGGTAGCGCGGCTGGCACGCGCGCACCGCAGGGGTGCCACGCCAGCGCTGCGCCGCTCGGGGGGCCGGCTTACCTGGCGCTGCCCGACTGAAGGCGGCGCAGCTTGATGAAGGCCATGGCCGCCATGACGGCGTCGTTGAGCGCGTCATGCGCATCGCGCTGGGGCAGGCCCAGGGTGCGCATGATGGTGTCAAAGCGCAGGTCGATGTCGGCATTGCCCTGCTGCTGGTACGGCGGCAGGCGCTGGAACTGCAGGTCGTGGTACAGCGCCGACACCTCGATGCGCGGCTGCGGCAGGCCCATGCCCAGCAGCGGCCAGACAGCGCGGTTGATCATCGCCAGGTCAAACTCCAGGTAGTAGCCCACCAGCGGGCGGCTGCCAATGAAGTGCATCAGCCGGCGCATGGCCTCGTCGCGCGGCAGGCCGCCTTCGAGGTCTTTGCTGCGCAGGCGGTGGATGCGCACGCTCTCGGCAGACACGCTGCGCTCGGGGCGAATGAGCAGCTCCAGGCGCTCGCTGGTCAGAATGCGCTCGCCCACGATGCGCACCGCGCCGATGGAGATGATCTCGTCGCTGCGCGGGTTCAGGCCCGTGGTTTCACAATCGAGCGCCACCCATTCGCCCGGCGGCGGCGGCTCGAACATGAAGGCGAACTCCGGCTCGCCCAGGTGGTACAGCAACCACCAGCGGCGCAGCTGCTGCCACCACGGCGGCAGGGGGCGCGTGGCGCGGCGGCTCATACCGCGTCCAGCCGCAGGCGCTGGTGCAGGTAGGCCTTGAAGCGTTTGACGGCCTGCAAGGCGTCTTTGAGCAAATCGCGCTCCAGGCTCGACAGCCGCGCCGGATCGACGTTGCCCGTCACCTCACGCCCGAGCTGCAGCTCCGCCAGCCCGGCCTGCAGGCGCAGGCCCATCAAAAAGTGCAGCCCCTGCAGCAGCTCCTGGCCCAGGTTTTCGTCGAGCTGACTGTCGGCCACCAGGGCGCTGATGCGCTCGGCCGTGCCGGTGGCGCGCACGCGCCGCGCCAGTGCCAGGCTGCGCACGCCGTGCACGATGGGGAAGATGCCGGCCTTCTTCAGGTTCATGGGCCCCTCGCCGCCCAGGCCCAGCAGGCGGTTCCACCAGGGCGCGGGGCTGCCGAAGGCGTCGATCGCCAGGGCAAAGCGCGCCACCAGGGCGTCGCTGTCGCCGGCGAGCTGCAGCAGGCGCTGGCGCACCTCGGCCAGCAGGCGCGCATCGCCGGCGACGGCATGGGCATCCAAAAAGATGGCCAGGTGCATCAAGCTGTCGCCCTGGGGCTGCAGGAACCAGTCGCGCACGCGCTCGCTCCAGTCGCTGACGCTGCCGCGCCACTCGGGGTTGCGCAGCATGATGCCGCCCTTGCACTCGGGGTAGCCAAAGCGCGCCAGGGCGTCAGAAAAGCGCTCGCAGATGGCCTGCAGGTCAGACGGCGGGGTGTAGCCGTCGCGCAGCAGCAGGCCGTTGTCCTGGTCGGTTTTCAAAAGCTGCTCGCCGCGCCCCTCGCTGCCCATGACGAACAGGCAACTGTGCGCCTGCAGCTCGGGCGGCGCGATCATCTGCCAGGCGCGCTCGAACAGGCGCGCGTTGAGCTGCTGCACCAGCTGCGCCATGAGGGCAATGCGCGTGCCGCCCCGGTGCAGCACACCCACCAGGCGCGTGACCTGCGCCGCCGCCTGCGCCAGCATGTCCAGGTCGCGCGCCTGCTCGATCTGCACCGAGATCAAATGCGACTGGTTGGCAACGAAGCTGAACAGGTCGAGCGCGCGCAGCAGCCCGAGCACGCGCCCGGCGTCGTCCAGCACCACCAGGCGGTGCACGCGCGCGCGCAAGAGCAGCGCCATGGCATCGCCCATGGTGGCGCTGGCGCGCACGGTGACGACCGGGTGGCTGGCGAGCTCGCCCACGGCCAGGGTCGAGAGCGAACGCCCATCGAGGATGGCGCGCTGCAACGAGGTGGCGGTAAAAATCCCCAGCCCACCCTCGGCGCCAGGCAGGCCCTCGACCAGCACGCTGGTAGTGCGCTCTTGCTGAAACAGCCGCGCCACCGAGACGATGTCGGCCGCCGCGTGCACGCGGTGCGCCGGGCGCAGGTAGGCCTGATCGACGCGCGCCATCAAAAGCGACTGCATCTCGTGCTGCTCGGCGCGCTGCGCCAGGGTGCTGAGCTTGTGCCCCAGGTCGGCAAACAGCAGCGCGCCAAAGTTGCGGTTGCGCGCGATCAGCTCCTGCACCGTGGCGCGCGCGAGCTGGTAGGTCACCAGCTCCTCGGCCACCGTAAAGCGGCTGCTCACGCGCCCGGCGACCAGCCCCCGGCCATCAAAACAATCGTCCGGGCCGTAGGTGGCGAGCATGTCCTCGCCCTCGGTCTGCGTGACGTAGCCCTTGATGATGACGAACAGGTGCGCCGGCGCGTCGCCCACGTCGAGCACCACCGCGCCCTCGGGGTAGTAGGCAATGTCAACGCTGGCGCGCACCAGCGCCTGCTCCTCGGCGTCCAGGCAATCGAAGGGCGAGGCAGAGAAATTAAAGGCGTTGGGCATGGGCGGGCATTCAACCCGGCGCGGCTTGCGCCACGCTTGCAGGCGATGGCGCCGGGCTGTCGCCAACGAGATAGGCGCGCAGCATGGGCAGGCTGTCCAGGCCCCAGAACAATTGCCCATCGACCTCGAAGGTGGGCACGCCAAAAACGCCGCGCTGCTGCGCCGCCTCGGTGTTGCTGCGCAGCAGCACCTTGGCCTGCGCCGCATCGCTGCGCAGCTGCGCCTGCAGCTGCTGGCGCAGCTGCGCCAGGCGCTCGGGCGCCAGGGCGTCGGCGCCGCCGTGCCAGACGTGGCGCAGCACAGCGTCGGCGGTGAAGCGGTTGATGCTGCCGTCTGCGCTGCATTCGAGCGCCAGGCGCAACAGCGGCAGCGGGTCGAAGGGGTGCGCAGCCGGCATCTCCAGGCCGCAGCCCAGGTACTGGCCGAGCCAGCGCACGTGGCGGTACGTCCAGTCGCGCTTGGGGGCGATGCCGGCGGGGCCGGGGTTGGCGTGCGCGTTCAGCAGCGCGCCCAGCAGCACCGGGCGGTACTGCACGCGGTAGCTCAGGCCAGCGAGCTGCTCGGGCAGCTGCGCAAACGCCAGCCAGGCGTAGGGCGAGACGAAGTCGAGGTAGCAGGTGATGGTTTTCATGCCAGCCCCTGCGGCGTGGCGATGCCGGCGCGCTGCAGCAGCCGGCGCCAGATGGCGCGGCGCTGCTCGGCGTCGGCCTGGCCCCAGGCGCGGATGTCGTCGAGGCTGCGCAGGCAGCCCTCGCAGTGGCTGCGGTCCGGGGCCAGGCGACAAATATCAATGCAGGGCGAGGGCACAGCGCTGCCGTCTTTGGGGTCAAATTGGCCTGCAGCGCTTATCTGGCAAGCGCGAGCAGCTAGCATTTCAATAGCGTCCATGGCGCTCACCCCGCCCGTTTGCGCAGCAGCGCCAGGCCCGCGCGCGACTGCACCGGGCGGCCCAGGAAGTCGCTGATGTACGCCCCCGCGTCCACCAGCCGGTCGAGAGAGATGCCGGTGTCTATGCCCATGCCGTGCAGCATGAAGACCACGTCCTCGGTCGCCACGTTGCCCGTCGCGCCCTTGGCGTAGGGGCAGCCGCCCAGGCCGGCGACGCTGGCCTGAAAGTTCCACACCCCCAGCTGCAGCGCCGCCAGGGTGTTGGTCAGGGCCTGGCCGTAGGTGTCGTGGAAATGGCCGCTGACCTGGTCGATGCCGTAGTGCGTGAGTGCCGCCTCCAGGGCGCGCTGCACCTTGCGCGGCGTGCCCACGCCGATGGTGTCGGCCACGTCCACGCGCTCAACGCCAATGCCCTTCATCAAGCCCGCCAGGTAGGCCACCTGCTGCGGGGCAATGTCGCCCTCGTAGGGGCAGCCCACGGTGCAGCTCATGGCGCCGCGCACGGCCACGCCAGCGGCGCGCGCCGCCGCCACCACGGGGGCAAAGCGCTCGATGCTCTCGGCAATGCTGCAGTTGATGTTCTTCTGGCTGAAAGCCTCGCTGGCGGCGCCAAACACCACGATCTCGTCGGGCCGGTCCTGCACCGCCGCCTCCCAGCCCTGGAGGTTGGGCGTGAGCACGCTGTAGCGCACGCCCGGCTGGCGCACGATGCCGGCCATGACGGCATGGTTGTCGGCCATCTGCGGCACCCACTTGGGGCTGACGTAGCTGGTGGCCTCGATCTCGGCCAGGCCCGCGTCTTGCAGGCGCTGCACCAGGCCGATCTTGACCTCGGTCGGCACGGGCTGTTTTTCGTTTTGCAGGCCGTCACGCGGACCAACGTCAATGATGCGAACACGCGCAGGAAGGTTCATGGCTAGGGCCTCACGGTAGAAACAGTAGGAACGATAGAGAGATCGCAGCTGGGCTGCTGGCGCAGCTGGCGGTAGGGCTGGCCGGCAAACTGCGGCTCGGGCGGTTGTTGCCCCGCCCCCAGCGACGGGTAGGGCAGGTGGTAGCCCAGCAGATCGGCCACGGTGGCGGGAAAGACGCGGTTGTCGTAGCGCGGCAGGCCGTCGGCGCTGGCCTGGGCGTGCGCGGCCAGCGCCGCCATCCACTCTGGCTGCGCCTGCGCAAACGCCGGGTTGGCCCACAGCAGCAGCGGCACTTCGTAGGCGCTGGGGGCGCTGCCGTGGGTGTACTGGCCGCCGCAGTCGGTCAGGTTCAGGCCGTGGTCGGAGATGTACAGCAGCAGCGATCGCCGCCCTGGCGCCTGCTGCTGCAGCAGGCCGATCCACTCGGCCAGCAGCTCGCTGGTGTAGGCCTGGCTGTTGTCGTAGGGGTCGTCCCAGTGCGCGCGCGCTGGCGGCGTGCGCCCGGCCACGCGCGGGTGGCTGCCGTAGGTGTGCACGGTGACCAGCAGCGGCGCCTGCGCGTGCTGCGCCAGCGCCTGCGCCAGCGGCGCCGTCAGCGCCTCGTCAAAAGAGCCGGCAGGCAGCGCCAGGTACTGCGCGGAGCGCTGGCGGTAGGCGGCGTGGAAGAACGTCTCGGCCGTGCCCGAGGTGGTTTGGTTGCTCAGGGTGACGGTGTGAAAGCCCGCCGCCCGCGCCCAGTCGAGGTAGGTCACCAGGCCCTGCGCCGGCAGCTGCGCCAGCGCCTGGCCGCTGAGCAGCAGGGGCACGGTTTGCGCGGTGTTGTTGCCATTGCTGAGCACCGGCAGCACCTGCAGCCCGGGCAGCGGGCGCAGCGCGGCGTTGGTGTCATGCCCGCCGTAGCCCAGCAGCGACCAGCGCTGGGCGCTGGCGCTCTCGCCAATCACGAGCACGATCAGGTCGGCGCGCGCCGGCGCCGTGGGCGGCGCCACGGGCGGCACCTTGAAGACCTGGGCCGCTGCCGTCTGCTGGCGCGCCAGGGTTTCAAACAGGGCCAGGGGATAGATGCGGTTGGCCTTGCGCAGCGCCTCCTCCACGCTGTAGCCCTTGGTCACGGCCACCGCGGCCCACAGCGGCCACAGCAGCGCCAGCACCATGAGCAGCGCCCGCGCCCAGCGCCGCTGCAGCGCGGGCGTGCGCCGCGCGAGCCAGCCCACCAGCCACAGCGCCGGCAGGGCCCAGGCCAGCAGCTGCAGGAGCGCCTGCCAGCGGTAGGAGCCAGCGTATTCCAGCGCTTCCTGCGGGTTCGAGCCCAGCAAGGTGAACCAGAAAAATTCGTCCGGCGCGCTGCGCACGGCAAAAAAATACCCCAGGTAGGCCGCGCCGATGAGCACCAGCAGCGCCGCCACCCAAGGCACGGCGCGGCGCCACAAAAACACCGGCGCCAGCAGCAGGGCCGAGACCACGGTATCGAGCAAGCTGCGCCCGCCAGGCCACATCCACAGCACGGGGCTGCACAAAAACCACCAGACCAGCGCCAGCTGCCACAGCGGCACCGCCCCCTGCCGGGGACGAAGAAAAGACAGGGACATCACACAGACTTTCGCAAGAGCAGCGATTGTGCCGCCCGCAGCGCAGCGCGTGTGCGCGGGCCGGTCACCCTAAATCCGGCAGTTGGATGCACCCGTCAGTGCGGTGATGGGTGTGCCAGGCAAGACGAGAGGACGCCGCGCACTCCTGTGCGCAAGGACGAGCAACGCAGCATGGCGCGGCCAGCACGGTGCTGGCGGGTGCATAGCGCTCTCACCCGATAGGCTTGTGTATGCACACATCTTTTTTTGATAGCGCACAACGCTTGTTTGGCGCTGGTTTGCACTCCCTCTCCCCTTGCGGGAGAGGGTTGGGGAGAGGGGTGAATAGGCAAGGTGCTGCCAGCGCCCCCTCTCCCCCAGCCCCTCCCCCGCGAGGGGGGAGGGGAGCAAAAACCGCCCTTTGACCAGGCGGATGGGAGCCATCAAAAGATGTGTGCATACATAAGCACCCGATAGGTGAAGCCTGCCGGAGCCAAAAATGTCAAAGCGCATAAGGTGTTATTGAAGGTTGCAAGCGATCAACTGCCGGATTGAGGGTCACTCCAGCCGCAGCAGCGGCGCGCCCTCGGTCACCTGCTCGCCCGGGGCGTAGAGCAGCTCGGCGACCACGCCCTCTTGCGGCGCGCAAATGCTGTGCTCCATTTTCATGGCCTCCATCACCGCCAGCACCTGGCCGGGGCGCACATGCTGGCCCACTTCGACGGCAAAAGACAGCAGCTTGCCCGGCATGGGCGCGTTCAGGCCGCCGGCGGCGGCGGTGGCCTCGCCCGCGTGCGCCAGCGGATCGCGCAACCCTATGCTGCCCGCCCCCTGGGGCGTGAACACATGGCGGCGCTCGCCCTCCACGTCCACCTGCACCAGGCAGCGCTGGCCGGCAAAGGTCAGCAGCAGCGCAGCGCCCTGCGCCTGCACCGTGAGCAGCCCACCGGCCACGGGCGCACCTGCGGCGTCCGCCAGCGCCAGCTGCAGCGCCCCGGCACGCCCGTACTGCAGCTGCGCCTGCCAAGGCTGCCCGCCCCAGTCCAGGGCAAAGCGCCGCTGCATCAGGCCGTGCGACTGCCAGCCGTCGCGGCGGCTGAAGGGGTCGGCCCCCTCTTGCGCCCGCTCGGCCTGCAGCTGCTGCGCAATGGCCGCTGCCGCCGTCAGCGCCAGGCCCAGCCTGTCCTGGTCAAACAGCACGGCGCGCTCGCGCTCGATCAGCGCCGTATCGAGCTGCGCCTTACCAAACGAGGGGCTTTGCACCACATGGCGCAGAAACTGCACGTTGTTGGCCAGGCCGACGATGTGCGTCTGCGCCAGCGCCGCATCGAGCCGCGCCAGCGCCTGCGCACGGTCTTCGCCATGCACGATGAGCTTGGCGATCATGCTGTCGTAGAAGGGGCTGATGGCGTCGCCCTCGCGCACGCCGTCGTCAAAGCGCACCGCGCCGCGTTCAAAGCTGGTGCAGGCAGGCTTGCGGTAGACGGCCAGGCGGCCGGTGGCGGGCAGAAACTGGTTGTCCGGGTTCTCGGCGCAGATGCGCGCCTCGATGGCGTGGCCGATGATTTGGAGTTCGTCCTGGCGCTTCGGAAGCGGCTCGCCGCTGGCCACGCGCAGCTGCCACTCCACCAGGTCTTGGCCGGTGATGGCCTCGGTGACGGGGTGCTCCACCTGCAAGCGCGTGTTCATCTCCATAAAGTAGAACTTCATCTGCTCGGGCGCCTCGTAGCCGCCCGGCTGCTCGACGATGAACTCCACCGTGCCCGCGCCGACATAGCCCACGGCCTGTGCCGCCGCCACTGCCGCCTCGCCCATTCTTTGGCGCAGGGCTTCGGTCATGCCGGGGGCGGGGGCTTCTTCCAGCACCTTCTGGTGGCGCCGCTGCACGGAGCAGTCGCGCTCGAACAGGTACACGCAGTGGCCTAGGCTGTCGCCAAACACCTGAATTTCAATGTGGCGCGGGCGCAGCACGTATTTTTCGACCAGCACGGCGTCGTTGCCGAAGCTGTTGATGGCCTCGCGCTGGCAGGATGCGAGCGCGGCGGCAAAGTCTTCGCTTCTCTCCACCCGCCGCATCCCCTTGCCACCGCCGCCCGCGCTGGCCTTGATGAGCACGGGGTAGCCAATGGCGTCGGCCTCGCGCTGCAGCAGGGCGGGGTCCTGGTCCTCGCCCTGGTAGCCGGGCACCAGCGGCACGCCGGCCTTGGCCATCAGGCGCTTGGACTCGGCCTTGAGGCCCATGGCCTGGATGGCACTGGCCGGCGGGCCGATGAACACCAACCCAGCCGCAGCGCAGGCCTGGGCAAAGTCCTCGTTTTCACTCAAAAAACCATAACCGGGGTGGATGGCCTGGGCGCCCGTCTGCTTGGCCGCTTCGATGATGCGCTCCCAGCGCAGATAGCTGTCCTTGGGCGCGCTGCCGCCAATGTGGATGGCCTCGTCGCAAGCTGCCACATGCTTGGCCTGGGCGTCGGCGTCGGAATACACGGCGACGGTCTTCACGCCCAGGCGGCGCGCGGTGGCAGCGACGCGGCAGGCGATCTCGCCCCTGTTAGCAATCAGGATTTTGGTAAACATTCAAACCACCTTGGCAGAAGCGGAAAACACAGAAGCGACGCGCCGCAGCACGGCGCGCAGAAACTTGAAAAGCACGATCAAGAGCAGCACCGACAGCGCCAGCGTGAGCACCAGCGCCACGCCAAACAGCAGAGGGTGCTGCGTGGCCAGCCAGACGGCGCCGAGCACCAGGCCGTCTTCCAGCAAGGACAGGCCCCAGTTGGAAAACGGCTCGGGCGAGGTGTTGGCCGCTGCGCGTGCCGTCATCTTGGTGGCCAGCGCCGTGGCCGAGAGCGTGCCGCCCAAGAGGCCCGCGACCACGGCCATGCTGGCGTGGTCGGCGCTGAACACGCCCGCTGCCAATGCCACACCGGCGGGCACGCGGATGAAGGCGTGCAGGCCATCCCACAGCGAATCGAGCCAGGGCAGCTTGTCGGCAAAAAACTCCACGCACAGCATGAAGCCGCTGGCCAGCAGCACCGCCGGGTGCTGCAGCACGGCCAGGCCCGCTGGCAGCGGCAGCCAGCCCAGCGCCCCCATGGCGCCGACCAGGAACACCACGGCGTACAGCCGCACGCCGCTGGCCCAGCCCAGGGCGGCGGCCAGCGCCAGCAGGCTGGGCATGTCGAGCTGCTGCGTGGCACGCGCCGCGCCCTCGGCCACGGATTGGGCCGTATCGGCGTCCAGGTGCAGGCCCAGGCGGTGGAGCCATTGCACGCATTGCAGCCAAAGGGCGTCCATGGCGCTGCCGTTCATCCCAGCCAGGCGGGCTTGCGTTTTTGCAGGAAGGACTGCACGCCCTCGCGCCCTTCGTCGCTGGCGCGGATGTCGGCAATGGCCTCGACGGTGGCGGCGATCAGGCCGGCGTCGATCTCGCGCTCGGCCACGTCGTGCACCAGCTTTTTGCAGGCGCGCACGGCGTGGGGGCTGGCGGCTGTCAAGGCCTTGAGCAGCACATCGACCCGCGCGTCGAGCTGGTCGGCGGCCACCACTTCATGCACAAAGCCGATGCGCAGTGCTTCAAAGGCGTCAAAGCGCTCCGCCGTTAAAAAATAGCGCTGCGCCGCGCGCGCGCCCATGGCGCGAATGACGTAGGGGCTGATGGTGGCGGGGATGAGCCCGAGCTTGACCTCACTCAGGCAAAAACCCGCCGTATCCACGCAGACGGCCATGTCGCAGGCGGCCACCAGGCCCATGCCGCCGGCGTACACATCGCCCTGCACGCGGGCGATGGTGGGCTGGGGGCATTCGTGGATCACGCGCAGCATCTGGGCGAGCTTGGCGGCGTCTGCCAGGTTCTCGCTGCGCGTGTAGTCGGCCATGCGGCGCATCCAGTTCAGGTTGGCGCCGGCGCAAAAAGCCGGGCCTTCAGCAGCGAGCACCACGGCGCGCACGTCGGGGCGCGCGCCGACCTCGGTGAAGGCGGCGGTGATCTCGGCGATGACGGCGTCGCTGAAGGCGTTGCGCACCTCGGGCTGGGTGAGGGTGATGGTGGCGCGTGCGCCCTCGTAGCGAATGTTCAGAGCGTTCATGCAGCAGCCCTCACATGCGGAACACGCCAAAGCGCGTGTCCTCGATGGGCGCGTTGCGCGTGGCCGACAGGCCCAGCGCCAGCACGCGGCGCGTGTCGGCGGGGTCGATGATGCCGTCGTCCCACAGGCGCGCCGTGGCGTAGTAGGGGTGGCCCTGGTGCTCGTATTGCTGGCGGATGGGGGCCTTGAAGGCTTCCTCCTCCTGCGCGCTCCACTGCCCACCCTTGGCCGCGATGCCGTCGCGCTTGACGGTGGCCAGCACCGAGGCGGCCTGCTCACCGCCCATCACGGAAATGCGCGCGTTCGGCCACATCCACAGAAAGCGCGGGTTGAAGGCGCGCCCGCACATGCCGTAGTTGCCGGCGCCAAAGCTGCCGCCGATGATGACGGTGAACTTGGGCACACTGGCCGTCGCCACCGCCGTCACCAGCTTGGCGCCGTGGCGCGCGATGCCCTCGTTCTCGTACTTGCGCCCGACCATGAAGCCGGTGATGTTCTGCAAAAACACCAGCGGTATCTTGCGCTGGCAGCACAGCTCGATGAAGTGCGCGCCCTTTTGCGCCGATTCGCTGAACAAAATGCCGTTGTTGGCGATGAGGCCCACGGCCATGCCCTCGATGCGCGCAAAGCCGCACACCAAGGTGGCGCCAAAGCGCGCCTTGAACTCGTCAAACACGCTGCCATCGACGATGCGGGCAATGATCTCGCGCACGTCAAACGGCTTGCGCGCGTCGGTGGGGATCACGCCATACAGCTCATCCGCTACAAAAAGAGGAGCTACTGACGCTTGATCTGCCTGCCCTGGAGCCTTGTTTTTATTCAAATTGGCAACGGCCTGGCGCGCCAGGGCCAGGGCGTGGGGGTCGTTGATGGCCAGATGATCGACCACGCCCGAGAGGCGCGTGTGCACGTCGCCGCCGCCCAGGTCTTCGGCGCTCACCTCCTCGCCGGTGGCGGCCTTGACCAGCGGCGGGCCGCCCAGAAAGATCGTGCCCTGGTTCTTGACGATGATGGATTCGTCGCTCATCGCCGGCACGTAGGCGCCGCCCGCCGTGCAGCTGCCCATGACGACGGCGATCTGCGCAATGCCCTGCGCGCTCATGTTCGCCTGGTTGAAGAAGATGCGGCCAAAGTGCTCGCGGTCGGGAAAGACCTCGTCCTGGTTCGGCAGGTTGGCGCCGCCGGAATCGACCAGGTAGATGCAAGGCAGGCGGTTTTGCTGCGCAATCTCCTGCGCGCGCAGGTGCTTCTTCACCGTCATCGGGTAGTAGGTGCCGCCCTTCACGGTGGCGTCGTTGCACACCACCATGCAATCGACCCCGCTGACGCGGCCAATGCCGGCGATCACGCCCGCGCCGGGGGCGGCGTCGCCATACATGTGCAGCGCCGCCAGCGGTGCAATTTCAAGAAACGGCGTGCCCGGGTCGAGCAGCTGCGCCACGCGCTCGCGCGGCAGCAGCTTGCCGCGTGCCACATGCTTGGCGCGCGCGGCCTCACCGCCGCCTTGGGCCACTTTGTCCGCCTGGGCGCGCAAGTCCTCGACCAGCGCCCGCATGGCGGCGGCGTTGGCCTGGAAGTCGGCGGCACGGGGGTTGAGCTGGGTTTGCAAAATCATGGTCGCTCCGAACGAACAGCAAGCGCCAGCATACGCGGGCAGCGGCGGCACAGGGCGCCAGCAAGGTTGCAATAATTGCCAGCCATGTACACCCCCGCCCTGCCCACCCTGAGCACTGACCGGCGCGCGCCGCGTGCCGAAACCCCCATGGCTTTCGTGCAAGCCGTGGTAGCCGCCTACGCTGCACGCGGCCTGAGTGCTGCCAGCGCCTTGCAAAAGGCACAAATTGCGCCAGATGCGATCACCGACCCCAGCCAGCGCATCACCGCCGCGCAAATGGAGCTGCTGTGCCACAGCGCCATGCGCGAGCTCGACGACGAGGCCCTGGGCTGGTTCGAGCGCCGCCTGCCCTGGGGCAGCTACGGCCTGCTGGCGCGTGCCAGCAGCGGCGCCCCCACCCTGGGCCTGGCGCTGGCGCGCTGGTGCCGCCAGCACGGCCTGCTGACCGAGAGCATCGCCTTGCATTGCCAGCACGACGGCGCGCAGGCGCGCATCACGCTGCAAGAGCTGCGCCCGCCCGGCGGCGATGGCCGGCTGCGCGAGTTCTGCCATGTGTCGGTGCTGCGCAATGTGCTGGGCCTGGCCTGCTGGTGGGTCGATGCGCGGCTGCCGCTGCAGCAGGCGCAGTTTGCCTTTGCGGCGCCGGCGCACGCCAGCGTTTATGCGCTGCTCTTTCCGGGCCCGGTGCAGTTTGCGGCGCCGCAGTCGCAGCTGGTGTTCGACGCCCAGGTGCTGGCCCTGCCCCTGGTGCGCGACGAGGCGGCGCTGTCGCACATGCTGCAGCGCGCCTTGCCGCTGCAGGTGCGCCCCTACCGGCGCGAGCAGCGCCTGGCAGCGCGCGTGCGCCAGTTGCTGGCGCACGAGCTGGCGCAGCTGCAAGATGCGCAGCTGCTGGCAACGCGCCTGCACCTGTCACCGCGCAGCCTGCACCGCCAGCTGCAGCAAGAAGGCAGCTCGCTGCAAGCGCTCAAGGACGAGGCGCGCCTGGCGCGCGCCACCGAGCTGCTGCAGCGCACCGAGCGCCCGCTCAAGCAGATTGCCCAGTCCTGCGGCTTTGCCAGCGAGAAAAGCTTCAGCCGCGCCTTTCGCAGCTGGACGGGCAGCGCGCCGGCGCAGTTTCGGCGCGCGGCGCGCTCTACTGCCTGAGCACCGCCCCTGATCAGCGCTGCGGCAGCGCAGGCAGCTGCGCCCCGAGCGAGCGCAGCAACGCCTGGTAGTCCGGCGACTGGCGCAGCACCTGGCGTCCGGCAGCGGTCAAGTCCGAGACGTCGCCGGGGGCGATGGTGAAGGCCGTGGGCACGCGCAGCAGCTGGCGGCGCAGGCCATGGTCTGGTACGTCACGCAAATTCACCTGAATGACGTGGATCTCGGCATCGGGCGCAAACGCATCGCCGCCGCCGTGGCCGGCGCGCGCGAGTTCGCTGCGCCACTGGCGCGTCACGTCCTTGAGGAACTCCTGCGTCTCCAGCGTGGCGCGGGCGCCGGCGCCAAAGAGCAGCTGATCGACCACCTGCCAGGTGGTGGGCACGGTGTCCTGGTGGTCGATGTCCTCCTCGGGGTCGCGCTCGGAGTTGACGACGATGAGCACCATCTTGCGCACCGTACCGGACGCCAATCCCAGCTCCTGCATACTCGCACGCAGGCCGCCGTCGGCCAGGGTGCGGTCAAGCAGGCGCTGCACCCCCAGGTTGTCCGACAGGCCACCATCGACCAGGTGGATGAAAGGGCGCTTGTCGGCATCCTTGTAGCTGCGCGCATGGGCGCGGAACATACGGGCGCGGTAGCTGGTGTAGGGGTCCATCGCCGCCTGGGCCTCAACGGGTGGTGCCGCCAGCGCACGCGGCGGGCATTGCGCAGCGTAGTTGTTGAGCGTGACGGGGCTGAGCAGCAGCGGCACAGCCGACGAGGCGGCGACGGCAAACGACAGCGGCACGCTGCGCAGGTCCGAGCAAATCTGCGTGAACTGGTCCCAGGTGAACTCAAAGCCGCCGCCGCGCGAGAGGTCGGTGGCGGTGACGATGAGCTGCGGGTGATGCGGACGCTTGGCCAAATCACCAAAGGTCATGCCGCCGTACAACCCCTCCAGGCGCCGCGCCAGCAAATGGGTGCGGCCAAACCAGGGCGAGGACAGCTCGATCATGTTCGCCGGCAGCAGCGCCATGTCGATCAGGCTTTGCTGAAAATCCACGCGCAAAAAATTGTCCTCAAAGCTCGCCAACCCTTCTGCGCCGTAGGCGGCGTAATAAGTGGCAATGATGCTGCCGCCCGAGACACCGCTGATGACGTCGGTGGCGTCAAGCAGACTCTGGCGCTGCCCCGCCCAGACGATGGGCGTATCGCGCAGCTCACTGAGCACGCCGTAGCCAAAGGCGGCCGCGCGCGCGCCACCGCCCGAGAGCGTGACGGCCATGAGCAAGCTCGGGTCGCGCTGCGCATCCAGGCGCATGGCGGGTGGGCCATCGCCCGTCAGTGGTTCGTTGATCCAGGGTTTGAGCGAGGAGCAGGCCGACAGCAGCAGCAGCGCCGTCAGCGCCGCCGCACGGCGCAGCCAGGCGGCCGTCAGATTCAGCAGCGGCATGGTGCACCCTCCAGCCACGCGGGCAATTCGTGCAGCGCCTGCAGCACCTGTACGGCACCGGCGGCGCGTAAATCCTCGGCGCTGGCGTGGCCTATGCCGGGCGGGCAAAAGCCCAGCACCGTGGCGCCGGCGGCGCAGCCGGCCTGCACGCCGGTGACGGTGTCTTCGAGCACCAGGCAGCACGCCGGCGCCACGCCCAGTGCCTGCGCCGCCGCCAGATAGACATCGGGCGCGGGTTTGCTGCGCGGCATTTCGTGGCCGCTGAAGACGCGGCCGGCAAAGTACGGCGCCAGGCCCGTCATCTGCAGCTGCATTTCGACTTTTTTCCGGTCCGCGCCCGAGGCGCAGGCAATGCGCCCCTGCAGGCGCTGGTGCACGGCGCGCACCGTCTGCAGCGCGCCGTCGATGGGCTGGAGCTCGGCCCGCAGGCGGGCGTCGCGCCGGGCGTAGAACGCGGCCATCCAGGCGTCGGTCAGTGGCTGGCCGGTGTGCGCCTCGATGCGCGCAGCCTCGCTGCGCACGGTCTTGCCGATGAACAGCTGCAGGCAGTCGGCCGACGTCAGCGCCCAGCCGGCCTCGTTGAGCATGGTGCAGAGCACGCCGTTGGTGATGGCTTCGCTGTCCACCAGCACGCCGTCGCAGTCGAACAAAAGGGCATCAAATGTCATAAATCGCAGGGGGTGCAGGCGCCGCTGCGGGCGGTGCTGGCGGGGGCAGGCTGCCCAGCGCGGGCAGCGGAGCGAGCGATTGTGCACCGGCGAGCGCCACCCGGTCGCGCCCGGCCTGCTTGGCCTGGTAGAGCGCGGCGTCGGCGCGCTCGAACAGCTGGCGCACGCCCTGCGCTCCGGCGAGCGCCGCCTCGCCCCCGCGCAGGCAGGCCAGGCCGATGCTGACGGTGACCACCGACGCCACCGCGCTGCCCAGGTGCTCCAGGCCGAGCTCGCGCACCGCCGTGCACAGGCGCTGCGCCACGGCCAGGGCCTGCAGCTCGTCGCAATCGGGCAGCAGCACGGCAAACTCCTCGCCGCCATAGCGCGCCACCAGCTCGCCCGCGCGCTGCGCCGCCCCGGCCAGGGCGCGCGCCACGCGCTGCAGGCACAGGTCGCCGGCGACGTGGCCGTAGCGGTCGTTGTAGGCTTTGAAGTGATCGACGTCGATCATCAGCACCGTCAGCGGCATACCGCGCAGCTGCGCGCGCTCCCATTCCTGGCGCACGGCCTCGTCGAGCGCCAGGCGGTTGGCGAGCTGGGTCAGGGCATCGAGGCGCACCTGCTCCTCCAGGCTCAGGCGGTAGTGGTCGAGCTGCTCCTCGGCCTGCTTGCGCTCGGTGATGTCCTGCACCGTGCCGCTCATGCGCTGCAGCTGAGCTTCTTCGTTGGTGCCGTATTCGCCCCACACCTGCACCCAGCGCTGCTGGCCGTCGCTGGCGCGGCGAATGCGGTACTGCAGGCGCAAGGCGCCGCGCGCCTGCATGGCCTGGGCGTGCACCTGCAGCACATGTTTACGCTCCTCGGGCAGCAGCATGGCGCTCCATTGGCGCAGCGTCATGTGGTCTTGCGGCGCCAGGCCGAAGATGCTGTTGGCCATGCTCGACATGAAAAACTGTTGCTGCAGCATGTCGTAGGAGAAGTAGCCCATGCTGGCGGCCTTTTGCGCCGTCTCCAGCCAACGCATGGAGCGCTGCAACTCGCGCTGCAGTTCGGCCACGCGCTGGCGGGCACGCCACTGCCACAGCGCCGCCACCACGCCAGCGAGCAGCAACCCCAGGCTGCACAGCAGCGCCCACAGCAGCCACTGGTTGCGCTGCGTGCTGGCGAGCGCGTCCCTCTCATCCATCTTCGACAGCAACACCCACGGCGTGCCCGGCACGCTGCTGGCAGCGGCCAGCACCGCCTGGCCCCGGTAGTCCTGGCCGTAGTAGCTGCCCTGCTGGCCCTGCAAAGCCCGCTGGGCGACCTGGTCACCCCCCTGCGCCGGCTGCAGCGCCCGCTCTGTCGGCCCCAGGCGCAACGGGCTCAGGTACTGCTGTGGCGGCGTGCCCTGCAGCAGCAGCGATTCGGCCGAGGGGCTGGTGATGGGCCAGCTGCGCAGCTGCGGGTAGAGGTTGGCGCGCACATCGATCTGCAGCCACAGCGCGGCCACCGGAGCGAGGCCGTCGAACAGCGGCGCGATCAGCCCCATGACCGGGGCCGCATCCGGGCTGGGCTGGTGCAGCTCGACGCACACCGGCTCGGCCTGCGCCAGAGATTGCGCCAGGGACTGCTGCACCTGCGGCGGCAAGGGCTGCGCCTGCGGCCCCTGCGCCGTCAGGCGCTGCTGCCCCTGCAGGTCCAGCAGCACCGCGCTGCTGTAGCCACCGCGTTCGAGCAGGCTGCGCAGGCGCTCCTGCAGCGGCTGCGCCTTGCGCGCCGCCGGGTGCGCCAGCCACTGCTGCGCGGCCTGCGCCAGCAGCGGGTCTTCGCTGAGCTGGGCCGCGTCGGCCAGCTGGCGCCGGCGCCAAACGGCCAGGTTGCGCGCCTGCAGCTGGTTGATGGTTTGCACCGTCGCCTCGGCCTGGTGCCGAAACTGCGCCTCACGCTGCTGGTACAGCCGCTGCGCGCCCCAGCCGGCGACGAGCACAGCGCCCAGCGCCAGCAGGCCCAGCACCGGCCACGCCCAGCGGCGGGCCAGCGGCGAAACAAAAGCGAGAAGCGCACCAGACATGGGCCGACCCAAATGACCTGCAAGTAGGAATATCGGGTAACTATGTCACACTTTGCTGCAATTTCGCTCTATTGCGCCCGTCTTATGCCCCGCGCCTTCCCGCCCCTTCTGCCCCCACTGACACGCCGCGCCTGTCTGGCGCAGTCGCTGGCCCTGGCCGCTGCGCCGGCGCTGGCGGCAGCGCCCAGCGGGCGGCGCCACGTCACGCTCAACCTCACGCTCGAACCCGACAGCCTGGACCCCACCATGGCCGCTGCCGCTGCCGTTGGCGAGGTGGTGCACCTGAATATTTTTGAGGGCCTGACGCGCATCGGCGAGGACGGGCGCGTCAGCCCGCTGCTGGCGCAGTCCTGGCAGGTCGATGCCAGCCAGCGCCGCTACACCCTGCGCCTGCGCCCGGGGGTGCGCTTTCACGATGGCCAGGCGTTCAATGCCGATTGCGTGCGCTTTAGCTTTGCGCGCGCCGTGGCGCCGGGCTCGACGAACAAGGCGCGCAAGGCGCTGTTTGACAACCTGGCCAGCGTCGAGACGCCCGACCCGCTGACCGTGGTGCTGCAGCTGCAACACCCCGACGCGCAGCTGCTGTTTCGCCTGGGCGAGAGCCCGGCCGTGATCCTGCACCCGGCGAGTGCCGCGCAGGCGGCCAGCGCCCCGGTGGGCACCGGCCCGTACCGGCTGGCCGGGCCGTGGCGCCGGGGTCAGCCCATCGACCTGGTGCGCGCGCCCAGCTGGCACCCGCCGGCGCAGGTGCGCATGGACAGCGCCCGGCTGCTGTTCGTCACCGATCTGGACCAAAAACCCGAGGTGCTCGCGCGCGGCGAGATCGACCTGTACTTTCACTACGCCGTCAACACCCTGCAGACGCTGCTGACCGACGACCGCTACCAGGTGCTGTTTGGCAACTCCAGCGGCAAGGGCCTGCTGGCGCTCAACCACCGCCGCACGCCACTGGGCGACGTGCGCGTGCGCCGCGCCATCACGCACGCGATTGACCGCGAGGCCTTCATCCGCCAGGTGCTCGACGGGCGCGGCAGCGCCATCGGCAGCCATTTTTCGCCCGTCGATCCGGGCTACGTCAACCTCGCGCACCAGTACCCTTACGACCCCGAGCGCGCCCGCGCCCTGCTGCGCGAGGCGGGCGTGGCGCCGGGCCTGCGCCTGGGGCTGGCGCTGCCGCCCTTGATGTACGCACGCAGCGGCGCGCCACTCATCACCGCCGACCTGGCGCGCGTGGGCATCACGCTGCAGCCGCAGCTGCTGAGCTGGCCGCAGTGGCTGGCCGGGCCGTTCAAGGGCGATTTCGACATGACGCTGATCAACCACGTCGAGCCGCTGGACTACCCGATCTACACCGACCCTCAGTACTACTTCGGCTACGACAGCCCGGCGTTTCGCCAACGCGTGGCGCAGTACCACGCCAGCGTGCAGCCGCGCCAGCGCCAGCAGCTGTGGGCGCAGCTGCAGCGCCACCTGGCCGAGGATGCGGTCAACGCCTGGCTGTTTGCACCGCAGCTCAGCTCGGTGCTGCGCAAGGGCCTGCGCGGGGTGTGGCTGCATTACCCGGTGTACGCCCACGACATTGCCGCGATGTGGTGGGAGTGAGGCATTCACTCCTGTTTTGATAGCTGCTCGCGCTTATCCAGAGCGCGCTAGAGGCCGATTTAATCCAAAAAATCGCCGTCCACGTAGTACCAGCGCCCGCCCTCGCGCACGAAGCGGCTGCGCTCGTGCAGGCGCTGCGCGCGGCCCCCGGCCTCGCGCCAGCGGGCGATGAATTCGACCTCGGCCTGGTCGGCGCCGGTGCTGCGCGCGGCGCGCACCTGCAGGCCAAGCCAGCGCTGGCCCGGGTCGCAGTCGAGCGTGGCCGGGCGCGTGCTGGCGTGCCAGGTGGCCTGCAGGTAGTCGGGGCGCTGCAGCACGAAGGCGCTGTAGCGCGAGCGCATCAGGGCCTCGGCGCTGGGGGCGGGGCCATCGGACCAGTGATCGAGGTAGCGCGCGCAGCAATCGGCCAGGGCGCCTCCGCTGCCGCAGGGGCAGGGCGCGGGGGCGGCAGGGCGGCGCTTCACCGGCTGGCGCCGAAGACTTTTTGCAGCAGGGCGCTGCCGGCTTCGGCGGGGTTGCTGCGGATCTTGCGCTCTTGCTCGCCAATCATGAAGTACAGGCCGTCGAGCGTCTTGCCGGTGACGTACTGCTGCAAGTTGGCGTCCTCGGCCTTGACCAGGCCAAAGCTGGCGGCCTTGCCGGCGATGGCGTTGTACTGCTGGGTCAGGCCGACTTTTTCCGTCGCCTGGCTGACCACGGGCAGGAAGCGCTGGCCCAGCGGGGCGCGGGTTTTGTCGGCAAAGAACTGCGTCACCGCCGTGTCGCCGCCGCTGAGGATGTTTTTGGCGTCGGTGACGGTCATTTTCTGCACCGCACCGATGAGCAGATCGCGCCCCATGGGCACGGCGGCCTCGGCGGCGCGGTTGATGTTGGTGATGAGCTCGTCGATGCGCGCGCCCTGGCCAAAGCGGCGCAGCAGCCCGGCGGCCTCTTCGAGCTGGCCGGGCAGGCCGATGCGTACCTGCGGGTTGCCCAGAAAGCCGTCGGGGCGCCCGAGCAGATCGACGGCCACCTCGGCCCCCTTGGTGAGCGCGGCCTTGACGCCGCTGGCGGCGTCGGCGTTGCTCAGCTGGTCGAGCGACAGCGCCAGGGCGCGCTGCTGCGCGGCGCACAGCAGCGCCAGGGTGCCCACACCGTGGGCCAGGAGCAGGCGGCGGGAAAGCGTCATGGTCATATTCCTTTACTTCAATAACCGCTCTGGGTCCGACCAACGATCAGGGTGTCGATCTTGCCGATGGCTTTGAGCGATTTGTTGGCGTAGGGCAGCTTGTGCAGCACGTAGCGCATGGCGTTCAGGCGCGCGCGCTTTTTGCAGTCGCTCTTGACCACCGTCCAGGGCGAATCGGCGGTGTCGGTGTCAAAAAACATGGCTTCTTTGGCGCGGGTGTAGTCGTCCCATTTGTCGAGCGAGGCCAGGTCCACGGGGCTGAGCTTCCACTGCTTGAGCGGGTGCACCTCGCGCTCCTTGAAGCGCCGGCGCTGCTCGGCGCGGGTGACGGAAAACCAGAACTTGACGACGTGGATGCCGCTGCGCACCAGGTGGCGCTCGAACTCGGGCGCCTGGTGCATGAACTCGTGGTACTCCTGCTCGGAGCAAAAACCCATCACGCGCTCGACGCCGGCGCGGTTGTACCAGCTGCGGTCAAAGAGCACGATCTCGCCGGCCGTCGGCAGGTGCTGGATGTAGCGCTGAAAGTACCACTGGCCGCGCTCGACCTCGCTGGGCTTTTCCAGCGCCACGACGCGCGCGCCGCGCGGGTTCAGATGCTCCATGAAGCGCTTGATGGTGCCGCCCTTGCCAGCAGCGTCGCGGCCCTCGAACAGGATGACGACGCGCTGGCCCGTCTCTTTGACCCAAGCCTGCAGCTTGAGCAGCTCCACCTGCAGCTGGTACTTCTGCGCCTCGTAGGTGGCGCGGCGCATGAGGTGCTTGTAGGGGTAGCCGCCTTCGCGCCAGTCGTCGGCCAGCTCGTCGTCGGGGTGGCCACCTTGCAGCACCGGGCTGCCCTGGTCGAGCAGGGCCGCGCGCAGCATGGCGCGGTCGTCCTCGCTGGCGCCGTCGATGAGCGCGCGCAGCGCCGCTGCACGCTCGGCATCAGGCTGGGGCGTGCGTTCGAGCAGGTCGTGCACCGCAGCGAGTTTGCGGCCTTGGGCAGCACGCAGGGACTTGGCCGCCGCCTGGCGCGGCACGGCCTTGGGCGTCAGGACGGGCAGGGTATCGCCCGCGCTGGCAGCGCGCGCCCGGGGGCGACGGCGCGGGGCGGCCACGGGGGCCGGGGTGGGCAGGGGCGCAGAGGTGGTGGAGTCGGTCATGGTGACAAGATGCAAGCCAAGGGACGATGCCATTGTGGCACCAGGGTTTTGCCCCAGCACCGGCCTGTCAACCCCACGCCACGGCCTGCCGATAATTCCCGTATGAGTTTGCTCGCCGAAGGCATTTTGAAAACCCACTGGGACCAGTCCGTGCCCGTGAACCTGGCGCACATCGCCCGGGGCATGGGCGTGGCCATGGCGCTGGGCAGCACCGGCGCGGCCTGCGCGCTGCTGGAGATTTCGCGCGAGAACAAGGCGCGCATCACCATCGACGCCAGCCACCCCTTCATGCACCAGCGCTACGGCGTGGCCCACGCCCTGGGGCACCTGGCGCTGCACCACCTGCGCCCGGGAATGCGGCGCGAGATCGTGGTCAGCGACAGCTACCACGTGGACTACCACCAGCGCATGGACAGCGAGGCCAACGACTTCGCCCTGCGCCTGCTCGTGCCCACCGAGGTGCTGCAGTTCACCCTCCAAGACGGCCACGCCGGCAACGTGGAAGAATTGGCGCACCTGTTTGAGGTACCGCCCATCCTCATCAAGCAGCGCCTGGCCGACTTAGGCCTGCGCCTGCCGCAGCCCCTGGCGCGCCAGGGCGCCGACCCCAATATTTGGGAAGAATAGGCATCCAGCCCTTACCCAACAAGCGCTAGCAGCTATAAAAAACAGAGTAATGGAAGCCCCCTCCGCCACCGACTTGAGCGCCGCCCTGGCCGCCCACCCGCTGTTTGCCGGTTGCAGCGCCCTGGAGCGCGCGCGCCTGCTCGCCGGCACCCAGGTGCGCCACGTGCCGGCGGGCGAGCTGCTGACCCAGGCGGGCGCCCAGGCCACGCATTACGGCTGGATCGTGCAAGGCCAGGCCACGCTGTGCACGCCCACGCCCCAGCCCCTGTGCAGCGGCGCCGCCTTTGGCCACGAGGCTTTGGCCGACGGCCCCCCGGCCCAGGTGCGCTACCTGGCCGACCTGCGCGCCGACAGCGCCGTGAGCGCCCTGCACATCGAACGCGCCGCCTTGCAAACCCTGCTGGCAGGCCACGCGCCGCTGCGCAGCCAGGCCCTGCTGGCGCTGGCGCAGCGCCTGGGCGCCCTGGCGACAGCGCCCCCGGCGCAGGCGCAGACACCGGCCCCCCACCCCCTCCCACCGCTGGGCTTGCCGCGCCGCACCTGGCTGGGCTGGGGCGCCACCCTGGTGCTGCCGCTGCTGGCCTGGTGGCTGGCCAGCCGCGCGGCGCTGCCGGCGCACAGCGCGGTCTATCTCGGGCTGTTTTGCATGACGGCGCTGCTGTGGCTGTTCAACCTGGTCGATGAGTTCATCCCGCCCCTGATCGCCGTCGCCGCCATGCTGTTCATCGAGCTGGTGCCGGCGCAGGTGGCGCTGCACGGCTTTTACTCGCGGGCGTTTTTGCTGCTGCTGGGGGTGTACGGGCTGTCGGCGCTCATGGTCAGCTCCGGCCTGGCCTACCGCCTCATGCTGTGGGTGCTGCTGCGCCTGCCCGACCGGCCCGCCTGGCACCGCTTTGCCCTGACGGCGTTTGGCTTTGTGCTCTCCATCGTCATGCCGTCGTCGAATGCGCGCATGTCGCTGCTGCTGCCGCTGTACCAAGAAATGGACGCCAGCCTGAACGCCCCCGCCCGCAGCCCCGAGGCCACGGCCCTGATGGTGGCCACCTTCACCGGCGCCACCTTGTTTGCGCCCCTCTTGCTCACAGCCAAGTCCTCCAACCTGGCCGCCTTTTCCATGCTGCCGCCCCAGGTGCGCCGGGAATTTGAAGGCGCCGCCTGGCTCGTCGGCGCGGCAGTGGTCGCCCTGGGCCTGCTGCTGTGGCACCTGGGCACCATGCGCCGCGCCTGGCTGCCCGCCGTGCCCGCCCCCCTGCCGCAGGCCCGCCTGCAGGCGCAGCTGCACACCCTGGGGCCGCTGCGCCGGGGGGAATGGGCGGCGGCGCTGGGCTTTACCCTGTTCGTGCTGGGCTCGCTGTGGCCGCAGTGGCACCAGTCACAGGCCGCCTGGCTCGTCGGGCTGCTGCTGGGCGCTTTGCTGGTGCTGGGCCTGCTCGACAAGCCGGCGTTTCAGAGCAAGATCGACTGGCCCATGATTTTCTTTTTGCTCTCGCTCGACGGCCTGACGCAGGCGCTGGGCTACCTCGGCCTGGACAAGCTGCTGCTGGCACAGCTGGGCACCGGCCTGCAGTGGATGGATGGCAGCCTGGGCTGGTTCACCGCGCTGGCGCTGCTGGTCACGGTGCTGCTGCGCCTGGTGCTGCCCCTGACCGCCGGCATGGTGCTGGCGGCCACGCTGCTGCTGCCGCTGGGCATAGAGCTGGGCATCCACCCCTGGATCGTGGTCTTCCTGACCTCGCTGTTTTCCGACATCTGGTTTCTGCCGCACCAGAACTCCACCTACCAACAAGCGCTCGGCGCCGGCCTGCGCCAGCGTGGCGATTTGGCCCTGTTCATGCGCTACCAATGGGGGCTCAACGCCGTGCGCGTGCTGCTGGCCTACGCCAGCATTCCCTATTGGCAATGGCTGGGGTTGGACGCATGAACGCCACCCGCCTGCGCTGGCTGCTCGCCTGCGCCTTCTGCCTGCTGCTGCTCACCGCCCTGGTCGCCTTCAACCACCAAAAGCCGCGCCTGCTGGTGCTGCACAGCTACGCCGAAAGCGGGCGCTGGGAAGGCCAGTTCAACCGGGGCGTGCAGCGCGCCCTGGCGCACAACCGCCACCCCCTGGCACTGCGCTGGCACTACATGACCTTTGCCGACGACGACCACCCCAACGCCGCCGAATGGGCCGCCAGCGGCCAGCGCGCGCGCAGCGTCATCGACCGCTGGCAACCCGAGGTGGTGCTGGCCGTGGGCGAAGAAGCGCAAGACTTCGTCGCCCGGCACTACGCCGGCGCCCCCCGGCCGCGCATCATCTACGCCAGCGGCGAGGAGCCAGAGCGCTTTGGCTACCCCGGCGCCGCCAACGTCAGCGGCGTGCGCGAGCGCCTGCCCCTGCAGCCCCTGACCGAGCTGCTGGCGCAGCTGCGCCCGGGCCCGCTGCGCCTGCGCGCCCTGGGCGTGGCCGACGCCACCGGGCACGCCGAAGCCGCGCAGCTGCAAGCCTTTGACTGGGGCCCCCACCACTGGCAGGGCACCACCTTGGCCAACGACCTGCCCCACTGGCAGCAGACCGTGCAAAGCGCCGCCGCCGACACCGACGTGCTGCTGATCCTGAGCCTGGCGGGCCTGCCCCGCCAGAGCGGCCAGGCCGCCGTGGCCGACACCCGCGCCCTGGCGCAGTGGACCCAGGCGCAGGCCCAGCCCCTGGTGGTCGGGCTGCGCGAGGGCTTTGTGGCCGACGGCGGCGCCATCGCCCTGGCCCCCGCCCCCGACGGCCTGGGCGAGCAGGCCGCCACCCTGGCCCTGCAGGCGCTCGCCGGGCCCGGCACCGCCTTGCCCGCGCCGCAGGACAGCCAGGACTTCATCATGGCCCTGCGCCCCGACGCCCTGGCCGCACGCGGCCTGCACCTGCCCGCCATCTACACCCAGGCCGCCAGGGCGGCGCAGCAGCTGTACACCACGCCTGCGGATAAACCCTGAAATCATCGGCACCAAAGCCAGCCCCACCCGTTTTACTGGGCCGCGTTTTATCTCACGGGCCACCGCTGACGCTCTAAAAAATATAGCTGCTCACGCTTTATGGGCGCCAACATCACACATAAAACACATTCAAAACCTTATGTAGCAAGCGCAAGCAGCTACGTTTTTGATAGTACTCATGGGTGATTTCCCCCATGGCCAGAGCCCCCCGGCGTGCCGCAAACCCCTTTAGCATGAACAACGGTTTTTCTCAGTTTTCTCGGTTTTTCTGGAGTGTTGTGCTATGCCTTCCTGGTTGCAGTCCACCCAGGCCCGTTTTACGGCCCTGCTGCTGGCTTTTTTCATTCTGGTGCTGGGCATTACGGTGGCCGTCATCCAGTGGTTCATCACGCCCGAGCTGGTGCAAAACGAATCCGAGCTGCTGCGCAACGCCATCGACCTGCAGGCACAAGAGATTACGGCGCAGATGAACCGCGTGCAGGCGCAGCAGCGCAGCATCACAGAGCTGACGGCGGCGCTGCCGAGCGCGCAAATCGACGCGCTGGTGCCGCACTGGGTCAACCAATACGGCGACCGCAACGTGTTCGGCGGCGGCATCTGGCCGCTGCCAGGCCAGCGCGAAGCGGGGCGCGACAAGTTCAGCACCTTCTTTGCCCGCAATGCGCAGGGGGAGCTGGAGGTCAACACCGTCTGGAACCAGCCGCAGCAGGCCAACTACTGGGAGCAACCCTGGCACAAGGATGGCATGTCCGCCCCCAAGGGCCAATGCATCTGGGCCAAGGCCTACCAGGACGAGGCCAGCCCCGAGCCGCGCACCAACTGCGCCATGGGCATTTACCGCAACGGCAAAGCCTGGGGCGTGGCCACCATCGACGTCACGCTGGGCTTTTTCAACCAGCTGGCGCAGCGCATGGGGCAGGCCGTGGAGGGCCAGGTACTGATCGTCGAGGCCGACGGCAAGGTGGTGGGCAACGCCGCCCTGGTCGGCGCCAGCCCCAAGCTGCAGTACCTCAAAGACCTGCAAACACCCATGGCCGCACCGCTGAGCGCCTTGCTCGCACAAGCGGGTGACGGCAAGAAAAAAACGCAATCCCAGTACCAGGGCGCCGATGGCGCGCACACCCTGTTCCTGCAGCCCATTGCCGGCAGCCCCTGGCTGGTGGCCAGCGACGTGCCCAGCGCCCTGCTCTCGCGCCAGTCCGACGCCATTCTCACGCGCCTGGCCCTGGTGCAAATTCCCCTGGCCGCGCTGCTGCTGGCCGTGGTGCTGCTGCTGGTGCGCCGCATCATGGTCAGCCTGCAGGGCTTGCGCCAGAGCATAGACAAGCTCTCGGGCAGCGGCGCTGATTTGACGCAGCGCCTGCCCGCGAGCACCACGCCCGAGTTCAACGCCGTGGCCGAGAGCTTTAACCGCTTCATCGCCCATTTGCACGAGCTGATGCAGCAGGTGGGGCAGAGCACGGAGTCCATCGGCAACGCCTCGCGCGAAATCGCCAGCGGCAATATGGACCTGGCTTCGCGCACCGAGCAGCAGTCGTCTTCCATCGTGCAGACGGCGGCCTCGATGGAGGAGATGACCAGCACCGTGCGCCAAAACGCCGACAACGCCGGGCGCGCCAGCGAGCTCGCCGGCCAGGCCAGCACCGTGGCGCAGCAGGGCACGCAGGTGGTGCAGCAGGTGGTGCAGACCATGGGGCAGATCAACGATTCGGCGAGCAAGATGCAAAGCATCATCGCCATCATCGACGGCATTGCTTTTCAGACCAACATCCTGGCGCTCAACGCCGCCGTGGAAGCGGCCCGCGCCGGCGAGCAAGGGCGCGGCTTTGCCGTGGTGGCCTCTGAGGTGCGCAACCTGGCGCAGCGCTCGGCCAACTCGGCACGCGAGATCAAGGGCCTGATCGAGGACTCCATCACCCACGCCCACGAGGGCAGCGCGCTGGTGCGCCAGGCGGGCAGCACCATGGACGAGCTGGCGCAAGGCATCGCCAACGTCACCACGCTGATGGGCGAGATCATGACCGCCAGCCGCGAGCAAATTACCGGCATCGAAGCGGCCAACACGGCCATCGGCCAGATCGACATCACCACGCAGCAAAACGCCGCGCTGGTCGAGGAGGTGGCCGCTGCCGCCCAGTCGATGGAGAGCCAGGTGCAGCAGCTCGAAGGCGTGGTCAAGAGCTTCCGTCTCTGAGCCACCGCTCCCCCGTGCAGGGCGCCGGCAGCGGCGCCCTTTTTGCTTTACAGCACCTCGATCGCCATGGCCGTGGCTTCGCCGCCGCCGATGCACAGCGTGGCCAGGCCTTTTTTCAGCCCCTTGGTCTGCAGCGCGTAGAGCAAGGTGACGAGGATGCGCGCGCCGCTGGCGCCGATGGGGTGGCCCAGGGCGCAGGCGCCACCGTGCACGTTGACCTTGTCGTGCGGCACTTTCAGGTCGTGCATCAGCGCCATGGGGACGACGGCGAAGGCTTCGTTGATTTCCCACAGATCGACGTCACTGACCGTCCAGCCAGCTTTTTTCAGCGCCTTTTCGGTCGCGCCGATAGGGGCGGTGGTGAACCAGTCGGGCTCTTGCGCGTGCGTGGCGTGGGCGACGATTTTGGCCAGCGGCGTGCAGCCGAGCTGCTGCGCGGTCGATTGGCGCATCAGCACCAGGGCGGCGGCGCCGTCGTTGATGCTGGAGCTGGCAGCGGCGGTGATGGTGCCGTCCTTTTTGAACGCGGGCTTGAGGCCGGGGATTTTGTCCACGTTGATTTTGGGCGGGCCTTCGTCTTGCGTCACCGTCACCTCGCCCTTGCGGGTGCTGAAGGTCACGGGGGTGATTTCAGCCTCGAATGCTCCTGAATTGATAGCTTCTTGCGCACGCTGGACGCTGGCCATGGCGAATTGGTCTTGTTGCGCGCGGGTGAATTGGTATTTGGCCGCGCAGTCTTCGCCAAAGGTGCCCATGGAGCGCCCGGCCTCGTAGGCGTCTTCGAGGCCGTCGAGCATCATGTGGTCAAAAATTTTGTCGTGGCCCATGCGGTAGCCGCCCCGGCCTTTTTTGAGCAGGTAGGGGGCACCGGTCATGCTCTCCATGCCGCCGGCGACCATGACGTCGCGGCTGCCGGCGACGAGCTGGTCGTGCGCGAGCAAGGTGGCCTCCATGCCGGCGCCGCACATTTTGGACAGGGTCACGGCGCCGGTGCTGCGCGGCAGGCCGCCTTTGTGCGCCGCCTGGCGCGCCGGCGCCTGGCCCTGGCCGGCCATGAGGCAGTTGCCAAAGAGCACTTCATCGACCTTTTCCGGCGCTACGCCGGCGCGTGCCACGGCCGCGCGGATGGCCGCGCCGCCCAGGTCGTGCGCCGCGAGGTCGGCAAAGCAGCCCTGAAGCGCGCCCATGGGCGTGCGCGCGGCGCCGACGATGACGATGGGGTCAAGGGGATGGGTCATGGCAAAACTCCTTCAAGCGGGTGGGTGGGAAGGGGGAAAACGCCGCTGCCCCGGGTAGGGGAAGACGTCGTACACATGGCCGGCGCGGATGCGCTCCTGGTGCGCCTGCCAGTAGGCGGGGGTGAGCAGGTCGGCGTGGTGGCGCATGAAAATTTCGCGCACCACGGGGTGGCCGAGCAAAAAGGGGCCAAAGGTTTCGGGAAAGACGTCGTGCGGGCCCACCGGCCACCAGACTTCGCCCGAGAGTTCGTCTTCCTCGCAGCGCGGCGGCGGCACGGCGCGAAAGTGGCAATCGGTGAGGTATTCGATCTCGTCGTAGTCGTAGAACACCACCTTGCCGCCGCGCGTGACGCCAAAGTTCTTCCACAGCATGTCGCCCGGGAAGATGTTGGCGGCCACCAGGTCTTTGATGGCGTTGCCGTAGTCGATGACGCTGCGCTCCAGGCGCGCGCGTGCCTGCGGGTCATCGAGGCCGGTGTCAAAGGCTTCTTGCAGGTACATGTTCAGCGGCACCATGCGCCGCTCGATGTAGAGGTGGCTGATGATGACCTCTTGCTGGCCGTCGCCGTCGCGGTCGCTGATCTCCACCTGGCTGGCGCAGTGCTGCTGCAGCTCAGCGAGCAGCTCAGGCTCAAAGCGCGCCAGGGGCAGCGCCACCAGGCTGTATTCGAGCGTGTCGGCCATGCGCCCGACGCGGTCGTGGTGTTTGACGAGCTGGTACTTGGCCTCGACCTGGGCGCGCGTGGTGTCTTTGGGTGGCGCAAACGCGTCGCGTATGAGTTTGAAGACGTAAGGAAAACTCGGCAGGTCAAACACCAGCATGACCATGCCTTTGATGCCGGGGGCGATGCGCAGGCGGTCGCTCGAATGCCGCAGATGCCACAAAAATTCACGGTAAAACAAGGTCTTGCCCTGCTTGGCCAGGCCCAGGGCACTGTAAATCTCGGCCAGGGGTTTGCGCGGCATGAGGTTGGCGAGGAACTGCACGTAGGCGCTGGGCACTTCCATGTCCACCATGAAGTACGCCCGCGCAAAGCTGAACAGGGCCAGCAGGTCGTCTTCACCAAACAAGGCCGCGTCGATGTACAGCTGCCCATCGTCGCCGTGCAGAATGGGCAGGGCAAACGGCATGGAGGAAAAGCCGTTGATGACCCGGCCCACCACGTACGCGCCTTTGTTGCGGTAGAACAGGCCCGTGAGCACCTGGATTTGAAAGTTGGCGCGCAGCGTGAGCTGGGCAATGCGCGGCTGCAATGCGGCGAGCACATAGCCCACGTCACGCTCAAGGTTTTGAAAGGGGCGCTGCAGGTCAAAGTCGCGCAGCAGCGTGCCCAGGGTGTGCGCCAGGCTGCCAGGCGCTGGGTAGTAGGCGCGGTAGCTCGGGCGCGGCTCGCAGCCCTCGATGTAATCGGTACTGACGGCCGGGCGCACAAAGATGAAGTCGTTGTGAAAATGCGTGCGGTGCAGGATTTTGGTCGTCACCGAGTTGAAGAACGTCTCGGCCAGCTCGGGCTGGCTGTGGTTGACCAGCAGGCCGATGTAGTGCAGCTTGACCTGCTGCCACAGGGCCATGCTTTGCGCCCCGGCGGCAAACTCTTTGTCCAGCCGACGCACGCATTCGCGCACGCGCAGGTCGTAGAACTCGATGCGCTCGCGCTGCGCGCGCTGCTGGCCATGCCAGTCGGCCGTCTCAAAGCGGTGCTTGGCGCGCGCCGATTCGCTGCGAAACAGGCGGTAGTGGCGGTTGAAGCCATCGAGCATGGCACGGGCAATGGCCAGCGCCTGCGGCGCATCCAGGTGCGGGGCTGCGTCCATGGCCGCCCTCTGCTGCTCAGGCCTGGGCGCGCTCGGCCACCTGGGCCACGGCCTGGCGGTGCACCTCGGCCAGCCCCGCAACGTCGGGCACGCTCATTTGCAGGTTGGTGATGAGGCCGTTTTGCAGGCTGTAGCACCAGCCGTGCAGCTGCACCTTCTGGCCGCGTGCCCAGGCGTCTTGCATGACGGTGGAGTGGGCGATGTTCATCACCTGTTCGATGGCGTTCAACTCGCACAGCGCATCGTGGCGCTTGGGCAGGGGCACGGCGGCGAGCAGGGCGGCGTGCTTGTCGCGCACGTCCTTCACATGGCGGATCCAGTTGTCGGCCAGGCCAATGCGTGCATCCTGCAGCGCCGCCAGCACGCCGCCGCAGCCGTAGTGGCCGACAACCATGAGGTGTTCGACCTTGAGCTGATCGACTGCGTACTGGATGGTGGACAGGCAGTTGAGGTCGGTCGGCACGACCACGTTGGCGATGTTGCGGTGCACGAACACCTCGCCCGGCTCCAGCCCCGTGATCTGGTTGGCCGGCACGCGGCTGTCGGAGCAACCAATCCACATGTAGCGCGGCTTTTGCTGCGCCATCAGGCCGGTGAAAAACCCTGGCTTTTCCCGCTCCATCTGCGCCGCCCACTGGCGGTTGTGCTCAAAAAGATCGGTGATGGAACTGGTCGTCATGGCTTTCCTTTGCTTTGCGGGGTGCGGGGTCAACAGGTTTCGGCAAACAGCTCGCGACCAATCAACATACGGCGGATCTCGCTCGTGCCCGCGCCGATTTCGTACAGCTTGGCGTCGCGCCACAAACGCCCCAGCGGGTATTCGTTGATGTAGCCGTTGCCACCAAAAATCTGCACACCTTCGCCCGCCATCCACGTCGCTTTCTCGGCGCACCACAGAATCACGCTGGCGCAATCTTTGCGCACCTGGCGCACATGCTCGCTGCCGAGCATGTCGAGGTTCTTGGCCACGGTGTAGGCAAAACTGCGCCCGGCCTGCAGCACGGTGTACATGTCGGCGACCTTGCCCTGAATGAGCTGGAATTCGCCGATGCTTTGCCCGAACTGCCGCCGGTCGTGGATGTAGGGCACGACATTGTCCATCACCGCCTGCATGATCCCGAGCGGCCCGCCGGTGAGCACCGCGCGCTCGTAGTCGAGCCCGCTCATCAGCACCTTGGCGCCACCGTTGACCTGGCCCAGCACGTTCTCTGCCGGTACTTCCACGTTCTGGAACACCAGCTCGCCGGTGTGGCTGCCGCGCATCCCGAGTTTGTCGAGCTTTTGCGCAATCGAAAAACCAGGCATTCCCTTCTCGATCAGGAACGCCGTGACACCGCGCGCGCCCAGCTCGGGCTCGCTCTTGGCGTAAACCACCAGGGTGTCGGCATCCGGGCCGTTGGTGATCCACATCTTGTTGCCGTTGAGCAGGTAGTAGCCGCCCTTGTCCTCGGCCTTGAGCTTCATGCTGATGACGTCGGAGCCGGCGCCCGGCTCGCTCATGGCCAGCGCGCCCACATGCTCACCGCTGATCAGCTTGGGCAGGTATTTGGCCTTTTGCGCCACCGTGCCGTTGCGGTTGATCTGGTTCACGCACAGGTTGGAGTGCGCACCGTAGGACAGGCCGACCGAGGCGCTGGCGCGCGAGATTTCCTCCATCGCCACCATGTGCGCCAGGTAGCCCATGGCGGCGCCGCCGTATTCCTCCGGCACGGTGATGCCGAGCACGCCCAGGTCGCCAAGCTTGCGCCAGACATCCATGGGGAATTGGTCACTGCGGTCGATTTCAGCGGCACGCGGCGCGATCTCGGCCTGGGCAAAGTCGCGCACGGCATCGCGCAGCGCGTCAATGTCGTCGCCCAGTTGGAAGTTCAGGCCGGGCAGGGGGGCAAGGCTCATGGAAAGTCTCCTGGAAGGTCGGCGACTCGGGTGCTGCTCTGTCGGCAGGCCGCTTATTACGTTTACGTAAACGTCAATTATGCGCGATTTTTGCGAGCAGGCTACGGGCCTCTTGCTCATGCTCGCGAACTTCGTCCAGATTGGCCTGCAAATCGGCCATTTGTTCTTCGAGCTGCTTGCGGTGCTGCGCCAGCACCTGGAGAAATTTTTGCAGCTGCACGCCAGTATCACGCGGGCTGTCGTACAGGTCGATGATTTCCTTGGCCTCGGACAGCGACAGGCCCAGCCGCTTGGCACGCAAGGTCAGGCGCAAACGGGTGCGGTCGCGGGCACTGTAGACGCGGTTGCGCCCGCCTGGGCCGCTACGCTCGGGCTGCAGCAGGCCCATGTCTTCATAGAACCGCATGGCGCGGGTGGTGAGGTCGAACTCTTTGGCGAGATCGCTGATGCTGTAGGTAATGGCCATATCGAGACGACGTTGACGTGAACGTCAATCCTAGCGCATCACAAAGTGTGGTGATGGCCCCAAAAAACAAAACCCCTTCATTCTTTCGAATGAAGGGGTTAGTTTGCTATTAATAGCCTGACGATGACCTACTTTCACACGGGAATCCGCACTATCATCGGCGCGAAGTCGTTTCACTGTCCTGTTCGGGATGGGAAGGAGTGGTTCCAACTTGCTATGGTCATCAGGCTTAAACTTTGAGCCATCTTGATAGTTTATCAAGACAGCGAATTCATAGAATCGAATCGGTATTTGATTGCGTCACTTGGCATAACAACCTTGACATGGACGTCAAAGTTATAGGGTCAAGCCGCACGAGCAATTAGTACTGGTTAGCTTAACGCATTACTGCGCTTCCACACCCAGCCTATCAACGTCCTGGTCTAGAACGACTCTTTAGGGGGCTCGGGGCCCCGGCAGATCTCATCTTGAAACGAGTTTCCCGCTTAGATGCTTTCAGCGGTTATCTCTTCCACACTTAGCTACCCTGCGATGCCACTGGCGTGACAACAGGTACACCAGAGGTGTGTCCACTCCGGTCCTCTCGTACTAGGAGCAGGCTTCCTCAAATCTGCAGCGCCCACGGAAGATAGGGACAAAACTGTCTCACGACGTTTTAAACCCAGCTCACGTACCTCTTTAAATGGCGAACAGCCATACCCTTGGGACCGACTACAGCCCCAGGATGAGATGAGCCGACATCGAGGTGCCAAACACCGCCGTCGATATGAACTCTTGGGCGGTATCAGCCTGTTATCCCCAGAGTACCTTTTATCCGTTGAGCGATGGCCCTTCCATACAGAACCACCGGATCACTATGTCCTGCTTTCGCATCTGCTCGACTTGTCAGTCTCGCAGTTAAGCACGCTTATGCCATTGCACTATCGTCACGATGTCCGACCGTAACTAGCGTACCTTCGAACTCCTCCGTTACGCTTTGGGAGGAGACCGCCCCAGTCAAACTGCCTACCATGCACTGTCCCCGATCCAGCTAATGGACCTGGGTTAGAACCTCAAACGCACCAGGGTGGTATTTCAACGTCGGCTCCAAGTGAACTAGCATCCACTCTTCAAAGCCTCCCACCTATCCTACACAGATCCGTTCAAAGTCCAATACAAAGCTACAGTAAAGGTTCATGGGGTCTTTCCGTCTTTCCGCGGGGAGATTGCATCATCACAAACATTTCAACTTCGCTGAGTCTGCGGAGGAGACAGTGTGGCCATCGTTACGCCATTCGTGCAGGTCGGAACTTACCCGACAAGGAATTTCGCTACCTTAGGACCGTTATAGTTACGGCCGCCGTTTACTGGGACTTCGATCAAGAGCTTGCACCCCATCAATTAATCTTCCAGCACCGGGCAGGCGTCACACCCTATACGTCCACTTTCGTGTTTGCAGAGTGCTGTGTTTTTATTAAACAGTCGCAGCCACCGATTTTTTGCAACCCTGTTCAGCTCCGTTTGTTCAACTTCACTTACTTAGGGCATACCTTCTCCCGAAGTTACGGTATCAATTTGCCGAGTTCCTTCTCCGCAGTTCTCTCAAGCGCCTTAGAATACTCATCTCGCGCACCAGTGTCGGTTTGCGGTACGGTCGTCAATAGCTGAAGCTTAGTGGCTTTTCCTGGAAGCAGGGTATCACTCACTTCGTCTGCAAGCAGACTCGTTATCACCCCTCATCTAAGCCCGGCGGATTTGCCTACCAGGCACGACTACAGGCTTGAACCAACTATTCCAACAGTTGGCTGAGCTAACCTTCTCCGTCCCCACATCGCACTATTGATCGGTACAGGAATATTGACCTGTTTCCCAT